>NZ_OY771475.1:2834000-3542500 GCF_963674635.1 Breoghania sp.
AGTCGATCCTGCGCGATGCCCGCATGCGCGAGCAGGCCCATCTCATTCAAGCGGAAGTCCGTCACCTGATGGAAGACGTGACACGGCTCGACGATCGCGTCAGCAAGCTGCAGCAACACCACGGGCAGGCCGCGCGCGATATCGAGCAGATCCTCACCTCCACCTCCAAGATCACGCGCCGCGGCGAGCGGATCGAGGCGCTGGAGCTGGGCGAGGATGCGGCATTGCCGGAGGTCGGCACGCGTGCAGACGAGGCCGCGCGCGAAACGCTGGACGACGACAATGTGCTTCCAATCCCCTTGAAACCCAGCGAACCGGGCTCACGATAGGGGGGCAAGCGCGCAGACGCTTGCGCTGACCCTTCATTTCTATATAACTAGTTTTATGGTTATATCATGCAGCCCCCTTTCCATTGAAGAAGCCGCGCAAGGTTTTGCGGCCATCGGATCGCAGGCCCGGCTTTCGGTCGTGCTGGCGCTCGTGCGCGCGGGCCGTTCCGGACTGAGCGTCGGCGATATCCAGGCGCGCACCGGCATGGCGGCCTCGACGCTTGCCCATCACCTGCGCTTTCTCGCCTCCGCGGGCCTGATCGAGCAGGAAAAGGAGGGCCGCAGCGTCATCAACCGCGCGGCCTTTGAGAGGCTCGAAGCCCTGGCTGGATACATCATGGCCCAGTGCTGCGCGGACGAGGCAATGGTGCCGGAGATTTCCAGGGAGATCGCAACATGAGCGATATCGCCCAAAGCGCCCTGTCCCCGATTGAGCGAGCCAAGCCCTGGCTGACCTCACCCTGGGCGCTGATCACCTACCTGGTGGCGGGTCTCGCGCTGCTCGATCCGGGCCAGGTCCTGCCGATCGGCGAAATCGCGCTGCGCGCGCTGGCCGGTACGCTGCCCTACATCGTCATTGCGGTGCTGCTGCTGGCCTATTTGAAGGGAGCGGGCGCGGAGGCCATGATCTCGCAAGCCTTCAAGGGACGCGAGACGCGGATGATCGTTCTGGCCGCGCTTTTCGGCGGGCTTGCGCCCTTCTGCTCCTGTCAGGTGATCCCGTTTGTTGCCGGTCTTCTGGCGCTTGGCACACCGCTTCCCGCCGTGATGGCCTTCTGGCTTTCCTCGCCGCTCATCGATCCCAGCTCCATCCTGATCACCGCCGCAGCACTCGGCTGGCCGATGGCGATTGCCAAGACCCTTTCCGCCGTAGGCCTCGGACTTTTCGGCGGCTTTGCACTCAAGGGCATGATAGGCGCGGGCTTCTTCAAGGATGCGCTGCGTGCCGAGGCGGCCCCTTCCGGCTGTTGCTGCAAGGCGCGCACGACGATCGGGGCAAAGCCGGTCTGGCAGTTCTGGCGCGAAGACGCGCGCCGGACGATCTTCCGCACCGAGATGACTTCCAACGTGCTCTTTCTCTTCAAATGGCTCGCACTTGCCTATGTGCTGGAAGGGCTGTTGGTGACCTATGTGCCCGCGCAAACCATCGCGGGGTTCGTGGGCGGCAGCGGGATCGGATCGATTGCCACGGCAGCCATCGTCGGCATGCCCGCCTATCTGAACAGCTATATCGCCCCGCCGATGGTTGCAGGACTGATGCAGCAGGGCATGGGATCCGGTGCCGGGCTGGCCTTCATGGTGGCGGGGGCTGTGAGCTGCATTCCCGCCATGGCCGCAATCTGGTCGTTGGTGCGCAAGGCCGTCTTCGCCGCCTATATCGCCTTTGGCGTCATCGGTGCGATTATTGCCGGAGCTGTTTTCGAACTGATCGTCTAGGGCCCGGCTTTGCGCGCTGACGCTTCAAGGCCGCTGCGAAGACGTTCAAGCCCCTGCTTGAGCGCCTTCAACTCGTCGAGCCCCATTCCGGTCGCTTCCACGATACATTCGGGGACAAAATCCGCCTTGTCCCGAAGTGCCCGCCCCTCCTGCGTGAGACTGACACGGACGACCCGCTCGTCCTCCCTGTCGCGGCGACGGGTGAGAAGGCCGGCAGCCTCAAGACGCTTGATCAACGGCGTGAGCGTGCTGGATTCCAGACCAAGCGCGCCACCCAGATCGCCCACCGTGCGCCCTTCGCGCTCCCAGAGCGCGACCATCACCAGAAACTGCGGATAGGTGAGGCCGAGCTTGTCGAGCAGAGGCTTGTAGACCCGGTTGAAGCCGTGGCCCGCGCCATAGACCGCAAAACACAGCATGTTTTCCAGCCGCATGATCTCGTGGGGAAGCATGCCATCGGGCAAGGCAGAGCCAGAAGCGTCCGGTGCTTTCTCATTCGGCTTGGCGAGGCTTCTCTCAGGATCTGTCATGGCGCTCTCTCACTGTTGCGACGTAAATATATAGCACACGATTTAATCGCAAGACTTGACAATCAGCTCCATGCACCCTTTATATCGTGCACGATATTTTTTCGCACGATGCTCTCTGGATCATCGAACCCAATCGGTCCGAGCGCGTTTCACAACGCAGCCCGACGATGGGCCCGGCCCTTGATCCGGCCTTCAACAGGAAAGGAAACCTCATGTCCCTCAATGTTCTCTATCGCACCTCCTCAAAGGCAACCGGCGGGCGCGACGGCTCCGGCGAAAGCCTCGACGGCAATCTGAACGTCAAGCTCGTCACCCCGAAGGAACTGGGCGGGGCCGGTGGCGAGGGCACCAACCCGGAGCAGCTTTTCGCAACCGGTTATGCGGCCTGCTTTCTCGGTGCTCTGAAGCTCGTGGCCGGCAAGGCCAAGGTGAAGTTGCCGCCGGAAACCACCATCACCGCAACCGTCGGCATCGGCCCGTTGAGCGATGGCGGCTTCGGTCTGGACGTGGCGCTCTCGGCCTCCGCGCCGGGCGTTGAAAAGGCCACGCTGGAAGACCTTGTCGCCAAGGCACACGAGGTTTGCCCCTATTCCAACGCGACCCGCGGAAACATCCCGGTGACGGTGGCAGTTGAAGACTGATCTTCGGACACGGCCTTCTTTTCGCCGGGCAAACGGTTGGCAGCGTGCCGCCGCGCTTTTAAGGTGAAGGCCCTCATGCGCTCCGGATCGACCTCGGTCCGGAGCGCCGTTTTCCTCCAGAGACGACGGACCTTCCAATGGCGCTCTTGATTGCCGTGAACGGCTGGGACAGTGAAAGCTGGGCCACGCGTTTCTCCGCCCTCCTGCCCGATCACGACATCCGTCGCCATCCCGAGACAACGGGCGAGCTGTCCGACATCCGCTATCTTCTCGGCTGGAAGACGGACCCGGAGCTCGTTGCCGCGCTGCCCAATCTGGAAGTGATCTTCTCGCTCGGCGCGGGCGTCGATCATCTTCTGAAGAACCCCGACCTTCCCGATGTGCCGATGGTGCGGATCGTCGATCCGGACCTGACCATGCGCATGAGCGAATGGGTCATCCTTCAGGTGCTGTTGCACCACAGAAAGGACAGGCTCTATCGCGCACAGCAGGCCGACCACCTCTGGAAGGGCGCGGATGTGCCTTCGGCCAATGCCGTGCGCGTTGGCATTCTCGGACAGGGTGTTCTGGGCGCGGATGCCGCACGCAAGCTCGCGCTGCTGGGCTATCAGGTTGCGGGCTGGAGCCGCACCCCGAAATCCGTTGAGGGCGTGGTGTCCTTCAGCGGCGAGGACGGGCTGAACACCATGCTCAGGCGCACCGATATTCTGGTGAACCTGCTGCCCCTCACCCCTGCCACAACCGGTCTCATCGACTATGATCTTCTCTCAAAGCTCTCCAGCGACGGCCAGCGTCACCCCGATTGCGATGCGCCGATCCTGATCAATGCAGGACGCGGCGGTTCTCAGGTGGAGGACGATATCCTTCGCGCGCTCGATGACGGTACACTCGCCGCCTGTTCGCTTGATGTGTTCGAGAACGAACCGCTCACCGCCACGTCGCCGTTCTGGGATCATCCCAGAGTGAGCCTCACCCCGCATATTGCAGCTGATTCCGATCCGCAGGCGCTTTCCGTCTATGTGGCGGAACGCATCCGCGCCTATGAGGCGGGTGAAGGGCTGATCAATGTGGTGGATCGCACAGCCGGCTACTAGACCGGCCGATCAGCCCACGCTCAAGTCGCGGGTCCAGTCGCGGAACTTGCGGGCTGGATGCTCGCGTTACGCGCCGCCTGTTCCGCCTCCCCCAGAAGCTCCCAGAGCAGGGCGAGGCGCTCGCCGCCCATGGATTTGGCAATCGCGGTTTCCGCGCGCCGCCATCCGCGCCAGGCCTCCACAAAGACCGCATGTCCGGCGTCCGTCACCTGATGGCGGTGCAGGCGGGCATCTTCGGTCTCCTCCACCGTCACCCAGCCGAGCCCCGCCATCCGGTCGAGCGTACGGGTCATGGTGGTGCGGTCGGTGCCGAGCGTTTCGGCAAGCGCCGTGATGCCGCGTGCGCCTGCGCGCTCAAGCTCGGCCAGAACGGCGAATTGCACGATGGAGACGCCGGTTCCTGCAAGGGCTGAATCATAGATGCGCGACAGCAGCCGATCGGCCTTGCGCAGCCGATAGCAGGTGCAGTTGAGATCGTCGCTCATGCCCCCCCCGCAGTGATTTGCGTGCCTTTGCACGGAAGAATTCAGCCGCTGCAACACTAGACACATGCCGCTCTTGGGGCAAGAATGGATGGGATTAAGTGTAACAGCACGTATATGGGAGAAGGTGCGTGAACGAAGATCAGCTGACAAGCGACAACAGCGTTCGCTACGGGCTCGCCACGCGGGAGGAGATCGCACATATGAGCGGGCTTGAGGTCATGCAGGCGCTGATTGCCCGCAAGTTGCCCGCCCCGCCCATGGCGAAGACACTGGATTTCTGGTTGCGGGAGGTCGGCGAGGGAACCGCCATCTTCACGGGAAGACCGTCCATTGCCTTCTACAACCCCCTCGGCACGGTTCATGGCGGCTGGGCAGCCACCTTGCTCGATTCCGCACTTGGCTGTGCGGTCCAGACGACACTCGCGGCGGGCGAAGGCTACACGACGCTGGAATTCAAGGTGAATTGCACCCGACCCATCCTGGAAAACTCCGGTGAGATGATTTGCGAGGGCGCATCGTTCACCGAGGACGGCGCACGGCGACGGCGGAAGCCACGTTGAAAGATGCCGACGGCAAGCTCTACGCCCATGGCAGCGAGACCTGCATGGTCTTTGCGCCCTGACCCCGATGTCTGCCGGGTCAGGCGCTTGCCCGGCAGACCCCCGCACTTCCTGTCCTTGCGAAAGTTCGCAAGCTCTGCTTTTGTGCTGAGCTTTCAACGTAAAGGGTTTGGCGGGACGCCTCATGTTTGACGATACGGCCTTCGCCTTGCTCATCCTGATCCCCCTCACCGTCGCCGTCTTTTCCGTCTTCGGCTTTGTCGGCTGGTTGAGAACGAGAGCCCTGCGCGAAAGATCCGGACTTCTTGAACGGGAGCTGAAGCACGTCCGCGAACGCCTTGCCATGCTCGAAGGCAAACAGGGCGATGGGCGGATGACTCAGCCCGCCGCCACGGCCCCGACCAAGCCCGCCGAACCCGCAGAGCCCGCCGAGCCCACTGAACCCGCCGAGCCCACTGAGCCCACTGAGCCCACGAGCGCGGACAAGCCGGACACCTCCCCCCCTGCCGGGCAAAGCCAGGGGGCGGCGGCAAAGCCGTTTATGGAAAAGTCCCGCATCCCCAATGTCGCGGCAACCGCTGCGCCCGTCGACAGGATCTTCGGCGAGACCGACGCGCCGCGCGAACCCAAGACCTCCGTGGCTTCAAACCGCGGCTCCCTTGAGGACAGTCTCGGTGGAAACTGGACAGTGTGGATCGGCGGTCTGGCCCTGGTGCTGGGCGGCGTCTTTCTCGTGCGCTATTCCATCGAGGCCGGCCTGTTGCCACCGATCGTCCGGGTTCTCATGGGCGGAGCCTTCGCACTCCTTCTCATCGGGCTTGGCGAGATCACGCGACGGCGCATGCCGGAGGAGCCTTCCAGCAAGACCCGCGCCTACATTCCCGGTATCCTAACGCTTGCCGGTGTAACCTCCGCCTTCGCCAGCGCCTTTGCCGCGCACGCGCTGTACGGGCTCATCGGCCCGGCAGCCGCCTTCGTGCTGATGGGGGCGGTGGCGCTTTTGACGCTCGCCGCTTCGTTGCTGCACGGGCCGATCATCGCCAGCGTCGGGCTTGTCGCCTCCTACGGCATGCCGTTTCTGGTTTCCTCCGAGACGCCCGCAATGGCGCCGCTGGTGCCATACGTTCTCTTCGTGACACTCGCAGCCTACGCGGTTTCCAACATGCGGCTCTGGCGTTGGCTGGCGATTGCGGCGGCGGCCGCCACTGTGCTGTGGGCCCATATCCTGAGCGCGATGGCTCTGCCTGCCGATGTGCTGCTGCTGGCGCTTTACAATCTCGGCGCACTGGGCCTTGCGGCATGGTTCCTCGTGCTGACGCTCTATCCGCGCGGTTCGGACCGCGACGACCAGAAGCCGGACTGGGTCGTCAGCGCCATTCTCGCAGCCCACGCCCTGCCAGTCCTCTACCTGCTGCAGATCGATCTTTTCTCCACCGTCTCGGTGGCGACACTTTTCATCACGCTTGCGGCGCTGCTGGTGCTGGCCTGCGAATGGCCCGCTGTGGGCGCGGTGGCCATCGCTGCCGCAGCGCTGGGTGGCCTTGCCCACCTCACTTTCAAGGTGCCCCTGGGACCAGACTCCTTTGCGCCGGACATGGCTGCAGACCCGGTCATCGCCTCCGCCCTCCTGAACCCGGAAACACAAAGCTACCTGCATTTCGGCCTCGCCATTGCAGGCCTGCTCGCCATTGCAGGACTTGTCGGGAGTTGGCGTTCCGCCGCGCGCTGGGCGTTGGCCGCGGCAGGCACTGCCGGGCCGCTTGCGGTTTTCGGCGTCGCCTATCTGCGCACGGATACGGCGGGCCTGGAGGTCATGTTCGGCATCACCGCCCTTGCCATGGGCGCAGGCTTTGCGGCGGCAACCGCCCGGTTCGAGACATGGCTGCCGCGCCGCGCCGCAACCCGAGAGCTTGCCGTGGCAGCCTATGCCATTGCAACGATCGCGGCGCTTGTCTCCGGCATGGCCATTCTTTTCGAGGAAGGCTGGCTGGTCATTGCCCTGGCGTTAATCACCACCGGCATTGCCTGGGTGGAAACCCGAAAGGAACTTCCCGTCCTGCGTTGGCTGGCCGTCGCCGTCGCTGCGCTTTGCGGTTACGTGGTCCTGCGCGAGCCGTCCATCGCGGGCGAGGCGCTGGGAACGACGCCGGTCTTCAACTGGCTGCTCTATGGCTACGGTGTGCCGACCCTCGCCTTCGCGGCAACGGCCTGGCTGCTCGGCCGGCGCGGCAAGGACTGGCCGCAGACATTCTTTGAGGCATTGGCGACCGGTTTTGCGCTGGCAACGCCCGCCATGCTCATCCATCACGCCATGAACGGCGGCGACATGCAGGCGAGCGTGGACACGCTGGCGGAAGGAAGTCTCCTGACACTTCTGGCGCTCACCGGCGCCATCGCCCTCCAGATGCTGAACGAAAGAAGCGAAAGCAAGGTTTTCGAATTCGGATCGCAGCTTGTCGGCGTCATCGGCTTTGCGATGATCGCGCAGGTCAGCCTCTTCACCCTGAACCCCTGGCTGACGGGCGAGGACATCGGCACAGGTCTGTTCTTCAACGTGCTGTTGCCCGGCTATCTCCTGCCCGCGCTGCTGTTGGGCTATCTTTATCGCCAGTCCTTACGCGTGGAGAGACATCCGTTCTACATTCTGGCAGCCGGTATCCTCGCGGGCATCCTCGTCTTTGCGTGGGCCACGCTAGAGGTGCGCGCGGTCTTCCATCGCCCGCGGCTCGATCTCGGCGCGATCGGCGACAGCGAGCTTTACACCTATTCGCTGGTCTGGCTGGCGCTCGGCATCGTGCTTCTCGTGGCCGGCGTCTACACCCATTCGCGGGCCTTGCGGGCAGCGTCCGGCGCGGTCGTGGCACTGACCGTCGGCAAGGCCTTTCTCATCGACATGTCGAGCCTCACCGGCATCTGGCGCGCGCTTTCCTTCATCGGGCTCGGCGTCGTCCTTATCGGTATCGGTGCGCTCTATCAGAGGTTGTTGCGCCAGACACAGACACCGTCACCTCAAGACGAGACACCCGAAGGCCATGACTGACGAGAGCGACGTTGCGCCCATAAATTCATCTCGCAGGCGCGCGCTCATTCCGCTACCCCGGAAGGGTCAGACAGATAACCTTTCGCAAATGACACCCTTTCAAGAGTAACAACATGAAATCCGTGTTCTCAGAACGTCAGCTCCTCCACACCCCCTCCGTGGAGTTGTCCGACGGAGCAATGGTTCCGGCGGTCGAATTGCCCTCACGCGCGGAATATGTGCGCGACCGCATTCGCGAAGTGCGCCTTGGCGACATCATCGACCCGGTGGCCTTCGGTCGTACGCCCCTGGAGCGCGTCCATGACGCCGACTATCTCGACTTCATGGAAGGCTTCCGCGCACTTTACGAGGCCGAAGGCCGCAGCGGCGAAGCCTTTCCCTTCGTGTGGCCGACACGGGGCCTGCGCGCCGACGTGACGCCGCGCCATGTGGACGGCCTGCTCGGGCGCTATTCCTTCGATGCCGGGACGCCCATTGGGCCGAACAGCTGGGAAGCCGCCAAGGTGAGCGCCGACACGGCGCTGACGGCGGCCAAGATGGTGGCCGAGGGCCTGCCCAATGCCTTTGCGCTGTGCCGCCCGCCGGGCCATCACGCCATGACGGATCGGTTCGGCGGCTACTGCTTCTTGAACAATGCCGCCATTGCCGCCCAGTTTCTGCGCGACAACGGGGCCGAGAAGGTCTCCATCCTCGATGTCGATTACCATCACGGCAACGGCACGCAGGAGATCTTCTACGAGCGCTCCGACGTCCAGTTCCTGTCTCTGCATGCCGACCCGGCGGTCGAATATCCCTATTTCCTGGGCTACCAGGACGAAACAGGCGCGGGGGCGGGCGAAGGCTACACGCGCAACTGGCCCATGCCGCATGGCACGGACTGGTCGGTCTGGGGCGCCTCCCTCGACCAGGCCTGCAAGGATGTTGCGGATTTCGGTGCCGATGTGCTCGTCGTCTCGCTGGGGCTCGATCCTTACGAGAAGGACCCGATCTCCAAGTTCAAGCTTGTGAGCGACGATTTTACCCGTGCGGGCGAACGGATCGCCAAGCTCAAGATGCCGACGCTTTTCGTGATGGAAGGCGGATATGCCATCGATGCGCTGGGCGTGAACTGCGTCAATGTGTTGAGCGGGTTCGAAGGCGGCTGAGCCTGCAACGGCGCACTGAACACCTTGCCCGGCCCGGCCCTTATCCGGTCCGGCCGGGCCTTGGCGGAGAACCGCGAACCACAATGACAGGGCATGCAGAAAACGCAGGGCAGGGGTGGCATTTTGGCACCTTGTGGAGGACACCCTCCGGGAGCATGAGAAGCGCCGCATTCGCGCATTTCCTCTCACGCTTCCGGCCAAGGTTTTCCCATGTCGTGGCTCCTGTTCATTCCCGCCTGCTTCGCGCTCAACATGGCGCCCGGCCCCAACAACATCACCGCCTTCGCGACCGGTGCCCGGCTCGGCTTCTGGCCTGGCTTTCTGGCAGCGCTCGGCCGGCTGCCCGCCTTTGCCTTCCTGATCACGCTGACTGCGATCGGGCTTGGCGCGGCCCTGACCGCCTCAGCCGTCGCCTTCACCGTGATCAAATATGTGGGCGCGGCCTATCTGGTCTATGTGGGTTTTCACATGTTGCGGGCCCGGGTCGACACCACGGACATGCCCGCGGCGCAGGACATCCGTTCGCTGATGCGCCGCGACTTCCTCATTGCCATCACCAACCCCAAGGCGATCGCGATCTTCACCGCGGTCTTCCCGCAGTTTCTCGACCTCTCCCAGCCCGCCGCCCCCCAGTTTGTCTGGATCGGGGGCACATTCCTGTGTCTGGAGACGGTGGCAATCGCGATCTATGTCGCCGCGGGCACGCTCCTGAGCGGGGTCATCAACCAGACCGCCATTGGCGGCGCGCTCAACAAGGCGGTGGGCGGGTTCCTGGTGTTTTCCGGAGCGGCGCTCGTTCTGGGGCACTGATTATCGCGGAACGGGCTTACGGAGTGCAGACATGAGCCTGCGCAAGCATTTGGCCGCATTGGTGCTCAGCTGCGCGGTTGCGGGCTTCGGCGCGCCTGCGCTGTCGCAAGATCCTGCCCCCGGCTCCGAACCGGCGGATTTGCCGACGCTTCAGAGCGAGACGCGCCCCGAAATCGAGACGCTTTCGCGCCCTTCCCTTCCCGAGTGGCGGCAGGAAATCAATGTCCTTCGCATCGGGATACTGGCGCCAAGCGGCACCGGGCGCGAGCTGCTCATGGCCGATCCGTTCCGCCTCCACATGCAGGAGACGCTCGGCCTGCCGGTGGAGCTGATCCCGGCGCGCGACACCCGCGCCCTGATCGACGCCATCGTCAATGGCCGGATCGACTATGCCCGCATGAGTGCATCCGCCTTCTCCACGGGCTGGGCCCTGTGCCGCTGCCTTGAACCGCTGGCGACACCGCAGGCGGCGGACGGAACACGCGCCTATCATGCAATCGCGCTCGCGCCCGCCAGATCAAACCTTAGCCGGCTCGTGGATCTGGAGGGAAAGGCCGTCGTCTTTTCCGAACCGACTTCCCTGACAGGCTATTTGCTGCCGGTCGCAACCCTGCGCGCGCAAGGCATCGACACGACCCGCTTCTTCGCACGACAAAACCATGCCGCCAGCCCGCGGGCGGCCATTTCCGCCATGTTGCGCGGGGACTATGACGTTGCCTTCGCATGGTCGAGCCTGGCCGGCGACAAGGCTGAAGGCTACAGCCGCGGGCCGTTGCACCGGATGGTGCGCGACGGCGCGCTTTCCATGGGCGATGTCCGCATCGTCTGGCAATCGGATGCGATCCCGCACCCGCCGCAGGTGGTCAGGGCAAATCTGCCGGAAGACCTGAAATCGCTCCTGCGCGCCGCCCTGTTCGACCTGTTGCAGGCCGACCCGGAGGCATATGATGCCGCTGAGCCAGCCTTTTCCAGCGGCTTCGTGGCCATCAGCCGCGACGACTACGCCCCGCTGCTGCACGCCTTTTCGCCCAATTGAGACCGTTTGCCGTCAAACCGTTTCCGGGGTGTCGAAGCGCCGGGGCGCTCCGGTGAGAGCTTCGGGCTCCTCTTCCGCCGGACTGACCGCCGCAACGCCCGTCTTCTGCCAATGTGCAAAGAGCAAGGCCAGCGCGCAGGATGCAAGGCGGGAGCGGTCGTCATCGGCCCGGCTGGTGAGGATCACCGGCACTCTTGCCCCCAGAACGACGCCCGCCGCTTGCGCATGTGCAATGAAGGTCAGTTCCTTGGCCAGCATGTTGCCAGCCTCCATGTTCGGCATGATCAGCACATCGGCATGCCCGGCCACAAGAGACGTGATGCCCTTGGTACGGGCCGCATTCACATCGACCGCATTGTCCATGGCGAGCGGCCCGTCAACGATGCCGCCTCGTATCTGACCACGTTCCGCCATTTTCGACAGGATCGCGGCATCAAGCGTTGAGGGAATGGACGGGTTCACCGTCTCCACAGCCGACAGGACACCGACTTTCGGCGTCTCCACACCCATGGACCGCGCCATGTCGATCGCATTCTGGGTAATGTCGACCTTGGTGCTCAGGTTCGGAGCGATGTTGATCGCGGCATCGGAAATGATCAGCGGAGCGGGGCGGCCAGGCACATCCATGATGAACGCATGGGTGATGCGGCGCGTGTCGCGCAGGCCGTGATCGCGAGCAATAATCGGCTTCAGCAACGTGTCGGTGTGGAGATGGCCCTTCATGATCGCAGCGGCACGCCCTGCATGAACCAGCGACACGGCCGTCTTGGCCGCCTCGACCTCACTATCCGCCTCCACGATCTGACAGCCGTCCAGCGACTGGCCGATCTTTTCCGCAACAGCTTCCATGGCCCCGCGTTGACCGATCAGGATCGGCTGCATGAGGCCCGCTTGCGCGGCAAGGATCGCCCCGTTCAGCGAAGAGGCCTCGTCCGGCCAGACAACGGCGGTCGCCAGCGGTTCCAGCGTCTGCGCACGTGCGATCAGCTGGTTGAAATGCTGGTGTCGCTCCACCAGGATCTGCGGCACTTCGTGATCATCGAGAATGATCTTGCGCGCGGGCGCTTCCACCATCCCTTCACCATCGGCGACCAACCTGCCGCCAGCATCCTCGACACGCGCGCCCACGCGCAGGAGATTGTCTGGCTCCTTGGCAAGGATGGTGACGGTCACGGTCAGCGTCTCGCCGACATGAACGCGCTCCAGAAAGCGGAAGCTCTGGGACCGATAGATGGTGCCGGGGCCGGGCAGCACATTGCCGAGCACCGCGGATACGAGCGCCCCCACCCACATGGCAGGCGCAAGCGCCTTGTTCTTGCGCCCGTCCCCGTTGTGATCGAAATCCGGCAGGTTGAGCGGGTTCAGATTGCCGGAGGCATTGGCGAAGATGTAAAGGTCGTTTGCCGTGCAAACGCGGGTAATGCTCGCGCTGTCACCGACGTTGATCTCGTCATAGGTCTTGTTTGCGACCATGCTTATCGCCCTGCACTTGAACCACATTATGCCCTGCTGCGGGGCATGATCGCCCAGTGCAGGATCGAGACGCGTTATTGCAATGCAATATCACGTTGCGGGAGGCAGCGTCGAGATAGTAGGCACCCGAGTGCGAACTGAAAAACGCCTCGGTCAGCAGCCGGGATCGCTGATCGTTTCCACAAGGCGCGGGCGCAGGAAGAAAGTCTCACCCATTTCGATGCCATTGGGAATGATCGCATCGAATGTCGGCCGGTAGGAATAGGACGACACGGTGATGATCAGGGACGTATTGGCGAGTTTCAAACCGTCGGGGATCGTGATTGGAGGAGAACCGCCGGTCGGCCAGGCTCCGGACCCGTTCGTGCAGCTCCACGCGACGGTCGCGTTCGCGTCCTCATCGAAAACCACGCTGGCGATGACGACATTGAGCCCGTCGGAAGGATAAGGCTGCATGATCGCACCGGCGGCGGCATAGATATCGGTGACATCAGAGGCGGAAACAGAATCGCTCTGGGCGACCAGATCGCCAACGGTATATCCGGCCTGCGTGACCTTGCGGTTGTAGGTGAGAGCGCGCGTCAATTCCGATGCGCCCAGAAGAAGCAAGATCAGAACCGGCAGGATGAGGGCGAATTCGACGGCCGCCACCCCGCGCTGACATTCGATGAAACGTGATGGCAGGATGGCACGAAACCACAAACCGGACCCCTTCTCCGTCATGGCTTAACTCCCACCCGCGCGCTCGGGGAACGGTTCGGTCCGAAAGGCCTGCACAGCCCCGAGAAGACGACTTCCATCATCAAGATCTGCGAAATTGACCCCCATGTAGGACCCTGTGTAGGGCCAGCGATAGAAAACCCGCACGACGACGATTTGCGACGGCCCCGGATTGACATAGGTGAAGTTGTCGTTGTTGAGCTTGCCGTCCTCAACCGGTGGCCGCGAGTTGATCCCGGCAAAGGTCTCGAAGGTCCGCACATCGATCGCCAAGCGATCATTGGTGAAGAAGCTGGGCAATTCGCTCATCACGGACGCCCTGAACGCCGCCGCATCGAAGTTTTGCGTGTACGCCTGGCCGGTGCGAATGAGGCGTGCGGCGTCGGCGGTTGCATTGTCGAGAATGCGACCGGCAAAGAACATCAGGCCGATTTCGATGATGCCCACGATCAGCGCGAAGAAAGGAACGGCAACCATCGCGAATTCGATGGCGGTGACACCGGATTCATCGCGGCAAGCGCGACGGAAAACCGTGAACGCTCTGCGCGCCAACAGCCCACTCGGGCTCATATGCCGCGAACTCACGTTCTTCATTCGACCTTCATGCGTCATTCTTGCTGCCTTGCGGCTCCACCCGTTTCAAGCCGGAGGCCGCCGACAGATCGGTTGTAACGGCAGGCCTTCTCACAAGAACGGACACTATTGACCGGACTGACCTTCGCCGCCCCCCTCAGACAGGGCCCGGCGCTGCGAGACCTGCTTGTAGGTATTGTCAAAGAATTCCTTATCATCACCGATATTCAGGTGCGGCTTGCAAGCAGGCGTACAGTCGTAACTGTAGGTCTCTTTCGCGCGCATGAGCGTGACCACCGATCCACCCGGCGGCTCAACCGCGATGACTTCATCGATGATCGGATTGCCTGCCTTGTTGAGAATGACCAGATTGGTCGTGCCATAGGCTTTTCCGGTGATCACCAGGGTGGTGCGGTCATGCATCGTGGCATCCGCGATGGCGGGGTTGCCGATGATGATCGTGTCCGCCGGCTCGTCTATCCGAAAGACCTTCGCCCGATCGGTGACCACCTTGACCACGCCTTCAGCATAAGTCGGCGCGCAGGACAGGGCCGCGCAAAGGGCGGAGGCAGCAATACCGGTAACGACCGGCAGGGCCCGCAGAATTGAGGAACGCATGGATCTCTCCGCTTATGCTTTCTGTGCTTGGCAGTCCTCGATCCTGCCGGTTTTTGGTGAAGGAATGCCTAACGCTATGGGAGCTCGTGTCGTGAATGACGGAACCGACTTGCGAAAAACAAACATGGTATTTGTTGCGATCTCACTCTTCCCAATTGCCGGTATTTGTGTCGATTGCGGACCGAGGTCTGACCGGATGAGCCAGCCCCACGCTTCTTGCCAAACCAGCTTGCCAACCCAGCGCCCATCGTGATTAACAAAATTCAAATGCACGCCGCCCAACATTAGCAGTATTCATTCACGCCTCCTTCCCCAGAGACGCATTTCGCGAAACACTCGACATCTCGGTTTTATTACAACCATTCCTTAACCATGCCTGCTCTTGCTTTCGTGTATTGCAAAAGACCGCCTCATATTAACTTGATCGAAACGACTGAGCGTTAGGTTTCATACTCAGTTTCGAGCGGCAAACAAACAACAAGCCCGCCGAACAGGTGCTGTCAAAACCACGTGGATTTAGGAGCTAAACCATGAAGACCCTTCTTGCCCGTTTCGCGAAGGACGAATCTGGCGCTACCGCTATCGAGTACGGCCTGATTGCTGCCCTCGTGGCTGTCGCTCTCATCGGCATTCTGGGCACCATGAGCGGGAGCCTGCAGGGCACGTTCCAGTCTGTTTCCGACGCGCTGAGCGGCGCCGGCGGCACCGGTGGCACCGGCGGCACCGGCGGCTAATCGCGCGCCTGTGTAGCTGATCGGATCATTTTATCCGGACAAGCTGCTTTTACTGAGCGTCTGCACCATAAGCGATCGAAGCGCGAATGACCCGTTGAAGTCATTCGCGCTTTGCTTTTCCAGAACCAGTCTTTTCTGCCGTGCTGCATTATTCTTACTTGTCGTTTAACGCGATATTCAGCCTCATGCCTTAAGCGTCCAGTCAAGCTTTTGAAAGCCGACGGACGCAGAGGCCTCATGCTCAACCAATCGCTGTTCTTTCTTTTCCCGCTGATAACCGTGCTTGCCGGGATCGGTGACTTGCTCACGATGAAGATCCCCAACCGGATCACGATGGCCCTGCTGGCAGGATTTTGCATCGCCGCCCCCTTCGCCATCGGCTGGAACCCCTCCGTCCTGGCAGGCCATCTGGGGGCCGGGCTGATCATGCTTGTCGTCGGTTTTGCCTTCTTTGCATTCGGCTGGATCGGCGGAGGCGACGCAAAGTTCGCCGCCGTGGCTGCACTTTGGCTGGGCTTGCCCCAGCTGCTGGCCTTTGTGGTCTTCGCATCAGTATTCGGGGGCATCCTGACAATAGCGCTGATGCTTTTCCGTTATGTCCCGCTCCCGCAAGCCGCTGAACGTGTGGTCTGGATCGACCGTCTGCACACACTTGCAGAGGGCATTCCCTACGGGCTGGCACTGGCAGCGTCGGCGCTGGCCGTATACCCGAAGTCAATCTGGATCAACTTGCTGGGTTAACTTTAAGTTATTTATATATGTATCAAATTAACATTACGTTTAACTATTTGTTATCCATTATATACTTCTGAATATACGAGATTTAACAAAACAATAACAACCAATATGTAAACTATGTCAATTCCTAACCGTATTGACCGGTTAACTATAATTTATCCATTTCCCGTGAAAACTAAGTCCCACTGTGGTGCCTCTGGGTTCACCCCCGTCAAGGCGCGACAGAGTAAACGAGTAGGAAAGTGGCGATGAAGCTCGCGCGTATTGGCGTTCTGGTTGTTGCATTGGGAGCGGGGCTGGTGGCCGCGAACCTCATGCTGAACATGTCCGCTCCCGCGCCGGAGCCCGTTGAGACGGTGCAGCTCAAGTCGGTCATCGATACGGTCGATGTGCTGATCGCGGCGGAAGACGTTCAGCTGGGCTCCGTGCTCCGCGAGACGGAAATGTCCTGGCAGCCCTGGCCGAAAGGCAGTGTGACCACCGGCTTCATCACCCGACAGGAGAACCCCGATGCGCGGGTCGAGATGGCCGGGCGGATCGCGCGGGCACCGGTCTTTGCCGGCGAGCCGATCCGCGAACAGCGCCTGATCAAGACCGACCGGGGCTTCATGTCCGCGATCCTGCCGAAAGGCAAACGCGCAGTCGCCGTCTCGGTGGAAGCGGTCACGACGGCGGGCGGGTTCATTCTTCCAGGAGATCATGTGGACGTGATCCTGACCAAGTCCGGTCGGCGCGGCTCCGGTGGGGCTGTCAGCCGCACCATCCTCCAGAACGTTCGCGTTCTGGCCATCGATACCAAGACGAAGAGCGAGAGCGACGAGAAGTCTCTTCCGCCGAACCGCACGGCGACGCTCGAACTCGATCAGACGCAGGCTGAGATCATCACCGAATCCCAGCAACTTGGCACCATCGCCCTGACGCTGCGCAGTGCAGAGGATGCGATCGCCGACAATGACAATGCCGTGACGAGCAACAGTGGCGTGAACTTTGTCCGTTTCGGCGTCACCACGCAGGAATCCACGCGGTAGTGAAGCCGCGCTTGAAGGAGTGAACCGATGGTCCGCGGAGCGGTTTTGAAAGGCCTTTTGGTCGCCGCAAGTCTCGCCCTGGCGAGCCTGCTTGCGACCGGCGCTCCCGCAGATGCCCAGAACGCATTCCCGAAGAAGGTGCGTATCTCAACCGGCGAGAACGCAGTCGCACGGCCGCTTTCGGTGGGCATTGGCCGTTCGGTCGTCGTGGAGACCGGCGATGCCGTGGCCGATGTTCTGGTCTCCGATCCCAAAGTCGCAGACGCCATCGTGCGAACCCCCCATCGCGTGTTCATTCTCGGCGTCGCGCCTGGTCAGGCGAACCTCTTCCTCTTCGGCACAGGCGGCCGCCAGATCGCCAGCCTCGACCTGACGGTGGCGCAGGATACCAGCGAACTCAACAGCCTGATCAAACGTCTCGTTCCCGGCTCCAACGTGCATGCGGAAATCGCCAACAGCGCGATCATCGTCTCAGGCTCGGTCCAGACCCCGCTCGACGCCCAGAAGGCGATGGACATCGCCAAGGGATACATGGTCTCCGGTGACAGCAAGAATATCAATGTCATCAACATGCTGAGCGTCATGGGCAAGGAACAGGTGTTCCTCAAGGTGACGATCGCCGAGGTCGAACGCACGGTGGTCAAGCAACTCGGCATTGACTTCGACAATGTCTCGATCGGCTCCGGCAACTATACTGGCGGCTATAGCGGCAAACTGCTGGATAGCGCGATTGCAAGCCTCGGCTTCAATTCCGGCGCGACGAATATCACCGGTTATCTGAACGCCCTTCAGGAAGACGGCATTGTGCGCACCCTTGCGGAGCCGACACTGACCGCCATCTCCGGCGAGAACGCCAGTTTCCTTGTGGGCGGCGAGTTCCCGATCCCGGTCTCGCGCGACAACGATACCATCCAGGTCGAATTCAAGCCCTACGGCATCGGCCTTGACTTCACGCCCATCGTCATGTCGAGCGGGCGCATCAGCCTGCGGGTCAAGACAGAGGTCAGCGAACTGACGTCCGATGGCGCGGTCGATATCGGCGGACTGACCATTTCCGCCTTGAAGGTTCGGCGTGCGGAATCGACCGTGGAGCTGCCGTCTGGCGGTGCCCTTGTCATGGCGGGCCTGTTGCGCGACGGCTACGAGGACACTTTGTCCAAGGTGCCGGGCCTGTCGAAGCTGCCGATCCTTGGTTCGCTCTTCAAGAGCCGCGACTTCCAACGCAATCAGACCGAACTGGTCATCTTCGTGACCCCCTACACGGTCAAGCCCACCTCTCCTTCGAAGATCGCCCGCCCGGACGCGAACCTCGCGCCCCCGCACGATGCGGAAGCCCTCTTCTTCGATCATCTCAACCGCGTCTACCGGGTCGATCCGGTCGCGCCCGCCGGCACCTATCAGGGCCAGGTCGGCTTCATCTATGAGTGAGGACAGCAGCATGGCTATGGCTCACGACGCGCCTGCTCTGGAGGCCCCGGCCCGCAAGACGCCTGTTCGTGCGTCCCGCATCACGACGGGGTGCCGCCCGCGTCGCCTGACAGGCCTCGCAATGGCGGCGGCCGCCGTTCTCCTGACAGCCGGGTGCCAGACCAATCCGACGACGCAACAACTTGCAAAACACGATTACCGGCTGCGCCACCCCATCGTCATCGCCGAACAGGCGGAAACCTTCGATCTGCCCGTAAGCGCGGAGACGCGGCGCATCTCCCGCTCCATGGCGCATGCCGTCAGCGGTTTCGCCCGCGAGGCGCGTCGCAGTGGCGCGCGGCATGTGGAGATCCTCGTGCCATCGGGTTCGGGGAACGAGGCTGCCGCCCATTCGGTTGCCGGACAGGTTCGTCACACGCTGGCGAAATCGGGCATCCCCCCTCAGAACATCGAGATCCGTGCCTATCCGGTTGATGATCCCTATGCCATCGCCCCGATCCGCCTTGCTTATCCCAAGGTCAAGGCCTCGGTTCATGCCTGCGGGCGGTGGACGGAATCCATCACCTCGGATGCGGACAATTCAGATCATCCCGACTTCGGTTGCGCGACCCAGACCAATCTGGCCGCCATGATCGATGATCCGGTCGATCTGCTGCGGCCGCGCGCGATGGGCCCGGGCGACCGGCTCCGCCGCGACAGTGTGCATGAGAAGTATCGCGGGGGCGAAAACCCGAGTGGCAAATACACCGAAGGCGTCGGCGCCAAGGTCAGCGAAGTCGGGCAGTGAGGCCAGTTGTGATGAACGAGTTGACGCAACAGTCGAAGTTGCTTGACGATCCGGACGAGATGAATGCCATGGAGGACCACGGCGCACGTGGGACCGGTCTGGAACTGAGGCCCGTCCCGCGCGTCTCCATTCAGGCTTTTTGCGAAAGCCCGACGGTTGCCGCGGCCATCGAGGCGGCGGCGGAAGATCGCCGCATGGCCAAGGCGCATACCAAGGTCCATATGGGCGGGCTTTCGGCCGCGATCGACTTCTACCAGTCCGCTCCGACACCGAACCTGATCATTCTGGAGATGCACGGGACGCTGGATGCGCTGGCCGTGGGTCTCGACAGCCTGGCAGAGGCTTGCGACCCCGGCACGAAAGTGGTGGTGATCGGCGCAACCAACGATATCGTGCTCTATCGCGACCTCATGCGTCGTGGCATCAGCGAATATCTCGTTACCCCGATCGACCTGTTCGACGTGATCGCGACGGTGAGCGAGATTTTTGGCGATCCCGAAGGCAACCCGCTCGGTCGCTCCATCGCCTTTATCGGCGCCAAGGGCGGCTGCGGCGCCTCCACGATCGCCCACAATGTTTCCTGGTCGATTGCCCGCAACTTCGAGAACGAAGTGGTTCTGGCCGATTTCGACCTCCCCTTTGGCACCGCCGGGCTGGATTTCAATCAGGATCCCCTCCAGGGCATTCTGGAAGCGGTCTCTTCGCCCGACCGGCTCGACGACATGCTGCTGGACCGGCTGCTGTCGAAATGCAGCGAAAACCTGTCCATTCTGGCCGCACCGGCTGCGCTTGAGCGCCCCTACGATTTTCAGGAGCAGGATTTCGCGCAGGTCGTCGACATGATGCGTCAGGGCGTGCCGACGGTGGTCTTTGATCTGCCGCACATGTGGACCGCGTGGGTACAGTCGCTCCTGTGCTCCGCCGACGAGGTGGTGATCGTCGCCGAACCGGATCTGGCCAATCTGCGAAACGGCAAGAACCTCGCCGACAAGCTGCGCCAGTTGCGGCCCAACGACCACCCGCCGCATCTCGTTCTCAACCGCGTGGGTGTGCCCAAGCGGCCGGAAATCAAGGCGGCGGATTTCGCCAGTGCGTTGGAGCTGACGGTGGATGCGAGCATTCCGTTCGATCCCCAGCTGTTCGGCACGGCATCGAACAACGGGCAGATGATCGCCGAACTTGGCGGCAAGAGCGACGTCGTGAGCACCATCAACAATCTTGCCCAGATAACGACGGGGCGGTCGGAGGTCCGGCAGCCACGTCGCAAGTCGGCGTTGGGGCCGCTGTTGAAGAAGCTGCGGGGCCGCGGCTGACCGGCGCGGCAACAGGGGGAAGTCTTTAGATGTTCGGCAAACGCGGCAGTTTCGGAGCGAAGGAAGGCGGAGCGCCCGCACGCGTATCCGGCACACCGGCGACGAGTGCGCCCAAGCCTGCACCCGAGCCGATGTCGCCCCCCCTGGCGGCTGCGAGAAACGATGCGCCGATGCCGTCATCGCTGCCTGACAGCGGCCGCCTCGACCCGGCATCCCAGCCCCGGCCGCCGGAAGCCGCGAAGCGTCCGCGCTCGGAAGAATATTACGACACCAAGACCTCGATCTTTTCGGCCCTGATCGACACGATCGACCTGTCGCAGCTTGCCAAGCTCGACGCGGAATCCGCGCGCGAGGAAATCCGCGATATCGTCAATGACATCATCGCGTTGAAGAATGTGGTGATGTCGATTGCCGAGCAGGAAGACCTGCTGGACGACATCTGCAACGACGTTCTTGGCTATGGCCCGTTGGAACCGTTGCTGGCGCGCGACGACATCGCCGACATCATGGTGAACGGTGCGGACACGATCTACATCGAAACCGAGGGCAAGGTTCACCAGACGCCGATCCGCTTCCGCGACAACCAGCAGCTGATGAATATCTGCCAGCGGATCGTCAGTCAGGTCGGCCGGCGCGTCGACGAAGCAAGCCCGATCTGCGATGCGCGCCTGCCCGACGGATCGCGCGTCAACGTCATCGCGCCGCCGCTGGCGATCGACGGTCCGGCCCTGACCATCCGTAAGTTCAAGAAGGACAAGCTGACGCTCGACCAGCTTGTCCGCTTCGGCTCGATCACGCCGGAAGGCGCGACGGTGCTGCAGGTCATCGGCAAATCGCGCTGCAACGTGCTGATTTCCGGCGGCACGGGGTCGGGCAAGACCACGCTCCTGAACTGCCTGACGCATTACATCGATACCGATGAGCGCATCATCACCTGCGAAGACGCCGCCGAATTGCAGCTCCAGCAGCCCCATGTGGTGCGGCTGGAAACCCGCCCGCCCAACCTTGAGGGCGAGGGGCAAGTGACCATGCGCGACCTGGTCAAGAACTGTCTGCGTATGCGCCCGGAACGCATCATCGTCGGCGAAGTGCGTGGCCCGGAGGCCTTCGACCTCCTCCAGGCCATGAACACCGGTCATGACGGCTCGATGGGCACACTGCACGCCAACAGTCCGCGCGAGGCGCTCTCTCGTCTGGAATCCATGATCACCATGGGCGGATACGCCCTGCCCTCGCGCACGATCCGCGAAATGATCGTGGCCTCCGTCGACGTGATCGTGCAGGCCGCGCGTCTGCGCGATGGCTCGCGCCGCATCACCCATGTCACCGAGGTGGTGGGGATGGAAGGCGACGTCATCGTCACGCAGGACGTGTTCATCTACGAGATCATCGGCGAGGACGCCAACGGCAAGGTCATCGGGCGCCACAAGTCAACGGGGATCGGGCGTCCGAAATTCTGGGAACAGGCTCGGTATTTCGGCCAGGAAAAACGCCTCGCGGAAGCGCTCGACGCGGCCGAACTGGCAGAGCGCGAAACCGCCTGAAACAAGGCCCTTGCGGCCAGAGGGACGACGACGGGCCGCGCTTGCGGGGCCGCATGATACGAGAAGCGCATCCGCGCATGCGTGACGGCTATGCCGATGCGAAGGCGCGAAGATCCAGGAACGCGACATGTTTTCGCCGGGTATCACCATAATCGCCGCAGTCGGCCTGATCATCTTCGCGACGGGCGGCGTTCTGTATGCGCTGCTTCAGCCGCGCTTGTCGGGTGACGGCCGACAGGCGAAACGCATGGCGCAAGCCTCCACGTCGCGGATGAAGGTCGTTGCTGATCGCCGCACCGCACAGGATGCCGACAAGCGCCGCAAGTCGATCCAGGAATCGCTGAAAGACATCGAGCAACGCCAGCAGGCGAAGGCGAAGAAAAGCAACGATCCGGCGCTGATGACGCGGATCCAGCAGGCCGGGCTTTCCTGGTCCCGCCGTAAGTTCATTCTCGTCAGCATCGCGTCGGGCTCCATCGTGGCGCTTCTTGCGCTGATGAAGGGCTTGCCGCTTTACGTTGTGGCAGGCGTCGGTTTCGTGGGATTCCTGGGATTGCCGCGCTGGTATGTCAATCACATGCGCAAGCGGCGCAAGAAAGCGTTCCTGGAAGAATTGCCGAATGCGGTGGACGTGATCGTCCGCGGTGTCAAGGCAGGCCTGCCGCTGGGCGACTGTCTGCGCGTCATAGCATCGGAGGCCCGCGAACCGGTCTGCAGCGAGTTTCGCAAGATCGTTGAGGCTCAGGCAATGGGCATGCCGCTGGCGGACGCCGTCGGTCGCCTGCCAGAACGCATGCCGACGCCGGAGGCCAATTTCTTCGCCATCGTCATTGCCATTCAGTCACAGGCGGGCGGCAATCTCTCCGAGGCTCTCGGCAACCTGTCCAAGGTTCTGCGTGAACGCAAACGGATGCGCGCAAAGATCCAGGCCGTCTCCATGGAAGCCAAGGCCTCCGCAGGGATCATCGGCTCACTGCCGGTTATCGTTTCCCTGCTGATCTATCTCACCAGCCCCGGCTACATGACGGTCCTGTTCGTGGAGCCGATCGGCAAGATCATTCTTGGCGTCAGCGCCTTCTGGATGTTGTGCGGCGTGTTGATCATGCGACGCATGATCAACTTCGAGATCTGAGGAGGAAACACGATGATCGACACCATCATGTCCCTGCTTCTCAACCAGCAGTTCCTGATCGCCGCCCTGACCGCTCTTGCGGTGACAGCGACGATCATTACGCTTGCATTGCCCGCATTCGAGGGTGACACGCTGAAAAAGCGGATGAAGTCCGTCGCGCTCGAACGCGACGAGATGCGCGCGCGCGAAAGGTCCCGTTTGGCAGCGGCGGAAAAGGCCAAGGTCTCATTGCGCCATGAGCCCAAGCAGAACCTGCGGAACTTCGTCGACAGGCTGAACCTCAAGGATGCTCTGGTCGACGAGAAGACCGTCGCGAAGCTGCGCGTGGCGGGTCTGCGCGGCCAGCAGGCGCTCTACACGTTTCTGTTCGCCCGCGTGATCATGCCGATTGTCCTGTTCATACTGGCGTTGCTCTATTTCTTTGTGGTTCTGAAGACCTCTCACCCGGCGGGCATGAAGGTTTCCTTTTCGCTGATGGTGGCTTTGCTCGGCTTCTATGCGCCGAACATCTATGTCACCAACCTGACCAAGAAGCGCCAGCTGTCCATCCGCCTCGCCTGGCCGGACGCACTGGATCTCATGCTGATCTGCGTGGAATCGGGCATGTCCATCGAAGCCGCCTTCAAGAAGGTGGCGGAAGAAATCGGGTCGCAGTCGATCCCGTTGGCCGAGGAGCTTGCCCTCACCAATGCGGAACTTTCCTATCTGCAGGAACGTCGCAAGGCCTATGAGAACCTTGCGTCCCGCACGGGGCTGGACGGGGTGAAGGCGGTTTCCACGTCGCTTATCCAGGCAGAACGCTACGGAACGCCGCTGGGAACCAGCCTGCGCGTGATGGCGGACGAGAACCGCGCGGAACGCATGCAGATGGCCGAGAAAAAGGCTGCTGCCCTGCCGCCGCAGCTCACGGTGCCGATGATCGTGTTCTTCCTGCCGGTGCTGTTCGCCGTGATCATGGGGCCGGCCGTCATTCAGGCCATGAAGCTCTAGGTTCGCCACCTTGCTGCGGAACACCACACGGGCCAACGGACCCTCGGAATCGTCGCACGGAACGTGATCCGCTTCGCGCCCGATACCGCTCAGAACGTCGCCGGCGTCGCCACCCACAGGATACGGGTCACGCCCTCATCGAGATTGCGGTAGCGATGGGGCAGGTTCGACGAAAAATAGAAGCTGTCTCCCGTCTCCAGCACATAGAGATTATCCGCCACGACAAGCTCCGCCTTGCCCTGCAGGACATAGCCCACTTCCTGTCCGGCATGCTGGATATCGCCGCCACTCTCGGCGCCCGGTTCCAGCGTGTGAATGTTGGCGGACAGCATTAGGTCCGGCATCGAGGGAGAGAGGCGCTCCAGCAGGATCGAGGCCCCGCCATCGCGCCTGACCCGTACGGCCGGACGCTGATCGTGGCGGATGACCGTGATCTCTTCGCCACCGGTGTCTTCCGAACCGAAGAGATGGATGATGGAGGTGTCGAGCACCGCGGCAATGCGGTGCAGTGTGCGCAGGGATGGCGTCGCCTGATCGGTCTCGATCTTGGAGAGCATGGAGGGCGAACAGCCGACCTGCTCGGCCACCCCCCTCAGGGTCATCTTCTTGCTCTTGCGCGCTTCGCGGATGCGCGCGCCGAGGTCCGACATGGTCTGGGCGTCGTGTGCGCCTTCGCTGTGCATGGAGCTTTCATGGCCACCTGAAATCGCGCCGACGGAGCCGGACGCGCCAGTCGGACCGACCGTCGATACGGGCTCGGACGCCTCCTCGCTCGAAGCCTGCATATTGCCGAGGAATCGCCTTCGGCCGCCGGTGGCGGCTCCGGACCGGAACATTCCCCTCAAGCCCCGCCGCCCATTCCTTGTGCTCATGTCCCCTCAAACTGATGAAATCCAAGACAGAAAATTTGAATACCGCTCACTTTTTCAGCTTCGAGCATATAAAAGTTGAATGACATTCAAATTTACGACAGGCTTCTGGTCACTGGGCACGATGCCTTGCGAGACGACCGGAGAAGTCGATCTGTTCAAAAAGTTATACGAATAGCAACAGAGGGACAACGACATGAATTGGAATAAACTCGGCGTGATGCGGTCAACTGTACTGGTCGCTGCCGCAAGTGTGGGTATCGCGCTGGGCAGCCCCGCCGTCGCAAAAGATACGGTGAAGCTCGGTTTCATCGGCCCGCTGACAGGTGGCGTGTCCGCCGTCGGACTCGGCGGGCGCAACTCCGCGGAGCTCGCCGTCGCGCTGCGCAATGCCGATCCCGACACCAAGTACCATTATGAGCTTGAGGCTCTGGACGACGAATGCAAGCCGAATGTCGGTGTGCAGGTCGCCACGAAGCTCGCCGCCAATCGGCGCGTCATCGGCGCGGTCACCCATTACTGCTCCGCGGTGGCCATGGGCACGGTTGATATCTATCACCGCTTCGGCCTGCCGGCGACGGTATGGGGCGCGGTGCTCCCGGCCATTACCTACGGCAACGACTATCCCGAGATCACCCGCGTCAACGGCACGATGATCAACCAGAACGGGACGGCCGCGAAGTTCATGCGTGAACTTGGCTACAAGACCTGGGCGGTCATCCACGACACCACCGACTACGGCAAGGGTCACAACGAGTACTTCCAGAAGTTCCTCAAGGAGGACGGCGGCGAGATCCTCGGCACGTTCGGCGTGACGTCCGACCAGCAGGACTTCACCTCCGAGCTGACCCAGATCAAGCAACTGAACCCGGAAGTGGTCTACTTCGCCGGTCTGACCCCGCTCGGCATCCGCGTCCGCCAGCAGATGGACAAGCTCGGCATTGACGCCGTCTTCCAGGGCGTTTCCGGCATCAAGTCCGAAGCCTATTTCGATGGCCTTGGCACGGATCTGTCGGAAGGCACGCTGACCTTCCTGGAAGGCGCCCCGGCGGAGAAACTGCCGGGCGGCGCGTATTTCATCGAGGAATACGCCAAGGCCAAGTATGACAGCCCGGCGGAAGCCTATGGCCCCTTCGCCTTCGCGGCCACGAACCTGCTGATCGACGCCATCGAGGAAGTCGGCGCGGACCGCAAGAAGGTTGTCGGCTACATGTCGAAGGTCAAGGACCACAAGTCCATCACCGGCCCCATCACCTTTGACGAGCACGGCCAGAACACCGTCGCCCTGATCTCCACCTATGTGGCGCAGGACGGCGCCTGGGTCTTGTGGCCGGACAGCGAATACGCCGCCGGCACCCGCAAGCTCCCTGGCGAGAAGTGATCCTCTTCGCCTGAAAAATGCACTCCCCATCACCACCCCCGGACCGGCCCCGTCGGTCCGGGGTCTTTCCGGTCGTGTCTCAAACGGATCAAAGGCTCCGATCATGGATTTCGGTCTGATCGCTCAGTACCTGGCCAACGGCATTATGCTCGGTACGATGTATGCGCTCGTCGCCGTCGGCTTCACGCTCTTTTTCGGCGTCCTCGACGTCATCAAGTTCAGCCACGGCGACGTGCTGATGCTCGGTACCTTTGCCGGGTTCACCTTCTGGCTCGGCCTGGAAGCCATCGGCATCGTCAATCCCTGGCTGCAGTTGATCATCCTTCTTGTCGCCAGCCTCGCCCTGACGGCGGCGGTCGGCGCGATGATCGCGAAGTGGCTGGTGCTGCCTCTCAAGAAGGCGCCCGCACTCAACACGCTTCTCATCACGCTGATGCTCGGCACCGCGATCCGCGAAGCGGTGCGCCTGTTCTACCCGAACGGCTCCAACCCCAAGGCCTTTCCCACGCTGCTTCCCAGCGCATCGATCGACCTTGACGGCTTTCTGCTGCGCGCCGACAGCGTGATCCTCGTGGTGTCCGGCCTCGCGCTCATTGCCGGGCTGAACCTGGTGCTGAACCGCACCCGCCTCGGCCTCGCCATCCGCGCCGTCGCGCAGGACGAGGAGACCGCGAAGACCATGGGCATCAACTACATGCTCGTGGTTCTGGCGACCTTCGCCATCGGCTCCGGTGTCGCCACCTTCGCCGGCATCATGAACGGCCTCTACTACAGCGAAATCAATTTCGGAATGGGCGTGCTGCTTGGCCTGATCGGCTTCTCCGCGGCCATTGTCGGCGGGCTCGGCAATCTCTACGGCGCCATTCTCGGCGGCTTCCTGTTTGCCGCCCTGCAGGTCATCGGCTCCGCCGTGTTGCCCTTCGCTTCCGCCTACAAGGACGTCTTCGCCTTCGCCGTCGTCATCGCGATCATGGCGTGGAAGCCGACCGGCCTCATCCCCGAACGCACCAGCGACAGAGTCTGATCCGATGAGTGACACCGCCCTCCAAGCGCCTGCCCGGCAGAAGAGCCTTCTTCCCGGCGCAGCCACCATCCTCGCCATCTCGCTCTATGGCTGGGCCATCCTGACGGTTGAGCAGGACTGGGAAGTCGCAAGCCTTCTCGGCCTCGCCCTCGCCGCGGTGCTGGCGAGCTGGAAAACCGGCTTTGGCACCCAGATCAAGACGTCCTGGGCCGACTACGAAATGACGCTGAATGGCGGCGCGATGCTTGGCGCCATCGCCGTTGCGCTTGCCCTGTGGGATCAGCATTTCCCGCTTCTGATGCTGACAACCACCCTGCTCTATTTCATCGCCTCGCTCGGCCTGAACATCCAGTTCGGCTACACGGGCATGGTGAATTTCGCAGGCGCGGCCTTCTTCGGCGCGGGCGCCTACACCGCAGCCGTTCTCGGTACCCAGCCCTGGATGCCCTCCCTGCTGATCCTGCTTGCCGGCGGCATCGTGTCGATGATCCTCAGCATGGCGCTGGTCTACCCGATCGTGCGCACCGCCGGTCATTATTCCGCCGTGGTCACCATCGCCTTCGGCGTGTTGTTCAAGACCTTTCTGGAAGTGAACGAGATCCTCGGCGGACCGCAGGGGCTGATGGTCGATTCCATGAAGCTCTTCGGCTGGGACTTCAACAACGCCCCCACCATTTTCGGCGAAAACACCTCGTTCTACCTGAACTACACGCTCTTCACGATCGTGCTGGCGGCGGTGATCTTCTGCCTCGTGCGGCGGCTGGAGCGCAGCTGGCTCGGGTTGCACATGGATGCGGTGCGTCTCGATGAGACGGCGGCCGCCTGTTTCGGCATCTCCGTACACCGCACCAAGATCCTCGCCTTCCTGACCGGAAACCTGATCCTTGGCATCGCCGGAGCGGTCTACGGCATGATGATCAGTTTCATCGCGCCCACATCCTTCACCTTCGCCGACAGCCTGCTGATGGTCTCCATCGTGCTGCTGGGCGGCATGGGGAGCCCCTGGGGCGGCGCTCTTGCGGCAGCCATTGTCGTGCTGCTGCCAGAGAAACTTCAGATCCTCCAGGAATATCGGTTCCTGCTGTTCTCGTGTCTGGTGATCCTTGTGCTTCTGTTCAGGCCCGAAGGCCTGCTGCCCCGCCAGATCCGCAACTACTTCCCGGGCTGGAGCAACGGAAAATGACGTCTCCGCTTCTTGAATTCAGAGACCTGAGCAAACGCTTTGGCGGTGTGACGGCGCTCAACCATTTCAACATGCACCTCGGCCGCGGCGAGATTCTGGGTCTGATCGGTCCCAACGGTTCCGGCAAGACGACGAGCTTCAATCTGTTGACCGGCATCTATCCCACGTCCGGCGGCCAGGTTCTGTTCGACGGCAAGGACATCACCGATATCGGGCCCCGTCAGGTCTACGAGGCGGGGATCGTGCGCACGTTCCAGCGTTCGCGCCTGTGTCTCGACCTGTCGATCTACGACAACATCATGATCGGCGACACCTCGCGCCTGCCCCAGGGCCTTTGGGCGAACCTGATGAACCGCAAGGCCTTGCGCCAGCAGTTCGAGGAAACCTTCGAGACGGCGCGGTCCCTCGTGGCCACCTTCTCCGGCAACCTCGCAGACCGCATGTTCGATCCCGTCGGCGCGCTGCCGATGATCGAGCGGCGGCGGATCGAGATCTGCCGTGCACTGATCTCCAATCCCCGCCTGCTGCTTCTCGACGAACCGTCCGCGGGCATGACCCATGACGAGACCGATCAGCTCATGTCCGACATTCTCGACGTGCGGGCGCGCGGCGAAGGCCTGTCGATCATCATCGTGGAACACGAGATGGGCGTGATCGAACGGATCACCGACCGTTGCGTGGTGCTGAGCTACGGCAAGAAGATCGCCGAAGGCGTCTATGCCGAAATCGCTGCGGACCCCGAGGTCCAGAACGCATATCTGGGGGTGGACTGATGGCCCGTATCGAAATCAAGGGGCTCTATGCGGCCTATGACAAGGCCGATGTCCTGCACGACATCTCGCTCAACATCGAGCCCGGCAAGATCACCTGCCTGCTCGGCTCTAACGGGGCCGGCAAGTCCACCCTGATCCGCGCGATCCTCGGGCTCACCCGTCCTCACACGGGCGAGATCCTGCTCAATGGCGAGAACATCGTAAATCTGCCGACGCACAAGATCATCAGCCGTGGCATCGCTGCGATCCCGGAAGGGCGCAAGATGTTTCCCAAGCTGACCGTGATGGAGAACCTGCGCCTCGGGGCCTTCCAGGTGGCCGATACCAAGGTCATCAAGGAGCGCATGGAAAAGGTCTTCGAGACCTTCCCGCAGCTCAATTCCCGCCGCGACCAGCTGGCGGGCACCATGTCGGGCGGCGAACAGGCGATGGTTTCCATCGGGCGCGGCCTGATGGGTGCGCCCGATATCCTGCTGATCGACGAGCCCTCGCTCGGTCTTTCTCCGCTCTACGTGAAGGAGAATTTCCGCATCATCGAGGGCATCCGTGAACAGGGCATCACCGTCTTCCTCGTGGAGCAGAACGTGCGCCAGACGCTGGCGATCGCCGACTACGGCTACGTGCTTTCCGGCGGCAAGCTTGTCGGCGAGGGAACAGCCGAAGCCCTGTCAAAGGACAGCGCCGTTCACGCAGCCTATTTCGGATAGAAAGACCAGGAAATGGACGTCACCGAACTCACGCGCAAGCTCATCGCCTTCGACACGATCAATCCGCCGGGCGACGAGGCCGCCGCCATGGCGTTCCTCAAGGACCTTCTGGAAGGGGCCGACTTCGAGTGTCGTCTCGTTGAGAGCGGAGACCGGCGCTGCAGCCTTGTTGCCACCAAAGGGCTCAGCGCCGACGCCGCAGCCCTTGCCTTTACCGGCCATCTCGACACCGTTCCCCTTGGCGATGCGCCCTGGGTGCACCCGCCACATGCGGGCGTGGTCGAGAACGGGCGGCTGCATGGCCGCGGTTCGGCGGACATGAAGGGCGGCGTCGCCGCCTTCCTGTGCGCGGTGCTGGAAAGCCCGACACCTCCCGGCGGCATCGTCCTGTTGCTGACGGGCGGCGAGGAAACGGGAAGCGACGGCGCCAAGGCCCTCGTTGAAGCCGGCGGATTGCCGAAGATCGGTGCGCTCGTGGTGGCTGAGCCCACCGACAACCGCGCCGTGCCCGGTCACAAGGGCGCGCTCTGGCTCCGGCTCAAGGCGCACGGCGTGACCAGCCACGGTTCCATGCCGCAGGAAGGCGTCAATGCGGTCATGGGCATGGCCCATGCGCTTGTCGCCATTGAGGGCTTCGTGCCCGGCCCGGCCCATCCCGTCATGGGCCTATGCACCTCGAATGTCGGCACCATCCGCGGTGGGCTCAATACCAATTCGGTCCCAGACTATTGCGAAGTCGCGCTCGACATGCGCTCCGTTGCGGGCGCAGAACATGCCTCCATGCGCGCAGCCCTGATCGGACGGATCGGGACCCAGATCGAAATCGAGACCATCATCGATCTGCCCGCGGTCTGGACAGATCCGCAAGATCCGTGGATCGCCAGCATCACAGCCCATGCGGTGAGGCTGGCCGGTGCGGATCCGGCTCCCTCCTGCATGCCCTATTTCACGGACGCCTCGGTTTTCACGCCTGCACTCGACAATGTGCCCACAATCATCCTGGGGCCGGGCGAGGCGGAAATGGCGCACAAGACCGACGAGAGCGTCAGCGTCCTGCGTCTCCAGCAGGCGCAGGCCATCTACAGCGCCGCCATCGCGGACTGGACCGGAGCCCTGTCATGAACACGAACTCGGCCCCCCTCCTGAGTGCGGTTGAAACCCGCACCGCCATTGCATCCGGCAAGATCACCGCCGAACAGGCCACGCGAGATCTGCTCGACCGCATCGACGCTCTGGAGCCGACGGTCGAGGCATGGGTTGCGGTGGACAGGCAAGGCGCGCTGGAGGCCGCCCGCGCACTGGACCGTGGCCCCGATGGCGGAGCCCTGCATGGCGTCGGGTTTGGCGTGAAGGATATTTTCGCGGCAAAGAACCTGCCCTGGCGGTGCGGATCGCCGATCTGGGCGGATCGCATCGCAGATTTCGATGCTGCCTCCGTCGCCATCGCGCGTGCCGCCGGAGCGATCATTCTCGGCAAGACGGAAACCACGGAATTTGCCGGCTACAAGGCCAGCCGCACACAGAATCCGGCGGCCTCCGGCCGCACGCCCGGCGGCTCGTCCTCCGGCTCTGCTGCCGCCGTTTCTGCCGGAATGGTTCCGCTTGCCTTCGGGACGCAGACGTCCGGCTCGGTCATCCGCCCGGCGTCGTTTTGTGGTGTGGTCGGTTACAAGCCATCCTTCGATCTGATCGAGCCAGGCGGTGTCTCGCCGCTGTCGCGCAGCCTCGACACGGTCGGGCTTTTCGCCCGCGACGTGCCGGATATCGTTTTTGCCTTACAGGCATTGACCGGCCTGGACTTCGCCCTGCCGCAGACAGCACGTCGCCCGTCCAGGCTTGGGCTTTTCCGTTCCAATGCCTGGCACGCAGCCGAAGCCGATCTCGTCACCGCATGGGAGGCTTTCGAACGCGATCTGGAGGCAACCGGCGTTACGCTTGCCGAGACGCTGCCCGCCCCCTTCGTCGCCCGTCTTGATGGGGTGATGGATCTTCATGCCCGGATCATGGCGACAGAGGGCAGCGAGGCGCTGGCCCATGAGGCGGCGATAGCACCGCATCTGCTCTCGCCCGGTCTGGCGGATCAGTTGGCGGAAGGCCGCGCCATGAGCGCCGCTCAGCGCCATGCGGACAGACAGGCCATGACCGGCCTTCGTGCGGCAGCTGTTGCAAGCCTTGCGGCTGATGCGGTGTGGCTGACGCCCGCGACCTGCGGAGCGGCCCCCGACTGGAATTCGGGAACCGGCAACCCCGCCTTCAACCGGACATGGAGCCTGCTCGGTCTTCCCGCCTGCAGCGTTCCGATTCTGGCCGACCCGCACGGCCGTCCGATTGGTGTTCAGATTGTCGGGGCCATGGGCAACGATGCCGGGGTTCTGGCGACGGCGAACTGGCTCATGGACACCTTCGCCGCAGGCTGAGGCTTGCGCGCCTGAATAAGCCTCTCAGGGCTGTCCCCTGTCTTCAAGACCCGACATCCTCCGCTTCTGTGGGGTCTTCTGTTCGTCTGGATCCACAAAAGCGCGGGCAGCTCATGTCTTGCCCGTGCGCCCAGCCTGTGCGTTCAGCACGCCAATTTGCCTTGAAAGGCCAATTTGCCTCGAAAGGGACGCCTTCCGGAGGATTGTGCGACCGTCGCGCCGTCCTTGGCAGGGAACCCCGCCGCAGCGCGACACGTGGCTATCGCAAACGGCCCCGGACGCAGACACACGTCGCGACACGCCACGAAGGCTTCATGCCTGTGGCCAAACATATCAATCATGTCGGAAGGAAGAGAGGAGATGGTGGAGCCAATCGGAATCGAACCGACGACCTCTTGAATGCCATTCAAGCGCTCTCCCAACTGAGCTATGGCCCCACTCTCATGTCGGGTGTTGGGAACGGCCCCGACGCCGTGTTGCGAGCGGAAAATAGTCAGACGGGCGAGTATGTCAAGCGCCAGTTTGCACTGTTTTCAACTCGCCCCCATTTCCCGCCATTTCCAGCCCTTTTCAGGCTGGGGAAAACAGCGGAACCGGGACCCCCATCCCCATCCCGCTGCCATAAGACGACACATCCGTCCTGGTAGGAACGATCGGGTTCCTTCGGAACTCAATCCTCGTCGTCGCGCTCCACGACAACCCCTGGAATGGTGTCATCGTCATCATCGTCTTCATCCGCCAGGAACGCGTCATCATCGGCGTCGCCGTCATCGATGTCCTCGATGTCGTCGTCGTCCAGATCGACATCGGCCTTGCCGGTCGCCGTTGCTTCCGCATCGGCGTCCTCAAGCGACATCACTTCCGCGCCTTCGACCTCCAGATCCTCTTCCTCATCCGCCTCCGGCGCCACTACCTTGGCAGGCTTGTTCGCCTTGGACGGCCGGGGCCCTGTCGCCGCCGGGCTCAGGATGGTGCCGCATTTCGGACAGGTGATCGGTGTTCTGTTGAGATCGAAAAATTTAGTTCCGCAACTGGGGCACAGCTGCTTTGTCCCAAGATCCGGTTTCGCCACGATTTCAAACCCTGTGTAATCATCAATTTTGCGCTGATCTGCGTCCCCATAACCACCGAAATGCTCGCCTGTCAAAGCGTAATATCGGCCTTACGCGAAAACACGACTGCCGAGATGACGAACTCTGAGCGGCATGGTAGGAAACCAACCCATCGTGGCCGCATATAAACGCAGTTTCAATGCGGCTTGCGCGCAAAGCACACCGCTAAATGTTGACGAAGGTTGCGAAGACCTTTTTCAACCGGTAGCCAAATTGCGAAAAGGCGTCCGGTTTTCAAGCCTGCGGTAATCTGCCGACAGGCGCCCAAAGGGATGCAAATGCGCCGATACAGGCCACCCGGCAGACACCGGACGTGCCGCAGACAAGGATGATGAGCCGACCCATGAGCCATGCGACGAAACCGATGTCCGCCCGTTCCGGCGGCGCACTTTCCGGGCGAATCCGCGTGCCGGGCGACAAGTCGATTTCGCACCGATCGCTGATGTTCGGCGCACTTTCGGTGGGAGAAACGCAAATCGAGGGACTGCTGGAAGCCGAGGACGTCTTGTCCACAGGTTCCGCGATGCGCGCGCTCGGCGCGCGCGTGGAACGCGTCGGCGAAGGCGCATGGCGCGTGGAAGGCGTCGGGGTTGGGGGATTGTGCGAACCCGACCGCGTTCTCGATTTCGGCAATGCGGGTACCGGCGCGCGCCTGACCATGGGGCTTGTGGCGAGCCATGCCATCACCACCACATTCATCGGCGATGCCTCGCTCTCGCGCCGCCCGATGGGCCGGGTGCTGGAGCCGCTTCGCGAAATGGGCGCGGAAGTTCTGGCGCGTTCCGGCGACCGACTGCCGCTGACCATACGCGGGCCGCAGACCGCGCTGCCGATCACCTATCGCGTGCCGGTGCCCTCCGCGCAGGTCAAGTCCGCCGTCCTGCTGGCCGGGCTCAACGCGCCGGGCATCACCACCGTCATCGAACCCATTGCGACGCGCGATCACACAGAACGCATGCTGCTCGGCTTCGGAGCGGAACTTGAGATCACCCAGAACGAGGCCGGCGAGCGCGTGATGCGCCTCAAGGGCCAGTGCGAATTGAAACCGCAGGCGATCACCGTTCCCGGCGACCCGTCATCGGCCGCCTTCATGATCGTGGCCGCGCTCATCGTCCCCGGTTCCGACGTGACGGTGGAAAACGTTCTCCTCAACCCGCACCGCACCGGCCTCTTCACGACGCTTCGCGAAATGGGCGCGGATCTGACGATCGAGAATGTACGCGAGACGGGCGGCGAGAAGCTGGGCGATGTGCGGGCCCGACATTCGAAGCTCAAGGGCGTCACCGTTCCGGCGGAACGCGCGCCATCAATGATCGACGAATATCCGGTCCTTTCCATGGCCGCGGCCTTTGCCGAGGGCGAAACCCGCATGCTCGGGCTGCATGAGTTGACCGTGAAGGAAAGCGACCGACTGGCGGCTGTCGCGGACGGCCTGACGGCAAATGGCGTGCCGCACGAGAAGGGCCCGGACTGGCTTTTGGTCAGGGGCGCGCAAAGCGTTGCCGGCGGCGGAACGGTCACCACCCATCTCGATCACCGCATCGCCATGAGCTTCCTTGTGCTGGGTCTCGCCAGCGACAAGCCGGTCAGCGTCGACGATGGCGCGCCGATCGCGACCAGCTTTCCCGGTTTTACCGAGCTTTTCGCCGAACTGGGCGGCTCCATCGAAACGACGACGGGGGCTGCGGCATGATCATCGCCATTGACGGCCCCGCGGCCTCTGGCAAGGGCACCCTTGCACGCAGGCTGGCGGAGCATTTCGGGCTTCACCACCTGGACACCGGCCTCACCTATCGGGCGGCCGCGGCCGCCATGCTGACGGCGGGCATCGCGCTTGATGACGAGGATGCCGCAAGCGGGGTTGCAGCCAGGGTCGATCTTTCCGCGCTCGATCGCGCAGCCCTGTCGCTGCACGAGGTTGGCGAGGCAGCCTCGCGCATCGCGGTCATGCCGCGGGTTCGCAAGGTTCTGGTGGAGGCGCAGCGCCGCTTCGGCGAGCAGGAGCCCGGCGCGGTTCTCGACGGGCGCGATATCGGTACGGTGGTGTGCCCGGATGCGGATGTGAAGCTCTATGTCACCGCCTCGCCGCAGGTGCGCGCGCGGCGTCGCACAGATGAACTGGCAGGCCGTGGGCTCGATGCCGATTACGCCGAGATCCTCGCCGACCTGCAGCGTCGAGACGAGCGCGACACCACGCGCGCGGACAGTCCGTTAAGGCCAGCGGCCGATGCGCACTTGCTCGATACGTCGGAAATGGATATAGAGACCGCGTTCCGTAAGGCTGTGGATATCATCGACGGCATCTGAGGGCGGAACGGCGAAGGGAGCATGACGCATGCGCCCTTTTTGGCATTCCGGGCTCCATGTCCGTCTGCCATTGCCTGAGCGGAGGAGCAGTATCCGCACCCGGCTCCGCCGGTGCGGTCGTTTTTGCCTCTAGGTTTTCGTCTCGTCCTCTTGCGACCGGCCCGGCCTAAAACCCGGGTTTCGCAGCCGCCCGTCGCGGCGCCACCCTGTACGGGACACAAGCAAAGCTATCGGAATTCAAGACTGCCCGCGGGCCCAGGCGCCTGCACCGGCCCTTCCGCCCCTGGTGCGGAAGGGATGTTTCCCGAAACGGGGAACCGGCTGGACCTCGCGGACAAACGCAACACAAACCACCGGTGCATGCCAGAGATGGCTATGGAGTTTAAATGACTGCTTTTAATCCCTCTACCGAGGATTTTGCTGCGCTGCTCGACGAAACCTATGGCGGTTCGGAGATGCAGGAAGGCACCGTCATCAAGGGGACGGTGATCGGCTTCGAAAAGGACCTCGCCGTCATCGACGTCGGGCTCAAGGTCGAAGGCCGCGTGCCGCTGAAGGAATTCGGCGCCAAGGCACGTGACGGCGAAATGAAGATCGGCGACATTGTCGAGGTTTACCTGGAGCGCGTCGAGAACGCGCTCGGTGAGGCCGTCCTGTCGCGCGACAAGGCTCGCCGCGAAGAGAGCTGGGTCCGTCTGGAAGTGTCCTTCGAGAAGGGCGAGAAGGTTACCGGCCAGATCTTCAACCAGGTCAAGGGTGGCTTCACCGTCGATCTCGACGGCGCCGTGGCCTTCCTGCCGCGCTCGCAGGTCGATATCCGCCCGGTGCGCGACGTCGGCCCGCTGATGCACACCCCGCAGCCCTTCCAGATCCTCAAGATGGACAAGCGTCGCGGCAACATCGTCGTGTCCCGTCGTGTCGTTCTGGAAGAGACCCGCGCCGAGCAGCGTTCGGAACTGGTCCAGAGCCTCGAAGAGGGTCAGGTCGTGGAAGGCGTGGTCAAGAACATCACCGATTACGGTGCGTTCGTCGACCTCGGCGGCATCGACGGCCTGCTGCATGTCACCGACATCGCGTGGCGCCGCATCAACCATCCGTCCGAGGTTCTGTCCATCGGTCAGACGGTCAAGGTGCAGATCATCCGCGTCAACCAGGAAACCCACCGTATCTCGCTCGGCATGAAGCAGCTGGAAGCGGATCCGTGGGAAGGCATCGAAGCCAAGTACCCGGTCAACGCGCGCTTCACCGGTCGCGTCACGAACATCACCGACTACGGTGCGTTCGTGGAACTGGAGCCGGGCATCGAAGGCCTGATCCACGTTTCCGAGATGAGCTGGACCAAGAAGAACATCCATCCGGGCAAGATCGTCGCCACCTCCCAGGAGGTCGAGGTGATGGTGCTCGAGGTGGATCCGGTCAAGCGCCGCATCTCGCTGGGCCTCAAGCAGACCCTGCAGAACCCGTGGGATGCCTTCGCCGAGAAGTTCCCGGTCGGCACGATCGTGGAAGGCGAAGTCAAGAACAAGACCGAGTTCGGCCTGTTCATCGGCCTGGAAGGCGACGTCGACGGCATGGTTCACCTGTCCGATCTGGACTGGAACCGTCCGGGCGAAGTTGTCATCGAGGAGTTCAAGAAGGGCGACGTCGTCAAGGCCGCCGTTCTCGATGTGGACGTCGACAAGGAGCGTATCTCGCTCGGCATCAAGCAGCTTGAAGGCGATCCGTTCGAAGCTGCCGCCGGCGCCGGCGAAGTCCGCAAGGGCGCCGTCGTGACCTGCGAGATCATCGAGGTCAAGGACACCGGTCTGGAAGTGAAGCTCGCCGATGGCGATCTGACGGCCTTCATCCGCCGTGCGGACCTGTCGCGCGATCGCGCCGAGCAGCGCCCCGAGCGCTTCTCTGTCGGCCAGAAGGTCGATGCGCGTATCACGCAGTTCGACAAGAAGACCCGCCGCATCTCCCTCTCCATCAAGGCGCTGGAAATCGCCGAGGAGAAGGAAGCCGTGGCTCAGTACGGCTCGACCGATGCCGGCGCCTCGCTCGGCGACATCCTCGGTGCCGCTCTGAAGGCGCGCGAAGGTGGCGAGGGCGACGAGGAATAATCATTCCTCGGTCTGAGGGACATCCCTTCAGAACCCTGCGATACTGATAAGGGTCCGCGCGGTTGACGTGCGGGCCCTTTTCTTTTGAAGTGCCTGATGCAACAAAGGATATGTCGCGCAATGACACGCGACCTCCCAGGGGGCGCGATTCTGCTTGGGCGATCATGACCTGACACGCGACCCTTACCTGATACGCGACAATTGGAGGGCAAAAGCCCCATGACGCTCGATGCCGACGTGATCGTCGATCGCCGCCGCCTGCGGCGCAAACTCACCTTCTGGCGGGTGATTGCCGCCCTTGGCGTTGTCGCCGCCATCATCATCGCCGGGGGGGCCGCATTCGGCCTGAACGAGGCAGGCAAGTCCCGCCCGCATATCGCCCGTGTCGATGTTTCCGGTTTGATCATCGATGATCGGGCCCGGCTGCAGATGATCGAGGAGATCAAGCAAAATCCGTCCGTGAAGGGTGTCCTTTTCGCCATCAACAGCCCCGGAGGCTCGACGACCGGCGGCGAGGGCATGGTGGAAGCCATCGCGGATCTGCGCAAGACGAAGCCGGTTGCCGCCCATATCGGCACGGTCGGCGCATCGGCCGGGTACATGATTGCCATCGCGGCCGACCACGTGGTTGCGCGGCGCACCTCGATCACGGCCTCCATCGGCGTGCTCATGCAATTCGGCAATGCCAAGAAACTGCTTGAGACCATCGGCGTGGAGATGGACGCGGTGAAAAGCGCGCCCCTCAAGGCGACGCCGGATTTCTATTCCGACGCCTCGCCGGAAACCCGCGCCATGATCGCCTCCATCGTCAACGACACCTATGAGTGGTTCGTCGGTTTCGTGTCGGAACGCCGCCATATCGACCTGGCGGCCACGCGCGCGCTTGCCGATGGGCGCATCATGACGGGGGCACAGGCGCTGGAGGCGAAACTCATCGACGAGATCGGCGGAGAAAACGCCGCGATCGCGTGGCTTGGCGCCCAGGATAACGTCCCCGCCAACCTCCCGGTCATCACCTGGAAGCCGAAGGACGGGCTGGCGGACCAGCTTGGACTGGCCGGAACGGCGGGTCGGCTCTTCGGCCAAGGCGTCGCGGAAGCGGTACTTGGTGCATCCGAATTTCGTAAAATTGTGCTGCCGGAGGGACTTATGCTTGACGGTCTGGTATCCGTTTGGCAGGCTCCATCGATCGCCAAGGCAGAAGTTAGCGGGGGGGCGAACCAATGATAAAATCCGAACTGGTTCAGCGCATCGCAGAGCAGAACCCACATCTTTATCAACGCGACGTCGAAAACATCGTCAATGCCATCCTGGACGAGATCATTTCCGCGCTGAAAGGCGGGGACAGGGTGGAGCTGCGTGGCTTCGGCGCATTCTCGGTCAAGAACCGTCCAGCCCGCATCGGTCGCAATCCGCGCACCGGCCAGAAGGTCGAGGTCACGGAGAAGTACGTTCCCTTCTTCAAGACCGGCAAGGAAATGCGCGAGCGTCTCAACGGCGGCAAGGATCTGGGCGCGGACGACGACGACGATTGATCTTATGAAAGGCCGGACACTCCTCTGGCCGGACGCCTGCCGGGTGTGACGCTCGCAGGCGTATGGGTATGGTTGGACGGTGCCTGCCGCAGTCCTCATATCCTGATTGACAGCGCGCTCAGCCCCCCGAGAGCCGGTTCTCTCGCTGTCTTCTTTCGGAAATGTGCGAAATCGTCGGGATTTCCCGCGCGGGTTTCGGGCTGTATGTCTCCCTGGACGCGTGCCATGCGAGACCGGACGCAGCGAGGCAGGCTTGACTGCGGCGGCGTGCAGCACATGGAACGACGCCCCCCCACTTGCCGTAAATGGGCAATCACGGCATCATGGTCGCGATTTGCGTATGCCACCGGAAACGCGCCGCCGCACACCGCGCCGGGCCGCGGATGGCCTAACAGCATGAGGTTCCCCCACCGTGCTCAAACGGATCGCCAAGACTATCCTCTTTCTGCCGGTCGCCCTGTTCGCCGCATTGCTTGTCCTGCTGGCTGTCGCCAACCGGCACGAAACGATGTTGTCTCTGGATCCGCTTTCGCCGGACCAGCCCGCCTATTCCCTGACCGTTCCGCTTTTCTGGCTGCTTTTTGGCGCCCTTGGCGTTGGCATCATTCTGGGCGGCTTCGGCGCATGGGCCCGACAGGGCAAATGGCGCAAGCAGGCCCGCTCCAACCGCCGCGAAGCGCGAAGCCTGCGCTACGAGACCGAGCGGCTGAAGGAAGAGGTCGAGGCCGCAACCCCGTCTCGCCCGGGTCTTCCCGCACCGGGGAGCAAGCGCGCCGCCTGAGCGACATCGCGCAACGGACCTTCCCCCGCCTTCGTAGCAACGACACAAGACAACGACCCAGGGGTGAGGAATGCGCGTCATAACCGCCGCCGAAATCAACGGTGTCATGACCTTCCGCGAACTCGTGGAGACGCTTCGCAGCGCCTTCCGCGCGGATATCGAGACACCCGTGCGCCATCATCACAACATCGCCCGCCCCGACGGAGGGGATGCGACGTTGCTGTTGATGCCCGCATGGAACGATTTCGCGGCCCAGGGCCACACCCGGCGCGGCTATATCGGGGTGAAGATCGTTTCGGTCTTCCCCGACAACAAAAAGATCCAGAAGCCATCCGTCATGGGCACCTACATGCTCATGTCCGGCCAGAGCGGTGAGCCGCTGGCGGTCATGGACGGCCAGGCAATCACCCTGTGGCGCACGGCTGCCGCGTCCGCGCTCGCTGCCAGCTATCTCGCCCGCGAGGACAGCTCGCGCCTTCTGATGGTCGGCGCGGGGGCGCTTTCCCCCTATCTCATCCGCGCCCACGCCGCCGTCCGACCGATCACGGAGGTCCTGATCTGGAACCGGACGGAGGCGAGCGCGGAGCGTCTTGCGCGTTCCATGGACGGTACCGGCGGCTTGACGGTGCGCGCCACCACAGACCTGGAAGGAGGCGTGCGCGGGGCCGACGTCATTTCCTGCGCCACGATCTCGTCCGAACCGTTGATCAAGGGCGTCTGGCTGGAAGAGGGCAGCCATCTGGATCTGGTCGGTGCGTTTCGTCCGGATCTGCGCGAAAGCGACGATGACGCGATCAAGCGCGCCCGTCTTTTTGTCGATACGCGCGGCGGGGCGCTGTCAGAGGCCGGCGACATGGTCCAGCCTCTCGCAGATGGCATCATCACGCCGGAGGACATCGCCGGTGATCTCTTCGAACTTTGCCGGGGGGAGAAGGCCGGCAGGCGCTTCTACGATCAGATCACGCTTTTCAAATCGACCGGAACGGCCATCGAGGATCTGGCGGCCGCGGTTCACGTCTTCCAGAAGACCTAGCCGTTCTGTCGTTGAATTTTTCCCAATATTTCCAAAGGGATTGCTGACGTTGCGGCAATCATTGTCGCGCGGCGGATTGTCGCGACGACTGCGCATATGGCTTGACCTTCCGCCCATACCTGCCATGCTTCCAGGCAGGCCTCTTAAGGTCCGGCGACCCGCCGGGCAGGAAAAAAGATGGAGGTGACTATGCGCTTCTACATTGCTCGAACGGTCGATGCCGTTTTCGACGAGGTGCTTGGGCGTACGAAACGCGCGCTGAAGAGCGCCGGCTTCGAAGTGACCAACGAACTCGACCTCAAGAACGCTCCAATCACCACGCCTGACGACGACACTGACAAGACAGCCCGCAAAGCCCATGTCCGCGGGGTGGCCTACCGGCTCTTGATGGCGCAGGACGACGCCAATGTGACGCTTCCCTGCAATATCGTGGTCCGGCAAACCGATAGTGGCGTGGAGATTTCGGCCATCGATCCTGAAGAGGAGGTGGCCATGATCGACACGAAACGCGTTGCCACGCTCGCAACGCCGACACGTGAGAAGCTTGAAGCCGCCTTCGCGGCCATCTGAGCGCCAAGCCCCCATTTGGGCGGGGTAGCCCGCCCATTTCCCCAATACCCTGTCCAGGGATAGCGCTGTTTTGCTGCCGTACAAGAGGCCTGCGGCGGGTGCTTCGGCGTATATCCCTGGTTTAACTTGCGGCCCTGGCCACGTCTGGCCGGGGCCGATCGCAACCGCGCGGCTTCCCCAAACGCGCCCGATCAGGCTTCCGGGTCACTGCCTGGAGCGCGATAGCCGGGCAAGGACCAGCCAAACTGGATGGCTCCGGCGCGCAGGATGAAGGCCGCCAGAACGGCGATGACGATGGCCGGGCGCGGTGGCATGTGCAAGGCCACGAGCGCCACATAGGAAAAGGCGCCTGCGAAAGCGGCGGTCAGATAGATTTCCCCCTTGATGATGGCGCTTGGCTGATGGGCAACCGTATCGCGGATGACCCCGCCGAACGCAGCGGTCGCCACGCCCATCATGATGGCCACAACGGGCCTGTCGACGACCGTCAGGGTCTTTGCCGCTCCCATCACCGAATAGCACGCGATGCCCACTGCATCCGCCCAGCGCAGCGGTTTGCCCAGCGCCTCGCCCAGATGCGCCATGAACCAGGTCGCGACCCCGGCAATCACGCAGACCAGGAGATAGGTCTGGTTGATCACCCAGAAGACGGGCACCCCCAGAAGCAGGTCGCGCAAAGTGCCCCCACCGATCCCCGTGAATGTGGCCAGCAGGACGAAGGCGAGGATGTCGAGCTTCAGGCGCGACGCCACGATGCCGCCAGAAATTGCAAAGACGGCGACGCCGATAAAATCCAGGATCTGGAGAAAATGAACCATTCGGCGAGGCTAGCCTGTCGGCCGTTCCCGGCATAGCGCCTTGTCGCAACGGATCGGGATTCGGACACTTGAAAGGACAGGGGCCGCGTCAGGCGGCCCCGTCGTGATCGAAGCCTCGCCCTCAGGCGGTCTTGTCGACCGTGTGACCGGCTTCGGCGGCGGGCGCATCGGCTTGCGGCGCCGCTTTGGGGCCTCCGCGAGCAACCCCGACCATCGCCGGGCGCAGCACACGCTCGCCGATGACATATCCCGTCTGCACCACCTGCACGACCGTGCCGTTGGGAACCTGCGGATTGGGAACCTCGAACATGGCCTGATGGAAGTTCGGATCGAATTTCTCGCCCGAGGGATCGATTTGCTTCACACCGTGCTTTTCAAGCTGGTTCAGCATTTCGCGCTCGGTCATCTCCACGCCTTCCAGAAGCGACTTCAGACCATCGTCGGCATTGGCGCGCATTTCCTCCGGCACGGCTTCCAGCGCGCGGCGCAGATTGTCGCCGACAGTCAGCATGTCGCGCGCAAAGCTGGCGATCGCATAGGAACGGGCATCGGCGATCTCGCGCTCGGTGCGGCGCCGCAGGTTTTCCATCTCCGCAAGCGTGCGCAGCGTGCGGTCCTTCAACTCGGCGTTCTCCGCCGCCAGGCTCTCTGCGTCCGGCGCGGTATCCGGGTTGGTTGCCACCTGCTCCTCGGCGGGATCCATCGCGGCTTCGTTTTCGGTGTTCTTGATCTCGTCGCTCATAGTGTCCCCGTCATCGAAACGGCTGAATAAATACCAAGTGTGCTGCGCATTTGAGGGTTCCGGCGCAGAAAATCAAGCCCGCCGGCCCCTTTGCACGTCAATGCGCGACACAGCGCCCCGCACCATACCCAAAAAACGACGGCCCCGGCGCTGTTTCGCCGGGGCCGTCCGTATTCAACTCAGCGCCCTTGTGCCTCACAAGGTCAGATCGCGCTGCTGATCCAGTCCGCAAGACGGCTCTTCGGCAGCGCGCCCACCTGGGTGGCAGCCAGTTCACCGTTCTTGAACAGAAGCAACGTCGGGATCGAACGCACGCCGTACTTGATGGCGGTGTTCTGGTTCTCATCGACGTTCAGCTTGGCGATCTTCACCTTGCCCTGCAATTCGGCCGCGATCTCGTCGAGCGCCGGCGCGATCTGCTTGCACGGGCCACACCATTCCGCCCAGAAGTCGACGACGACGGGTTCGGAAGAATTCAGGACGTCCGCATCAAAGGACGCATCGGTGACCTTTTCAGTCGCCATGGGGGAACCTCTTCGCTTGGCGGGTCCCGCTTTTGCGACCCGCGTGGAAGGGGAAAGTAGGAAGGCGCGGGGAAGGCGTCAAGGACACCTCTCACCCCAAAACAGACAGTCCGCGCACGGCTTCTTCGAGCATGTTTTCCGGAACTTCCATCAAATCAGGCGCTTGGGTCCACAACAGAGCCGCCCGGATCCGGTGATGGGGGTAGAGTGCAGACACAAGAAGCCTGTAGACGGCGAGCTGTGCGACATATTCGGGCGGCGCATTCTGTGCCTCGCGCGGCGGATCGAGATTCGTCTTGTAGTCGACGATCAGAACCTCCTCCCCGCTCACCGACAGCCGGTCGATCTGGCCGGAGACGGCGTAGGTCTCGCCCGCCGGATCGCTCAACGTGCCGACAATCGGCACTTCGGCTCGACTGCCTTCGCAAAACACCGAAGCAAAGGCGGGATCGTCCAGCACCCTCATGATTTCATCCAAAAGGGTATCGCGCCGCGTCGCGAAGCGAGCATCCAATGCGCCGTCCAGGAAACTCCCGGCCCTCTCAAGCCGGTCACCCGCAGCAATATCGGGCAGGGATTGCAGGAGCCGGTGAACGATCTGACCGCGCACAAGGCCCCAGTGGTTCGGGTCAAGTGCCGCATCCAGTGCATGACGCGGTTCGGGTTCCTCCAGACCGTCGCCCAGAAGATCGACGGCCTTTGACGGGGCAAGGCGGCGCGGCGGCTCATGGGCAGGGGCGGCTTCGCGCGCCCATGAGGGAAGCCCAGCGGTGGCGATCTCTGCCACCTCGCGAGCGCCCCCCTGCGTCTGCGCGCCCGTCTCCCCTGTTTCCATCCCCCCCGCAGGGCGCTTCATCTGCCAGTGGCGGGCAACAAGCTCGCCGTTGGCGTCCTTGATCTCTTCGGCCTCCGGCTGCAGCGCCTGATCGACAAGCTGGTGCCAGCAGCCGTCCGCCGGGCCGGAGGCGCCCGCGAAACCGCATATGATGAGCCGGTCGCGCGCGCGCGTCATCGCCACATAGAGAAGACGGCGATATTCCTCCTGCGAGGCGGCGCGCACGGCCTCGATGGCCTCGGTGTGCCAGGCGGTATGGTTCTCAGAGGACGGCTTCCACACCAGAGCCGGTGCGGCGATCGGATCATCCGACATGGCGCGGGGCAGAATGTCCGGGTCGTGGCTGTGATGAGCGGGCTTGGCACCGCTGTCGACAAGAAACACGACGGGGGCTTCCAGCCCCTTCGCGCCATGAACCGTCATGATGCGCACCGCCCCGCCTGCGCCTTCCATCTCACGCTTGATCTGCGTGGGGGCAGCGGTCAGCCATTCCAGAAAGCCCTCCAGCCCCGGAACGCCCGTGCGTTCGAAATCAAGCGCCAGGTTCAGGAATTCGTCGAGAATGTCATCGACCTCCTGACCGAGCCGCTCGCGCATCCGCCGCCGCCCGCCATCGCCGCCCAGAATGCGGGCGTAGAACTCATAAGGAGGCGTGAAGTCGGCGCGGCCGCGCCACATTTCCAGCGTCTCAAGCGCCAGCTTCCATTCCGGCTTGCCATCTGCGCGCTGACGCAAGGCCTGCCAGAGACTGCGCTCGCCCCGCCCATGGGCAAGGGCAAAGAGATCATCATCATCGAGACCGAAGAGCGGGCTCTTCAGGACGGCCGCAAGGGAGAGATCGTCCCGCTCCAGAAGCACGAAACGGCCAAGGGCCACGAGATCCTGAACCGCGATATGATCGCTGAGGACCAGCCTGTCCGCGCCGGCAACGGCAACGCCCGCGCTCTTGAGCGCACGGTTGAGCGCCGTGACGAACGGCCCGCGGCTTCTGACCAGAACCAGCACGTCGCCTGCGCCGACAGACCCCTCACGCTGCCAGCCCGCAACGGTCTGCGCGATGCGTTCGGCGACACGGATGAGTGGGCTTCCCGGCCCTTCGTGGTCGATGGGCTGCTGCCAATCGTCGGGCGGATCGGTCTTTTCCTTCGCCAATATCGGCCAGATCTCGACCTCGCCCGGATCGTTGCGCCTGACCGCCTCGTGAACGGGGGCATCCCCGTCGCGGGACAAGCCCTGTCGCACGGCGGGATCGGCGAAGACAAGATCGACGGCGGCCAGAACGTCCGCCGTTGAGCGGAAGGACAGCGTCAGGCGCACATCATGGAAAAGCCCGCCGCCCTCGCCTGCCCGGCGTTCGAAATAGCGGCGCATCTCCGCGAAATAGGCGGGCACCGCGCCCTGAAAGGAATAGATCGATTGTTTCTCGTCGCCCACGGCAAAGAGCGTACGTGTGGCATCGCGCGCGCCGACGCCTGCGAAAAACTCCTCCGCCAGCGCGCGGATCACCTCCCACTGGCGCGGGCTCGTATCCTGCGCCTCGTCCACGAGAATATGATCGAGCCCCTGATCGAGCTTGTATTGCACCCACAAAGCCGCATCGCGCCGTGACAGGAGATTGGCGGTCTTGACCACCAGATCCTCAAAATCAAGCAGCCCGCGCTGGCGCTTGTCGCGCTCGTAATGCTGGAGCACCCCATCGGCGAGCGCCATCAGGGCGGCGGTGCCTTCCACCGTGACGACGGCGCGGCGATGCTCGAACAACGCCGCAAGGCGGGCAGCTTCCTTTTCGAGAGCCTCGAAAACCGCAGGGAACGCCTTCTGGATCGCCTTTGTCGCCGCGGTCTTGAGCGGCTCGCCCTTCTTTGTGAGGAAGGCTGAGAGATAGGCGCGCCTGCGCTCCTCCTCGCCTGGCGCTTCCAGCGAGGCAAGAAGCGCGGAGGCTTTTTCCTGATCCTTCGTGGAGCCGGAGTTCAGCGCCTCGGCGATGGATTTGCGGTGTTCGGGTTCGATCCCGCCGTCAAGAATCTGCGCATCGCAATCGGCAAGCGTTTCGCCGGGCGCGACATCGAAGGCCCTGGCGAGATCGGCCAGACCGGCTTGCAGCGTTCCGGCCTCGACGATCCAGCGGCGAAGATCATCGCGCTTGGCGATGACGGCATCGACCACGCCCGCGACCTTGCTGTCGGACATGAGGCCGATCAGCGTGGCGAGCGCGCGCCCCAAGTCGCCCTTCTCATCCTCAGACGCGCTGTGCAGCACGGTGGCGCGCGCTTCAGCCAGGAGTTCATCCTGCACACGCTCGTCCAGAACCGTGAAGTGCCCCGCAACATTGGCCTCCAGCGGGAACTGGTGCAGCAGGGATTCACAGAAGGCGTGGATGGTCTGGATCTTCAACCCGCCCGGCGTTTCAAGCGCGGTGGCAAAGAGACGGCGCGCGCGGGCGCAGCGGGCGGCATCGGGGGCAGGCTCGCCCATCTCCTGAATGGCGGCGGCAAGGTCCGCGTCATCGAGCGAAACCCATTTGGCCAGTGTCTCGAACACGCGGCCCGCCATTTCCGCAGCCGCCGCCTTGGTGAAGGTCAGGCACAAGAGGCGGGAGGGATCGGTACCGTTCAGAAGAAGGCGCACGACGCGCCGCGCAAGCACGAAGGTCTTGCCCGCGCCCGCATTGGCGCTCACCCAGGCAGAGGCTTCCGGATGAGAGGCCTTGCGCTGACGCTCGATTGTGAGGGCTGGGATTTCCATCAGCTCTCGCCCTCCGCATCTTCGCCCACCGACCATTCGCGCACACGGGCGAGATGATCATAATCGCCGTTCATTTCCGCCTCGCGTTTCGGCCTTGCCCGCGAGAGATAGCCCGTCTCGGGCCGGTCATAGGCGCGCACCAGCCCCTCCAGCTTCTCGAAGGCGGCTTCGGCGAGATCCGCGAAATCGATATCCTTGGTGTCGCGTCCGCGGATGGACTTCTCCTCGCCCGCCTTCGTGCCCCCGGAAAGCCGGATATAGGCCATCTCGGAGACCTCTTTCGTCGCCGGAATATCCTGAAAGCCGCCGCGCGCGGCCATGGCGGCCTCCAGTGGCAATTGGGGCGCAAACAGCGCGGCCACTTCCTTGCCGGAGGGCGGGATGCCGGTCTTGTAGTCGAGAAGGATCAGCGAACCGTCTTCGGCAATATCGATGCGGTCGGCATATCCGGTCAGCCGGAAGGGGCCTGCCGGGCCTTCCAGTTCGATACGCCCCCCGCACTCGGCATGGCGCGACGCGATGCCCTGACGCGGAGCCTCGAATTCGTGGATGAACCATTCCGCGATGCGTTCGAAGCGCGGCCACCAGAGCGCATGGATTTCGGGAAAGGCGGACAGAGGCGCAAAGCGCTCACGCCCCATTTCCAGAAGCCGCGCAAGGGCGGAGGCGTCGAAATCGCCGCGCCATTCATCGATGAAATCGGCCAAGGCGTCATGGATCAGCGTTCCGCGTTCGGCCGCACCGGGCACCCCACCAAGCGGCGCGACGGGATCGAGCTTCAGGATTTCACGCGCGAAGATCGCATAGGGATCACGCACCCAACGCTCCACGCCGGTCACCGAAATGCGCCGCGGGCGCGCCTCCACCGGGGGCTTGGGACACGGTCTTTGCGCCGGGCGCACCGGGTTCTTCGAGGCATCAAGCTGACGGGCCCAGACGAGAAGCCGCTCGCCCCGCACCGCCATGGCTTTTGCCGTTTCCTCCCCCGCCAGCGTCAACACCCTTTGCAACCAGCGCGAGGCAACCGTTGGCGCGGAGCCGGAGCGCGCGGCGCGCGAAAGGACGACACGGTCCGCCCCCAGCCCTTGCGCGAAATCATGGGCCGCGAGACCGATACGGCGTTCCGGCGGCTCCAGCCCGACATCGCGTTTCATGGGGCGGTTCAGCCACGGATCGTTGCGCGTCGTCGCGGGCCACGTCCCCTCGTTGAGCCCGGCCAGCACCAACAGGTCGGGCCGATGCAGACGGGCCTCCAGCGGCCCCCAGATGTGAAGGCGCGGATCGACGGGCGCACGCCCGTGCACCGATATGCCGGAGATCAATGCCACGAAAACCGGCGGCCAGTCGGCGGGCGGGATGGCAAGTCCCGCCTCTTTTGCCTCCACGATGCCGGTGAGCGTTGCGGCCAGCGCCTCTCCCGCATCGCCCGAAAAGAGCGCGACGTCTGAACCCGTCTCATCGCGGCCAAGCTGCCTCAGGCAGGCCACGGTGCGTTCGGCCAGTTGCTCCACGGGAACGAGACCAACGCCTTCAAAAAGCTCTTCCAGGGGCGCGAGAGCGACTTGCAGGCGCGCGCAGAGATCATAGGCCGCATCCCATTCGGCGTCGCTGAGCTTTTGCCAGCGCGGCAGGCGGGCACCGGCGGACGCCTCTCCTTGCGCCGCGGCGAGCGCATCGCTCAGGCCCTTCGTGCCGTGGCGTGGGCGGGGCCCGCGCAGGGCCGCGCGTTCCAGTGCGCGCGTTGCGGTGCGGATGGTGGCGGAGGGCAGCCCCAACCGGCAGAGCGGGTGTTTGAGAAGCGCCAGCAAGGTGACCGGCTCCAGCCCGTCAAGCGCGGCGGAGGTTGCAAGGCGGGCAAGCGTGGCAGGCGCGGACTGATCGAGCGGCTGGCCCGCGCTGTCATCAACCGCGAGATCCCAACGCCTCAGTTCCACGGCCACGCGCCGCGCCAGCATGCGGTCCGGGGTGACGAGCGCCGCCTGCTTGCCGTCTGCCACCGCCTCGCGCAGCGCCAGGGCCAGCGACAGAGCCTCCTCCGCCTCGTTGCGCGCGACCATCAGCGAAACATCGTCAAAGGCGCGCGGCGCCTCGTCGGCCCCACCGGAGGCCAGGAAGCCCCGCCATGCGTCGGTCATGTCGGCGGGGCGCAGCGCCTCGGCGACGATGGTTTCACGGGCGGCGAGATCAGGGCTCTCCGGCGTGCCCAGGATTTCCACCTGGTCGCGATCCGCGCCCAGATGCATCAGGAGTTTCTTCAGACCATATTGGGGATGGGAAGGGGCGGGGTTCTTTTCGTCCGTCAGCGCGCGCCAGACATCCTCGCCCATGCCATGATCGAGGCCCGGCAGCACCACCGCGCCCTTGTCCAGATGCGCCACGACTTTGATGAGGTCAGCGGTCGCGGGCACCGAACCGGTGGACCCCGCCACAATGACGGGGCCGCGCGGGGGATAGGCTTTGAGACGTTCGGCCTCACGCCGGATCAGCGCGGAGCGCCGCGCATTGGGATCCATGCGACCGGTTTCCGCCAGATAGGCGGGCCAGACCTCGGTGGCGATCTTCAGGAATTCCAGCGTGATCTGCCAGTATTCGGCGTAGTCGTCCGGCACCAGCGCCTGAATGGCCTTCCAGTCGGCTTCTTCCGTCTCGATCTGGTCCATCAGCGAAAGAAGGTCACCCGCAAGCCAGGCCGCATCTGCGGGCGATGCCGGAATGGCGACCGCCTCACCAGGGGCAAGCTTCAACACCTCGCGGCGCACCTTCGTCGCCCATGCGAGGATCAGCCGGGTCATGGCGAGGCGACGTTCCATGTCGCTGATGGCGGGGGGAAGCGGTTCCAGATCGGCGCTGGCATGGAGAACCAGTTCGCTTTCATCGACACCGCCCAGCGGACGGATACGCGGCAGCAGCGCGGCCTTGCCGCCGAAAGCACGCTGGAACGCCTCGCGGATGGTGCGCGCCGCACGCCGGGTCGGCAGGTAGATGGTCGCATCCGCCAGCGCCAGCGGATCGTGCGCGGGCGCAAAGCCGGGCACCAGCGTGCCGTCGATCAGGCGCGCGACCAGCGTCTCCAGAAAGGCCGCATTGGGCGGGATCGTATAAAGGCGCGGCGTTTCCGGCATGGTCATTTCCCTGATGGAATCAACCGCGCCAGATTAGCCCTGAACCGATGAGATGTGCCAATGCCATTCCCCCGACAGGTGCGCCGGGGGATGGCGCCCCACGATCAGTCCGCGCTTTCGGCGATCTTGGCTTCGGCGCGCGGGATTGCGTCGGGCGTGCCGACATGCAGCCACAGACCTTCCATGCGCACACCGAACAGCCTGCCCGCTTCGATCGCCTTGTCGAAGAGCACGTTCAGCGAGAAGGAGCCTTCCGGCGCGCCCTCGAAGAGGCGCGGATGAAGCAGCGCGCAGCCCGTGTAGACGAAGGGCGCGACCTTGCTTTGCGCACGGCGGGCCAGCGCGCCGTCGCGCTCCATGGAAAAATCGCCCTTGCCGCTGTAGCCCACGGTCTCCACCGTGGAGGCGAGCATCAGCAGGCCATCCATGCGGGTCTCGTCCCACGCCTCGAACATGGTGTCGAGATTGGGCCTGACACCCTCGATCCAGAAGCTGTCGGAATTGAACACGAGGAAGGGATCGGGCCCAAGGCGGTCGAGCGCCTTGACGATGCCGCCTCCGGTCTCCAGCAATTCGCCGCGCTCATCGGAGATCTCGATCGCCGGGGTTTCGCGGCGCGACAGGTGAACCTCCACCAGATCGGCCAGCCAGTGCACGTTGACCACGGCGGTCTCGACACCGGCGGCGGCCATGCAATCGAGGTTGCGGTCGATCAGCGCCTTGCCGGAGACCTCGATCAGCGGTTTGGGCGTGGTGGCGGTCAGCGGGCGCATGCGCTTGCCGAACCCGGCAGCCAGAACCATTGCCCGCTTTGGGCGAAACATCGTCGTGTTGTTGGTCATGTTTTTTGTCTTGCTGAGAGCCCGCGGGGCGGGCCCAGGAAAATTCCAGTGTAGGCACTCGGGATCGGGAAGCTTCTCTACTTTGGCGCGAACCGGTCGTACCAGAGCTTTATGTCAGCCAATGCAGGATGGGACAAAGATCTTTCCAGATAGGCAAAAAGCCGCGGCATGTGCGCCAGATAGCCCGGCTTGCCGTCCCGCCGGGCGAGACGGGTGAAGATGCCGATGATCTTGGTGGCGCGATGGGCTGAAAGGATGGCGTAGTCACGCCGCAAGGCATCCGCATCGAAAGACGCGTCGCGTTCCTCTCTCAAAGCCACATAAGAGGCCACAAGCGCCTCTTCCAGCGCCTCCGGCACCGTGACGCGGGCATCCTGGGCCAGAGACGCCAGGTCATAGGCCTCCGGTCCGATGACGGTGTCCTGAAAATCGATCAGGCCGAGCCGGTCATTGCCGATGCGGTCTTCCCGCCAGATGAGGTTCGGCGAATGGTAATCGCGCAAGCACCATGTTCTGGGCGAGCCTTCCATCAGGTCGATCAGCCGGTTCCAGCCATCGCGAAAAGCGGCCGCCGCCTCCGCGCTTGCCGGAGCGCCGGTCACATCGGGGACATACCAGTCGAGATAAAGCTCCGCCTCGATCATCAAGGCATCGCGGTCATAGGCGGGCACGTGATGGACGCCCCCGTCCTCAAGCGCCACCTCCCGAGGCCAGTCACAAGCATGAAGATCGGCCAAAAGCGCAGCGGCAGCCTGATAACGCTCGCCAATCGGTGCGCCGTCGGCAACGACCGCGCCGCGCCCAAGATCCTCGATCAGCAGAAAGCCCGCCCCGCAATCGGCGGCATAAATCTCAGGCGCAGCAAAGCCCCTTTCGCGCAGAGCCTTGTCGATGGCGACGAAGGGGCGGACATCCTCCGCCAACCGCGCGATGCGGCTATAGGGCTTTCCATCGCGCACCGGCGGGCCATCGGGGCGAGCGGGCGCGTTCATCGCGATTGCGTGGCGCTCGCCGACGCGCACGGTCTCATAACGGCGCGCGGAGGCATCCCCCTGCAGGAACCGGCGGGCCGCCCCCTGCCATCCGGCCTCATCGAGAAACCGGTGAAGCGCGAAACTGCGTGACAGCCGCTCGGCCCAGTCGCCCTCGCCGACATAGAACGTTGCGACGCGCGCCTCGCCCGCATCCGTTGCCTCAAGCGTCATCCAGAGACTATCGGCGGGAAGAGCGGCTTCGGCGCGTTCCGGCCATTCAATGAGGGCAGCGCCCTCACCCAACATTTCATCGAGCCCCAGTTCGTCGATCTCGTCTGGATCTTCCATGCGGTAGAGATCGAGATGGGCGACGGGAAAGCGCTTGAAATCATAAGGCTGGACAAGCGTGAAGGTCGGGCTCGGCACTTCGAGCGCCGGATCGTCGGCCAGCGCCCTGAGAAGCGCGCGCGAAAGCGTCGTCTTGCCCGCGCCCAGATCTCCCTGCAACGCCACGGCATCGCCGGGGCGCAGGACCATGGCGATGTCCTCGGCAAGGCGGAGCGTCGCCCTTTCGTCGGCAAGCTCGATGCGCAAGGGGGCCGGTGCGGATGGTGAGTTGGACACGGTCGGCGCTTTTCGTGAGGTTGACGGGTTTGCGGCTTATAGCGCGCGCGTCACCACCTCGTGAAGGGGACCTCCGCCTATTCGGCGGCATCCCTTTCGCGGGCCTTCGGTTTTTGCGGAAACTTGGCGACGACGGTCGTGCCGATATTCATTTCCGACTGGATCTCCACCGCTCCGCCATGCAGCTCCACGAAGCTGCGCACGATGGCGAGACCAAGCCCCGCTCCGCGGCGACGCGCGCCGGAGGTGTGGCCGACAAAGCGGGAGAACACGCTGTCGATATTCTCCTTGGCGATGCCGCAGCCGTGGTCGCGCACCACAAAACGGATCTCGTCGCCGGCCCGTGTGCAGGCCATTTCCACGACGCCACCCTCATCAGAGTAACGGATGGCGTTGGAGATGAGATTGTAGAGCACCTGGCGCAGACGCCGCTCGTCAGCAACAAAGGAGCCCATGTCTTCGGGCACATCGACACGCAAATCGATGCGGGCTTCCGCCAGCCGATCCTTCACGCCCTCGATCGCGCCCTTCACGGCATCGGAGATCACGACCTCGCCGAGGTCGAGCTCCATGATGCCCGCATCGATGGTCGCAAGATCCAGAATGTCGTTGATGATCGCCAGCAATGCCGAGGAAGAAGACATGATGTAGTCGGTGTATTCCGACTGCTTCTCCGTCAATGTACCGAACTTGGGATCGGAGAGAAGCTGGGCAAAGCCGATGATGTTGGTCAGCGGCGAGCGCAACTCGTAGGAGACGTGCTGGACAAAGGTGTTCTTCAGCTGGTCCGCTTCACGCAGCGCCTCGTTCTTGTCCATCAGCGCGCGTTCGACATTGACCGAATCCGTCACGTTGACGAAGCCGACCAGCGTCCCGCCATCGGGAAGCGGCACGGTGGTGTAGTCGAGCACATTGCCGTCGGGACGCTGCATGCGGCCGGAGGCGCGGGCGCGGTTGTCCGCCAGACCGGTGATGGTGGTGGTCAGGCTCTTCCAAGCGCCGGGATCGGGGAACAGACGGGCGCAGGTGCCGAACACGGTGGAGACGTGCGGGCTCTCCTCCAGATATTCGCGATCCAGCTGCCAGAAGGAGGCGAAAGCCGGGTTCCACAACCGCAGGCGGCCATCGGATCCGAACACGGCCACGGCCTCGGTGAGGTGGTCCAGCGTCTCGCCCTGTACGCGGATCAACGCGTTGTAGCGGCTTTCAAGCTCGATACGCTCGGTGACGTTTTCATAGATATACGTCACGCCGCCCTTGGCGTGCGGATTGGCGATGACGCGCAGCGTCTGGCCATCGGGCAGGTGCCACCAAACCTCGCGCGGCTCCAGCGACTGATAGCTCTCCAAGTGCTTCTTCTGCCACTGGCGGTAGTCGGCCTGCTCTGGAAGCTTGCGGGCGGCGCGCATGGCATCGAGCACCGCGCCGTCGTCCGGACCGCCCTCAAGGAAGGCCGGGTCGAGACCGAAGAGGGTCTGGAAGGCGGCATTGTGGAATTGCAGACGACGATCCGCGCCGAAAATGGCGACGGCGGTGGCAAGCTGGTCGAGCGTGCGGGCGTGGAATTCCACGGTGCGCTTCAGCTCGGCGCGCATCTGCTCCAGTTCGGAGGTGTCGAGCGCGATGCCGGCGCTGCCGGAGGAACGGGTCACGTCGATGACGTCGAAGACGTGACGGCGACCGGCTGCGACCACGGGCAGGCGCGCCTTGAAGCGCCCGTCATCGTCGCGGCCCTCGCTCATGGCGCGACGGCCGGCGGTGTCGAGCAGCTCGATATCGCCGTTCACCGCCTCGTCGGCGCCAGACTCAACCGCAGCCGCATAGGCGCGGTTCACCCAGCTGATGCGGCCTTCGGAATCGCGCAGCCAGACGGGACCATCGAGCGAGTCGAGAAGCGCCTTCAAGGTGGTCATGTCGGAGTTGAGGCGCGCATGGTCGTGCGCAAGATCGGCATGGCGGGCGCGCTCACCGGTCAGATCGCGCAGACGCAGGATCGCCCAGCCTCCGGCCGTGCGGCCCGAAGCCTCAATGAAGCCGCCCTGACGCGCCTGAAGGGTGAGCGAGAAAGGCGCACCTTCATCGCGCAAACGGGCGATCCGCGCATCAAGCCGCGCGGCGCTGTCGGGATGGAGCCAGGTCCCCAGCGCCAGAAGCTGGGCCGCGTTGCGCGGGGCGCCGCTGGCGCTATCGAGCCCACCCAGAACGATAGGGTCGGCTTCGCTGGACGGCCAGATCACAAGGCGCTGGTCGTCCGTATCGAGGACGCCTTCAAGGCGATCAAGCCGCAGCTTGAGATTTCCGTTCTCCTCGGTCAGCCGCGCGGCCAGAGCCTGGGCGCGACGACGGTTGCGCACCATTCCCACGGAGCTCGCCACGCCAAAGGCGATCGTGCCGACAAAGGCGGCGAAGGCGATGACTTCCAGCGAATTGAGAGGGCCGTCAAACGCGGAAAGGCCCGGAATGGCGGCCTCAGCGGAGGAACTGGAAAAACCTAGGACGGGGAGCGAGAGGGCCAGCGCCGTGCTCGCCATCAGGGCAGAGGCGACAGAGCGGCGAAGCATGCGGAGCGGACGGTTGCGATTGGCGCAGGAGAAGCCCCCGGTCCCGGCGGCGGTCATGCGTGTGCTGCCCGGCGCAACGCCCGTAGCGTCGCTTTCCGACAGTTCGCATGGAATCCACCCGTGCCGTGTCGCGCCGCTGCGCGCACGGGAATTGCCGAAATCCGGCATCTAGACCGTCCCCTCCGCCGCTGGAGGCGTGATTGAAACCCCGATATTCCCTCGCACTTCGCGTTGCACGAAGGCGATTCGCAACACCATAACGCGTTTGGGAATCTGGCAGAAGAGTACCAACCCCTAAAACAAAAAGCGGAGCGCGCCTATGACGCACTCCGCGAGTCAACACTAGGGTTTGACTCAAATTGCACCAGTGGAAAACCCGGTGGAAAGTCGACGGCGGGGCAATCGCGTTGCGAGACCCCGCCTGTACCGGGCGCGTTTGGCGCTCAGTACTTGTAGTGTTCGCTCTTGAACGGACCGGTTTTCTCGATCCCCAGATAGCTGGCCTGATCGTCGGACAGCACCGTGAGCTTGGCGCCCAACTTGTCGAGATGCAGACGCGCAACCTTCTCGTCGAGATGCTTGGGCAGCACATAGACCTCGTTCTTGTACTGCTCGCCCTTGGTGAAGAGCTCGATCTGCGCCAGAACCTGGTTGGTGAAGGACGCCGACATCACGTAGCTCGGATGGCCGGTGGCGTTGCCGAGGTTCACGAGACGCCCTTCGGAGAGAAGGATCATGCGCTTGCCTTCCGGGAACTCGATGAGATCCACCTGGGGCTTCACGTTGGTCCACTTGTAGTTCTTCAGGGCCGCGACCTGGATCTCATTATCGAAGTGGCCGATGTTGCACACGATCGCCATGTCCTTCATGGCGCGCATGTGGTCGATCGTGATGATGTCCTTGTTGCCCGTCGCGGTAACGAAGATGTCGGCGGTCGGAGCGACCTCGTCCAGCGTCTTCACGTCGTAGCCGTCCATGGCCGCCTGAAGGGCGCAGATCGGATCGATCTCGGTGACGACAACGCGCGCACCCGCGCCCGAAAGGCTCTGCGCGGAGCCCTTGCCCACATCGCCATAGCCGCACACGACGGCGACCTTGCCGGCCATCATCACGTCGGTGCCGCGGCGGATGCCGTCCACCAGCGATTCACGGCAGCCATAACGGTTGTCGAACTTCGACTTGGTCACGCTGTCATTGACGTTGATCGCCGGGAAGGGCAGCTCGCCGCGCTGCTGCATCTGGTAAAGACGCATCACGCCCGTGGTGGTCTCCTCGGAGACGCCCTGGATGCTGTCGCGGATCGTGGAGTACCAGCCCGGGTTCTTGGCCAGACGCTTGCGGATGGTCGCAAACAGCGCCTCTTCTTCCTCGTTGGAGGGGTTGTCGAGGACGCTCGGGTCCGTCTCGGCCTTGGCGCCAAGCAGGATCAGCATGGTGGCGTCGCCGCCATCATCGAGGATCATGTTGCAGGGCTCGCCTTCGAATTCGAAGATCTTGTCGGCGTATTCCCAATATTCTTCCAGCGTCTCGCCCTTCACGGCGAAAACCGGCACGCCCGTCTTGGCGATGGCGGCTGCGGCCTGATCCTGCGTGGAGAAGATGTTGCACGACGCCCAGCGCACGTCCGCGCCCAGCGCCACAAGCGTCTCGATGAGAACCGCCGTCTGGATCGTCATGTGGAGCGAACCGGCGATGCGCGCGCCCTTGAGCGGCTGCGAAGGCCCGAATTCCTCACGCGCGGCCATCAGGCCCGGCATTTCGGTCTCGGCAATATCGATTTCGGTGCGGCCCCAATCGGCAAGGGCGATGTCTTTGACGATGTAATTCGTGGCGGTCATGAGAATCCCTGTGGTTCAGCTAACCTGATGAAGTGCGCGGCGACGACTGCGCGCTCGCGGCGCAAGGCGACCGGAAGCCGGTCGAAACGATCGCCGCGTTATAACGCCGATAGGGAAATGCGGCAATAAGGATATAAAGATTTCTTTATATTGTTTGCAGGAGGTTAATCCGGCCCCACCTCCCCAGCGCCCGTCACCGAAGGCGCGCCCGGCCATTGCCCACATGTCCGATCGCAATTGGCAAAGCGGCTGTCATGCGGCTAGTCTGACGCTGCGTAATCCCCTTTTGCAGAAAGCGCGAGCCATTACGGGAGCGGGTGGTGTCGGCGATCCAGGATTTTCTGACCTTCATCAAGGACAACAAGGATCCGCTTGGGATGCTGGGCGGCGCGGCGGTCACTCTCGCCGGCGCGGGATGGGCCCTGTTCACCTATTTCCGCTCCAACACTGCGGGCAAGGCGGACAAGCAGGCTCGCGCGGCGGCCTCCCCCGCTGCGGGCGGGATCGTCATTTCGGGCAATAACAACCAACTGGTTGGCGGCGACGGGTTCGTCGTTGTCGGAGATCTGACCCTTGCGCCCAAAGCAGAGGAGCTCCGGGCTGCGCTCAACCAACTCATCGAGGCGCATTCCCAGAAAGGCCACGAGGACGGAGCCAGAGAGGCGGAACTGGCCCTTGCAAACGAAAAGCTCGCCCATCTCGATGCAGCCCGGTCCGATTTGCAGGGCAGGCTCGACAAGGCCATGCAGGCGCTGGCGTCACGCGACGCGCAAGCCGCAGAGGCGACACGCAACCGCAACACGATCAGCGCCGCGGAGACGGCCCTGGAAGATCAGATCAGGCGTGGCGACACCGAACAGGCCGCGGAAGCGGCTCTTCGCCTTGGAGAATTGCGCGAGGCCACCGCCCGGCTCGGCGAGGCACTGACGGCCTATAATCTCGGGCTGGCCCACGCCCCCATGTCGACCACGCTGCGAGAACACGCAGCAAAGCTGGCCAGGCGGATCGGCGACTATGAGCAGACAGAACTCCACCTGAAAGCGCTGGTGCGGATGGCGCGCACGGATGCGGAGGCCCTTGCAGGGCTGGGCGACAAAGGTTTTGACGTGGATCTCATCCGAAATTTCTCACTTGGACTGGCCCTGGAAAAGCTCGGCGATTTCTATGTCTTCATGGGCAGACGGGATGAGGCGGTCGCCGCCTATCGCGAGATCCTGTCCTTTGTGGAGACAGATGAGGAACGCGCCAACCCAGGCGCGACAGCCGCCCCGCGCGTCGCGGCTCTGCGCGCCAAGATTGCGACCGCAGAAAATACCGGCCCGCAAGCGCCGAGCGGGCCCGATGACGGCGAACTGGATGCCTTGCGCAGGGAGCTCGCCGCTGAGGCGGATGCCGGCAGGACGGAATCGTTGCGCTGGGCGTCGGCAGCCAACAACCTGGCGGAGGCGCTGCGCACCCGCGGGCGGCTTGACGAAGCTGCCCCGCTTTACGAGCAGGCCCGCAAGGTTTTCGACCGCGACTGCGCGCCGGGGGCGGAAGAGCCGACGATCATCCGAATCAATCAATCGGCCCTGTTGGTCCAGAAGGGAGACTGCAATGGCGCAGAAGCCTTGCTGGAAGAGGCCTTCGCCCGTCTTGGAGACACGCATCCATTGCCGATCACGGTGCTCTTCAATACCGGCGAATCGTGCCTGAAAATCGGAGCGCCCGCGCATGCCATGAGGTTCTTTCGCAAGGCCATCGCCAGAGCACAGGCGCTTCACAAGCCGGGGGACGCGATCCTGCCGAAACTGTGGGCGGCTCTGGCGGAAGCCGCGCGCCATGCAGGTGACGAAAGCGCCCGGCGCGAGGCACAGGACAAGGTCCGGCAGTTCCTATCAACCGAGCATTTCGATGAAGACGCGGCCGCGGAATTGCGCCGTCTCGACGATCAGAACTGCGTTGCCATCATGCGGGACCTGCTTGCGGCGACGGCAAAGGACAGACCGGCGGAAAACTGAACAGCCGGGGTCAATCCGCTTCGCCGAACCCCTGCTCCACCAGATCGACGATGGCCGCCATCGCCTCTGCCGATTCACGGCCGGCTGTCTCCACGTGGATGGAACTGCCCGTGGAAGCAGCCAGCATCATCAGGCCCATGATCGAGTTGCCGCCGACGGTCTGACCGTCACGCGAGACCTCGACCCGCGCATCGAACTGTTCGACCAGCTTGACCAGCTTCGCGGATGCCCGTGCGTGCAGGCCACGCCGGTTGACGATGGTCAGATCGCGTACATGCTCGGGGGTTTCGATACGCTCGTGCCGAAGGCCGTCTTCGATATCCGCTTCATCGCTCACGCGCATATCCTCACTGCCCCGACAAGACCTGACTTGCGACGGAAATGTACTTCCGTCCAGCCTTGCGGGCCTGCTCGACCGCGTCATCGAGCGAGCTGTCGCTGCGAACGCTGGCCAGCTTGATCAGCATGGGCAGGTTGACGCCGGCGACCACTTCCACGTTGTTGCCGTCCATGACGGAGATGGCGAGATTCGACGGGGTGCCGCCGAACATATCGGTCAGGAGCACGACACCGGCCCCCTCATTGACCCGCTCAACGGCGGCGAGGATGTCCTGACGCCGCTGCTCCATGTCATCGTCGGGACCGATGGAGATGGTGGCGACCCGCTCTTGCGGACCGACGACATGCTCCAGCGCCGACTTGAATTCCTCTGCCAGTCGCCCATGCGTGACGAGGACGAGACCTATCATTGCTGACCCGCTACCATACGTGTTGCCCGCCCCGGCCTCATGCCGAAAACGGACCTGTTGTCGACAGGCCTGTCCGCGCGGAAAAAACGGAGCGCCGCATCGGGACGCCAACCGTTCTCGAACCGCCCCGGAAGGGTCGGCCGTCCCGCCACGAAACCGGTCCTGCCGGTTCTTGGGAACGCTCATCTTGGCGAGGCTTCGCCGCAGTGCAAGAAAAATCGCCAGATCGGCGACTAAAATTCATGCGAGCGCACGCGTTAGGTGGCAATGACATTGAAAAATCCGCGCATTACCCGCGTTACCGAGGTCTGCCCCGCTCAATTGCCGGGCATCGTGCCGCTGTCTGCGATCTGTGGCGCGACGCTGCTTTCGCCTTTCATCGAGACCGGCTTGCGCATGAGCTCCTGGAGGGCGGCGAGCGTCAGAGCCTTGGCATGGGAAATGTCGCTTTCCGGGGCAGGCTGGCGTGGCAGGGTCACGCCGTCGATCTCGATACTGAGAGCCGCCTGTTCCGGCATGCGGGCGATCACACGGGCCGGCACGAGGTCCACCACGAGGCCGACAACGGCCGCCGGCAGATAGGGCAGCGAGCGGATGCCGTGGCCGCGCTGCTCGATCAGGCCCGCTATGGTGGCGGGCACGCGGGCAACGAGCCGGCCGCCGGCCACACACAGGCTCACCCGGTCATCGCCGACCAGCGCGGCATGGAGCCCAGCATCCTGCGCGTGTTCGACCAACGCCAGCGCCAGCGCCGACTTGCCCGCCCCTGACGGCCCGCGGATCAAGACCCCACACGTGCCGATAACGACACAGGTCGCATGAATGGCAGGCGAGAAACGCATGATGGCAAGCCCCATCTATCCGAATACGCGGTTCAGCTTTCCAATCCGGGGTTCCGGTCGCCGGCAAGCCGCACGATCAGAGGTGGGCTGGTGGCGGATTTTGCGAGCGGCTCACGCCGCGCGCACGGCAGGAAGACGAACGGTGAAGCGAGCGCCCAGAATACGCTCGACGCCATCCTCGTCCTGTTTCACCCGGTTGTCGGCATGGATTGTACCACGATGCGCTTCGACGATCTGGCGCGAAATCGACAGGCCGAGGCCGGAATTGTTGCCGAACTCCTCACCCTCGGGACGATCGGTGTAGAACCGCTCGAAAATCCGCTCCGCCACGTCGGGACGAATGCCGGGACCTTCATCGTCCACGGTCACGATGATCTCGTGGCCCTCGCGCCGCGCCGTCACAGCCACCGTGCCATTGGCAGGCGAGAAGGAGCGGGCATTGTCCAGGAGGTTATGGAAGACCTGCCCAAGCCGCGACCCGTTCCCATTGAGCCTGAAGGCATTGGGATCGCGCGATTTCTCAAGCTTCAGCGTGACATCGGGCTGGCCTTCGCGGCGGACCTCCTGCGCCACATGCACAAGCCCTTCCAGCAATTCGGCCAGATCGAGCTGCTCGGTGTTGGAGCGCGCAAGCTCCGCATCGAGCCGTGAAGCGTCGGAGATATCGGAGATCAGCCGGTCGAGGCGTCGCACGTCATGGAGAATCACGTGAAGCAGACGCCCACGCGATTCCTCGTTGCGCGCCAGAGGCAACGTCTCCACCGCGCTTCTGAGCGAGGTGAGCGGGTTTTTCAGTTCGTGCGCCACGTCCGCGGCGAACCGTTCAATGGCGTCGATACGGTTGTAGAGAGCGTTGGTCATATCCCGTAGGTTGCGCGCCAGATTGCCAATCTCATCCTGACGCCCCTCGAATTCCGGGATTTCCTGACGTGAATCGACACCGCGGCGCACCTGTTCCGCCGCCGCCGCCAGCCGCCTGACAGGCCCGGCGATCGTGCCCGCCACCATCACCGCAAGGACCGTGGTCACGACCGCAGCCACCAGAAAGACGCGCAGGATCGCCCATCGCTCCGCCGCCACGATGTCATCGATGTCACCACCCTGCGTGGACAGAAGCAACGCCCCCAGAACCGCGCGGAAGCGCTGAACGGGCACGGCGACCGAGACAATCATCTCGCCCTTTTCGGAGACCCGCACGATGGAGGCGGGCGAGCCGCCGAGCGAGGCCACCACCTCCGGATACTTCTTGCCGCTGCCGCCCCCGGCTTCCTCGTAAAGCGGCAGGTCGCCGCGCCGCAGCCACAGCTTGACCTTCTGCCAGAGGTTTTCCATCCAGCCGGCGGTGTCTTCCTTGCCGGTGGGCAGGTCGAAACGCAGGATCTGGCCGCGCGCATAGAGATGGCGGCTGTCGAGGATGAGCGTGCCGTCGGGATCGTAGATGCGGGCGCGCGTCTTGGTGGGCGAGATCAGGCGTCGCAAGACGGGCGCGACACGTTCGGGATTGATCGGGAAATCGAGCGCGCGCGACTGCTCGTCGCTGGGCGAGATGCTCTGACCGGCTTGAAGCTCCAACAGCTTTTCCGGATCGATCGTGATCGCATCGGTATCGACCGTCGCCGACGCCGCGATCGCGCCTGCAATGATCTGGCCCTGAATGAGCAGGCTCTGGACACGGGCGTCGATCAGCCCGGCGCGGAACTGGTTGAGATAGAGAATGCCGGAAGCCAGCGCCAGCAGGGCCACCAGGTTGAGGACAACGATGCGGCGCGTCAGGCTGGAGAAGATATAGGTGCCGAGCAGGGAATTCGCGCGCATGCGAAAAAGCCGCCGGGTTCCCCGTCGCTCCCCGCGGCGCTTGCCACCCGCATTCGTGGCTTCCCTGCGCGTGTCGATGATCTTCACTCCGGCATGCGAATCTTCGCGCGAACCCTCAGGCGACCCGCGTCTTCCAGGAACATGACGCAACAGGCCCCCCGCCCCTCAGGTCGGTTTTGCCGCCCCGAGACGGGTCAAGTCAATTGCCAGCAACGGCCCGCTACTCGCGGAAGCGGTACCCGACGCCATAGAGGGTTTCGATCATGTCGAATTCCTTGTCCACCACCTTGAACTTCTTGCGAAGTCGCTTGATGTGGCTGTCGATGGTGCGATCGTCGACATAGACCTGATCGTCATAGGCCGCATCCATCAGGGCGTTGCGGCTCTTCACGACACCGGGACGCTGGGCGAGCGAATAGAGGATGAGGAATTCCGTCACGGTGAGCGTCACCGGTTGCCCCTGCCAGGTGCAGGTATGGCGCTCCTGATCCATCACCAGCTGGCCACGTTCCAGCGTGCGCGCGTCCTCGCCCTTGGGAGCGGCGGCATCGCGCGGCTGGGCCCGGCGCAGGACGGAACGCACACGCTCGACCAGCAGGCGCTGGGAGAAGGGTTTGCGGATGAAATCGTCGGCCCCCATCTTCAGGCCGAACAGCTCATCGATCTCGTCGTCCTTGGAGGTGAGGAAGATCACTGGCATGTCGGTGCGCTGACGCAGGCGGCGCAGCAGTTCCATGCCGTCCATGCGGGGCATCTTGATATCGAGGATGGCGAGATCGACCGGATCCGACATCAGTCCATCGAGCGCCGATGCGCCGTCAGTGTAGGTCTGGACCCGGTATCCTTCGGATTCCAGCGCAATGGAGACTGACGTGAGAATGTTGCGGTCGTCGTCCACAAGAGCGATCGTGGGCATGAGGCGAGCCTGCTTTCCTGTTCGATCAAGAATACCGTCATCATGTCGCGTTTGGCGACTAAAATGCGAACAAATTAAGGCAAACGCATCAAATGCCTATCATGTTACCGTCGACAATTCAACGCAAACGCCTGTTATCAATAAAGAAATGAACGCCATCGGGTTTTCGCCGCGGCCCAGCCCATCCGCGCCACCGCGAAGCTTGAAAAGCCCCGTCGCGCACAGGGCCGAAGATCGCCGCATCGCGCTGTCGGCCTGAGCGAGCACGTTTAAACCCTTCCCCGGCAGATTGGATCACGGTCGCCCTTCAGCCCGTGGCACCGATCTCGCGATTGCCGATGCCCACGACAGACTGCCCGCGCGGGCCGGGCAAACAGACCGGCCGATGTCCCGTCATCCGCTCGTCATCCACCCGTCATCCGGTAACCGATGCCGCCCGAAAGCGCGCCTCTTCGAGAGATCGCTGCGCGCCGCCTGCAACCAATGAGCCGGCAAACGGGCCCGCTTTCTACGTAAGAATTAGATAATTACAAACTAAATCGATTTAGCTACCTGATTATCCTAACATTCAGCCTTGTTCCCCTGCGGTCGATCCACTAACTTCGCGCGGCTTGCCGCCCCTTTACGGAGAGGCATTGCTTGGGTGAGGATGGAAGGGTTCACCCGCCGTTCCTTGCTCCGTTCGGCGACGCCGGACCAGCTGTGCGCAGGAGCCGACCGTGCCCTGACCTTGCGGCCAGGACCGCATCTGCGCTCACATGTCGAAGGAATACCGGCCGATGGTCGACCGGACGCACGCCATGCGTCCGCAACAATCACGAATAACCGGCGGGAAAGCCGGGAGCATCCGGTCGCGGGGCCGGATCTTGGTCATAGGCGCGTCGGGAGCCGGCAAGAGAAAACAGCCGGGCAGATAAGCGCGATCCAATCAGGGTGTCTTCGAAATGATCGAAACGGGACTTCGCAACGCAGCCAAGGGGCCGGAACTCGTCGGCCTGAGCGAAGCGGCTGCGGTGCACTGGAATCTTCTGGAGCCGAAGCTCTATGAGGAGGCCGTGCGCCGCAATGAGGGCCAGGTGGTCGCAGGTGGCGCTTTTGTCGCCGATACCGGCCAGCACACCGGCCGCTCTCCCAAGGACAAGTTCGTCGTCGAGGACGACGTCACCCGCGATGTCGTGTGGTGGGACAATAACGGGCGCATGGAGCAGGCCAAGTTCGACGTGCTCTATGCGGATTTCCGCGCCCACGCCGCCGACCGGGAGATTTTCGCCCAGGACCTTTACGGCGGGGCCGATCCCGCGCACCGCATCGCCACGCGCGTCTATACCGAATATGCCTGGCACAGCATCTTCATCCGCAACCTGCTGATCCGGCCGGATCGCGAGGAACTCACCTCCTTCGACCCCGAATTCACGATCATCGACCTGCCGAGTTTCCGGGCCGATCCGAAACGTCATGGCTGCCGCTCTGAGACGGTCATTGCCTGCAATTTCAAGCAGAAGCTGATCCTGATCGGCGGCTCGGAATATGCCGGCGAGATGAAGAAGTCGGTCTTCACGATCCTGAACTTCCTCCTGCCGCCCAAGGGCGTCATGCCGATGCACTGTTCCGCCAATGTGGGCGACAAGGGCGATACGGCTGTCTTCTTCGGCCTGTCCGGCACCGGCAAGACGACGCTGTCCGCCGATCCCACGCGCACGCTCATCGGTGATGACGAGCATGGCTGGTCCCCTGAGGGCGTCTTCAACTTCGAAGGTGGGTGCTACGCCAAGACGATCAACCTCTCGCGTGAGGCGGAGCCGGAAATCTACGCCACGACCGAACGCTTCGGCACGATCCTGGAAAACGTGGTGATCGACCCGGAAACCCGGCAGCCGGATTTCGCGAATGGCAGCAAGACGGAAAACACCCGCTGCGCCTATCCGATCCACTACATTCCCAATGCCAGCCTGACGGGCCGCGCGCCGCAGCCGCAGAACATCATCATGCTGACGGCGGACGCCTTCGGCGTGATGCCGCCAATCGCCAAGCTGACCCCCGCACAGGCCATGTACACGTTCCTGTCCGGCTATACCGCCAAGGTGGCCGGGACCGAACGCGGCGTGACCGAGCCGCAGGCGACCTTCTCCACCTGTTTCGGCGCGCCCTTCCTGCCTCGCCACCCGTCCGAATATGGCAACTTGCTGCGCGATCTCATCGCCAAGTATGAAGTCGATTGCTGGCTGGTGAACACGGGGTGGACCGGCGGCGCCTACGGGGTCGGCGCCCGCATGCCGATCAAGGCGACCCGTACGCTGTTGAGCGCCGCGCTCGACGGTTCGCTCAAGAACGCGGAGTTCCGCACCGACGCCAATTTCGGCTTCGAGGTTCCGGTCGAGGTTCCGGGGGTGGACAGCGCCATTCTCGATCCGCGCTCCACTTGGGCCGACAAGGCTGCCTTCGACGTTCAGGCGAGCAAGCTGGTGCGGATGTTCATCGACAACTTCGCTCCCTTCGAGGAACACGTGGACGCTGCGGTGCTCAACGCCGCGCCCGGCGGCCAGCGCGCTGCCGCCGAATGAGCCAAGCGTGAAGGATTGACGACAGCAGGCGCCCGGAGCAATCCGGGCGCCTTATTCTTGGTGTGGTTTCATGAGCTTGCGCGCCTTTCCGGTTGTGGCCTAAGTTCCGGCGTTCTGTCGGCGCGCACGAGTAAGACCATGCGGATCATCATCCATGGGGGGATGCACAAGACGGGCACCTCCACCCTGCAAGCTCTTCTTGGGCAAAACAGGCAGGCGCTCGCCACTGCCGGCATTCACTACCCGGACGCACCGGGCGGCAATCACTGGCAGCTTTTCGGTGACGATGCGGTCCATGAGGGCAAACCGCGCGCAGCTCTGGAAGACGCGCGGGCGCTGGGGGCAGAAACGCTGCTCCTGTCGGGCGAGATCATCTCCGCGAAACCTGCGGAGACGCTGGCAATGATCGTCGATGCGTTTGACGGCGCGCCGATCCGCTTCGTCTTTGCCTTCCGCGATCCCTGCCACTACCTCCCTTCGCGCTGGTCGCAATATTGCCGACGGCGCGACAGTGCGCGCTTCAACGACTATCTTGCCTTCGTCGCAAACCACGACAGTTTCATCGACGGCCACTACGACCGGGTGATCGAACGCGTAGCGCGGCACGGCGAGGTGACCGCTGTTTCCTATGACCGGGCGGTGGAAGAAGACGGCGATGCCGTGCCCGCGCTTCTTCGCGCGCTCGGCGTGGAGGAGATCATTGCGCCTGCCGTTCGAGAGACCCCGATCCGACGGATCAATCGCCGGCAGGACTGGCGGCTGACGGAGATCTCGCGTCTTCTCAACGGCGCTCTTGCGGACCGCCGGGGCTTGCCCCAGGACGAGCTCTTTCCGGCATTTGCCGCGATGCGCCCGGCCCAGACACTGTTCGATCTCCAGGTTGCCCGACTGCCGGTCGCCTTGCGCGATGATTTCTTCGCCGCGCTGGATGAGAAGGCCACTCTGGTCCGGCTCGATGCGCGACATGCGGCGCTAGCGGGCAACGCGGACTTCGCTCAAGGCAGCGCGCAGCTTTTTGCCAATGCTGACGACGGACGGATCTTTTCAGCCTGCTCGCATAGCGAAACGCGCACCACGAACTTCACCTGGCAGAACTTCCAGGCCGCGCATCCGCGGCTCGTCACGACGGCCATCGAACTCCTGACGCAGCCGTGACCTTGCACGAGCCCCCGACAATTGCCGCGTTCTCCCCTTCCTCCCGTAACGTATGTTCCTATATGCTGGATCCCTTCCCAAACGGGACGCGACTGCCGGGAGAACGCCAACATGACCAGCTCCGCCAGCTATCAGAGCGCCAATCATCAGGCGCTTGAAACCGTTCAGGACACGCTCGACGTGCTCTGCGTCGCCGAAGGCTGGCGCAAGGCCGGACGCGACGTCGCGCTCGCCACGGTCATGGAAACCTGGGGCTCGGCACCACGCCCCGTGGGCAGCCATCTCGTCATCGATGGCGAGGGCAATTTCGAGGGTTCGGTTTCCGGTGGATGCGTGGAAGGGGCGGTTGTCGGCGAGGCGCTGGACGTGCTGGAAAGCGGAACGGCGCGCATGCTGGAATTCGGCGTTGCCGACGAGACCGCATGGAAGGTCGGGCTTTCCTGCGGCGGACGGATCCGGGTCTATGTGGAAAAGGTCGCGTGATGGATCTCCCCCTTCTCCAACGGCTCAACCAGGAACGCGCCGCCCGTCGCGGCTGCATCCTGATCACCACGATCGCCAGCGGCGCGCAGCGACTGGTGGAAGAAGACACCGACCTTTCCGCCGACCCGCTGGCTGAGGAACTCAGCACGCGCTTTCGCTCCGGCAAGTCCGGCATGGTGGCGGGCGCGGACGGTGCGCAGGTCTTTCTCAATGTCCACGTGCCCCCGCCGCGGCTCGTGGTCATTGGTGCGGTTCACATCTCGCAGGCGCTTGCGCCCATCGCGAAGATCGCAGGTTTCGACATGGCGGTGATCGATCCGCGCACCGCCTTTGCAAGCCCGGAGCGGTTTCCAGACGTCCCGCTCCATGCAGACTGGCCGGAGGAGATCATTCCGCAGACGGTTCCCCTTGATCGCTACACCGCCCTTGCCGCCGTCACCCATGATCCGAAGATCGACGATTTTCCGTTGATGAAGGCGCTTGCCGCGCGGTGTTTCTATGTCGGGGCGCTGGGCAGCCGCAAGACCCATGCCGCCCGCGTGGCGCGGCTCGCAAAGGCGGGCGTCTCGCAAGCCGACATCGACCGGATCCGCGCGCCGATCGGGCTCAATATCGGGGCCGCGAGCCCGGCGGAAATCGCGATAGCGATCATGGCAGAAGTCATCGACGCCCTGCGCAAGGGCGAGACAACCCCGGCCCCCGTGCACGAGGGTGTGGCGTGATTTTCGCCACACTTGCGCTGGCGGAGTGCGCAGGCGCGGTCCTCGCCCATTCGCTGAAGACACCCTCGCTGAGGTTGCGCAAGGGCACGGAGCTGACGCGCGACCATCTCGACACGCTCGCCAAGGCCGGGGTCACAGAGTTGACGGTCGCTCGGCTGGATGCGGACGACGTGAAAGAGGATCGCGCTGCGGCCCTGATCGCGGAGGCTGTGGCCGGCCCCGGCGTGCAGGTGGAGCGCGCCTTTACGGGGCGCGCAAACATCTTTGCAAACAAGGCAGGTCTGCTCGTCGTGGACCGCGAAGAGATCGACCGGCTCAACCGGATCGATCCGGCGATCACGCTGGCAACCCTTGAGGCCTACGCCCCGGTCGAGGCCGGACGGATGGTCGCGACCGTGAAGATCATTCCCTACGCGGTTGCGGGCGGTCTCGTGGCGAAGGCGTCGGCGCATGGGCCGGACGGCCTGTTGCGGCTTGCGCCCTACAAACCGATGAGGGTTGCGCTGGTTTCAACCCGGCTGCCGTCTCTCAAGGAAAGCACCATCGACAAGACGGTCGCGGTGATGGTGGAGCGGTTGGCCCCCGCCGGTGCGCGCCTGCTTGCCGACCTGCGTATCGCGCATGAAGCGGAGGCTTTGGCCGAAGCACTGCAAAAGGCGCGGGAGGGCGGGGCTGAGCTTGTCATCGTCTTCGGGGCCTCGGCCAATGTGGACCGCGGCGATGTCGTGCCCGATGGCATCGAGAAGGCCGGAGGGCGGGTTGAGCATTTCGGCATGCCGGTCGATCCGGGCAACCTGCTGGTTCTCGGCCATCTCGGCTCCATTCCCGTGATCGGCGCGCCGGGCTGCGCGCGCAGTCCCGCGGAAAACGGCTTCGACTGGGTCTTGCGCCGAACGCTTGCGGGCCTGCCCGTCACCGCCCACGATCTGACCGGGCTCGGCGTCGGCGGGTTGCTGATGGAGATCGTCTCACGCCCGCAGCCGCGTGAAGGCGGGCAGATGGAAGAGGAACGTGGCATGAAGAAAAGCCCGCGCATTGCGGTCCTCATCCTGGCCGCCGGGCGTTCCACCCGCATGGGCGGGCCAAACAAGCTGCTGGCGACCATCGAGGGGGAGCCGCTGGTGCGCATCGCCGCCCGTCATGCGCTGGAGGCTGCCCCCGCAAGCGTCACCGTCGTGACAGGACACATGCAGGACGCGGTGGCGGACGCGCTTTGCGGGCTTGATCTGCGTCTCGTCCACAATGACGACCATGCGCAAGGGCTTTCCACCTCGCTCAGGGCAGGCATTGCAGCCTTGCCGGAAGATACGGATGCGGTTCTCGTCATGCTTGCCGACATGCCGGACATCACGCCGGACATCGTACGCCGTCTCATGGACACCTATGACCCGGCCCATGAAGGACTGATCGTCGTGCCGACGGCGCAAGGCAAGCAGGGCAACCCGGTCCTCTGGTCGAACCGCTTTTTCCCCCAGCTCATGGACATCCGGGGCGATGTCGGCGCCCGGCACCTGATCGGGGCCAATCCGCAGGCGGTGGTGGAAGTGGAGATCGGGGACGCCGCCCGGCTTGATCTCGACACGCCCCAGGCGCTTGCGGCGGCGGGCGGCACGCTCATGACCGGCGGGCACGACACCTGATCGACCGCTCACCCCCGTGCCGTGTTGCGATGAGATGAAAACACGCTCAACGCGCAACCTGAAGTCAGATCCACCTTGCACCCCGTTACCACCAAACGGGTTGAACCAGTCATGACCGTCTGGATGTCAGCAGGCGGACTATACGGTACAGAACTTCCGCGTTGTTACGAACACGCTGCGAGAAAAGGACGAATCCGCGCCTGATTGAGACGGATCGTTCAACAGACGTTTACCCTTGCGTTAGCTGCATGGCATCCATGTGAGTCCTGCAATTGTCTACAGGCAACAGGAACAGTACTGTCGAAGTCGGTGGAACGGATCCAGCATGGCGCTTGGCGTTGGCGCGATCCGATCGATTTGGGCAGGTTTCAAGGGCGCGCATCGTTCGCGCCTTTTTCTTCGCACCCGGCAAAGGCGCGGGCGCAAGATGAAACAGCGGTCGGGACGGGCAGAATTGCCCCGCGACCGAGCCGTTTGCGGTGAAACGGATCCCCAGTCATCGAAGCCCCACCCGGGAAGCGGAGAGCCAGCTGGCCGTCAGCTTCCATTGGACCGGGAACACAGCTTCTTCAGGCCCGCCCCGGAAAGGCCCCAGCGCATCGCGCCGGGGTTCGGGGACACACTGACCCAGCGCAGGCTCCTTTAAAGAGCATTGGCGCCGCAATTCCGATTTATGCCCCCGCGAAAACAGATGCGGGGCAAGCAAGGCAAGAACAACATGAACGATCTTCGACTTCCCCGTACCGGCCAGTGCAAATGGGCCGAGGGCACGGGCGGCAACTACATCTTTCCCTGCAACAACCGCGTCGAGTCGGGCATCTCCTACTGCGCAGAGCATCACGCGCTGGTCTATATCTCGCCGGAAGAGCGCCGCCGTCAGCGCGAGGGCCGCCCGCAGATCGCCGCGCCCGCCCGCTTCGCGGCCTGAGCAGCCTGCCCGACCCCATTGCCCGCATCCAGGCATCGGATCGCAAGCATGATCAAGAAAACCCCCGGCTTTGACCGGGGGTTTCGTTTCTCTGACAGCTGAAAGGGCTCAGAGCGGCTTCCGCGCTTGTGGCCTTGGCTCAAGCGGAGAGGCGGTCGACATAGGCTGCAAAGGCGCCAAGCTGTTTTGAGACGAATTCGCGCGTCCCCTCGTCCGTCAGGGCCAGCGTCTCCTCATCGAATTTCTGCATGGCACCGCCGACGAAAACCTCCGGCGTCGTGAAGACATCCGCCCCCAGGAACACCATGACCTGGCGCAGATGATACTGCATCCGCGCGCCACCAAGCGTGCCGGGGGAAACGGATTGGAGACAGACAGGCTTGGCCTTGAAAGGCTGATCCTCGACGCGCGACACCCAGTCCAGCGCGTTCTTCAAGACACCGGGCACCGAGTAATTGTATTCGGGTGAAACGATGATGACGCCATCGGCGGCGCGCACGGCGTCGGCCAACGCGGTCACTTCGGCGGGAAATCCGGACTGGTTCTGCAGATCGGCATTGTAGAGCGGGATCTTGCCGATGGACGGGGCCTCGGTGATCGACATGCGGTCCGGGGCCAGATCGGGCAAGGTGCGCAGCAAGGCATGATTGAGGGAGCCCGCACGCAGGCTGCCACAAAGGCCAACAATGTTTAGTTTCTCTTTTCCCGACATGAACGCATTCCCATCCGCTCTCGTGTTGAACACATGCAGGCCGGGTTTCGAGACACAGGCCTGCCCCTGTTAGATCGTTCGAGTGGCCCGGAAGTTCCATATCGCAATAGCCAGATATTATCACTGCGGTCGGCTTTATCCATTGCCTCCCTTACGGAAACTTCGCAAAACAGGCGACACGAACCACGCTCAAGACGACCGACCGGACGAGGAAAACGACACGCCATGCCCGCATTCACGCCGATGATGGAGCCCTGTTACGATATCGCGCATCTGGGCCATGTCGAACTCTTCACCAACAAGCCGGAACAAAGCCTCGATTTCTTTGTCGACGTGCTGGGCCTGACCGCATCCGGTACGGAAGGCGACAGCGTCTACCTGCGCGCATGGGATGACTACGAGTTTCACACGCTGAAACTCACCGCGTCCAACACGACCGGCGTCGGCCACGTGGGCTATCGCGCCTCCAGCCCGCAGGCACTGGAACGCCGGGTGAAGGCCATCGAGGGGATGGGAGCGGGCATCGGCTGGAGTGACGGCGATCTCGGTCACGGCGCCGCCTACCGGTTCGCGGATCCGGACGGACACATCTTCGAGATCTATTACGACACCAACCGATATGTGGCGCCGACTTCCGAAAAGCCTGCGTTGAAGAACCAGGCACAGCGCTATCACGGACGCGGTGTGTGCGTGCGCCGTCTCGACCACCTGAACCTGCTGGCAAGCGATGTGGATGCCATCGCCGATTTCATGCCACGCGCGCTCGGCTCACGCATCACCGAGCGGATCATGCTCGATTCCGGCCATCTCGGCGGCTGCTGGTTCACGGTCAACAACAAGAGCTACGACATCGCCTATACGGGCGACCATACCGGCGCGCATGGGCGGTTCCACCATGTCACCTATGCGCTCGACCAGCGCGAACAGATCCTGCAGGCGGCCGACATCTTTTTGGAAAACGGCATCCACATCGAAACCGGCCCGCACAAGCACGCCGTCCAGCAGACCTTTTTTCTCTATGTCTATGAGCCGGCGGGCAATCGGGTGGAGGTCTGCAATGCGGGCGCGCGCCTAATCCTCGCGCCCGATTGGGAAACCGTCACCTGGACAGAGGAAGAGCGCAAGAAGGGGCAGGCCTGGGGGCTCCAGACCATCCCCTCCTTCCACACCCATGGCACACCGCCCGTCGGCGAATAGCCCCGCCTAGGGCCGTTTCCGTATTGCGGTCAGGTCCTCGCCAGCGAGGCCCCACCGGGCCAGAACGTCCCCCGGATCGGAGGCGTCCTCATCTACAAGCGCACCGGGGGTGCGGCCAAAGCGGGGAGCGGGCGCAGGCTGAACGACGCCCGCTTTCTCGATGAAGGTGCGGCGCGCCGCGTTGTGCGGATGCGCCATCACCTCCCCCATGCCCAGAACCGGTGCGACGCAGGCATCCAGTCCTTCGAAAGCGGCGATCCAGTCATCGCGATCGCGGGTCAGGAAGATCTCCTGCAGCTTTGCCCTGCGTTCCGGCCAGAGCGCGGGATCATATTGATCGGCCCCGAAGTCCTCCACGCCCATCACCCTGGCGAAGGCCGCATGGAACTGCGGCTCGATGGGCCCGACAGCGATGTGACGGTCATCGCGGCACCGATATGCGGCGTAGAAATGGGCCGCCCCGTCGAGCATGTTGGCCTCGCGCCTGTCCTTCCACATCCCACCCGCCATCAGCTCGTAGAGATAGGCCATCATGAGGCTCGAACCGTCGGTCATGGCGGCATCGACCACCTGACCGCGGCCTGAGCGGGACCGCTCGAAAAGCGCCGAAAGCAGGCCGACAAGCGCCAGCATGCCGCCACCACCATAATCGCCGACGAGATTGAGCGGCGGCACGGGACCGTCCGCCGGGCCAATGGCATGAAGCGCGCCGGACAGTGCGATATAGGTCAGATCGTGGCCTGCGCGCGGGCTTAAGGGACCATCCTGCCCCCAGCCCGTGACCCGCGTGATAATGAGGCCAGGATTTTCCGCCATCAGATCATCGGGCGAGAGGCCGAGGCGCTCCAGAACACCGGGCCGATACCCCTCGATCCACACATCGGCGCAGGCAATGATCCCGCGGGCCCGCGCGACGTCCTTCGGGTTCTTGAGATCGAGCCCGATGCGCGCGGCCCGCCCACGGCAGGTGATCTCGCGCGGGTTGGTCACGTCCTCTCCCGGCCGATCGATGCGCACGACCTCCGCGCCCAGATCGCTCAGCACCATCGCCGCGAAAGGCACCGGCCCGATGGCCGCCATTTCCACGACCTTCAGCCCGGCCAGCGGCCCCTTCCGCTCAGCCCCGCTCAAGAGGCCCCATCCCTGTTCATCGTCATGCCTGTTCCTCCCAGAACCTCTCTCAATCGCGGCGATCGATCAGGATCGCCCTGAAATCATTCACATTCGTGCCGGTTGGGCCGGGCTCAAAGAGCCCCCCTATGGCGGCAAAGGCCGTCCAGGCGTCGTTGTCCGAAAGGCAGGCATTGACGTCGAGACCGGCGGCGGCAAGGCGCGCGACCGTTTCCCCATCGGCGAACGCGCCCGCATTGTCCTCACTGCCGTCAATCCCATCCGTATCGGCGGCCAGCGCGGAGATCGCCTGCGATCCGGCAATTCGGGCGGCGAAGGACAGCAGAAATTCGCTGTTGCGCCCGCCCTTGCCGGAGCCTTTCAGGGTCACCGTCGTCTCCCCGCCGGACAGCAGCACGACGGGGGCGGCAAACGGTTCGTCGCGTCGCTCGATTTCCAGGGCAAGCGCTGCATGGAAAAGTCCCGCCTCGCGGGCCTCGCCCTCGATCGCGTCCGACAGGATGACCGGGGTCACGCCCGCCTTGCGCGCCTCATCGGCAGCGGCTTCCAGCGAAACGCGGGCCGATGCGATCACATGGGCTTCGGTGTTCTTGAGGCGCGGATCATCGGGGGAGGGGGCGCCTTCTGCTGTTTCCAGATGCGCCCGGATCGCGGGCGGCAGCGCGATGGCGTAGCGCTCGGCGGCCCGCAGCGCATCGGCGGGCATCATCTTGTCGGCGACAGTGGGGCCGGAGGCAATGAAAGCCGCCTCATCGCCGGGAATGTCGGAAATCAGAAGACTGACAACGCGCGCAGGATAGGCAGCGGCGGCCAGCCGGCCACCCTTGATGCGGGAAAACTGCTTGCGGATCGTGTTCATCGCGGAAATCGGCGCGCCGGAGGCGAGCAGGATCTCGTTGAGCGCGATTTCATCTTCCAGAGTGAAGCCGTCCGGCGGGGCTGGAAGCAGCGCGGATCCGCCGCCGCAGACAAGAGCGATGACGAGATCGTCCGCCGTCAGCCCGGCCACCCGTTCCAGAAGCCGGGCAGCCCCTTCAAGCCCCGCCTCATCCGGCACGGGATGGGCTGCCTCCAGAACCTCTATCCGACGACACTCGGCTGCGTAGCCGTAACGGGTGACAACGATACCTTCCAGGGGGCCGGGCCAAAGGTCTTCCAGAGCCCGCGCCATTTGCGCCGCGCCCTTGCCCGCGCCAACAACAATCGTGCGGCCCCTTGGCGGATCGGGGAGAAAGCGCGCAATGCTCTGACGTGGCTGGGCGGCCGCCACAGCGGCGTGAAAAAGCCCTTCCAGAAACTGTCGCGCGTCACCCTGCGAACGCCCCATTCGTCCCCCCATCCGGGGCCCGTTTCAATCGCCGGGCGCCCTGCCTTTTTTTCGACTTGGCTCAGCATTGTCGGTTTTATCCGGGATGCCAAGGGCACGAAGGGCGGAGATACCCTCTTGAGGCTCCACATCTAGCTTAAGGCTCCACATCTAGAGCGAGGTCCGGACCTTGTAATGCGTGTGAGCCTGTTCGGACCCATGTCCATGAACATGCGGTTCGCTGTCGCGCGCGACCGGCACCAGCCCCAACGCCCCGTGCATCACGCCACGCTCGGCGAAAAGCGCCTCGGCATAGGTCGTGACATCGGCGGCACGTCCCGTCATCACCGTCACGTCGATCGAGGTGGTGTGGTCGAGCGGCACGGAAAGGGTGGCAACCGTTTGGTCGTGGCGGTCGAGCCTGCCCTGCGGCACACGGGCGGCGAGCCCCCGGACCGACTGGTCGATGGCGCAACTGATGATGCCGAAACACTGCGCCTCGCCCGGCGCATCAGGCACCGTGGCCAGCCCCCGGCGAACGAGATCCCGGATCACCTCAGACCGCCCCGCCGCGCCCGTCGCCTTCATATGCGTATCGAGCTCCTCAGCCAGAGCGTCATCCAGCGTGATCGTGATGCGTTGCATGTTTCCTCCCTCGCTTCGCGCTTCGCGCAAAGCCTAGCACAAACGTTGCGTAAGCCCTTGCGCCGACCGGAGCAGTGTGATTTTTTACTAAACTTATCATACTTCCAGACTTCGCGGCTCAGCCGCTCCCCTGCCGCCGCCACACCTCACGTCCGTCCGAAGGATGCACCATGCGTAGACCCTCTGCCCTTTCCACCTTTGCCAGCCTCGCACTTTCTGCTCTGCTGCTCACCAATGGGCCCGCATCCGCGCATTTCCTTCAGATCATCCCTTCCGAGGACGTCCTGCCCGAAGGCGGAACGGTGCTTCTCGACATGCTCTTCACCCATCCCTTCGAGGGCGGACCGATCATGGCGATGGAGCGGCCCGAGCGGCTGGGCATGCTGAACAACGGTGAGATCATCGACCTCTTGCCCGACATCGCGAAAAATCCTTCGGGCGGTGGTGAGGGCTGGACTGTCTCACGCGAACTTGCCGAACCGGGGGCCTCCGTCTTCTTTGTCGATCCCGCTCCCTATTGGGAGCCCGCAGAAGGCAAGTTCATCAAGCATTACGCCAAGGTGGTGGTGGACAATTACGCCTCCGGCGAGGGCTGGGACGCCATGGTCGGCCTTCCGGTGGAAATCCGACCGCTCACGCGCCCGACCGGCCTTTGGACCGGAAATCTCTTTTCCGGCGTCGTGATGAAAGGCGAGGCCCCCGTGCCGTTTGCCGAGATCGAGGTGGAGTTCATCAATGACGGATCGATCCAGGCACCGAATGAGGCCTTCATCACGCAAGTGATTACAGCGGATGCAAACGGCACCTTTTCCTACGCCATGCCGCATGCGGGGTGGTGGGGCTTCGCGGCGCTGGTGACCGGCGAAGCCTCCATGACCGCCCCGGACGGCAAGGCCGTGCCGGTTGAGGAAGGCGGCCTCATCTGGGTGCGTGCGCAAGATAGCGCCTCCGCACAGCAATAGGCGGAGATCCGGCGTGGCCCATATTCCCGATGGCGTTCTCTCCGCCCCCGTGCTCATCGCGGGGGCGGCCCTCGCCGCGGGCGGCATCGCCCTTGGGCTGCGCACTCTCGACGAACGGGCCATTCCGCGCACGGGCATCCTGGCGGCGGCGGCCTTCGCGGGTTCGCTTTTCGCCGTGCCCGTCGGCCCGTCAAGCGTGCATCTGCTGCTCTCAGGGCTTCTCGGCATTCTCATCGGCACCGCGACCTTTCCCGCCATGGCGGTTGCGCTTTTTCTGCAGGCGCTGCTTTTCGGCTTCGGCGGACTGACGACGCTGGGCATCAATCTCGTCAATATCGCCCTGCCGGGTGTCGTTCTCGGCCTGTTGCTGGGGCCCGTGATCCGTTCAACCCCGCACCCGACACTTCGGCTGTGCCTGGCCGCCGTCGTTGGCGCAGGAGCTGTTCTGGGAACCGGTGCGCTGGTCGCGCTCGCGCTCGCCCTGTCATCATCCGCCTATACGCCCGTCGCCAGCATTCTGCTTGCCACCTATCTGCCGCTTGCGGCAGGCGAAGCCTTCATCACAGCGGTCATCGTCGCGTTTCTCGCCCGCGTCTCGCCTGATGCGCTGAGGCCGATGTTGTCATGAGCCTGCGTGCCCTTCTCATCGCCCTTCTCATGGTTGCCGGCCTCAGCACACAAGCTTGCGCGCACAAGCTGAAGGTCTTTGCGACGGTTCAGGGCTCAACCATTTCAGGCTATGGCTTTTTCATTGGCGGCGGACGCGCGGCGGGCGCGCGCTGGATCGTCCATGACGAAACCGGCGCCCTGTTGGGCGAAGGCAAGACCGATGAGCAGGGCCGGTTCCGTTTCGAACCGGTGCCCGCCCGCCCCCTCACGGTGACAATCGACACCGGCGAAGGACATGGCGCGTCAAAGACCCTTTCGGCCACCAACCCCCTACCCGCCGCCCCAAGCAGCCCCCCGCAAGGCGGATCGGCAGCGCAGGTCCTGACGGGCGAGGAGGTCGCCGTTCTGGTTGATGTGGCCGTTCAACGGCAGGTCACCCCCCTGCTGGAGCGCATCGAGGAAATGGATGCGCGGATGCGCTATACAGACATTCTCTGCGGTCTCTTCCTGATCATCGGGCTTGTGGGAGGTGGCTTGTGGCTCCGCACATGGCGAGGCTAGTGGTTCCCCAGGACCTGCGGCTGAGACTGGTCGCGGCCTTCGTCGTGGTAATCGTGCTGTCACAACTCCAGAGCCTCACGCTTGCCGCGACGGTCCTTGGCAGTCTCGTCCTGTTTGCGCTTGCGGGCGGGCTGGAGGCAGGTCTCGCGCGGCGTCTGTGGCATGTTGAAGGGCTTGTCGCGCTGCTCGTCGTCACACTGCCTTTCACCGAGGAGGGAACGCCCGTTTTCAGCTTCGGCCCACTCGTCGCCAGCGCACAGGGCCTGATCCATGCGGGCCTTCTCGCCTGCAAGATCACCGCCGCGGCGCTCGCGCTGATGGTCCTTCTGGGTGCGTTGGAGCCCGCCCGGCTCGGCGCGGCACTGCAGGGCCTGCGGATGCCGCAAAAGCTGGTGCGGTTGCTCGTCATGTGTGTGCGCTACCTCGCGATCCTGCGGGCGGAGGCCCGGCGCGGTCACGAGGCAATGCGCGCACGCGGGTTTCGTGCGCGCTCCAACCGACATACATGGCGCAGCTACGGCTATCTGATCGCCATGTTGCTGGTGCGCGCCCTGGAAAGGGCGCAACGGGTGGAGGACGCCATGCTTTGCCGCGGTTTCAATGGCCGCCTTCCCCATGCCGACCTGGAGCCCCCTTCTGCGCGGGACTGGCTCGGCTTTGCACTCCTGACCGGCCTTGCGGTCGCCACCCTTGTCGGAGACCGCGCATGAGCGACCTCCTGCATCTTGACGGCATCTGTGTACGCCGCGACGGACAGTCCGTCCTTGAAGACATCAACCTGCGGCTCGGTTTGGGCGAAAGGCTCGCCATTGTCGGGCCGAACGGGGCGGGCAAGACGACATTGCTGCGCACACTCGTCGGGCTGGAACGGACGGCGAGCGGGACCATCCACCTTTTCGGCGAGACCTGCGGCACGGAAAGACAGTTCCGCCTCCACAGGCCCCGCATCGGCTTTCTGTTCCAGGACAGCGACGATCAGCTTTTCTGTCCGAGCGTGATCGAGGATGTGGCCTTCGGACCTCTCAACATGGGGCTCTGCCCGGCGGAGGCGGAAAAGACCGCGCGCATCGCACTTGACGGGCTGGGCATCGCGCATCTGGCGGAGCGGATTTCTCACCGACTGTCGGGGGGCGAAAAGCGACTCGTCTGTCTGGCGGGCCTGATGGCGATGAAGCCGCGTGTGCTGCTGCTTGATGAGCCCACCAACGGCATCGATGCCGCCAACGAGACCCGCCTGCGCGACGCACTTGCGGCATATGATGGCGCGATGATCCTTGTCTCGCACGACACCACCCTGATTGCCGATCTCGCGACCCGCGCGATGGTTCTGGAGGCGGGCAGGCTTCTGCCCGCGACCCTTCACAGCCACGCCCATACGCATGTTCATGCCCATGTGCACGCGATCCACGCACACGGGCTGCACGAGCCCTCCGGATCAACCAGCTGATTTTGCGGCTGCCGGACGGCTCTGGCCTGCGCTGAGCACGAGAACGTTCCCCGCCAGCACCGCCACGCCCCCACTCACGACCAGCGCGTCGATGGCGAGATCTTCAAACAGCGCGGAAATGACCAGAGCCACCACCGGCACAAGGGCCAGCGTATAGGACGCGCTTGCCGCACCGATGCGTTGTACGAGACTGAAATACATGAAGAACGTGACGCAGGAGGCGACGATCGCCAGGTGGGCGAGCCCTGCCAGATAGGCGAGCGAGACGTCGACGGAAAAGCTGCGCCCTTCGGCAAGCGCCAGGGTGAAGGCGAAAAGCGCACCGCAAAGGGCTGTCCAGCTCATCAGAACGACGATCGGGATGCCGGTGCGCTGGTTGCGCATCGCAACGACCGTCCCGCAGCCCGTGCCCGCGGCCGCCGAAAGCGCCAACCCCAGCCCGGCCATGGCTTCCCGGCCGGAGGAAAACAGCGCGAATTGGGGCGCGGCGATGACCGCGAGGCCGAGGAGCCCCACGCAAATGCCGGCAAGCATGCGCCGCGTTACCGGAACCGACAGGAACAGCCATCCGGCAAGGGCCGCAAAGAGCGACGAGGTCGACAGGACCAGCGCCGCGATGCCGGAGGGGATCAGCGTCGTCGCGTGGTAGAAGGAGATGAAGGACACCCCGAAAAACAGAACGCCCTGCAACGCCACCCACAGGCGATCTCCCTTGCGCAGGGCAATGCCGTGCCCGCGGGCCAGGCTCCAGCCGAACATCACCAGACTGGCCAGCACCAGCCGATAGGCGACCGAGACTTCCGGCGCCCCGGCACTCGCCTGCTGGGCGGTGACGATTGCGCTGCTGCCCCACAGGATTGAGGTCGCCAGAAACAAGAGTACGTGCATGCTGCCCTCCCCGGCATGCCGAACCTGAAAATGCCCTGCCCGGGCGCCAATCCGCGCGCGCCAACCCGCGCTCAGCCGCGCGTTGCCGGCTCCTCCCACCGTGGGGTGTCGCCCATGGATTGCCAGTCTCGCGCCAGGATACCCGCGCTGGCGCTCTCCAGCCTGTCGAGAACGGAACCGAGCTTCGCCAGCTCCTCGGGATCAACCGCTTCCGTCAGCTCCCGGTCGAGATGCCCGGCGAGATCGGAGATTTCACAAAATGCCTCCCAACCCGCGTGCGACAGCTCGATGGCGACGCAACGCCGGTCGACGCGTCCGGCAAGACGGTGGGCGAAACCCAGTTCCACCAGTTGCCTGACAGCGCGCGATACCGAGAACGGGTCCAGTCCCGCCGCCTGAGAGATCTCCTTCGCGCTCGCCCCGGGACGGTTGGCGACGATGGCCATGGTACGCCAGGCGGGGCGGGAAAGGCCAAAGCGAGGGCCATAAAAGGCACTGAGCACATCCGCAATCCGGACCGATATCCGAAAAAACCGATAGGGCAGCCAGTTTTCAAGCTGAAGCGCGTCGCCGCGTCCCGACCCCGAACCGTGCGCGCCATCCTTGCGTGCGCCATCCTTGCGTGCGGCAGCCACTGTGCTCTCCCCAAAGCTGGAAATTACTAGCGTTCTGCAATCATTTTTCGATTATTCACAGGTTGCCGCAGGCCGCAAGAGCCGCGCAGACAGCACGAAGGGCCAAGCCTCACACGGCACGCCTTTGGCGTGCGTGTTCCGGCCCGAGCGGCCTCATGCCGGATCTAGCCTGTCGATCAGCATGGCACACCGGGTCAGGTCCTCCCGCACATGGCCACCCGACCGGCGCCAAGCCCCCGGCGCGCGTTGCGAACCGCACGGACTGGTCATTTCATTTCGCACATGCACAATTTTCTATTGCCTCAGAAAGAAATAAAACCACCGCTCAAACCAAACAAAGAACAACAAAAGTCCAGGCAAATGATCAATAATATTACAACCATCTCCGATAATAAGAGATCTTACCTACCTACCAACTTTAATATTCAGTTAATTTTCACACCAGATTGAAGTCCTGTTTATTTTCTAATCACGAATTATCATGAATTTTACGGTGCTTTTCCGCATGTATAATTGCATACGAAACGTGTTTTCATTTCATATATACATGGCCGATCGGATGGCGACCGATCCTCGACATATTTAGTTTACAATTTTATGTTGCTCTGCAGCATGACGCAATCTGCGAACGGACGAGGTGTCGATGTTTTCGCTATCGGGCAAGAAGGTTCTGGTCGTCGGCATCGCGAACGCGCAATCCATCGCCTATGGCTGTGCGCGCGCCTTTCGCCAACAGGGTGCGGATCTGGCGATCACATATCTGAATGAAAAGGCGGAACCGCATGTGCGCCCCCTGGCGGAGGAACTTGAGGCAGAGATCTTTCTGCCGTTGGACGTCCGCAATACGGCTGAGGTGGATGCGTTGTTTGACGAGATCGGCGCGAAATGGGGGCGGCTCGATACGGTCCTGCACTCCATCGCCTTCGCCCCGCGAGAGGATCTGCATGGCCGGGTGATCGACTGCTCTGCGGAGGGCTTCGGCATCGCCATGGATATTTCCGTCCATTCCTTCCTGCGGATGATCCGCAAGGCGGAACCACTGATGCCACATGGGGGCACCTGCATGACCGTGTCCTTCCAGGGAGCATCGCGCGTCGTCGAGCATTACAACATGATGGGCCCGGTCAAGGCCGCGCTTGAAAGCGCGGTGCGTTATGCGGCGGCCGAGCTGGGCCCCAAGGGCATCTCGGTGCATGCGCTATCGCCCGGCCCCCTGCGCACCCGCGCGGCGAGCGGCATCGACAGTTTCGATGAGCTTCTCAACGCGGCGGCGGATCGCGCGCCCACACATCAACTTGCAACGATCGAGGATGTCGGGGCCTATGCGGCCTTCCTCGCGAGCGATGCGGCGGCCAATGTCACGGGTGGCGTTCACCCGATCGACGGCGGCTACAGCATTATCGACTGACCCTTCAGGAGAAGCGAATATGGCGAAGGCTGGCGAAGCACGTTCGATGGAGGGGGCTTTCTCCGCCGATGCGGCGCTGGATGCGCGCCCCTTCATCGGCGCGGACCCTGCGCGCGGGTTGGCGGACATGGCCGAAAGCTATGACAACGCCTCAAACGCGGCCGAGCTGATGATGAACTCGGTTTCGCTCCAGTCGCAAAAGATCTCGCAGACCCATTCGCAGCGGACACGGGCGCACATGCCGAGGCTTACCGACATCGCCGACGCGATGAACGCGTCCGGAGCGAACCTGGGAGGAGCCTTTGCCGACTATCTGCGGGATGCGACCCGACGCTGGGTCCGGACCCTCGATGTGCTGCGCGAGCGCGGCGACATCTTTCTGGAGCACGAGGCGGCCGGCTGTCCGCCGGTTCTCGCCTATGATTACGAGCGCATTGTCGACGGTCGCGATCTGACACCGGCCTGCAATTACGAGCTTCTTCGCATTCTGCCGCCGGGCGGGGTGGAGCTTTCCAGCGACAAGCGCCCCTATATCATCATCGACCCGCGGGCCGGGCACGGTGGCGGCATTGGCGGTTTCAAGAGCGAAAGCCAGGTCGGCGTGGCCTTGTCGAGCGGTCATCCGGTCTATTTCGTGAGCTTCCGGCGCGAACCGGAACCGAACCAGACGCTTGCCCATGTGACGCGCGCGGAGGCGGAATTCGTGCGCGAAGTGCAAAGGCGGCATCCAGAGAGCCCCAAGCCGATCGTCGTCGGCAATTGTCAGGGCGGCTGGGCGACCCTGCTGCTGGCCGCAACCAATCCCGATATCACCGGACCGATCGTGCTGAACGGGGCGCCTGTCGCGCCGTGGTCGGGCAAGGTCGGACAGGACCCGATGCGGTACAATGGCGGCCTGCTGGGCGGCGCCTGGCAACCGATGTTCTGGTCGGATCTCGGCGGCGGCCAGTTCGACGGCGCGCATCTGGTGATGAATTTCGAGCAGCTGAACCCCAGCCGGAACTATTTCGGCAAATACTACGACCTCTTCACCGACCCGGACGGCGGGCGGCAGCGCTTTCTCGACTTCGAGCGCTGGTGGGGCGGGTTCTTCATCCTCAACGAGCCCGAGATCCGCTGGATCGTCGACGAGCTTTTCGTCGGCAACAAGCTCGTCAAGAACCAGGCGCAGCTGGAACCGGGGCATACGATCGATGTGAAGGCGGTCAAGGCGCCGATCATCATCTTCACCAGCTTCGGCGACAACATCACGCCGCCGCAACAGGCGCTCAACTGGATCGTTGACAGCTATGCCGATGAAGAGGAAATCCGCGTTCGCGGACAGCGGATCGTCTACATGCTGCACGATCAGGTCGGCCATCTCGGCATTTTCGTTTCCTCCAAGATCGCGCGAAGGGAGCACAGCGAAGTCGCCTCGACCCTGAAGACGATCGAAACGCTGCGCCCAGGGCTTTACGAGATGAAGATCGAGGATGTGGAGGGCGAGGGCATGGGCAAGACCTTCCTCGTCAGCTTCCACGACCGCACGCTCGGCGATATCCGGGACATTGCCGGTTCGCGCAAGGAAGAGGCCGGGCTGGCCGCCGTGGCGCGGCTTTCGGAAATGCAGGCCGAAGCTTACGACGTTGCCCTGCGCCCCTGGGTGCGGGCCATGGTCAATCCCGCACTGGCGGAGGCCACGCGCACCCTGCACCCTCTTCGGCTGCAACGCGCGATGCTCTCCGGGAACAGCCCCGCAACCGCATGGATCGAGGCGATGTCCGCGGCTTTCGGTGGCGGAAAGTCCCTTGATCAGGAGAACCCGTTCCTCAAGGCGGAGCGGGCATGGGCGGCGCTGGTGGAACAGCAAATGGACCTGTGGCGCGACACGCGGGATGCAATCTACGAGGCGAGCTTTCTGGCGCTGTGGACCAACCCGTTCGCAGTTGCGTTCGGCAAGCCGAAAGCCGTGGGTCGGCCGCTCATATCCGAAGTGGAATTGCGCACATTGCCGGAGGTTCAGGCCGCACTGGCCCATATCGGCAATGGCGGGTTCATCGAGGCAGTGGTGCGGATGCTTATCCTTCTGGCCGACAATCGCGGCAGTGTGCGTCGCGACCGGCTGGAACGCTCAAGTCACGTGCTCACGCAGGACGCCCCCTTCTCCTCGCTCAGCGCAGATGAGCGCATGCGCATCATTCACGAGCAGTCGCTGATCGCCGAATTCGATCCCGAACGCGCCATCGAAACCCTGCCCCTGCTGCTGCCGCGCAAGGCGGAGCGCGAGAAGGCCGTTGCGGTGGTGCAATTCATCCCGGGCAAGATCGACGAGATGGCTCCGGGAACGTTGGCCATGCTGCAACGCTTTCACGATGTGCTGGGCCTGCCCCCTGTCACCGACGATGTGACCGACGATCCCCTCGCCGGCGCGCAAGAATGATCCGCGCCGGGCTCGGGTCCGGCGACGAAGAGGGCCGCCGGAAGCTACGCCGCGGTTATCCGCGACGCGTTTCCATTTGAGGCCAGGCGCACTCCATCGGCCAACGGCCAAGACCTCGCGAAACAGCGTCCAGAAGACGGCGGCTTTCACGAGGGTGCAGCTGAAGCCCATGCACGGGCCAAACGTGCCTGACGGGCTGAAAATCGGTCCGATCGGCACAAGGCTTTGTTTTTTCCTCGCGACATCTGCAATCTGCGCGGCATCGGCTGCCCCGTCCACCGCGCCCAGACGAAGATCCCGCCATCCGGCTCAATCGGACCTTCGAAACCTGTCCCGCGCAGATTGCGGGTCATGTCGACGCGCATCCGGGTGATGGAGGTTCGCGGGGCGCTCAGATTTCTGCGATACAGGCCACTCTTGAGACGCTTGAACACGGCGACTGACGAAAGGGAATTCAGCCCAAAACTGAAATCCAGGGTCAGCGCGGCGATCGCCTCGATGGTGCCGGATTCGGCAGAAACGGAGCCGCAGCGCAGACCTCCGGATATGGTCTTCGAAAAGCTGCGCACATAAACCAAACCCTTGAGACCCGAAAGGGCGGCAAGGCGGGTAGCGGGCTCATCGACCAGATCCGCATGGACATCGTCCTCAACCTTATAGACGCCGGCGGAGCGCAGGGCCGCGAGAAGATCGAATGCCTGCGCCGTCGGCAGGTTCAAGCCGGTCGGGTTCTGGAGGGTCGAGGCCAGGAGGAAGAGCTTCGGCCGCAGGCGGCCGACAAGCTCTGCCAGCTGCCCCAAAATCCCGCTGTCCGTCGCGAAAAGGCACGCCGACCACCTTAACCTGATGTAATCGCCTCAAAGCCTCGAAATCGAACGAGGTGGGGTTGTCGACCAGCACGGCTTCGCCCGGCTTCAACAGAAGGCGGCAAATGAGACCGATCGCCATGCTGGCCGAATCCGTAGTGAGGATTTCATCCTGTCCAACCTCGATCTACCCGCCACTCGGATGGTACTGGCGCGAAAGCCGGCGGCCTCGCCGCGCGCCCTCCAGACCCAGCACCTTGTCCACCGGCGACGTGTGGGGACTGGTTGCGCGCAGCTTGCGAACGAAAAACCCTTGCTGCCCCTGAGCTTCGATGCGTTCGAGTGCAACAAGACGTTCGTAGACTTCAACCGCGGAAGACTTGGAAATGTGCTGTTCTATCGCGAACTGTCTGAAAGAAGGCAGCGTACAGCCCGGCCCGTGCAATCCGGACCGAACATCCCTCACCTTGCGTTCAACGATTGTATCGAGGCGATCATGTCCATTTGCGAACCTGCATCTATTTCTTCATCGAAAGTCAGGCTCTTCGACTGAAGACGGCCGGTTCCGCCGCAACGATAAAGGCCCTGCCTCGAACATGGATTGATCGTCATGGTCGCGGTCCACAGTGTCGTCCGCCTGCTCCCGCCGCTGACGGTTTCTGCGGAAGAAATCTCGACCGTGATCAGGATACTGGAGGATGTCTGCCGTGAATTTTCACAAGACCGCGGCAGATCCGACTTTTCGCGCTTACGCGCTGGAATCGGGAAAACGCGCCGTCAAATGCGTGGCCACCATGATTGAGCCGAGCTATCGGGAGAGGGAGATCCTCTGTCCGGCGCATCTGGAGCCAATCAAAGGTCCGGAAACAGACCTCGCCGAAACCCTCATTGGACTTGGCGCCACACTTCTCGTCACGGATGCGCTGCCGTCCGATGAAAAACTCAAAGAACTTTCTCATGGCTGCCCCTCCAGTTGATCGAGGAAGGACACTATTTCGTGCTGACGGATCGCCAGCCCCCCCCTTGCAGGCGGAGGCTGGGCACGCGGACAGCTTGGCTACATCCCCGCCGAGATCGGTGCTCACGGAGAGAGTGACGGCGACGTGGTCCGCTGCGTCTGCGTTTCCCCTCAATACGCCCATCATGGTCTGGGTCGGAAAATACTGCGCCGTATCGAGGCGGACGCCGTGTCCGCGGGCCTTCGTCAACTGCCCCTGACGGCGTCCCAAACTGCTGAATGCTCTATTTGCGTGCAGGTTGCACGCCCGGCCCCTATGATGAAGTGCGCCTGCCAAATGGCCATGACCTGCCGCTTCGTCTGATGAAAAATGCCTCGTTTCCGTTTCTGGCTGACACAAGGACAGTCATGATGGCCAACACGCCGACCACCGTACAAGCGCGCAGCATGTTCTATGGCTGGATCATTGTTTTTGCAGTCTTTTGCATTGCCGGAACCGCCGCCGGGCTCATCTATGCGTTTTCCGTTTTCTTCGATGCGATTTCGCAGGAATTCGATGCGACACGCGCGCAGGTTTCCCTGATCTTTTCCGGGGCGGAGTGCATCTGGTTCCTGTCTGGTTTCCTTGGCGGTTTTCTGGCAGATCGGCTGGGCCCCACCCGCATCGTCCTTTTCGGAGCCGTGCTCATGGCCGGGGGGCTCTTTTGCGCCAGTCAGTCCCAGACCATCACGGGGATCGTGTTGTCCTATGCGGTCGGCGTCGGCATTGGCGGGGGGTTCATCTACATCCCGTCGATCAGTCTCGTGCCGTGCTGGTTCAAGCGGCGGCGCGGCTTTGCGACCGGCATTGCGCTTTGTGGCGTTGGCTTGGGGACATTCGCGATGCCACTGCTCGGCGAAGCGCTGCTGGTTCCGCTTGGATGGGATGGTGCGCATGTCCTCTTCGCCATCATTGCCTTGGGTGTCTGCGGGGGGGTGAGTTTTTTCCTCGTTCCGCGACCAGAGGCGATGGGGCTGAACCCTGACGGCGATCCCGTTTCCTCCACACTGGCGCGCGGGCAGCCAGTTTCCGGCGTGAGCCTGTCGGAGGCCTTGCGGCACCGCGCCTTCTGGCACTTCTACTTCGCAAGCCTCTTTACCGCGGCGGTGATCTTCACCACCTATGTCCACCTTGTTCCCTTTGCGATCGACAATGGCAATGATCGCGCGTCCAGCGTTGGGCTTATTGGCACAGTCGGCATTGCCAGCATCGCCGGGCGCTTTCTCTTCGGAGGGCTGTCAGACCGAATTGGCAGCCGCCGAACCATAAGCCTGATGTCCGCAGGCATGGCGCTGGGGGTCGCCTGGTGGCTGCTCACAGCACCGACGCTGGGAAGTCTCTATGTCTATGCCCTGGTCTTCGGCGCCTTTTACGGCGGCTACATTTCGACCCTGCCCGTTCTGGCAATGACGTTCTTTGGCGGACGGCAGCTCTCCACCATCATTGGCGCGCTCTACACTTCATGGGGGGCGGGGGCACTGATCGGACCGACAATGACCGGGGTTCTTTTCGATGCCACCAACACCTACTCGGCCGGCCTTCTTGCCTCGATCGCCTTCTTGCTCATGGCATCCCTCATCTGCCTGCTCGTTCGCGATCCTGCCGTCCCCTATTGACGGTGAAGAGTGGAGTGGAGACGACACGGCTCGCGGACTGCGGAAGGAAGGCGGACGAACGGCCCCGAGCCCTGCAGATGTCTTCCTCTCCGGCTTTGAGCCAGCTTGGCGACGCCCCGGGGATCGGACACTGACGTAAGCTACGATTGGCACTCTTCTGATCTTCAAGAAGAAGGAGATCGAAGATGTCGAAACGCAAGCAGCACGCGCCTGAGTTCAAGGCGAAGGTCGCCCTGGAAGGGCTGAAGCGCGAGCAGGCCCGCAAAAGGGCACAAGATCTGGCCATATCTGCTCCGGGGCTTGCGTGTGGATCGGCCAAAGCAGGTTGTGGCTGCAGACATCACATATCTGCAGGTGCATCGCGGGTTCCTCTACCTCGCGATCATGGATCGCTTCACCCGCAAGGTTCTGGCCTGGCGCATCTCCAACACGCTGGCGGCCGACGTCTGTCGTCGAACCGTTGAACGAGGCAGTCCACAAGTTCGGCCTGCCCGGGATTGTGAATACGGACAAAGGCAGCCAGTTCATGTCCTTCGCGTGGACGGACCGGTTGCGGCGGGCGGCGCCCCGATCAGCAGGTCCAGAACGGAGCTTAATCTACGTCGAAAACTGTCCAACTATCGGGAAGTCCCTCCCCCTTTTCGAAGGGGAGGGCCGTTGTTTGGACAGATGTCCGTGCGAATTTCCCTGCGGGATCCAAACCTGACAAGCCTTCGATCCAGCCCGTAGCCCTGCCAGAACTGTTGCCGTGGCAGGGAGGCAGTCATTTTTTGCATGCCCGAGATTGGACAGGGCTGAAGAAACGCGCACGTGTCGTGTTCGCAGCCATCGCGAGTGGAGCCAAACGATCATCAGGCCCCGCTCAGCAAGAAGTAAGGAGCGGGACCTATTTTCTCGCTGCAACAGACTGTTAAACCAGTGTCAACAGGGTGCGCAATACAGAAACCGGCCCCACACTCTGCTCGGACTATTAGTATGACTGATAGCTTTTTTCTTCTATGATATCGGATTCTTGGCAGATGTTTATTTGCCGCTTGAGTGAGGCTCTGAGATCATTCGTTTTGTAGACGCTGCGCGCCAGATCGATGAATTCGGCATCAAAATCCTGGGCGGATTCCTTTTCACGAGTTTTGTCCTCAATATCCCATAAGCGGGAATTGACCTCTGAGAGCCTTTCCTTCAAATGTGCCGCGTCGGGATTAAAATCCAGTATTTCCTGACAGATATCATTTAGAATTGAAAGCTCATGCGCAACGTTTGCTTTCGCTTCTATATCTTTTATCATCAACTTTTTGATTTTTAGAATCGTTATCTTGTCGATACCCCCCCCCCCCAAGAAACCGGTACTGATGGCGTGCTCATGTATATTCCACTTTTGGCCGCTTATGCAATAAATGAGTGTAAATGCACTATTAGCGCTATATTAGGCGATCGTCTATGAGTAAGTTGGTGTAATGGATCAATTCTAAAGGATCGCCGCACGCGATGGGCCAAAAAGCTTATCCGCCGTTTCGATAGGCGCTATACAAACCGAGACTACAGAACCACCCCGGGCATACTCGCAGAAGACGGTACAAAACACATAGCTCTGGCGGCACGCAGCACCAATAGCAGGAAGGCGGCATTTACTGCGGCGGGGCTTGGTGACAGGATTCATTGCGTAACGCTGGGCTGGGTCTTTTCGCATGCTCACTCGGTTCCAGTGGTCTTGCATCTGACAAAGAGGAAGCAGGAAGGAGGCCAATATGGAAACAAGCTCGAATCCTGGTTTGAGGTTCTGGATCTTTTTCCAAAAGGTCATGTCGAGCTTATGCTTCACGACTTCGAGCCTGAAGACGAACGGTCTTGGATCTCCTATCTAAAGGACAAGGGTCTGCCTGCCGAGCCATATTGGTATCAAGACTATCCGGGGCGCTTTGCGAAGCCGGAAGTTCTGGATATTTCACATTATCTGAAGAACATTCCATTGCTCGAGGCCGAGGATCTCAGCGGTGATCTAGATCTTCCGGATCAATATGTGACGGTGCAGTGGGATTCCAACGAAGACGCTAGAACCCTTCCGCTTGAAAGTCGAAAAGCCGTTCTCGATGAATATCGCAAGTCCGGTTACAAACCCGTGATCGTTGGAGGAGAGGCAGAAAACCCGGCGCTAAAGAACTCTCTTCGGCATATCGGTTACGCGATGTCAAAGGCGCGCTTCCATGTCGGCGTGGACTCTGCCTTCATGCATATGGCGTTCCTATACTTCCCCCATCAGGATGTGCACCTGTATAATAAGAAGAATGGCTTTCAATCGCACCATCTTCGCAGGGCGCTCGACTGTGGGTGCATGCTCAATCTGCACTATGATGATATTTGACCCATCCATCGGGCCGCCCGGCATTCAGCCATAAGCGAAGGGGGGCCGGAAGAAGACGTTCGAAAAGACGGGGTGCGGAATTGCACCATGCGCTCCCCGGCGCGGTCAGTAAGTGAAGGCTGCGCACCGATCTGTTTGTGCAACGCCCGTGAAGTTGTTTTCAAGTTTGATCCAACGTGACGGAAACCCAAACGTTTGGCTTGGCCGCCGTGGACTCAGTTGTTGACGTCGGGTTCCGCTTCGCTCGCATGCGAGAGGAGCGGCAAACTCCGACTTGGGTTCAGTCTGTCCACGTATTCGGTTGCCGTCAGCCGGTCCACCCGGAAGCGCGGGCGCTTTCGAGAGTGCTTCAGGAGGTTCCGCGACTACTGGGTCACGCGCAACATCGACAGCCGCACGGTCCCCGGCACGAACAAGCGATATTTCGTGCGTTGTCAAAACCCTTTCGACGGCCACAACTTAGCCTGCGAGGTCGGTTGGGTTGGGTGCCAAGGTCTGCGGGCCGGCGCACTTTCGCTGGATGAAGGCAACCGCGATCGCGATTTCGGCCTCGTAGGAAATCGAAAGCGATATCCGTTCGGCGCTGCGACCTAGGACCTTTCCCCATAAACGGGTTACGTTGATGTGTGAGATTTGATCCGACCTCCTGATAAGGAGGTTGCCATGCGCGTCACGAGTTGAGCGATAAGGAATGGTCGATCATCGAGCCGATGCTGCCACGCAAGAGCCGGGGTGTGAAGCGTGTCGATGATAGACCCGTTATCAATGGGATCCTATGACGGTTCCGCACCGGCTCGTCGTGGCGTGGTGCCGGAGCGCTACGGCCCACGCATGACGCACTACAACCGGTTCTGCCGATGGCGCGCATCGGGCGTTTGGGACCAGCTTCTGGACGCGGTGTCAAAGGCTTACGACGGCGACATCGTGATGATCGACAGCTCCTGCATCCGCGTCCACCAGCATGGTGCCGGCGCGAAAAAGGGGGATCTGAAGATCGGTACATGGGACAGTCCCGCGGCGGGTTGACGACAAAGATCCACGCGCTGGTCGATGCCGAAGGCCGTCCGGTCCGGATCGAACTCACCGCCGGACACGCCGGCGACGCGCCCATGGCCACCAAGTTGCTGGAAACGGTGGCGACGGGTGCAACCGGGCTGGCCGACAAGACCTACGATACCGACGGCATCCGGGCCTTCGTGGCCGCGCGTGCCGGCTGGGCGAACATCCCGCCACGGATCACCCGCAAAGGCACATTCGCCTTCAGCCGCGGGGTTTATCGCCAGCGAAACCTGGTTGAGCGCTTCTTCAATCGCCTCAAACAGATGCGCCGCATCGCAACGCGCTATGATCGGCGCGCCGACAACTACCTCGCAGCTATCAAACTCGCCGCACTCCGCATCTGGATCAAATCGTTATGAGTCCGCCGCCTAATCAAGCCGGATTAGCTGCGGGGCCGTTGTCAGTATTTATTGGAGCCCTTGTTTCAAGGCGCGAGTAAATTAGGCGCGCGAAGGCTAAGACACTTAGGCAAACACGATGCTATCGACGATCTGGGCTTCGGTGGCGTTGGCGATGGTCAGGCGACCGTCGTGACCAAAATCTAATACGTAGTTCGCATCGACCTGTTCACCGTATGTCGAGACCAGGGTCGCGGCCTGATTGGTACCAAAGTCGCTAGAGAACATGAGTGTGTCGGAGCCGTATTCGAAGTCGAAGACCGTGTCGGATGCGAACCCGGCGGCGAAGTGAAAGACATCAGCCCCCGCGCCGCCGTAAAGCTTGTCGTCTCCACCAAGGCCGGAGATTTGGTCGTCGCCGTTCCACCCCCAGATGCTGTTGGCCGCATTGTCACCACGCAGGGTGTCGCCATATCCACTACCGGTGAGGTTTTCGATCGAGATGTAGGTGTCGCCAGCGGCCTCGCCGGTGTTGTTCGCGGGGTTTAGCAGGTCTGCAACAACGCCGCTCGTCGCCAGATGGTACTGCGCCCGATCCGTTCCAGCGCCTCCGTCGAGCAGATCCGCCCCAAGCCCGCCGAAAAGAATGTCGCTGCCGTCCCCGCCATAGAGGACATCATTCCCGTCACGACCAAAGATCTGATCGTTTCCGTTCCACCCCCAAATGCTGTTGGCCGCATTGTCGCCCAGCAAATTATCTGCGTATCCGCTGCCACAAAGGTTCTCAATTGAGACGTAGGTGTCTCCGGCGGCCTCGCCGGTGTTGTTCGCGGGGTTTAGCAGGTCTGCAACAACGCTGCTCGTCGCCAGATGGTACTGCGCCCGATCCGTTCCAGCGCCTCCGTCGAGCAGATCAGCGCCAAGCCCGCCTAAAAGAATATCGCTGCCGTCCCCGCCATAGAGGACATCATTCCCGTCACGACCAAAGATCTGATCGTTTCCGTTCCACCCCCAAATGTTGTTGGCCGCATTGTCGCCCAGCAAATTATCTGCGTATCCACTACCACAGAGGTTCTCAATTGAGACATAGGTGTCTCCGGCAGCCTCGCCGGTGTTGTTCGCGGGGTTTAGCAGGTCTGCAACAACGCTGCTCGTCGCCAGATGGTACTGCGCCCGATCCGTTCCAGCGCCTCCATCGAGATGGTCCGCGCCAAGCCCGCCGAAAAGAATGTCGCTGCCGTCCCCGCCATAGAGGACATCATCCCCGTCACGACCAAAGATCTGATCGTTTCCGTTCCACCCCCAAATGCTGTTGGCCGCATTGTCGCCTAGCAAATTATCTGCGTGTCCACTACCACAGAGGTTCTCAATTGAGACATACGTATCGCCTGCGGCTTCGCCGGTGTTGTTGGCTGCGATCAGAAGATCCGCTGTCACCGCAGCCGCAGCCAGATGGTACTGGGCGCGGTCGATGCCGTCGCCGCCATCGAGATGATCCGCGCCAAGGCCACCCCAGAGGATGTCATTGCCGTCGCCGCCATTGAGCATGTCATTCCCGGCATTGCCATAAAGATAGTTGGCAAGGCCGTTGCCATTGATCTGGTCCTGTCCGCTGCCGCCTATCGCGTTTTCGATCGACACGCCGAATGCGATGGCCAGATTGTCGGTCATGCCCATCACGTCGGAGAAGGTGCCTTCCGCCAGATTGATGACCTGATTGTAGCTCGTACCCGTCAGATCGAGCGTGTCCGTGCCGCCCGCATCCCAGATGGCGACCACGGGGGCGGTGTTGATCGCGAAATTGAACTGGGCGCGTCCGGCATTGGAATTGAAGCCGTAGACCGTGTCGCCCGTGCGTGTCGTCATGTCGGCGCCATAGATCGCCTGAATGGCGGCGATGTCATGCAGCAGCGGCGTTGCGCCGTAGGATGTGGATTGCCCCGGAGGCGAATGGTCCGCGCCCGTGTTGGAAGCCTGAAAATAGGACATCACCGTATATTGGCGGGTGTCCTGTTGATATTCGGCCATGTCGGTGTAGGTCGGCGATCCGCCGTTATAGGCGCCGGGATGCGAAAGCCCGATTGAGTGACCAAGCTCGTGCACAAGTGTGTGGAAGCCGTATTCGCCATAGTCCAGATAACTGTTCGCCCAGTAATTGGGGTTGATCCAGACGTCGCCCTCTTCCTGATAATTGGAATAGGTGCTGGGATAATAGGCCCAGGCAACCTGTGGCCCGGTTGTGGTGTTCGAAAAGCGGATATCCGCCGTGTTTCCGTTGCCGGATTCCACGAAGGTCAGGGGGGTCAGGTCATCCCATAACGCAATTGCCTCGCGTGCCGCCGACCTCTGGGCCGCGGAAAAAGGCGCGTATCCGGACGCTTCGCTGCCATACCCGGGATTGACCGTCGTGAACCCGTAGGTGACCGTCGTCGATGTCCAGCTTTGCGCGGGATCGGTCAGTTGGTCGATCACCTGGCTTAGCGTGAAGACTGGCTTGGCGGCGTTTTGAGGCTCAACCGCATCGGCCTGGAACTGCCCGGTCGCGGCGCAATTCAGGCACGTGCAACCGAGGATGTCTTCATGTTCGACAGTCATTCCGGATCCATCTCACAAGTAGCCTGAGCAAGCCAATATGGGTATAGCGTCAAACTCTTACGAACGCTTAAAGAGCGTAACGCGTATTTGACACGCTTGAAAATCGCATGGCCATGAGAACACGTCTAGAGAGAAAGTCATTCAAAGTAGTGTGGTGCTATATCGTGCTTCATATTACACGCAGCTAATCGTCGTTTCAGCATGGGCTTAAGCGGAACAATGTCGTTCCAGCCGATCTGTAACCTCTCCGCGAAGCTCAGGATCGCGTTCGAGGTGAACCCGGCTCCCTTGCCCTAACCTCTATCTTCAGCCTTCCACGCGGGGCCGTGAGCGTTTGCGGTTGCCTCGCCACACGAAGATCCGATGGCGATGTGTCGGCCACAAGAGCCGGGCATTCGCGGGTCCAATTTCCCAGGATCGCTAGAAGCCGGAAGCGTCATAAAGTCGGTCAACTGGTGCGAGACAAACTCGAGCGACCACCTCTTGTTTGGGAAGACGGGGCTCAACATCGGTAGCCCTGTGCCCATTGCGCGTTTTCAACGACTTCGCCGGCGCATGGTCCGATTCTCTTCGCAATAAATCCTGATCTGCCGCTAAACCTTCATCCAACCATGACCGAGGTCCGGTTTGTGTTTGGCCGATCTTCGCAGGCAGAGCAATCGCCAGTCGTACAACCCGCGGCAGTTCTTCTTGTTACCAAGTGCCAGCCGGGTCGAAGTTCCAGCCTGTCATGTAGTCGCGCCCCTCCAGGATGATCAACACCGAAAGGTGGCCGGCAGCCTGCGACCAGAAACTTAGTGATATCAGCCGCATACGCCGCCAATCCCAAACCAGTTCCATGCGTTTTACCCAATAACCTCCCCACCTCAATGGGCAGGGAACGTCTAGGTCATGTGCTGCCTTGCGCGTCTCTAGCAGAGGACATATGGTCGGGATTCAGGAGTAGTAAATTATGCACTTGATCGCTCATATTGGCACCGGAAAGACCGGCTCATCGTCGATTCAGGCTGCTCTATGCCAGTATGCCTCTTCTGGTCTTGGTGACTATCAACACTGCATCATTGGACATGGCGGAGAGGTTGCAACGAGTGAAACTCTGCGGCGCCTAGCGCACGATCACATAGTCGGCTATGCGCCGTCACGCGCCGATCCTACTGGTGACGAGTGCAACCGTCGCAAGATCGCGTCGGGGATTCGCGAGATAGTATCCGCAGGCCGCATACCAATTTTGTCTCACGAGAACTGGGCGAATATCGGACCCAAATTTGAAGATACAGACTTTTGGGCGAGCATCGGAGCCAATAGGCCGACGACCTACGTCTATGTACGGCCACCGGTCGAATACCTGAACGCTGCTTGGTGGCAGTGGCTCCGCTGGTATCGTCGCTATGAAGACCCGGAAGCTGTCTTGAAAGCGTGGGGGGGCGGCTTCATTGATTGGTGGAAATTGCTGGCCCCATGGCGCCGCATTTCACAACTGAACGTGCGCTTGCACAGCAAGGACAACACCCGAGATTTTTTTTCGCTTCTTGGCCTTACGTTGCCTGATGAGACGACACGATTCAATGTTTCAATGACGGAAGATCTGATCCGTATCTACGACGCCATACCAGAGATCAGAGCGCCCCATGACTCTGTTCATGATGCGCTTCTAAGATCGATTGCCGGAAACGGTCCAAGGGCCCCATGGGCAGTCCCCAGACATTTGGCGGCGCATGTTATCGATGCAACGCGAGATGATAATATGCTGCTCGCGGCTTCGCTATCGCCTGACCAGCGAGAGGCGATGCTGGCCGATGCACGGTGGTGGGATGCCGCCGCCTATGATGAGGACTATGAAAAGATGCGACCGATCAAGCCCATGGATCGACACGTGGCAGAAGATCTCGTGCGCCGCACCGCACCGTATGTATACAACCGGATTAGACAGACGTCCGAGGCGCAAGCGGCTCCTTCGTGAACCACCCCCGAATTCGGATCCCCGACCGCAGAACATCCAGGCTGTAGCCGGGACTTCCAGATTACGCGCTAAAATGCTCGGTTCATCTAGATATAACAGCCTGATTGCGCTTGTGTGCTCCCGGATTCCCGTGGTCCGCTTGCCCAAAGCCAACAGGATCCGGCAACCGACCATATGCTGGCACCGAGAACAACATGCCGGATGGTAGCTTCGTGGAGAGCTTCAACGGTCGGACGCGGACTGAACTGACAAATGAGACCATGTCAAGATACGGCGCTTATCCTCGTGTCGTGATCGTGGCATGGGCGATATCTACAACACAGAGCACCCAGCCTTGGACTGCCGAACCCGGCTGACTACGCCCGAGCCTGACTGCCGCAACCTGTGCCAATCGGAGTAAACACCAAAAGAACTCCGGTTGCGGCAGGATAATGATCTAATGGCAGGGCATAATTGCCATCTAGACTTTCTGCAATATAAGGGTGGCCTGCCAAAATTTTGCTGGATCATCAATATGAGATCTAATTACAAATTCCGGCGCCCAGTTTTGCTCGACAAAACTGGTGGGGCAGATTGCATCACCATAGATAGTCGCATCTCGGAAATCCCCACCGCCAGTGGGAATGTATACGAGTTGACCTGAATCGTATGCAGGCAACATTGCAGAAGCGTAGTCTGAAAAACGTTGAAGCCCCTTGTGCCACTCGCTGTCGAGACTCTTGCCCTTTAGATCGGCCACGAATTCGAGGAACCTACGCGGTTCAATCGTCAAACCAACAATTCCACCAGGACGCACAATACGTTTAAACTCATTCATCCAATGGCGATGAACATTCTCGGGAAGATGGGTAAATACGGAATACGCAAGGACAAAATCCATACTTGCATCTGCATAGGGCAGCGAGCCGTGCGGGTCGATGTGCCTTAAGTCGCCGGGTACGCCAAGAGACTTGCAAGTGTCTACGATGGAGGGATCAATATCGACACCATGTAGGCCGTCGACTTTAACATCTTTCCAGAAGAAGCGCAGAAAACGCCCCCACCCCGTCCCAAAGTCGAGAATATTCGAGTTTTCTAAAATCGGTTTGCCGACATTGAGAGCTTCTCTCTTGAAATACTCATAGAACGCAAAAGCCTCATTAAGCGCGTGCTTGTCGGATGAACCAACAAACTGCGCCTGCACCGATGCGGCCGGAAACCGAGGAAACTGAAGCCCCTGAACAATCTCAGAATCTGTGCTTTGAATTAGCAAATCCAACCATTGGCGATCGGAAAGCTCTCTAAATTCATCGATGCGAACCATTTAGTCCTCGTTCGTTCTTAGTTCTGTATGTCGAATGCGCGTCGCATGCTTGCTTGACCTCAAATCCAGCCCTTGCCGTAACCACCGCAAACAAACGCTCTACCGCATGGGCTAGCGTTCCATCGACTTGCCCGAGTTCATCTTCAAATTGGTCAGCTTTAAGATCGAGTTCATCGAGCTTAGCCAAGGCCTCAACTCGGAACCAAAACATCGAACCTGCAACAAAATCGCAATTATAGCTACCGGTTAGTTCATCCATCCCAAGAGCGTCAAACAATCTGTCCAACCAAGCTCTGTTGAGGACGTTCCTGTTCGGTTCGCCCAAATTCAGTAGCGAGCCATTTGGGGCGATGATCCCAAGTGACTGGTCTTCCTGAAAACGGGCGAGAATTCGCTCAACATTGGCTTTTGAGCCTAAGAGGCTATTCAACGCCCCGCCGCGCAGCTGGTTTCCATCTGAGCGTTGCGGAGACCTCTTACCGTGAATTTTGCACGCAACCTCATATCCTTCCTTTCTAAGAAACCGTAAGGCATGCAAGAAAGGTTGGATGTCGCGCCCTCGATTGGGAAAAATTGCCAACCGGGCATTCGGGAAGCTGTCTATGATTGCCTTGCATCGCTGCGGTGGGATGTTCGCGCTGACAGAGAAAAACACATCGGCCTGATTTACCGCTTTGATGTGTTCTTGGAGCTCTTCAAAAAGCTCATCATAATAGAGATGAGCGACAACCGCAGTATTATTTTCTTTTTTATAGCGGGTTTGTGACTCGAGAACCATCTCCTCGACTTCTGGATTTACTGGAAGAAATTCGCGGGCCACGTTCGCAGTAGCGTGAAGATAAGCATAGCCGTATTTCCTGTCGGGCTCCAAATGAGCCCCTTCAGCCCACTCGTTCCAAGCGTTGATAAATACGAAGGGTGGGTGGTTCTTATCTGCCTGTGATCGCTGATATGTCCAATCACATACACTGCGCAACCAAGTGGCATAAGCTTGGGGGGAGGAGCCGAAGAAAGTGTGACCAGCTCCTGGCTTTCTAGCCTCATTGTCCCAACTGGGAAATACAGTTTTCAGCAGCGGATATTCGGAGGTCTTCTGAGCTGCGAAGCCAGTCGCTATATCGGTGAAAGAATATATATTTCCACTGTATTTTGGATCAATTATCTCCAGTTGATCGTTGACTCGCGCTGCTGGCATCTGATGCGGGGGGAACTCCACAGCAGCATCAAAACCATATGGTCGCGGATCCGTCACCTCAAACGAGCGGGCGGCGATAAGGTAGATCTCTCCTATTCCCGCCTCTTTGCATCTATCACGCCAACGCTGCGCAGTTTCTTTCGCATTTGGCAATATAGAGGCGCGGTAAACGATTAGGATCGGCTTTCCCTGAAAACGGATGTAACGTTCGTCCGAAAAAACGGGAATTAGATCATCGATAAAAGCAATATCATCTTCCGGAGAGTGTTTTTGCTCGATCAGGATTTCACTATCCTGACCATCCCACCGCCTTGTCCAGTTTTCGTTAGCCCAGCACAAGCAAAACGGGATATCTATCTCTTTTGCTGCCAGCAATTGGTTGACCGGACGCTCAAGCAATCTTTTCCCGCCAAACCAATAATGATGAAAGCAGAAACCTCTTATGCCATACATTTGAGCCAATGCCGCCTGTTGCCGCATGACATCTGGCAATCGCAAGTCGTAGAAGCCGAGTTCCCCAGGCAAATGAGGCTGATAGTGCCCCAAAAACTGAGGCTTCGCCTTTGAAACATTCGTCCATTCGGTGAAGCCAGCCCCCCACCACTCATCGTTCTCAGGGATTGGATGAAACTGCGGCAAATAGAATGCTATTAGAGAAAGGGGGTTTTCCGAAAAATCGATATATTCTTGCATCTTCGGAACGTAATCTAAGTCGATGCCCTCTGCCTTCTTTGACGAAGAGAGCACCTGATTAATATATAGACTATAGCTCTGAAGCTTCTTGGAAAGGCCCGCTTCACTACTAGAGCCTTCATAAAGGTCCATTTCAGGCTGAGCACTTGGCCTTGGCCGACCCTCTTTCTCACCCCAATATATGTAATGGAGCAACGGATTAACCCCGGACCCCGCAACATCTGTCTGCATTTCCAGGTATTTAGCTGTATCGAAAGTCGGCGACGGATTACGCTGCAGCGCAGCCCCAAGCCACAGATAATGTTTGATTGGATCCATTCCGACCGCTCGAACGTCAGGATAGGTCTTGAGGTACCAATCCTCATCAAACAGGCCAGATTGACGTATTCTTTTGATGTCATCATCGATCGACGGGTACATCGGATAGCCCCTTGAGCACAGATACTTATCTATTTTTTGTCATTATTTCGGCGCGCAGCATGAAAGAGCGATGCGATCGCAGCGTTGGGGGCACGACCTTCTTGAGCACCGTAGCGAACATAATGTATATGCGGGTCACAACCGGCATCAACAACATCCGCATTATTCTTCAGATACCACTTTACATCAAATAGGCCGGATTTTTGTATTCGCGCTATCTTGCGTCTCAAGCCTATTTTCACACCAAACAAAGACACCTCCGGACCACGAGTTAATTCAGATATCAGCCGACTAATTTCACTCTCTGCGGTGACAGAAAGCGACCGCATTTGTCTGTCACTATCATAAATCAAACTTGTTAACTTCGCGATTTCATCAAACCGCTCCTGAAGTACCTGTTCAATCTTGGATTTAGATGCGTCAGCCTTTTCGGCCTCTGCCGTTTTTTCATTTATTATGAAAGTTTGAGCGTCGATCGATTTTTTTAGCCTTTTAATCTCTTCAGCTTGGGCTTCGAAAGCGGAAGCTAACCTCATATGCTCGGCTCGCAATTCCTCCAATCGCTCTACTTCTTTTTGGGTTGCAGAAAGAACTTCTGTAATCCTCTCGCCCTCAGCTTTAGATTGGCGCAGTGCGGTCTCAGCTTGAGCAATCCGGCCTCGTAGGGCGTCCAATTCTGCTTCTGCTTCGCGAACTGCACTGGTGTGGCCTTCGAGATCGCTCATAAGGCGGGCAATCTCACCATCTCTCTCCGCCAATCCCCTCCGCAATTCGGTCTCAAGCTTGGAAAAGTGTCTCACCCTCTCAACAGCATTTTGCCCGGCGGCAATCAGCCGCCCAAAGGCTGGCCCCGCCGCGTTGAGCTCTGCGCGTATCTGATCAAGGTCGGCATGATCATTCTTTCTTTCGCCCCCCTCAGACCAACTTAAGAGAATTCGAAACGTCTCTCGCAACCAGAAGGAAAGTTCAGTATTTTCAAGGACGCTCCCTGGGAGCTCTTGGTGATGTCGATGCCTCATCGATAGGAAAGAGCTGATTTCTTCGTGGGCCTTTTCCGAAAACCTTGGCCATGTGATTCCGAATGCGGTTTCTCCACGCGCCATCACGATTGTCCAGTCAGACATCAATTGATCGTAAGTTGGAAAGAAGCGAGGCAGACCGCGGGATACCGCCTCTGCATCAAGCACATGGCGCAGCCACAAGAGATGGCTGAACATGGGATCCAATCCATCCCGGGCCTGTAGTGAGGCGGCCACCTCTAGCGGATTGCGTAGTGGCAAGATGATCAACGGGTCCACCCCGGAGATACGCAAAATATCCTTCCAAAAGGGGAAAAGACGGCAAATCCGCGGATCCTTTAGAACAAATAGGCGGGAGGCGCCATATTCGCTCTCTAGCACCTTCAGCGCTTCGCTACGATAAGGTTCAGCTTTAGGTGTCCGCATCCAATCTGGATCGAATTCCTGCCAATCGGCCCAATGCGTGCCGGCGGATTCCAGAATCCGGCTATTGAGCTGCATGATACTATTGGGCTCCCAATGCCCAGTCTCATTGCCTTTGCTTTCCCCCACCGGCGACTTGGGTAGGTCACACCCAACTAGGCTAATAACGCGAGTTAAAGCACTTGTTCCAGAGCGGTGCATTCCAAGTACAACAACTGCTTTTCGCCCTTCATCCTGCATGATTTGATTTTGCTGTAGGCTGACATCAACGTTTAGACCGTCATTCATAGACTCGCACCGTACCCGACTGCAGGTTCGACCAAGGGTCGATCATCGCCCCTTAGAGCATATGAAAGGAACATTTGCCAAGCTCAAGCCCCGCCTTTCTACCGTGTTTTAGCGGCCTGGATCGACCATGTCAGGCCGAGGCTTCATGGCGCATATTCAGTCTGCTTGCTCAGATCAGAACGTCTGTTCCCGACTCTGCGCCGGCCTCTGTCAGGTATCCTTCCCTCAGCTCCCTCAAATTCTCCATCCGGGCAATCATGCGCTGAAGCTGTTCGAACATCGGGTCATTTTTCATCGCTTCGTAATCGAGGGATTGCTGAATCCCTTCCGCAGAGGGGAGCCCTTCGAATTCCGCTTGGGTTATCGCCGTATCTGCTTTGACGATCTCGCCCCCAAGAAAATCGGAGATCTGTTCGGCGCGGGCCTGGGCCAGATCGGGACCATTGGTGCCGTTGACCTCGCCCCGTAGGATATCCTTTAGCTTGGCTCCCAATTCATTCTTCGAGGAGACGACCCCCTGATTGTCGATCGTCGCCACGATGTCTGCATCGACGAGAACCGCCGCATAGGTCTGCATCGCCGGATTGTCCTCGGGCGGAAACGCCTTGAGCGAGGCTTCGACCGCTTCCGTCCATGAGGTGTCAGTGTACCGGTATTCGAGATAGCGCGCGTTGGCTTTCAGACGCCGCTCCTCGCCGCCGATATGGGCTTGATATGCGTCTTCGGGCAGTTCGGCGATATTGACCGGCTTCAGGCCGCGTGAAGAAAGCAGCGTTGCCGCGAAATCGGCAACGGAACGCGGCGCAGTGCCATCGACGCCGGTCTTCGATGCATTGCAGCCGCTTCTATGCTGGCTCGCCGTCAGTCCCTCCTGCTGTGGACCGCTATTCGCTTTGCCAAATCTGGTAGAATGGAACTAGTAATCGCGATATGACGCTGATCCTAACGTCGCCATCGAAATCTCCCGTAATAAACGCACTGCCTGTTACGCAATTCTCACGCCAATCAGCCAAGAATAGCCAACACGTTGTAATTCATTTTTTTTGCTTTTTTGCTTTGAAACCAGAGGCTTCCAGCCGGTAGATTTTACCAAGCTGCATAGGCAATGTTTTCCCAGGGCCATCCGGGCCCATGCGACAGAAACGTGCACTCGATGTCACACAAGTTCTCTCCGCAGATGAAGCGATCTGTTCTTGTCGTAGATGAGGCGACTGCCGCTGACACTCCCTAGCCCTACATCATGCAGCTCCTGCGCCTCCTGAGGCTGGATCTGACAGGCATGGTCGCTCCCCACTTTCTCGCACAGCAGAGTCTATGAAAAGAGCTTGAGGACCGGCTCCCGCTCTTGCACGGTCTCACCCCAGACAGAGGAAACTCATATAGACCACTGATGGCAGCAGGACATGACATTGCGACACCTTGAGGCCAATCGCGCCCTGGCCCGAGCGCCTGCCCTGCGCAACGATTATCGCCGAATACGGCATCTTGCAACATGAGGGCGGCTAGCGCACCGTCGGTTTGGCCGCAAATGTTCTCGTTCTATTGCGGAAAAATCGCCCGCGGATGTCCGCGGGTCCAAGAACCTTGAATCTCATGATGGGTTGTGAGACGGGCCGAAAGGCGTCAGAAAAATCGACGCCAATAAAATCAACTAAATACAAGTACAAATGGCGGAGAGAGAGGGATTCGAACCCTCGGAACGCTTGCGCGCTCAACGGTTTTCGAGACCGCCCCGTTCGACCACTCCGGCACCTCTCCGCAAGGGCCGCCATGTCTTCTGGCGGCGCGGAACATACACAGGGGGGCACATGGGCGCAAGGCCCCGCGCGCGCATTTCACATGCCCGACCGCAATCTTGCCACCGCAGGCCGCAAAAGCCGTGCAAACCGCTACGGGACCCTCCCCCGCCTTGCCCACCCCCTTGTGGGAACCGGGCCTGCGCCGACGGACTTGCGACAAGGCACCCGGGCCCGCGAGGAAGACATGCGATACGCCAAACGCGCTCTTTTCCCCGCCGATTCAGGACGGCCAGCACCGTCATCTGCTGCCCGCACGTCCGTTTGGCACCTCCCGGATTCGGGGCCTCGACACCCCAAATTCGCGAAAAACGGCGGCTGACCGCCGGAATTGTCGCATCAAGCGTTGACGCGAGGGGGTGAAACCGTATATTGCGCTGGCTTCGCGCATGGCGGGATTTCTCGCCCAACGCGCTGCCCGAGGCTCTCCGACGCTTCAGCCGGTCTTGGCCCCCAGCAAGGGACCAAGACAAAAGCGTCCGCCAAAGTCCGCTGTCATGCGGCGCCGAAGGGTGCGCACAAGGTTCGCAGAGTACCAATGAAAGGTACCGGCGACAAACTGTAAGGACCTCAGCGATGTTCGCTGTTATCAAGACGGGCGGCAAGCAGTACCGCGTTGCCGCAGACGACCTGGTCAAGGTCGAGAAGATTTCCGGCGAAGCCGGTGACACCGTGACCTTCGACACCGTTCTCATGATCGGTGGCGAAACGGAAACGACGATCGGCACCCCGACCGTCGAAGGTGCCTCCGTCGCCGGTGAAGTGGTGGAACAGGCGCGCACGCGGAAGATCATCGTCTTCAAGAAGAAGCGCCGCCAGAACTACCGCCGCAAGAAGGGTCACCGCCAGGAGGTGACGCTGGTCCGGATCACCGACATCCTGACCGGTGGCGCCAAGCCGAAGGCCGCCAAGAAGGCAGCCAAGGCCGCTCCGGCCGAGAAGGCCTCCGAGACCACCGCTGCTTCGGCAGCACAGGCTGAAGCCGCATCCGGCGGCGACGACCTGAAGAAGCTTTCGGGCCTCGGCCCGGCGATCGAGAAGAAGCTCAATGCCGCGGGTATCACCACCTATGCGCAGATTGCTTCCATGACCGCCGAGGACGTGGCGCGCGTCGAGGAAGAGGCCGGCATCAAGGGCCGTTTCGAGCGCGACAACTGGGTCGAGCAGGCCAAGGAACTCGCCGGCAAGTAAGCCGCAGGCGAAGACACGAAATTGACGGGGTATCCCGGACACGCCTGGCATGGACGCCAGTGCGCCGGATAGGCCCGAAGGATCAGGAGAGTACGTCATGGCTCACAAAAAAGCAGGCGGTTCGTCGCGTAACGGTCGCGATTCTGCAGGTCGCCGTCTTGGCGTGAAGAAGTTCGGTGGCGAGGCCGTCATTCCGGGCAACATCATTCTGCGTCAGCGCGGCACCAAGTGGCATCCCGGCACCAATGTCGGCATGGGCAAGGACCACACGATTTTTGCCAAGGTCGAAGGCCATGTCACGTTTACGGCGAAAGCCAATGGCCGAACCTACGTATCCGTCCTTCCGACGATGGAAGCAGCGGAATAATTCCCGGCATATGAGTTCATCAGATTGCCGGGGTCTCATCGACCCGGCGGTTTGAGAAGACCGGTCAAAGTTCAGGGGAGATGGGACACAAGACCCATCTCCCCTTTTCTTTTGCGCCCGGGCAAGGGCCGATCGGAGAAATACAATGGTTCTGGAAAGCGAAAGCCTCTTGGAAGGCGGAAGGTTAGAAGATCCCAGCAGTCTGTCGGCGGCTCGTCCGGCCCTGACGCTCGAGCGCGTGAAACTCGACCGTCCGACGATGGATGACGCCGCCGATATTGTATTCCTGGCCAATAACCGCCGCGTTGCGGAAATGCTTGCGAGCATGCCCCATCCCTACGGCCTCGCAGCCGCCCGCAACTGGATCGAGAGCACACGCAATACGGAACCGGGCACGGCAAGCTATGCCGTGCGCCTGAAGTCCACGGGCCGCATCATCGGGGCCTGCGGATACCAGTTTGGCCCTGTGGGCCAGGGACGGGAGCCGGAACTTGGCTACTGGATCGGGGAACCTTTCTGGGGGCACGGCTATGCCACGGAAGCGGCGCAGGCGGTCATCGACCATGCCTTCACCGTTGCCGGCCACGATGCCGTCACTGCGTCGTGCCGCCTGACCAACCCCGCCTCGCGCAGGGTGATCGAGAAGTGTGGCTTCCAGTATCGTGGCAGCGGCGTCATGCGCTCGCTTGCCCATGGCGGCGCAATGGTTCCGGTCGAGACCTATGTTCTCGACCGCAAGACCTGGGACGCCCTGAAGGGCTGGCGCTCGGTCGGCTGAGCCTGATCTGCCGTGCCGCGCCATCGGGTTTACAGCCAGATCCGGAGACCGGACGCCGATGAAACGGACAGCCCGTGCCGGCCCGAGACGGGCGGCACGGGCTGTTTCGCTTGTTGTGACGGCGGCAAATGACTGGCGGGCGAGACAGGCGATTGTAACTTGCCCCCGAAATCGGCTATTCACCGGGCACCCATGTGTCCGCTTCAACAATTGCGGCACGCAGAATTCGAGTACCAACATGAAATTCCTCGATCAGGCCAAGGTCTATGTACGTTCCGGCGACGGCGGAGCGGGATCGGTTTCCTTTCGCCGCGAGAAGTACATCGAATATGGCGGACCCGATGGCGGTGACGGCGGGCGCGGCGGCGACGTGTGGGTGGAATGCGTGGAGGGTCTCAACACCCTCATCGATTACCGCTACCAGCAACATTTCAAGGCCAAGACCGGCGGCCACGGAATGGGCAAGAACCGCACCGGCGCCAAAGGTCCCGACATCACGCTGAAGGTCCCCGTCGGCACCGAGATCCTCGAAGAGGATAACGAGACGCTGATCGCGGACATGACGGAAGTCGGCCAGCGACTGCTTTTGCTGCGCGGCGGCAATGGTGGCTTCGGCAATGCCCATTTCAAGACCTCGGTCAATCAGGCCCCGCGGCGCGCCAATCCCGGCCTGGACGGCCAGGAAAAATGGATCTGGCTGCGCCTGAAACTGATTGCGGATGCCGGGCTTGTCGGTCTGCCCAATGCGGGCAAGTCCACCTTCCTCGCCGCCGTCTCGCAGGCAAAGCCCAAGATCGCCGACTATCCCTTCACCACGCTCCACCCCAATCTGGGCGTTGTGGGTGTGGATGGGCAGGAATTCGTGATGGCAGACATTCCGGGCCTCATCGAGGGTGCCCATGAGGGCGTGGGCATCGGCGACCGGTTCCTCGGCCATGTGGAGCGCACCCGTGTGCTGCTGCATCTGATCGATTCCACGCAGGACGACCCGGCCGAGGCCTATCGTGTGGTACGCGGCGAGCTGGAAGCCTATGACGGCGGGCTTGAAGACAAGCTGGAGATCGTCGCGCTGTCCAAGATCGATGCGCTCGACGCAGAGACGCGCAAGGAAACGCTGAAAGCCCTGAGCGAAGCCACAGGCACCAAACCGATCCTTCTGTCGGCAGCCTCCGGCGAGGGCATGACGGAGGCCCTGCGCATGGTGCGAAGGGCCATCGAGACGCTTGATCGGGAGGCCGAGGACGACCTGCCCCGTTCGGAAGAAGAAGGGTGGCATCCCTGATGCAAAGCCTCGGCGGCTATGGCCGCATCGTCGTCAAGATCGGCTCCTCCCTGCTGGTCGAAAAGAACAAGCTGAAGCGGGACTGGCTGGAATCTCTGGCCGATGACCTGGCAGACCTGTCACGCGCGGGAGTGGAGATCATCGTCGTCTCCTCCGGCGCCATTGCGCTCGGGCGCGGGGTTCTGGGGCTTCCTTCCGGTGCATTGAAGCTGGAAGAGGGCCAGGCTGCCGCCGCCGTCGGCCAGATCGAGCTTGCGCAGGCCTATGAAGAGATCTTCGCCGCGCGCGGCATGATCACGGGGCAGGTGCTGCTCACCCTGCGCGATACCGAACAGCGTCGCCGTTATCTCAACGCGCGCGCCACGGTCGGCACGCTTGTCAGGCTCAAGGCCGTGCCGGTGATCAACGAGAACGATACCGTGGCCACAACCGAGATCCGTTATGGCGACAATGACCGGCTGGCGGCCCGTGTCGCGACAATGATCAGCGCGGATTGCCTCGTGCTGCTTTCCGATATCGACGGGCTCTACACCGCGCCGCCCGCGGACAATCCGCTGGCCGCGCACATACCGCTGGTGGAGCGCATCACGCCGGAAATCGAATCCATGGCGGGGGTCGCGGCGTCCGAGCTTTCGCGCGGTGGCATGAAGACCAAGATCGAGGCGGGAAAGATCGCCACCGAATCCGGCACCACGATGGTGATCGCCTCCGGCAAGCGCCTGCATCCGTTGCGCGCGATCGACGAGGGCGCGCGCTGCACATGGTTTACCGCGCATTCCACGCCCGCCACCGCCCGCAAGACATGGATCGCGGGGCAGCTCAAGCCATCCGGACAGATCACGATCGATAACGGTGCGGAACGGGCGCTTCGCAAGGGAAAGAGCCTGCTCCCTGCCGGTGTGAGCGCTGTCTCGGGCGACTTTCAGCGCGGCGATACGGTCTGTATCATGGACGCGGATGGCCGGGAGATCGGGCGCGGGCTTGTCGCCTATGATTGCGGCGACGCGGTGCGTATCATCGGCCACAAATCGCGCGAGATCGAAACGATTTTGGGCTATGCAGGGCGCGCGGAAATGATCCATCGGGACGACATGGTGCTGAAGGATTTCGGATAAGATCGGGTTTCGATCGCTGACAGGCAGCCGGGCCCTCGGGTCGAGGCTGAAGGCCCAAGCCTTTTCAGGCGAAGGTCCAAGGGGATGACATGATGCTGAACCACGCAGAGGCACCCGAAAGCGGGTCCATCGACGCGATGATGAGCGAGCTTGGCACCAGGGCACGCGCGGCTGCACGGCAGCTCGCCAATACGCCAACCGACGCCAAGAATGCCGCCCTTCGCGCCATGGCGCGGCGCCTGCGCGAAAGCGAAGCCGCCATTCTCGCGGCCAATGCGCTCGACGTGGAGGGCATGGAGGCGCGCGGTCTTGCGGGTTCCTTCATCGACCGCGGACGGCTCGATGCCTCGCGCGTGGATGCCATGGCCGCCGGCCTTGAGGCAATTGCCGACCTTCCCGATCCCGTCGGCCGCATCACCGAGGAATGGGACCGACCCAACGGGCTGCACCTCCAGCGCGTGCGCACGCCGCTGGGCGTCATCGGCGTCATTTACGAAAGCCGCCCCAACGTGACCGCGGACGCGGGCGCGCTGTGCCTGAAAGCGGGTAATGCCGCCATCCTGCGCGGCGGATCGGACGCGTTCCGCACCTCTCAGGCCATCGCCCGGTGCCTGAGTGCGGGACTTGTGGAAGCCGGTCTGCCTGATGCCGCCATCCAGCTTGTTCCCACGACGGACCGCGCGGCAGTTGGCGCCATGCTCTCAGGTCTTGGCGGCAATGTGGACGTGATCGTGCCGCGCGGCGGCAAGAGCCTCGTGGCCCGCGTTCAGGACGAGGCCCGCGTGCCGGTCTTTGCCCATCTGGAAGGGCTCGTTCACATCTTCATCGACCGCGACGCCGATCTGGAAAAAGCGATCAAGGTCGTGGTCAATTCCAAGATGCGCCGCACGGGCATCTGCGGGGCGGCGGAAACCCTGCTGATCGATCGCGCGTGTGCCGCAACCCACCTCAAGCCTCTTCTTGATGCACTCAAGAAGGCGGGCTGCGCCATTCGCGGTGACGAAGAGACCCGCGAGTTGGTACCGGATGCGGAAAAGGCCTCGGTCGAGGACTGGGTGACGGAATATCTCGACGCCATCATCGCGGTTAAGGTTGTCTCAGACATTGGCGAGGCCATCGAGCATATCGAAACGCTCGGCTCGCATCACACCGATTGCATCATCACGGAGAACCAGGCCACAGCGGATCGCTTCCTTGCGGAAGTCGATTCCGCCATCGTCGTCCACAACGCCTCCACCCAGTTCGCCGATGGCGGCGAATTCGGGTTCGGCGCGGAGATCGGTATCGCGACGGGGCGCATGCATGCGCGCGGCCCCGTCGGGCTGGAACAGCTGACCAGCTTCAAGTACCGGGTCCTGGGTGACGGCCAGACGCGCCCGTGACCCCTCCTCCCCGCGACGATCTCCTTTCCGGCCAGGGTGGCTGGCGCACAGGCACTCCGCCGCAATGGATGCGCCTTCCGGTTGCTGGCCGGGGCCAGCGCATCGGCTTGTTCGGCGGATCGTTCAACCCGCCCCATTCCGGCCACGCGCTGGTCAGCCGCACGGCCATGCGGCGGCTGAAGCTCGATCAGGTCTGGTGGCTGGTGACGCCCGGCAATCCGCTCAAGAACATCTACGAGCTGGCTCCACTGGAGACCCGTGTGCATCTGGCCGCCGCCTGCGCCAACGATCCGCATGTAAGGGTCACTGCCTGGGAGGCGTGGCTCGGCACAGCCTATTCGGCCCAGACGGTTGCGGCGCTGAAGCATCGGCGGCCCGATCTGAAATTCGTCTGGGTAATGGGGGCGGACAACCTCTCCACCTTCCATCGTTGGCAGAACTGGCGCGCCATCATCGACAGTGTTCCCGTCGCCATTGTCGACCGGCCCGGCGCCGAACTTGCGGCGCTCTCGGCACCGGCTGCGCGCACCTATGGCGGGTTTCGTGTGCCGGAAGAACAGGCCGCAACGCTGCCAGGTGGCCCGACACCGGCTTGGACCTTCCTGCATACGCCGCGCGATCCGGCATCCTCCACGGCGCTGAGACAGGCGGGAAAATGGAAATCGTGACCCGCGCTCAGGCGAGGCCTTTGCGCCCTATCTCTGGAATTCCGCCAATCTGAAAAAAGACCAAGTCTTGAATTTTCGCCCCGGCCTCCCTTATCCTCTCATCCGAGGCAGGTGGGCCGGGACGATGCGTCCGCCCCTGCTTCGCGGCAGGCGCGTCTTGGGACGAGCACACCACGTCCCTTCGAAATACGGATACGCCTGCATTGAAAGTGGCGTGACCCGCCCCGGCGAATGAGCGCGCGGGGCATGAAACCGGAAAACATGGCGAAAGGCACCAACCCCTGAGCATGCCATTCAATAATGAGGATCAGGCCGTGTCCGATCCTCAGATCGCAGCCATCCGCAAAGGCGATCATGCGGATCCGCTGTCTGCCGTTCTCGCGAGCCTGGAGGATTCCAAGGCCGAGGACACTGTTTCCATCAATATCACGGGCAAGACCGCGCTCGCCGACCACATGGTCGTGGCGTCGGGACGTTCGCACCGCCATGTCGGCGCGATCGCCGATCATCTTGTGCGTGATCTGAAAAATGCCGGCTTCGGAGCGCCGCGCGTCGAAGGCCTGCCGCATTGCGACTGGGTCCTCATCGATGCGGGGGACGTGGTCGTTCATCTCTTCCGTCCGGAAGTTCGCAGCTTCTACAATATCGAGAAGATGTGGGCGGCGGACACGGAGACGGCGCCGCAATACTCGAACTGAGGCTCCAAGGCGGGAACTGACCGCTGAAGCGGTGGTCCGTGCTTCGGATCGTCCGAAGTGCGAAAGGCTTGTTGCATGCGTCTGGTGATTGCCGGAATCGGCAAGATGAAAGCCGGGGCCGACCGTGAGCTTGTGGATCGCTATCTGGAGCGCGCCCGTAAGGCCGGGCGCGCCATAGGGTTCAGCGGGCCGGATCTCACGGAATTGCCGGAAGCACGCGCCCCACGCGCCGATGACCGCAAGCAGGCGGAAGCCGAAAGCCTGCTGGCCACCATGCCCTCCCCGCGCATTCTCGTCGCCCTCGACGAACACGGGCGCACCATGCCCTCGCAGGATTTCGCCCAGCGCGTCGGCCGCTGGCGCGACGACGGGGCGGGGGCGCTGGTTTTTGCGATCGGCGGAGCTGATGGGCATGGCCGCGCCCTGCTCCAGCAGGCGGACCTGAAGCTCGCCTTCGGGCCGATGACTTGGCCGCACCAGATGGTGCGCATCATGCTGGCGGAACAGATCTACCGCGCGATCTCGATCCTGTCGGGCCATCCCTATCATCGCGAATGAGCGGAGCCTGAGGTTGCGCGCTGCACTGCCGTAACGCCCGTTTGTTGCCGCAATCCCCGGATATGCGACTACGTGCACATTCCTGTGGCTTTCGGGCCATGTGCCCCTAGGGCAGGCGGCGAACCGGCATTATGGTTGACGGATCGTTAACGCTCTGCATGCGATTCTGAGCGGATCACGCGCTCCGATCCCGAGGCGACGCGACTGGATGTCGTGCCGGGGACTTCGGATTGAGGCGCCGTTCTTAAGTCGGGCGCAAGGGTCGAAACGGAGGTTCATGTGGTCGCTGCACGGAACGTGCAACGGGCAACCGCGAAACGGGGAGCCCCGAACAGGGGAGCGATGACCGGACAGTGCCAGCTCGGCGCATCGACGATCTCGCAAGACAGGTTTTCCTCCCCCGGTTCAAGCGGCGCCCTCTCCCGGTTTGGGAGAGCGACCCTGTTCGCCCTCTTGGCGGGCAGCGCCCTGATGGCGGGACTTCCCGCGACACGGGCCATGGCCACGGAGACGCCGGTCTCAAAACCGGAGCAGGCCGAAACGGAGACGGATTTCTCCGCACTTGGCCCTGAGGAACGCAAACGGGCGCGCGAGCAGGAGCTTGCTGCGCTGACAGAGGATCTGACGCTGAGCGAAACGCGCCAACGCGAGCTCAAACATCAGATCGACACGATTGATCGCCACCGTGACGCGCTGAACGCGGATCTTCTTCGAACCGCACAGCGCGTCCAGTCGCTGGAAGAAGAATTGAGCGCCACGGAAGCCCGTTTGCTGCGCCTGCACGAGAATGCCGACACCGTGCGCGCCTCGCTTTACGAGCGCCGCGACGTGCTGGCGGAGGTGCTGGCGACGCTGGAGCGGATAGGCCGCCGTCCGCCGCCCGCTCTTGCCGTGCGGCCGGAGGATGCGCTGGGAGCGGTGCGCTCGGCAATGCTGCTGAACGCGGTCATGCCGGGCATTCACGGCGAAGCGGAAGCTCTGGCTGTGGATCTTGCGGAGCTGACCCGGCTTGAAAGCCGGATTGCCGGCGAGCGCGACAGGCTGAAGGGCGACGGGACGCGGCTGGCGGAAGAAAGAAAGCGGATCGAGTTGCTGCTTGAGGCCAAGCGTAAAGAGGCGAACGAATCACGCCGCAAGCTGGCCGAGGAGAGCGAGCGGGCCGGCGAGCTGGCCGGCAAGGCAACGTCGCTGAAGAATCTGATTGCCTCGCTGGAAAGCGAGATCGATTCCGCCCGCAAGGCGGCGGAAGCCGCAGCCAGGGCCGCCAAGGAGAACGCGGGCAAGAAGCGCCCCGGCGATCCCTTTGCTGATCCCGGTCGGCTGGCGCCCGCCGTGGCATTCGACGATACAAAGGGCAGACTTCGGCTGCCTGTCGCAGGTGCGCCGCTGCGCAGTTTTGGTGAGGAAGACAGTCTTGGGACGCCCGCGGAAGGGCTCTCCATTGCGACCCGCAACAATGCCAGCGTGAATGCGCCATGCGATGGCTGGGTCGTCTATGCGGGACCGTTCCGCAGTTATGGGCAACTCTTGATCCTGAATGCAGGCGATGGATATCATGTCCTGCTTGCAGGGATGAAGGAAATCGATGTGCAACTCGGTCAATTCGTTCTGGCCGGGGAGCCGATTGGATCCATGGGATCCACGCAACTCGCAAGTGCCGCCACGCTGGATCTGGGATCCACGCGGCCGGTGCTTTACATAGAATTTCGAAAAGACGGCAATTCAATCGACCCTTCGCCCTGGTGGGCTCGGCCGGAAGACGAAAAGGTTCGCGGATGATACGGAAAGCTTCGCTGATGCTGGTCGGCGCGCTGATGGGCGCGGCAGCGGTGGTCACCTTGTCCCAGACGCAGATTGTGGTCGGCAGCACCGCGGAGGCTGCGGCGTCGGATACCTATCGCCAGCTCAACCTGTTCGGCGACGTCTTCGAGCGCATCCGCGCCGATTACGTGGAAGTTCCGGACGACGCAAAGCTGATCGAGGCAGCCATCAACGGCATGCTTTCCTCGCTCGATCCGCATTCCAGCTACATGTCGCCGAAGAGTTTCCGCGACATGCAGGTGCAGACGCGCGGCGAGTTCGGCGGCCTCGGTATCGAAGTGACCATGGAAGACGGGTTCGTGAAGGTCGTCACCCCGATCGACGAAACCCCGGCCTATCGCGCGGGCGTCCTGGCCGGCGACGTGATCGTCGCGCTTGACGGCGAGAACGTGCAGGGCCTGACGCTGAACGAGGCGGTCGAGCGCATGCGCGGCCCGGTCAAGACCGACATCGAGCTGACCATCCGCCGCGAGGGCGCAACCGCACCGGTCAAGATCGTCATCACGCGCGACATCATCCGCATCCGCTCCGTGCGCTGGCGCGAGGAAAAGGATATTGGCTACGTCCGCATCACGCAGTTCAACGAGCAGACCTTTGACGGCCTGAAAGCCGCGATTGACGAGATCGAGGAGAAGATCCCGGAAAAGGACCTGAAGGGTTTTGTCATCGACCTGCGCAACAATCCCGGTGGACTGCTCGACCAGGCAATCGCGGTCTCCGACACGTTCCTCGACCGCGGCGAGATCGTTTCCACCCGCGGGCGCAATGCCGAGGAAAGCCAGCGCTACAACGCCCGTTCTGGCGACATGACCCGCGGCAAGCCGGTGATCATCCTGGTCAATGGCGGCTCCGCCTCGGCCTCCGAGATCGTGGCCGGCGCACTTCAGGATCACCGCCGCGCGACCATTGTCGGCACGCGCTCCTTCGGCAAGGGATCGGTCCAGACCATCATCCCGCTCGGCCCCAACGGTGCGATCCGGCTGACCACGGCCCGTTACTACACGCCTTCGGGCACCTCCATTCAGGCCAAGGGCATCACGCCCGATATCGAGGTCAAGCAGGAGCTTCCCGACGAACTGAAGGGCAAGGTGGAGCCGCGCGGCGAAGCTTCGCTTCGCGGACACCTGGGATCCGATGACGGCACGGAGAAGACCGGCAGCCAGGCCTATGTCCCGCAGGACCAGAAGGACGACGCGCAGCTGAACTTCGCCTATGACCTGCTGCGCGGCATCCAGGCCAACAAGGCCTTCCCGCCGGATCCCTCCGCAGGTGTGCCGAACTGATCGGCCACGATTGACAACCCGGCCTTCAGGCCGCTCCTCTCAGGAGGCCCGCATCCAATCGGTGCGGGCCTTTTCTTATCTGCGCCCGCCTTGCCGCGTCTTACGAGTTTGAGCGGATGCCTGCCGGGCAGGGCCGGGCTAAACTGACCAGCGTGGACATTGCACCCGGATTGGCGGCGGGCAGCCCTCCGCCGCCCCGGAGGCCTGCCCGATGCCCGCCCGATGCCCAACCGGGGCACGCTTAGAAATTGTTAACCATGATTACGCTAGGCTGGCGCGAAGGTGCGTCCGGGCGCAAGAGCGGGCACTGGACGGTGTTCGCGCAAGCACATTCGCCACGGACAGGACAGCCGACGCCGGTGTGCGAAACGGCGCAACAAGACGAGCGATGGTAGGAGACAATGGCCGGGGACGACCTGAATTCCCCCCTTGGGTTGGGCATTGGAGAGCGGCGCTTTCGCATTCCGCTCGGCCTGATCGGCATTGTGATCATCACCGCGCTCGTGCTCACGCTGGGCGTGTGGATCGTGGTGGTTGATGCCCCCTATGGTGGCGAACCCTCCGCCGTGGTCGCTCTCAACAAGACCTCCGTGCAGGGCGTGTCTGCCCGCGACATGGAGGTGGTCGGCATCCAACCGGGGGTTCTCACCAACGACCCCAGCCAGATGCCGCAGACCGGCGCGCAATCGAACAGCGGTCCCCGCTTCAAGCCCGTTCTGCCGCCGGAAGGCGCCGGGCTGCGTCCCGCCAATGATGGCACCCCGTCGCTGACCACCGACCCCGATCCGCGCATCGCCGAGCAGGGGCGCTATGGCACCCTGCCCCGCATTGCCGACAACGGAGCGCGGCCACTGGATTTCTATGCCCGTCCCTTCGACACCGAGACGATCGGGGTGGCGCGGATCGCCATCGTGGTCGGCGGCCTGACGCTCAGCGAAGCGGGCACCAATCTGGCGCTGACCCGCCTGCCCTCCGCGGTCACACTCGCCTTCGCGCCCTATGGCGACAATCTGAAGGACTGGGAAGTCCGGGCCCGTCAGGAGGGACACGAATTGCTTCTGCAGGTGCCGCTGGAGCCTTTTGACTATCCCGACAACGATCCCGGCCCGCACACGCTGCTGGTCGATCTCGCCCACCAGCAGAATATTGACCGGTTGCACTGGTTGTTGACGCGCATCACCAATTATGTGGGCGTGGTCAACCAGATGGGCAGCCGTTTCACGGCAACGCCCGACTCGCTTCAACCCGTGCTGGCGGAAATCGGGCGGCGTGGACTGCTTTACATGGATGATGGCTCCTCGTCGCGCTCAACGGCGCCCAGCGTCGCCAATACCACCGGTACGCCTTTCCTGCGCGCCGATCTGCAGCTGGACCGCAATCCCTCGCGCGACGATATCGATGCACGGCTTCTGGAGCTGGAAGCCGTGGCGCGCACCAAGGGTTTCGCGGTCGGCTACGCGTCCGCCCTTCCCGTCTCCATCGACCGGATCAGCGAATGGGCCAAGAGCCTTGAGGCCCGCGGCCTTCAGCTCGTGCCGATCAGCGCGGGTGTGCTCTACAACAATTCCTGACATCTCGCTGCATCGCAGCGATACAATCGCGGTGCGATATGGTCTAGGTTGCCTCAAGATCTTTGCAGCCTGAGGATGTCGCCCGTGTCTGACCGTACCGCCCCCCGTTATCGTCCCTGCGTCGGCGTCATGCTGATCAACCCGAAAGGGCTGGTCTGGATCGGGGATCGCTACAAGGGCACCCCGGAACATGTGGATGCGACGCATAGCTGGCAGATGCCGCAGGGCGGCATCGATGCGGGCGAGGATCCGCTGGCAGCCGCCCGGCGCGAGCTTTTCGAGGAGACCTCGGTCAAATCGATTTCCCTGCTGGCGGAAGCCCCCGAGTGGTACGCCTATGATCTGCCTGCCCCTGTGGCCCAGCAAAGCTGGAGGGGCCGCTATCAGGGCCAGACGCAACGCTGGTTCGCCTTCCGCTTCGAAGGCGATGAAAGCGAGATCGACGTGCTTGCGCCGCCCGACGGACACAAGCCGGAATTCTCACGCTGGCGGTGGGAAAAAGCGGAGCGCCTGCCGGAGCTGATCATTCCGTTCAAGCGCAAGGTCTATGAAAACGTGGTCGCTGCCTTCGCCCATCTGACGGCCTGAGCCGGAAGGCCGAGCAGCTCCCAGCCTCAGCTCGCAGTTCTCAGCGCCCAGGACGCACCATGATCAGCGCCCAGAAATTGCGCCACATGCCGTCGGGCCGCGAAGAGCGCGCGATGCCCATTTGCGTGACATTCGGATTGAGCAGGTTGCGGTCATGCCCGGCAGAGCCCTGCCAGCCTGCAAAGGCCGCGTCGAAGCTCTGATAGCCATAGCCGAGGTTTTCCGCCGCCGCATCGTGGCGAATGCCGTGCTCGGTCAGCCGTTTGAAGAGCCCGTTTCTGGAGTGCAGCGGAGATTTTCGCTTGTCGCGCCGGGCAATGTAGTCAGCCATGTCCTGGGAGGCCGCATTGAGCGCCGGTGACAGGGTGAGCGGGGCGACCCCATGCGAGGCCCGATAGGCGTTGATGCGATCGAGCGCCGCCTGCTCGTTGACCGGCACATGGCTGATGACGGCCTCGCCCCCCCCAAGATCTGGCAACCCGCCGGCACAACCGGCCAGGGCGAGGGTCAGGGCGAGAACGGCAAGGACGGTGCGCATGGATCGGTGTCCGTAAAAGCTGAGGTCAGGCCGGGCAGACACCATAAAGACGGCGGTTTTCGGACCGTCTGGTCCCGTCCCGCGGGACAATGCCCTTCAACACCATGACCGCGCCTGCGTTAAGATCTCGCTAACCCTGGCTCACGTTACGTCCACTTCTTCACAGTGCGCTAACGCTCGCTGTGGCACGAAATATACGGAAAACAGCGGATAGCGGGAAATGCAGCGGTTCATCTTCATTCTGGTGGTGATCGTCTTCGCGGCGCTTGCGGGCCCGACGCTGATGCAATGGGGCGTGGAAGCCCTGCCAAACGATGACGCCGCCGCCGCGCGGAGCGCGGAAAAACCGGCCTATCGTCCCTCGGGCCGTGGCACCGTCATCCTCGGCGCCGGCCGCAACGGACATTTTTCGACCACCGCACGCATCAACAACCGGTTTGTCGATGTTCTGGTTGATACCGGGGCAACGGCCGTGGCGCTTCCCTATGAGGAAGCCGTCCGCCTGGGCATGCGGCCAGGCAACTCCGACTTCACCATCGAGATCTCCACCGCCAACGGCATCCAGAAAAGCGCGCCGGTGCTGCTGAGCGAAGTGCGCATCGACACGATCCGCGTCTACGACGTGCCTGCCCTCATCGCGCCGCGCGGGGCGCTGTCGACCACCTTGCTCGGCATGAGCTTCCTGCGGCAGCTCAAGAATGTCGAAATGCGCGGCAATGAGCTGGTCATGCAGCAATAGGCTCGCCTTGAGCGGAACTCTCATGTCGATAACCGGGAACGGACACAACTTTGTCGCGTTTGCGTTGCGGTTGTTTCGTGCTGCGCCTTCCTTTGGTCGCAGCACCATCCTATACCGTTCCACACCGATGCCTTGATCGATTTCAGGAGCCTTCATGTTTCCCAAGCCTGTCGCGGCGCTCACGCCGAACACCTATGCCTACGAATCCTCTCCGATGGTCAAGGCCACGGGCTTCCGCGAATATGATGCGCGCTGGCTTTTCGAAAAAGAAATCAACCTCATGGGTGTGCAGGCCCTCGGCATGGGCCTTGGCACGCTGATCCATGAAATGGGCGTGAAGCCGGAAATCGTGACGGGTCACGACTTCCGCTCCTATTCGGCCTCCATCAAGATGGCGCTGGTGACCGGCCTGATGGCCGCGGGCATCAAGGTGCACGATATCGGCCTTGCGACCACGCCAATGACCTATTTCGCCCAGTTCGAACTGGACGTTCCGGCCGTGGCCATGGTCACCGCCTCGCATAACGACAATGGCTGGACCGGCGTGAAGATGGGCGCGGCCCGCCCCCTGACCTTTGGCCCCGACGAGATGGGCCGGCTGAAGGAAATCGTGCTTGAGGCCGCTTTCGATACGCGGGGGGGTGGCTCCTATCATTTCGTGGAGGATTTCCCGTCGCGCTACATCGCCGATCTCACCAACCGGCCGAAACTCAAGAACCCGATCAAGGTCGTCGCGGCTTGTGGCAACGGAACGGCGGGCGCGTTTGCGGAGAAGATCCTGAGCGCCATCGGTGCGGAGGTCGTGCCGCTCGATTGTGAGCTCGACCACAGCTTCCCGCGTTACAATCCGAACCCGGAAGACATGAAAATGCTGCACGCCATCGCGGAAACCGTGCGCGAGACGGGGGCCGCTGTCGGCCTCGGCTTCGACGGCGACGGCGACCGCTGCGGCGTGGTGGACAACACCGGCGAGGAGATCTTCGCCGACAAGGTCGGCGTGATGCTGGCGCGCGATATTTCCCGTCTCAATCCGGGCGCGCAATTCGTGGTGGATGTGAAATCCACCGGCCTTTTCCTCACCGATCCGGTGCTTCAGGAAAACGGCGCAAAGACCGACTACTGGAAGACTGGCCATTCCTACATCAAGCGCCGGGTCAACGCGCTCAACGCCATGGTCGGCTTCGAGAAGTCGGGCCACTATTTCTTCAACGCCCCCATCGGGCGGGGCTATGATGACGGCTTCGTCTCCGCACTCGCGATCCTCGACATGCTGGACCGCAATCCCGGCCAGTCCATGGCGGACTTGCGCGATGCGCTGCCCAAGACCTGGGGCTCGCCCACCATGTCGCCCCACTGCGATGACGAGAAGAAATACGACGTGGTGGAGCGCGTGGTCGCCCGCTTCAAGGACATGCAGGCCAAGGGTGAAAAGCTCGATGGCCAGCCGATCGCCGATCTGATCACCGTCAACGGTGTGCGGGTCGTTGCAGAAGACGGCACGTGGGGGCTGGTCCGCGCCTCCTCCAACAAGCCGGAACTGGTGGTGGTGGTGGAAAGCCCCGTCTCCGAGGAGCGCATGCGCGCCATGTTCAAGTCGGTCGACGGGGTGCTGCGCGAAAACCCGGAAGTCGGCGCCTATAACCAGTCGATCTGACGGGGCGGTCTGACAAAAACCCCGGTCTCCCCCCTCAACGGCGCGCTGTTTCCCGGCCCCCTGTCAGGACAGTGCGCCGTTTGAGTTCAAAATACCCGACGGATCGGCTAGAAACAGCAGGCCTTGCGCGGTGAGGCGCGCCGGATGTGGAATGGAGCTTGAGGAATGGAGAGGGCGGCACCAGCTATCGAGATCGGCCTCAATGCCGTGATCGTCGCCGTGACGCATCCCACTCCGATGGTTCTGACCATTGACGGAGCCCATTCGGGCGAACCGGAATCCCTGCCCTTCGGCCCCTTTGATCCGCTTCATCACCGCACGCTGGAAATCGGCCTGCGCGACTGGGTGAACCAGCAGACCGCGCTGCGGCTGGGCTATGTGGAGCAGCTTTACACCTATGGCGACCGCGGGCGACACGCCCAACCGGGCGATACCGGCCCGCATGTGGTGTCTGTCGGCTATCTCGCGCTCTCGCGGCAAAGCCCCGAAGCGGAGGCGGTTCTGGCGCGCGCCCGCGCCCGCTGGCGGCCCTGGTACGACTATTTCCCCTGGGAAGACTGGCGCGACGGGCGGCCTGCCATGCTGGACGAGGCCATCATGCCGGCCCTAGAACATTGGGCCGAAGCCCCCACGAAGGATGGGGACCCGGCGCTTGGCGCGGCGCGTCTGGAGCGGCTGCAACTGGCCTTTGGCGGCGAGGGCAGCCCGTGGGACGAGGAACGGGCGCTGGAGCGCTACGAGCTTTGTTACGAGGCGGGCCTGACCGCGGAAGCGGAGCGCGACGGACGCCCCATGGCGGACGGTTATGCCAGACGTCCCTATCTCGGGCGCTCGATGCAGTTCGACCATCGCCGCATTCTGGCGACCGCGATTTCGCGGCTGCGCGGAAAGCTCAAATATCGCCCGGTCATCTTCGAACTCATGCCCACCTCCTTCACGCTGACGGAGCTTCAGCGCACGGTGGAGGCGATTTCCGGACGTCATCTGCACAAGCAGAATTTCCGCCGCTTCGTGGAGACGACCGAACTGGTGGAGCCGACCGGGGCGACAACGGCGCGCACGGGCGGGCGGCCCGCAGCTCTCTTCCGCTTTCGCCGTCAGGTGCTGCGCGAGCGCCCGGCACCGGGCTTGCGCGTGGGCGCGCGCTGAAGAGCCTGCATATAGGCGAGATTCAGGGCCCTATCGCCTGCGAACCATCCGGCGAACCGCTGTCACCGCGCCATATTCATTGGCGGCGATGCGCCTCATCGCGCCCGCGAGGGGTTCCTTTGAGGTGGTCATGGTGTGGCCATTGGCGTGGAGCAGGATATCGCTGTCCACCATGATGCCCACATGCCCCTTCCAGAAGACGAGATCGCCGCGCTTGAGGCCCGGCAGGCCGTTGGAGATATCGAGCGCATCCCCGAGGCTGCGTTCCTGCATGTCGCTGTCTCGCGGGCAGAACATTCCGCTTTCGGCGAGCGCGATCTGGACAAGGGCGGAGCAGTCGAGCCCGATGCTGGTGCGCGCGCCCCACAGATAGGGCACACCGACGAAGCTCTCGGCGACCGAAACCCAGTCATCCGCAAAATGGGTATCGGGCACGAGATGGCGGGCAATGACCGCCGATCCGTCGGCCAGAACCGCATAGCGCGTCCCGCGTTTCTCCACTTCGTCGACCACGCAGACGCGCGCCCCGAGGGAGAGGTAGCTGAGAGCGGGCGCGCGCAACTCGGCTTCCGGATAGAGAAAGCTGCGCAGCACCGACAGCCGATGGGTGGGATGGGAGCCGACCGGCCCCAGCGCATCTGCCCGAACCCAGCCGACATAATCGTCATAGCCGTTTTGAACCCACGCCCATCCCGCGCGCTCCTCGTAGACGGTGACAGTCTCGCCGAAGAGCAGCTCGGTATCGAGGGAACAGGAAAGGTCGGGGTCGCGCCGCATGGGCGCGCTGCCGACGACGACGCGTGCCGGACGTCCCTCGACATATCGCTGCGCCTCATAGCGCTCGCGCAGATGCGCGGCGGCGAGGTCGGGACGCCAGGGCGTTACACGCCGGTCGGCAGGCACACGCGCCTTGGCCGGCGTTGCTGTGGCGGATGACGCTGTGGCGGGAGGCTCCGGCTTGCTCATGATCGCACCATTGCGGCCTTTTCCACCACCACATCGGCCAGACGCTCCAGATAAAGCGCCCCCTCAACCGTGCGCAGGATCACGACATTGCGCCGGTCATTTTCATCGCGGCGTCGGTCGAGCAGTTTCATCCGGCCCATGGTGTCGAGCGCACGGGTGATGGCGGGTTTGGTGACGTTCAGTTTCTTGGCGAGACCGCGCACCGTATGCGGCGGCGGCTCCAGATAGACCGTCAGGAGAATCGCCATCTGGCGGGCGGTGAGATCCTGCTCGCCGAAATGCACCAGCTCCAGCGTGACGTCGTGCCAGAGCTTCAGGGCCTGACTTGCCCGGATCTCGATCGCCATGATGCGGTTGCTCGCCTTCGCTACGCGGGAACAGGATCCGGATACCGGCCTGGAGCGCCGGTATCCGGAGAGTGATCATTTCGGTTCCGGTATAGAATCTGACGCGGGCCGCATCAAGCGCGCGTCATGCCGGATAGCGTGTCTTCAGCTGTGCAAAGAGCGCGCGGATGGCCTGCGCCTCGCCACCTTCCGGATGGCCGGGCCGCGAAGACGGGTTCCATCCGAAGATATCGAAATGCGCCCAGACGCTGGCGTTTTCCACGAATTGCTCCAGGAAGAGAGCCGCCGTGATCGAGCCCGCAAAGCCGCCAGACGTGACGTGATTGATGTCGGCGACCTTGGAATCCAGCATTTTCGCATAAGGCTTCCAAAGCGGCATGCGCCACAGCGGGTCGGACACATCGGCGGCCTTTTCCGCCAAGTCTTGCGCGAAGGCATCGTCGTGGGTGTAGAATGGCATCACCTCCGGCCCGAGCGCGACACGGGCAGCGCCCGTCAGGGTCGCCATGTCGATGAGCAGATCGGGATCCTCCTCGTCGGCCAGCGCCAGCGCGTCCGCCAGAACCAGACGGCCCTCCGCATCCGTGTTGCCGATTTCGACGAAAAGCCCCTTTCGGCTCGGCAGAATGTCGCCGGGGCGAAACGCGTTGCCGGAAATGGCGTTCTCCACCGCCGGAATGAGCACGCGCAGGCGCACCGGCAGATTGGACGCCATCACCATCAGCGCAAGGCCCAGCACATTGGCCGCGCCGCCCATGTCCTTCTTCATCAAGAGCATGGAGCTGGAGGGCTTGATGTCGAGGCCACCCGTGTCGAAACACACGCCCTTGCCCACAAGCGTCAGGCGCGGATGGGACGGATCGCCCCAGGAGAAATCGATGAGCCGGGGCGCGCGGGTGCTTGCCTTGCCGACGGCGTGGATCATCGGGAAGTTCTTTTCCAAAAGCGCGTCGCCGGTGATGGTGGAAAAGGTCGCGCCGAAGCGATCGGCAAGCCGTCTTGCGGCCTCTGCCAATTCCTCCGGGCCCATGTCGTTGGAAGGCGTATTGATCAGGTCGCGCGCAAGGGCGACCGCCTCCAGCTGGATCCGCGCGGCGGGAAGATCGAACCCCTTCGGCACCACGAGACGGGCGCGTTCCGGCTCCTTGCCCTCCCCACCCGAACGATAGGTGCGGAAGGAATAGGAGCCCAGCGCAAAGGCGATGCAGGCGGTTGCGGGATCGGCAAAGCCCTCAAGACGGTATGTTCCCGGCGTCAACGAGGCCAAAGCGCCCGCTGCATGGGCCGGCGCGTCCGCGCTATCGCCAAAAAGCACCGCTGCAACCCCGCCTTCGGCGTCCGGCACACTCAGGATCGATCCCGGCGCGCCGGTATAGCCGTTGGCCTCGACCCAACGCGCAGCGGCCGGGGTTAGAGAAGCGACGACGCCGTCAAGCGTATCGGGGGTGACGGCATGGATGGCGAGCGTGGTTTCGGCAGACGCCAAAAGGGAATCGAACACGGGAAAAAGCTCCGGAAACGGAATGGAAAGAGATGCAAGGGAGAGTAGGGAGCGGGGGCAGTCAAAGCAACGGCGCGGGTTCGTTTAACCAAGCATTAGGGTAAACGAATTATGACTGGAGTGCGTTTTTCGCATCCCGCGTCGGCAACCGGAGTGTCGCCATGCTCGCCCGCACCAACAGCTCGGCCCCTGTGGCATCGCGTAAGACCGCGCCCTTGCGCCGCCTGGCGGTGATTGCCGGCCTTGCCGCGGCCCTGGTGCTTGGAGGCTGCGTCTCCGACGGCAAAGTGTCGTCTCCCTCCGGGGCGTCGGGCGCGGGCGTCTCGCTTCAGGCCGTCGGGCAATGGGCGTCGCGTTATGAGGCAGATCCGTCCGACAAGACCAATATCCTGGGCTATTCGGACGCGCTTCGCCGCAACGATCAACTTGACCAGTCCATGGAAGTGTTGCGGCGCGGCCTGATCGAACACCAGAAGGACCGCGAGATCGCGGCGGCCTACGGCAAGATCCTGGCGCAGAAGGGGCACTTCAAGGAAGCTCTGAACGTCATCCAGCAAGCCCAGACCCCGACCCGGCCCGACTGGAAACTGATGTCGGCTGAAGCCGCGATCCGCGATCAGCTGGGCGAGCGCAAACGCGCGCGCTATCTCTACACCGAAGCCCTCAAGATCGTGCCGGGCGAACCGTCCGTGCTCAACAACCTGGCCATGAGCCATGTTCTGGAAAACGATCTGACAACGGCAGAAAAAATCCTGCGCAGCGCCATGGCGCGCAACAGGACGGATCCGCGCGTACGCCAGAACCTTGCCCTCGTGCTGGGGCTTCAGGGCCGTTTCGCGGAAGCCGAACAGGTCGCCAGCGCCGACCTGCCGCCCGAGCAGGTGAAGGCCAACATGGCCTATCTGAAGCGCATGCTCGCCCAGCGCGGCAAGAGCTGAACGATCCCTGGTCGCCAATATCGCCCTCGTCTCCGAGACCGCCGGACGGTCGAGCCGGGTGGCGGTTGAGGTGCGGGGTTTGCACGCGGCGCCCCGGCGGCTCTTGCCGCTGCGCTGTGCGCCCCATAAGATAGGCCCCTGTTCAAGAAAAGAGATTTTCAGTGAAGGCCACGCGACGAACCCTCTGAATGCAGCCCCCATGAAGGGGCTTTAGCGCGAAGTCGGCAGACTTTCGCGCCGTTGTCGCTCGCGTTGCGCGAGCGCTTCCCACACATTCAGAGAACGTCACATGGACAATTTCTTCGAAAGCCCCTTCCGGGGCGTGACCCTCGACAAGCAGGTCACCAATCCCAACATCATTGTCGGCCGTTACAGCTACTATTCGGGCTATTACCACGGCCACAGCTTTGACGACTGCGCCCGCTATCTGATGCCCGATCCGGGCGTTGACCGACTGATCATCGGCAGCTTCTGTTCCATCGGCTCGGGTGCCGTCTTCATCATGGCGGGCAACCAGGGCCACAGGCACGACTGGATCAGCAGCTTTCCCTTCTTCTTCATGTCGGAGGTGCCGACCTTTGCCGGGGCGGCCAACGGCTACAGTCCGGCCGGCGACACGGTGATCGGCAACGATGTGTGGATCGGGTCTGAGGCAATCATCATGGCTGGCGTCACCGTCGGCGACGGTGCGGTGATCGGCACACGCGCCATCGTCACGCGCGACGTCGAGCCCTACACAATTGTCGGCGGCAATCCCGCCAAACCGATCCGCAGGCGCTTTTCCCAAGAGCAGATTGCGCTGCTGCTTGAAATGAAGTGGTGGGACTGGGGCGACGACGCGCTCCACGGTGCCATGCCGTTTCTGACCAGCGGCGACATCGAGGCGCTCCACCGCTATTGGCAGGCTCTCGGTTGACAGGCGATAACCAGGCCTGTCCCGCCACCCGCGGGATCGCGCGAAGAAGCCGGGGCCAATGTCGTCGGGCCCCGGCCGAAGCCCGGTTCGTGCAGCTCGATCGACTTGGCCACGGCCTTCAAGCGCGCGCGACAATGCCATTGCGTCAAGGACGCGCGCTTGGCAGACAATTGATTGTTGAGCCGGAATATGCTCTTAAGCAAGCCGCGCTCAGGGCCGGATCCGGAAGGTTCGCTCCCGCCCCGACGACGCCCCCTATGGAAAGCCCGTGAGGCCTCGTTGCCCCTTCTTCGCCTTATCGCCCGCTGGATGTTCAAGGACCCCGAAAGCACCCTGTCGCTGATGCGGCGGCTGCTTGCGGAAAACGCCCGGCGTTATGTCTGGCAGTATGCGCTGGCCTTCTCGATGATGGCGCTGGTGGCGGCCACCACAGCGGGCAGCGCGTGGATCATGCGCGACATCATCAACGAGATCTTCATCGAGAAGCGCGAGAGCATGGTCTATGTCATCGCGGGCGCGGTGTTTGCTCTCTACATGCTGAAAGGCGGGGCGAGCTACGGCCAGAACGTCATCATGACGCGTATCGGCAACAACATCGTTGCGATGAACCAGGCGCGCCTGTTCGCACATGTCCAGGATCAGGGCATGGATTTCTATGATCACCACGTGCTGGGTGATCTGTCCACGCGCATGTCGCACAATGCCTCCGCGGCCCGCGCGGTGATCGACCTGATCGTGGTGTCGCTGGGACGCGACCTGCTGTCCCTGATCGGACTGCTGTTCGTCGTCATCTACATGGACCCCGGCATGGCGACGCTCGCGCTTCTGGTCGGCGGCCCCGCCGTCGTCGGCGTCACGGCCCTTGTACGCAAGACCCGGAAAGTCGCCAAGGCGCAGTTCGTCTCGCTGACCCAGATCAATTCCATCATGCAGGAAACGGTTCTGGGGGCGCGCGTCGTCAAGGCGTTCACGGCCGAAGCTGCCATGCGCAAGCGCATGCAGAAGGCCATCAACGATGTGGAGAAACAGTCCAACCGGATGGGCCTGTTGCGGGCGCGCACCAGCCCGATGATGGAAACGCTGGGTGGCATCGCCGTCGGCCTCGTCATCATCTGGGGCGGCTATTCGGTCATCCATTTGGACAGCGATCCGGGCGCCTTCTTCGCCTTCCTGACCGCGCTGCTGATGGCCTATGAGCCCGCCAAGCGGCTGGCCCGCATGCATGTGCAGCTGGAAAAAGGCATGGTTGGCGTCAAGATCATGTACGACCTGCTGGATATGGATCTGACCATCGCCGAAAAGGACGGGGCGAGCCCGCTTGAGGTGCGAAACGGTGAGGTCCGCTTCGAGAACGTCTCCTTCGGCTATGGCAAGGAGAACCGGGCGCTTGACGGCCTGACCTTCGTCGCCGAGGCGGGGCGCACCACCGCCCTTGTCGGTGCATCGGGCGCCGGAAAGTCGACCGTTCTGGCGCTACTGGAGCGGTTCTATGACGTGGAGGGCGGCCAGGTCCTTGTCGACGGTCAGGACATTCGCGATGTCACCGTCGCCTCGTTGCGCGGCAACATCGCGCTTGTCACGCAGGACACGTTCCTGTTCGACGGCACGATCCGTGAGAACATCCTGCGCGGGCGGCCCGACGCCAGCGACGAGGATGTCCGTCAGGCGGCGCGTGACGCCAATGCGGAAGATTTCATTCTGGAATTTCCCAAGGGCTTCGACGAGCCGATCGGCGAGAATGGCGGGCGGCTTTCCGGCGGCCAGCGCCAGCGCATCGCCATTGCGCGCGCCATGCTGCGCGATGCGCCCATCCTGCTGCTGGACGAGGCGACCAGCGCGCTCGATGCGGAATCGGAATCCAAAATTCAGACCGCGCTTGAACGGCTGATGGAGAACCGCACCACCATCGTCATCGCGCATCGGCTTTCCACCGTGCGCAATGCCGACAAGATCGTGGCGATGGATCACGGACGCGCGGTCGAAGAGGGCAACCATCACGAGCTGATGGCGCATGGCAAGCTCTATCGCAAGCTGCACGACCTCCAGTTCAAGGCCTAGGCTCTCCCCCGCCCTTTACGATCCCGATGGAACCAGCGAGTCCCTCGTGCATTAACCATGTGGAGGTACTCGAAATGGAACGCTTCTCGACTCATATCGGCATCGTCGTCATTTCCTTCGCTTTCGCGCTGGTTGTCACCCTGACGGCCTCGCGTCTGGTCGGCGAGTTTTCCGGTCAAGCGCATGCGGCCGGGATCTCAACTCCCGTCTTCGCCCCCGCCACACACGGCGAAAGCGCCGAGGTGACCACCAACACCGCCAAGAAGGGGGACCGGATCGCCCTCGATACGGACGCGCGGGATCTGACCGGTCGCCCCCGCGAGAACTGCGTGTCGCGCGGCAACACCACGGTCTGCCGGGCCGACATGCGTGGTCACCAGACAGCCTCGCTCGACTAGGATCCTGTAAAGGGGCTTGAGCCCACGACGGCTCAGGCGGGCTCCGCTTGGTCGCCCTCCCCCAGGCTTTCAAGGATCTCGCGACAGAGCGAGAGGACATCTTCCTGATCGCGCGGATTGGCCTCTGCCGCCTTCATGTCTTCGGCGATCAAACGCACATGACTGGCCAACAGGCCGCGATATTGCGGCCGCGCGACATGCGCGAGGCTCTGGAGGGACGCCAGAAGGCGAAGCGTAACCGTGACATTGCCCGCCGCATTCCGGCGCAAGGGGTGATAGGCGGTCGCCAGAAGGCGAGAGATATCCGCATTTTCCAACCATACACGCGGCACGTCCTGGTCATCGCTCGTCAAGGGTGAAGGCGGCCGACGGCGCAGGATGCGGGCAAATGCGGCCGACAGATGATCGATCACCGCAATCGCGGTGAAACCGTCATTGATGCCGGGCGACAAAGCCCGCTGGGCAATCTCCACCAACAACAGGATGGAGAAATCGAGATCCGCTTCCGGCGTACGCTGACGCGAGATCACGAAAGCGCCGCGCATCGTCCGCAGCGCCTCATCCGTCGGCTTGCCCACATAGCTTGCCAACGCGCATCCCTCCACGGAAAATTGCCCCGGCGGGGCTTTCACTTCCACGAAGAGATCGTGTTTGCTCGCCACCCTCAGCAACGTTTCCAGATCGACCGCCGCCACATAGCCACTGCGCGCGGCGAGCAGTCGGCCGATCTCTCCTTCCGGGCGGCAATCCTCCGCATCGGCTTTGCCATCCGTGGGGTCCTCGTCCTCCGCCTCTTCCAGAATCCGGTCGATATTGGCGCCCAGGGAGGCGCCGATGCGGCCGATCTCCTCATCCATGGTGATGCGGGTCGCAACCTTGTGAATGAACACGATCAGAACGGCGATGGATCCAACGCTCCAGGCCACCGCCACGCCCGTTGCCAGCGACGGCGGAACCGTATCGGCGCGCTGCAGCACCATGACCGCATAGAAGAACGTGGCCGCAAGAATGCCTGCGGTCATCTGGATCATGGTGTCTTCGGCAAAACGGGTGAGAAGTCGGGGACTGATGTTTCCAGCCGCCAGCGTAAAGACAACCAGCGTCAGCGAATAGACCAGAGACAAGACCGTCAGGGCCGAGCCTGCGATGGTTGAGAGAACCGATCGTACGGTCTGGATATCAGGCGCCGGAAACAGCCTGCCGGCGGCGTCTTCCAGCGCCGCGCCCCATCCGATCACGACAAGCGCGCAGCAAAGCCCGGACAGGCTGACCAGCAGGGGCAGAAGAAGGAAGGACCTGTTCAGCCTCGCGGTGAGGATGCTGAGCAGCGTGAATGCCTTGCCCGAACGCGACGCTCGCATGTCCCGCGCCTTCCATTGTCGATCTTTGAAAAGCGGGAGCCCCGCGAAGTCTCCCCTTCGCGCAGCCTAACGTCGAACGGGCGCAACGGCGAGGTGTGATTGTTGCCGACCGCTCCGAGGGATGTCGGTCATCTTGCGTGAACGCCGGTTGGACGCTTTGGTTCCCGATTAGACCGATCTGCGTTCCGACACGGGGACGACGGGCACGATGTTGGTCACCACCGCATAGACGATCAGCAGACAGGGCACGGCGATGAACCCGCCGACCGGGCCCCAAAGCCAGATCCAGAAGGCAATCGACAGAAAGACGAGGAAGGGGTTCAGCGTCATGGTGCGGCCAAGCACATGCGGGGTGACGAACTGGGCCTCGGTGAGATTGATTGCCAGATAGACCAGAGGCGGCGTCAGCGCCCCCGTAATATCGGGATAGCTCGCCAACCCGACGCCGAAGAGCAGAAAGGCCATGATGGCCGGTCCGATATAGATCACGTAGTTCAGAACGCCCGCAAGGAGCCCCCAAAGCAGAGGCGAAGGCACACCGAGCGCCCACATGACAAGAGAGACGACAATCCCAAGACCGATATTGACCACCGTGATCGACAACAGGTAGCGCGAGACCAGCGTCTCGATATCGCGAAAGGCATGCGCGATGCGCCAGCGCAGGCGACGCGAGAAACACAAGGACAGCACCCCGAGACGAATGTTCTTGCGCGTCGCGATGTAGAAATAGAGCGCGGCCAGAAACATCAGTACCTGCGCGAAGATGGCGGGCGCGAGATAGGCCACGCTCTCCACGGTGCTCCCGTCCTCCACATTCACGCTCATCGCCGCCTTCTGACCCAGGGCCCCGCGCAACTGTTCGCCGAGCCCGACAACGGAAGCGATGACGCCTTGCCAGTCGGTCAGGCCCGCCTGAAGCTTGCGCCACATGGCGGGAAGCTTGTCGAGCCAGTCTGCAAGCGGAACGGCGAAGCCTGTCATGGCCAGTCCCAGCAGCGTCACGAAGAGCACGACCATCGCGGCGGCGGAAATCCAGGAGGGAATGCCCACCCGCTCGATGCGATCGGCAAGAGGACCGAGCATCAGCCCAATGATGATCGCGAGCGCAACGGGCGCAAGAATCATCTGCGCCAAATCCAGAACCGCCACAAGCACGACCAGCCCGACCACGACCGTCATCAGCTGCGCGGCGATGCGCAAGGTCGCCGCCGCATCCTGCCGGGCGGTTATTGGCTTTCGCCAGGATCGATAACTGGACTGGATGGTCAACATCTCAATATTCCGGTTGGATTGACCTCGTTTAACGCGAGAACCGGGTCAATGTTCCGCGGAAGCGCAAAGAAAAACCGGAAACAAAAATTGGAACCGGGAGCCCCTCCGGCACGTTTTTCCTGCAAGACGGGCGATGATCGACCCGACAGTCATACAAACGAGAGGAGAAAACGATGAATTGGGACCAGGTTGAAGGTAATTGGGAGCAGTTCAAGGGCAAGGTTCAGTCCAAGTGGGGCGAGCTGACCGGTGACGATCTCGACGTCATCAAAGGCGATCGCAAGCAGCTTGCCGGCAAGCTCCAGGAGCGCTACGGAACCGCGCGCGAGGACGCCGAGCGTCAGATCGATGACTGGCTTAGCCAGCACTGATCGGTCGGACCCCTTCCGACCACACATAGAAAAGCCGGGGTCGCGGATGCGACCCCGGCTTTTTCACATCCTGCGGCACCCAATCAGGCGCGTGCCGCGCTCACATTCTCGTTGAAGAACAGCGCCTGATTGATCAGCGCCTTCACCATGTCGGGATTGAAGGGCTTGGTAATCAGGAAGGTCGGCTCGGGGCGTTCGCCCGTCAGCAGGCGCTCGGGGAAAGCGGTGATGAAAATCACCGGCAGGCTCGCTTCCTTCAAAATGTCGTGGACAGCGTCGATGCCCGAGGAGCCATCGGCAAGCTGGATATCGGCAAGAACGAGCTTGGGCGAGGTGCGGGAAAAGAGATCGACCGCTTCCTTGTGGGTGCGTGCGACGCCAGTGACCTTGTGGCCGAGCTCTTCCACGATGTATTCCAGATCCATCGCGATCAACGGCTCGTCCTCGATGATCATCACATCGGTGGCGATGCGCTGGGAAAGCTCGCGACCGGCATCCCCCATGAGCTCGCCGACGCGTTCTTCGGGGACGGACAGGATCTCGGCCACTTCCGAGGAGGTGAAGCCTTCAACGGAGCTGAGCAGAAAAGCCTGGCAGGCAAGCGGAGAAATAGCCTGAAGATTGGCGGTCGCCGTGCGCTCCCAACCGAAGGGCGAATCGACCTCCGGAACCTCGATCCGGGTGGAACCGAAAATGGCGGCGAAGAGTTTGTAGAGCGAGACGCGATCGCCGGAAGTCTGCGGAAATGCCGAAACATCGGCGATCAACGCTTCGAGCACCGCGGCGACATAGGCATCGCCGGAACTTTGAGATCCGGTAACAGCCCGCGCATAGCGCCGCAGGTACGGCAGGTGAGAGGCTACCCGGGTGGACAGCGACATGAGAAACTCCCCGATTGCAGGCAGATATGATCTTTGACAGCATGCCAACGGTCAGATGCGGAAAAGGTTCCGCAGTCACGTTTATTTTTGATAGCGCACTGCTGCGCAAAGGTTAAGGCAACGGACGGTTTTTGAAAATGACCTCCAGAAACACCCGCCCCCCGAAAGACACGCAGACTGCCGCCGACGGCGCGCACAATGACGCGGCGCGCGCGGAGGATGCGACACAGGCCCAGATTTCGCGCCAACTGCGTCAAATCTATGAAGCCGTGCAGGGAGAAGGCATTCCGGACCGTTTTCTCGATCTGCTGCATAAGCTCGACGAGGCGGAAAAGGCCCAGGCCGCCAAGGAAGACTGACCCTTTCCGGGGCCCTGCCCGATTCGAACGAAAACGCCCCGCGCCGAGGGTTTCGACGCGGGGCGTTTTCATTTTTCTGTCGCGCTCGCTTACTGCGTGATGATCGCGCGCAGCATCCACAGCGCCTTTTCGTGGAAGGTCATACGGGCGGTGAGCATGTCGGCGGTGACCAGATCGCCCGCCTCGTCGGCCTTAACGCCCGCCTTGCGCATCACCCGAACAGCGGCTTCGTGGTCGGCAACCAGGTCCTTGACCATGCTGATGGCGGAGCCATGATCCACATCCTTGCCGCTCGGCGAGAAGCCGGAAATCTCACCGACCGTCGCCGGAGCCAGATGCCCCAGAGCGCGGATGCGTTCGGCAATGATGTCGGCGGAGCCGAACAAGGCGTTGTAATGGTCTTCCGTCAGCTCATGCAGCGACTTGAAGAGCGGGCCGACCACATTCCAGTGATAGATCTGGCTCTTGATGGTGAGCTGGTAGGTAGAGACGAGGATCTGCGAGAGCATTTCCGACATCTCGGCGCAATAACGCTCGTCGAGGCCGGTATTCAGCGTTTCTTCGTGAGCAACGGGCTTGAGAACGGAAGCAGCAGAGCTGGCCATTTCGATATCTCCTTCATGTTTCGGGCTGTCCGCGACGGCGGAGGTGACGTCGATCGTTTCGATCAGTCTTCCGCAGCATCGCCGTCATCGCCAGACAGCATGTTGAGTGCGACAAAGGCGAGACCGCCGGCGATGGCGGTCATTGTGAGCGCGCGCGAACGCGCCACCGTGGGCAGCAGGGTAAGAACAAGTGAGGCCGTGGCCGCCCGGCGGCGGTCGCGCGCCTCGAAGCGGCGGCGGTCGATGCGGTTGGCAATCAGCACCGCCAGCAGCGCCAGAGCTGCCAGCGCCACCATCGCCGCGGCAATCGACAGCGCGGCCTCAAGCGGGCCGTAGGTGGCCGCGATCCAGATGCCCAGTGCGACCACGCCCGCCACATAGGCCGTCAGCGCGAAGAGCGCGAAGAAGCCGTAAAGCACGGTGTTTCTTCGCGCACGTCGCATCGTCGGCGCGACATCGCCGAAAATCGCAGAGGCGATCGCGGGAGCGAGGCGGGTCAGCATGGGATCAGCGACGCGCCATCAGGGCGGCGAGAAAGCCGACACCGGCGGCGATGCCCAGCGCCTGAAGCGGATGACGGCGGACGCGGCCGCGGATCTGGCGTTCAAGGTCGAGGAACTCGTTGCGCACCAGTTCCAGGGCATCCTGCGAGGCGGCGGTCACATCGCTGCCCGTTTTCGCGGCCTTGCCCTTGATCTCGCTGCCCTTGGCAGCGCCATAGGACTGAAGCGTGCCGGCAAGACCGGAAATATCCTCACGCAGGCGCGCGAGCTCGGCCTCGATATCGGAGATGCTGGCGCCCTTGGTAGCGCCATTTGCGGAATCTGAAGTCTTTGCTGCGGTAGCCATTGGTACCTCCTTGGTAACTGTGAAGATAACGCGGCCCTTCTGCAGTCGTTCCGTATCCGATTAAAAATAATCGCGCCTGTCCCGACGCCGCTTTCAGATCCGTGTATTCTCCACCTCCCGCTACGGCATAAAAAAACGCCGACTAGAAGGCCGGCGTTTTCTATTTGACGGAAAGGGCGGCAGGATCTGCCTCTTTCCCACTGTCAGAATGACTAGCGCACAACGGCTTCCGGATTGGCCTTGTAGGCCTCCTCCGAATAGGTCGGATACGCCTTCAGCTCCTTCTCGGTGACGCCAATGTGAATGCTCAGCTCACCTTCGGCATCCTTGGTGACCTCGACATTCGAGGCATCGAGCGCGACCGGCTTTTCACCGAGGCCCAGGAACCCGCCAACATCGATGATATAGGCGACAAGCTCACCCTCGGGCGAGACGATGACATCGGAGACATCGCCGAGATCATTGCCATCCGCGCCGTAGACGACCGTCCCGATCATTTCGTCCGCGCTCAGCACGGAAGGATCGACATTCATGGCGGCCAGATCACCGTCCTTGGTGCGCCCCACCTCGGCCTCGCCGGTCTTCATCGTCTCGACCGTCTTGTCGCCCGACCTCAGGTCGTCGGCGGTCATGTCCATCGTGGACTCACCCTCGGACGCCGGCATCTTGTTGGCCGCCTGATCCTTGGACATGTTGCCGTCCATGCCATCGGTCGACTGGTTGGAAGCCAGCTTGTCGATCACCGGGCTGTCAAAGGTCTTCTCGTCGTTGGTGCCGACGATTTCTTCCACGGGAATGCCGTCCCCGGCATTCAGCGTCGCACTGTCGGCGGCATCGCCGGACATCGTGTCATTGGAAGCCACCTTTTCGCCCGACGCCGTCTGCTCCGTGCTCATGGAGCTGTGCATCTCGTTGTCGGACTTATCGATCACGGAGCGATCGAATGCCGGGGCGGCCTCCAGATCCTCACGGGTGGCATCGATGCTCAGGATGCGCTCGCCATCGCGGCTCGTCCAGGCGACGCGGTCGAAATTGACCGCGATTTCGCGCTCACCCACGCCGAGGAAACCACCCGCACCGATCACGACGGCCGCAACCTCGCCTTCCGGCGTGATCACCACGTCATTGATGTCACCAACGGCCTCGGCCTCTTCGCCCGTGCCATTGTAGACGGTCTTGCCCATCAGCGAGGAGGCCATGATCTGGCCCTTGGTGGCCTGGATATAGCGGCCCATGGTCATGTCATCGGCCTTCGCGGACGCGGCCGCCGCGGTGGCGGGCTTTGCAGCGTTTTCGGCTGTTTTCCCAGCCTCTGTGGCAAGCGCGCCGGTGGTCAGCATCGCGGTCAGGGCGGTGGTCGTCAAAAGCGCACGGATCATGATAAGATCTCCCAGTATGTCGTGTTTGGCATACAGGCCGCGCCGGGCGTCATGTTTTCGCAGACGTTGCGTCCGGCGTGGCCGTCTCATGCCACAACAACGGAACGGACGAACCAAAGTTCCGCATCCAATTCAAAAATAAATTCGGAACCGGCAATCGGTTACAGGCGCGCAAAGCTATATATATTAAAGAGTGCCGCCCTCTCATTTTAGCCCAAGCACCATATCGGCCCGAAATACGTTTGAATGCGCGATGCCAGATTATCGGCTGCTTCATTTTATTTCATCGGATGCGATTTTCTGGTGAACCTTATCGTCAATAGCGCGTTGTCACTTCAACGGCGCCAAGGCGCTGGATGTCAATCAGACGCTGAACACGCATCACCAGAGGAGTTTATCATGTTCGGTTGGGCCATTACCTTTCTGGTCGTCGCTCTTATTGCCGCGGTTCTTGGTTTCGGTGGTATTGCAGGTGCCGCAGTCGGCATTGCCAAGATCATCTTCTTCGTCGCGCTTGCGCTTCTTGTGATCTCGCTGGTCTACGGCGTTGTCACGGGTCGCCGACCGCCGGTTGCCTAAGAACGCCAACAAGACGCGATCAATGACCATCGCCCCGTCTTCCGCGACCGAGAGGTCGCCAGTGGAAGGCGGGGCGATGTCGTTTTCGGGTCTTGCTGGAAAACCAGGCTTGGCAGGAAAACCAGGCCTGGCAGGAAAATCAGGCTTCGCTGATTGGAAGGATGAGGGTCACGATGCCCTCGGCCAGTTCGTATTGGGCAGACAGCTGCGCAAGATAGGCGCGCATCAGACGCGTCCGCATGGGGCGGTGCGGATCGTCATCCTGGCCCGCCAGATAGCCATCGGGACCGCGAATCTCCACCCGCGCGCGCTCGCCTTCCGGCACGATGGTGATCGTGATCTGCTCGGCAGGTGCCAGGTGGTCGAAGCGCGGGGGGAGGAGCTCGGCCAAGATGAAGGCAAGGGGGATCGCCTTGTCGAGCACAATGGTGGTGTGCGCGGCTTTGCCCACTTCAAAGCGAACCCGACCGGATGGCAGTCGAACCGGCTCGCGCAGGGCATCGACGACTTCGCGCACCAGATCCTCCAGCCCGACATCCGTTCCTTCATTGGTGGCGTAGGAAACGCGAAAGGCCGCGGAAATGCCCTGCACCCGCTCAAGCGCCACCCGCAGGGTCGCCTTGTCGCTGGCAAGCGTCGCCTCACGGCGCTGCATGCCCACCAGACTTGCGATCATCTGCAGGGTGTTCTTGATACGGTGGTGCAATTCGCGGGTCAGGCGCTGCTGTTCGGCAAGCGAATTTTCCAGATCCTTCGTGCGATAGGCTATGCGGTCGGCCATCATGTCGAAGGTCATGCCGAGAAGCTGGATTTCGGCAGGGGCGCGCTCAAGCTGTCCCACGCGCGCTTCGGTATCTCCGGCCCCGTACCGGCGGAAGGTGCCATAGATGTGGCGCAGGTAGCGCAGCAGAAAACGCTGCATGCCGAAACGCAGCACCACAAAGACCGCGGCCAGCAGCGTCACCGGCAGAAGCAGCGCGCGCGCCACGCTCAACCACGGCTCGAAAGCCGCCTGTTCGGGCAGAACGCCGGTGGCAATGCGGAAATCGGTGCCGGACACCGGCACGACGGAAATCAGCCATCCATCCTCGGACGGCAGGTTCCGGGTGGCAGTCCCTTGCGCCAGGTCCGCCTTGTCGAGCAAATCGAGAAACGCTTCCTTGTCCTGGCTGCGATCTGAATACTCGGCAAGGATCTTTCCGGCGGGATCGAGCAGGGCGAAGCTGGCATGGCCGGATGTGGTGGCGACAATCGGCGCGATGAGCACGGAGCGCGGCCTCAGGCCGATCGAGATGGCAACGCGATCATTTCCGGATCTGCGCGTAACGACGATCGCCTCACGCTCACTCGCATCGATATCCGTCGGTTCGGCGGAAACCACACTCCCCTCGCGGTACCGTGTGCGAGCGCAATGCGGAAATCCATCGATGACCACACGCAAACTCATCGCCGAAGGTAGCTGGTCCTGCAACGCCGCAAAGACCGCATCGCATTCGATGGCGGTGGGCCGATCACGCAGCACAAGGCCCGCCGCGAAGCCCTCCGCGCGCGCGATGATCTTCGCGCTCGACTGGCCGGTCAGGCGCGCATAATCAATGAATTCCGATCGCGCCGCCTCCGCTCGCCGCACATGGTCGGCATACGAAAAGGCGAAAGCGAGCGCCGCAAGTGGAATGAGGGCGCCCGCTATATAGCCGAAAAGACGGCGATCGATCTTGGAACTTGTTGTTGGAAGCTTAGCCCATGGCACGACTTTTGGCCGTCGGTACTGAGGTGATTGACAGGACCGCCTGAGCGGAACCATCGGGGCCGAACTCGTCGGCGGAAGAAACGCTTAGCATCTCCGCCAGCTTTGCCCGGGCACGGTTGACGCGGCTTTTTACAGTACCAATGGCACATCCGCAAATTTCGGCCGCTTCCTCGTAGGAAAAACCCGACGCTCCGATCAGAATCAGCGCCTCGCGCTGATCATCGGGAAGCTTGTCGAGGGCGGTCCGAAAATCCGCGAAATCCAGATGCCCCTGCTGCTGCGGATGCTCGGCCAGATTGGCCGCATAGGTACCATCGCTGTCCTGCACCTCCCGCTTCGCCTTGCGGCAGTTGGAATAGAAGGTGTTGCGCAGGATCGTAAAAAGCCAGGCCCGCATGTTGGTGCCAGCTGTGAAGGAGTGGAAGTTGCCCCACGCTTTCATCAGAGATTCCTGCACCAGATCGTCGGCGCGATCACCGGCCCCGGTCAACGAGGCGGCAAAGGCACGCATGCTGGGAATACAGGCCACGAATTCGTTGCGCAGTTCCGGCGTAACTTCAGCCATCGTTATTACGCTCCCGACCGGAGTCCGCCGGACTCGCCTCTTCCAGCTGTTGCAACAGCATGGCGATCCGGTCCGGGACCGGCTCATCAAGCACACTGTCATAGATCGACTTCAGCTGTGTGCCGATCTTGGACTGGATATCATCACTGAAGCCAATGCCTTGACGGCGAAGATTGTCTTCATCAGCCATGACGTCTCTTTTCATGGTTTCATCCTCTCGCCGGTTCCGGCAAGGCCTCGTTTCGGCTTGTCAGTCTCGGCGTCACTCACGCCCGATACGCAGGGCGGCGCGACCATGATGGGCCCGACAGCCCTCGGATCGCCTCAGACAACGCAACCGGTGCACACGCCTCCGATCGCCAAACGCTAGGAAGGAAACGCACCTGATACGCGTCGGTTCCATCCAAAGTGAAAAAATTTCCGCAATGTCATGCCGCATTCAGGGCATGACATTGCAGCACCCGGTTCAGGCGTATGAGGCGCGCGACGGCCCTGCCATCAACCAGAGCAAAAAGCCGATCAGCGGCAGCAACAGAATCAGCACGACCCACAGTACCTTGGAACCCGTGGATGCACCGGATCCGAGAATTTTCACGATCGCGTAGACATCCAGAACCAGTATCACGAGGCCCATCAGGCCACCAACTTCGATACCCATCGTCTTTCTCCTTGATCATCGACGCCGGATAGCCCTGAGGGCCGGTCAACCGCGCGCACGCCTGCCGCACCCGTCACGCGGGCGAAGAAAGGATGATTGCTGGTCGATCCACCGTCGCGGTGAAGTTCTGCGAAAGCGCCCACAGGCTCTGAGAAACCAGGTAAAGGAGGCAGGCGGCCAACAGGCCAGCGAGAACGAGCACCGCCGGATGTGTTCGCGGCTTCCGGCCATCGCTCTTGCGCGGCGATTGTTTCGTCATCGCGAGTTCCTCCTGACAGGTCCGGGTTTCACCTCTCCACTTATTCGCGGGGTGGGCCAAAACCCGGCACCGATGGCCCCGCAGAGCGCCAGTTATTCAGCGAACCAACGCAAGGAGAGGCCGGAAAGTTCCGGCCCAATCGGTGCGACATGAAAACCAGCCATGGAACGGCTCTCGAAGGCGATGCAGAAGGGATGCTGCAACCCCTCGCCAGGCGGTCGTTGCGATCTGCGCGACTGCCAGGCGGCGGCTATCGCCCTTGCGCCAGTGTCCAGTTCAAGAGCCGCCACCAGTCGGTCATGCGGATGGGGGTGCCATGTGAGCCGGTGGCGAACACGGTCATGCGTGTCGGATAACCCGCCTCGTGCAGTTTGCGGAAAAAGGCGGTCTGTTCGCCAACCGGATAGACCGGGTCGTCACCACCATGGGTGATGTAGAGCGGCAGACGGGCGCGATAGGCGGATGTGTGAACGAAGTCGGAATTGGGCGCGCCGCCGATGATCGCCATGCCGGCCAGACGCGAGACCGTTTCTGCGTTGCGCGCAGCCCCCCAGCAGATGAAGCTTCCCATGGAGGCGCAGGCGAGGATGACGGGACGCTTCTTGTTGCGGTCGTGGACGCGCTTGACCAGACGGCTGATCGCGTCGACGCCGTCCTGTTCGAAATCGCGCACGGTGGGCGCATAGTAGCTTCCACCGTTCTGGACGATGAGGTTCTTCAGCCGGTTGAAATTGCCGCCAAACGTGTAATCGTTGACACCAAGCCGGCGGTCGCCGCCGCGCCCGTGAATGAAGATGACAGCGAAATCGGCTCCGCGCTTGGCGCCGACACGCGCAAACTCGACCTTGTGCGCGCCCAGGCTGAGCGTTTCATTCGCCTGCAGGCGCGTGACACGGCTGGAGACATAAGCCTCCTTCACCCGCTTTTCCGGCACCGCGTCGCGGCCATAGAGGTCGCGCTGCTTGGAATAATCGACCACGACCCGCGCGCCGTCATCGCTCACGTCGCTGATGGGAAGGTCGGAGAAGAGCTCGTTCTTGAAGGCTTTCAGCGGCAGATCATAGGCGTGCGCGGACGGGGTGGGCGAGGCAAGACCGGCAAGGAATGCGCAAAACAGGATGGCTCGGAAAGACGGCAGGTGGGATATCGGTCGCATTGCGCTCGCTGATCGTTTCGGGGCGTCGACAGGAATGAGCTGCTGACAGGGAGCGGCACTGTGGCAAGCAGCCGGACCGATTGCAACACGGCGTTGCCCCCGCTTACGGATTGAGCGCATACCGGGCATATCCTTGCGGCAACGCCCTTTGCCGCAAGGACATTGCACGTTAATCTCGCGCGCAAACTCATACACTTGCCCCGAAAGACCGCCATGCCAGCCGACCTGACGATCCGCACCATGACACCGCACGATCTTGCGCTGACGCTGGACTGGGCGCGCGAGGAGGGCTGGAATCCGGGGCTTGAGGACGCCGCCGCCTTCCGCTGTGCGGATCCGGACGGGTTCCTCATGGGTTTCGTGGATGACGAGCCGGTTGCCGCCATTTCGGTGGTGGCCTACGGGACGGCGTTCAGCTTTCTCGGGCTTTATATCTGCCGACCGGAATTTCGCGGCAAGGGATATGGCTGGGCCCTGTGGCAGGCGGGGCTTGCGCGCCTGGAGACGGTTGCCCCCGGCGGCACGATCGGGCTCGACGGTGTCATCGCCCAGCAGGACAACTATGCCCGCAGCGGCTTTGTACGCGCCCATCGCAATATCCGCTATGGCGGCCTCTCGATGGTCGACACGCCGCCCGATCCCCGTCTCAACCGCATTGGCCAGGGGCTTTTCCCAACTGTTCGCGACTATGATCGCGCCTTTTTCGGGGTCGACCGCGAGCTGTTTCTGAAAAGCTGGCTCGCGCCGGATGCAAGGACCCACATGGGGTTTGCGCTCATCGAGGACGGCGCCTTGCGCGGCTACGGAGCCATCCGCGCCTGCGAGGAAGGGTTCAAGATCGGGCCGCTCTTTGCCGAGGATGACGAGAGCGCCGACATCCTCTTTCGGGCGCTCGCCGGTCAGGCCAAGGGACGGATGGTCTATCTCGATCTGCCCGAACCAAACGAGGTGGCCGCGCGCATGGCGGAACGCTACGAGCTGTCGCCCGAATTCGAGACCGCCCGCATGTACCGCGGCACCGACCCGAAGCTGCCGGTGGAGCGCATATTCGGCATCACGACTTTCGAACTCGGCTAGGCCGTGAGCCTTCGCGCGCAGAGAGGCAGCTCACCTTGCCCCCGTCTGCGGGAGCAAACGCCCGGATCCTGCCCCATCCCGTGGCGCGCGCTTGCGCCCGTCGCACCGCAGGCCATCGCACTGTCTGCAAGTGCGCCACGTTGTTTCGCAACCTCAGGGCTTGCGACCCGCCGATGCCTGCCAGGAGACAAGGCCCATGCTCGATCTCGCCGCTGGAATCCCCGCCCTTCATGCGGCCTATGCTGCCGGGATCCCTCCCCAGGAGATGATTGCGGCCGTCTTCGGGCGCATCGACGACGTTGGCGATCCGGGCATCTTCATCCATCTGGCAGACAGAACCGCGCTGATGGATGAGGTCCGTGCGCTGGGCGATTTCGACCCCGCCCGGCCCTTGTGGGGCGTCCCTTTCGCGGTGAAGGACAATATCGACGTGGCCGGAATGCCGACGACCGCGGCCTGTCGCGCCTATGAATACCGACCCGAATGCGACGCCTTCGTGGTGGCGCGGCTCAAGGCGGCGGGGGCCATCGTGATCGGCAAGACCAATCTCGACCAGTTCGCGACCGGACTTGTGGGGGTGCGCACCCCCTATCCGGCGCCGAAAAATGCGATCGACCCCGCCCTGGTGCCGGGCGGGTCCAGTTCCGGCTCGGCGGTCGCCGTCGCCCACGGGATTGTCAGCTTTTCTCTCGGCACCGACACGGCCGGCTCCGGACGCGTGCCCGCCGCCCTCAACGATCTTGTCGGCCTGAAGCCGAGCGTGGGCGCGCTTTCGGCCACTGGCATGATACCGGCTTGCCGCACGCTCGACTGCATGTCCGTTTTTGCCCGCAACGTCGCCGATGCCTGGACGGTCTTTGCCCACGCCGCCGTCCATGACCCGCAGGACGCCTATTCCCGCACCTTCGCATTCGCCGCCCCCGAGGGCCTGAAACAGGAGCTGCGCATTGGGGTGCCGCCGCGTGATCAACGCAGGTTCTTCGGCGATGCGGCTCAGGCCGCCGCCTATCAGACCACGCTCGATACGCTTGCCGCGCGCGGGGCGGAGATCGTGAACATCGATTTCGCCGCGTTCCACGAGACCGCCGACCTTCTCTATGAAGGCGCGTGGGTGGCGGAGCGCTATGCCGCGCTGCGCGAGATCATGGAAACACGACCGGAGATCCTTCATCCGGTGACGCGCCGGATCGTGAGCGCCGCGGAAGGCCTGAGCGCCGCCGACGCCTTTGAGGGGCTTTACCGGCTGAAGGCGCTGGAACGCATCACCCATGCGAACATGGCGGGCGTCGATTGTCTTTGCGTCCCCACCATCCCGCGTTTCGTGACAGTGGCGGAAATCGAGGCCGACCCGATCACCCCCAACAGCCAGCTCGGCACATACACAAATTTCGTGAACCTGCTCGATCTGGCAGCCCTGGCCGTCCCCGTTGCTCCGCGCAGCGACGGGCTTCCCGGAAATGTCACCCTAATCGGCGAGGCGGGAAGCGACGGGTTTCTTGCAGGCATCGCCGCCTCGATCGAACGCGGGCGGTGAGGCGGACACCGGCGCAGGTCTGCGGGGCGTATTCGCCCGGCGTCTGCGCCATGCCTCCTGCCCCGCCATGCTGCGGCGACACAGACCTAACCCTCAAGATTTCAAGACGTTATGATCGCCCCGCGATTCGACCTTTCGTTCAGGGCATCGCGAATGGCGGGCAATTACAGGGGGCCAAATCCATCATGTCATCGTCAGACAACGATCTCATTTCCAAGCCCTCACGCAGCCGAACCCGCACCGAGGATATTCGCCTGCAGCTTGCCGATGAGATCGTGAAGGGCGAACTTGTGCCGGGCACACAGCTCGATGAGATGGGCCTCGCCGCACGGTTCGGCGTGTCCCGCACGCCCATTCGGGAGGCCTTGCGCCAGTTGGAGGCGAGCGGGCTTGTGGAGCAAAAGCCCCATTGCGGGGCCTTCGTCGCGAAGCTCTCGCCGGAGCGGCTGGACGAGATGTTCATCGTCATGGCCGAGCTTGAGGCCCTGTGCGCCGGTCTCGCGGCCGTCAACATGAGCGCGGATGAACGGCGCGAGCTGGAAGCCATACTTGCGGATCTCGCCGGGGTGATGCGCCAGGGGGACCCGCAGCGCTACCACGAACTCAACGAGGCCTTTCACAACGCGATCTATGCCGGAAGCCACAACGCCTATCTGGCGGAACTCACCCTAGCGACCCGGCTCAGGCTTGCGCCTTTCCGCCGGGCCCAGTTCCGCACCCTCGGACGGCTGGCGAAATCGCAGGCCGAGCATACGACCATCGTGGAGACGATTGCCCGCGGCGACCGAGCCGGAGCCGCGGAGCTGATGCGGACGCATATCGACACGGTGAAGATCTCCTTCGACACCTATGTCGAGCAGCAGGGCTGACGCTGCGCCGTTACTTGGCCTCGACGGACAGGCCGTTATTGCCGACCTCCACCTCGATGCCCGTGGTCTTCTGCTGTTCCTCGTAATAGAGATAGCCGAAGGTGCCCGCGGCCACGGCAAGGACGGCGACGAGTGCGAAAAGCGCATTGCGGTTCATGGGAGCTTCCCTCCTGAGACGGTTTCAAGGCCCGTGTTCGAGCCTGCTTCGGGAGGAAAACGCCGCGCCACCGCAACCGGTTCCCCTCGATGCCTCAGGCACGGAGATCCGGCACAATGAAAAACGCGCCCGAAGAGCCCCCGGGCGCGTTCCCAATCCGCTTGTCGTTGAACGGTCAGATCACATGTGGATCGGCTTGTCGTAGGTCGCCATGGCGGCCTCGCGCACGGCTTCCGACAGGGTCGGGTGCGCATGGCAGGTGCGTGCCAGATCTTCCGACGAGCCGCCGAACTCCATCAGCACGGCCAGTTCGTGGATCATCTCGCCGACACCCGCGCCGATCATGTGTGCGCCGAGGACCCGGTCGGTCTCCGCATCGGCGAGGATCTTGATGAACCCGTCGGTCTGTCCGATGGCACGGGCGCGGCCATTGGCGGAGAAGGGATACTTGCCCGCCTTGTACTTGATGCCCGCCGCCTTCAGGTCCTCTTCCGTCTTCCCGACGCTTGCAACCTCCGGCATGGTGTAGACCACGCCCGGAATGACGTCGTAATTCACGTGACCGGCCTGACCGGCGAGGATCTCGGCAAGGGCTGCACCCTCATCCTCGGCCTTGTGGGCCAGCATCGGACCGGCGATCACGTCGCCGATGGCGTAGATGCCGTCAACAGAGGTCTTGAAGTGGGCGTCGGTCTTCACGCGCTTGCGCTCATCGAGCTCAACGCCGACCGCCTCAAGGCCCAGGCCTTCGGTGTAGGGACGCCGTCCGATGGCGACCAGAACCACATCGGCTTCAAGTGTTTCCGCCTTGCCGTCGCCGGAGGCCGGTTCCACGGAAACCTTCAGGCCGCTTCCTGCCTTCTCCACGCCCGTCACCTTCGCGCCGAGCTTGAAGTCGAAGCCCTGCTTCTTGAGGATGCGCTGGAAGTTCTTGGCGACATCGCCATCCATGCCCGGCAGGATGCGGTCGAGGAATTCGACCACCGTCACCTCGGCGCCGAGACGACGCCAGACGGAGCCGAGCTCAAGCCCGATCACGCCCGCACCGACCACGATCATCTTGCCCGGCACCTTTTCCAGCGACAGCGCGCCGGTGGAGGAGACGACCTTCTTCTCGTCAATCTCGATGCCCGGCAGCGGCGCGACGTCGGAGCCGGTGGCGATGACGATGTTCTTCGCTTCCAGCGTCTGGGTGGAGCCGTCTTCGCCGGTGACTTCCACCTTGCCGGGAGCGGCAATCTTGCCGGTGCCCTGGATGGCGTCGATCTTGTTCTTCTTGAACAGGAAGGTCACGCCGCCGGTGTTGGAATCGATCACGTCCTGCTTGTGCTTCATCATGGTGGGCAGGTCGAGCTTGGGCTTGCCGACCTTGATGCCGAAGCCTTCAAAGGCGTGGCTCGCTTCCTCAAACAGCTCCGATGTGTGCAGCAGCGCCTTGGACGGGATACATCCAATATTCAGGCAGGTGCCGCCATAGGTTGCGCGTTTCTCGACAACAGCCACCTTCAGGCCGAGCTGCGCGGCCTTCACCGCACACACATAACCACCGGGGCCGGAGCCGATAATGCAGAGATCGTAGGACATCGGAGCCTCTTGTCAGGTTGATTTCCACCCGGCCTTCACACCGGGTCTTGAGCATTCACACGGCGCGGCCGCCGGATACATCCACAACCGCGCCCGTCGTGTAGGACGAAACATCGCTCGACAGCCAGATGATCGCGCTTGCCACTTCTTCTGCGGTTCCCGCGCGCCCCATCGGCAGTGAGGAGCCAAGCCGCGCCACCCGGTCCGGGTCGCCGCCGCTGGCATGAATTTCCGTATCGATGATGCCGGGTCTGACGGCATTCACCCTGATTTTCTCCCCCACCACTTCCTTGGCAAGCGCCATGGTGAAGGTCTCCACCGCGCCTTTGGACGACGCATAGTCGATGAATTGCGACGGCGATCCGAGCGTCACCGACGCGGATGACAGGTTCACGATCGTGCCGCCGCGCCCACCATGAGCACTCGACATGCGCTTCACCGCCTCACGTGCGCACAACATGGTGCCGAAGACATTGATCTCGAACATCCGGCGCAGACGATCCATCGACATGTCTTCCAGCCGCTCGGCATCGTCGACCACGCCCGCATTGTTGACCAGCCCATCGAGGCGGCCATAGCGGACATCGATCTGCTCGAACATCGCCAACACGGCCTCCTCGTCGGAGACGTCGGCCCCGATGGCGAAGGCCTGCCCGCCATCGGCGATGATATCGCCGACCACCATATCGGCGGCAGCCGAATTGGCGGCGTAATTGACGACGACACGGTATCCGGCCTGAGCCGCCAGATGCGCCGTCGCAGCCCCGATGCCGCGCGAGCCGCCGGTGACCAGCATGACGGGCGCGCTCATGGGCGCACCTCGCATCTGTTCGCCTCGCTCCGGCAGGTCAGCTTTCGTGGCATTGGTTTCCTCATTCCCGGCAGCACCACTCCCTTCGCGCCTCAGCGCCGCGGGATCAGCTTTTCCGAGGCACGCCCGCGGTCCCAGGTCCCGCTCAGCGTGCCGTCGTCGTTGACTATATAGATCACCGGATCGGCCTGTCCCCAGTCAACAGTCAGAACATTGCCCGCAAGAAGGCCCGTGCCCGTGTAGACCTGTCCGGCGATATCCCAGCGAAACCTGGCGCGCGCGCCCTCGATGCGGATGGCAACCGAGCCGGTATAGCGCGAACCGTCGGCGTTGCGACCTTCGGCAGTGTAGGTCCCGGCAAGGCGTGCAAGGGCGCTTGAGGTTTCCGCTGGCGCAGGCGGGGACACCTGAGGGCCTCCGCCCATGATCGCGTTGGGATCGGCAGCCCGCGCGGAACCGGGAACAAGGGCGGCCATGACAAGCCAGATTGCGCAAACCAAGCCCACCGGCCTCACGCCACCTGTCAGCTCGAACCGAACGCTTTGCCTAGCCATCATCCGATTGCCCTTTCCTGAAGGTCCAGTGCCGTGATCTACCTTGAGGACAGCGCCAGTCGCAGACCGAAACCGGCAAAGGCCAGCGCCACCATGCGGTGCATCCATTTCACCACGGCCTCGCTCTTGAGAACCACCGCCCCGACATGGGCGGCGAAGGCCCCGTAGAGCACGAAGACCACAAAGGTCATGGCCATGAACACCGCCCCCATGGCCAGCATCTGCGCTGTGACCGCGCCTTGGCCCGGGGCAACGAATTGGGGCAGAAAGGCGAGGAAAAACACCGTGAGCTTGGGGTTCAGTACGTTGATCAGGCAGCCCGTTCGCGCGATGGCGAAGAAGGATTTCTGCGGCCGGTCAGCGTCCAGCAGGGCAATGGGGCCCGAATTGCGCAGCGTCTGCCAGGCCAGATAGAGAAGATAGGCGACACCGGCGAAGCGGATGATCTGATAGGCGAGCGCGCCTGCATGCATCAGGGCGGAAAGCCCGAGGACCGAGGCGGCAATGGCAGGAACGATACCGAATGTGCAGCCGGTTGCAGCCGCAATGGCCGCAAGACGCCCGCCGGAGAGACCGACGGCCACGGTATAGACGACACCGGTGCCCGGAAGCAGCACCACAACCAGTGCGGTCATCAGGAATTCCAGGTTCATTTCCCTGCTCCCTGCCCCTGCCCCTGAGGGCTCACCTGCCGGGTTTTGGAAAAACCGCCGCCCCGTCGGGGCGGCGGCCTGTTTCGTCTTGACGGTGCTAGAGGTCCAGCACGAGGCGCTGGACGTCTTCCAGGCTTTCCTTGATGCGCACGAGGAAGGTCACCGCTTCCTTGCCGTCGACCACGCGGTGATCGTAGGACAGCGCCAGATACATCATCGGACGCGCCACGATCTGGCCGTTCACCACCATCGGGCGTTCCTGGATCTTGTGCATGCCGAGAATGCCCGACTGCGGCGCGTTCAGGATCGGCGAGGACATCAGCGAGCCGTAGACACCGCCGTTGGAGATGGTGAAGGTGCCGCCCTGCATCTCGTCGATGCCGAGCTTGCCGTCACGGGCCTTGCGACCGAATTCGGCGATCTTCTTTTCGATCTCGGCAATGGACATCTGGTCCGCATCGCGCACGACCGGAACGACAAGGCCCTTGTCGGTGCCGACCGCCACGCCGATGTTGCAGAAGTTCTTGTAGATGAGGTCGGTGCCGTCGATCTCGGCATTGACCGCGGGGATCTCCTTCAGCGCATGGCACACGGCCTTGGTGAAGAAGCCCATGAAGCCGAGCTTCACGCCGTGCTTCTTCTCGAAGAGATCCTTGTAGGTCTTCCGCAGATCCATGATCGGGCCCATGTCCACCTCATTGTAGGTGGTGAGCATGGCGGCCGTGTTCTGCGCGTCCTTCAGGCGGCGCGCGATGGTCTGGCGCAGCTTGGTCATGCGCACGCGCTCTTCGCGCGCTTCATCCTCGACAGCCACAGGACCACGCGCAGCAGCTGCCGGAGCCGGAGCGGCGGAGGTCTTTTCCATGGCCGCCATCACGTCGCCCTTCAGGATCTGGCCACGCTTGCCGGAGCCTTCAACGTCGGAAGCGGAGACGCCCTTTTCCGCCATCATCTTCTGGGCGGAAGGAGCAGGCGGCATGTCGGATCCGGCCTTCGCGGCAGACGCCGGAGCCTCGGAAGCCGGGGCCGGAGCAGACGCGGCAGGCGCCGGGGCGGAAGCGGCGGGGGCAGCCGAGGCACCTGCGCCTTCGGCCAGCGTGCCGAGCAGGGCGCCGACCTCAACGGTTTCGCCTTCGGCGACCAGAATGCTCTCGATCGTGCCCGCAGCCGGGGCCGGCACTTCGATCGTCACCTTGTCTGTTTCCAGCTCGACGAGCGGCTCATCGACGGCGACGGCCTCGCCGGGCTTCTTGAACCACTGCGCGATGGTGGCTTCGGTCACGGATTCGCCCAGGGTGGGCACGCGGATTTCCGTTGCCATGTTATTTCGTCTCTTCGCTTAGCAGCCATGCTGCGGTTTTACGGTCGATATGGCGGGAAGCGGCGGGCGCGACGCGCGCTCGCCGCCTCAAGATCAGCTCTCGGCGAAAGCTTCGTCGAGGAAGGCGCGGAGCTGCGCCATGTGCTTGGACATGAGGCCCGTGGCGGTCGCTGCCGCTGCCGGGCGGCCGACATAACGCGGACGCTCGGTCTTGGCCTCGATCTGCGCCAGAGCCCATTCCAGATAGGGCTGGACATGCGTCCACGAGCCCATGTTCTTCGGCTCTTCCTGACACCAGACCATGTCCGCATTCTTGAAGCGGGTGAGCTCCTGGGCCAGCGCCTTTGTCGGGAAGGGATAGAGCTGCTCGACGCGCAGCAGATAGACATCGTCGATGCCGCGTTTCTCGCGCTCTTCCAGCAGATCGTAATAGACCTTGCCCGTGCACATCACCACGCGCCGGATCTTGTCGTCGGCGACGAGCTTCGGCGTCGTATCCAGCCCCATATCCGCGTCATCCCACAGGATGCGGTGGAACGAGGTGTCGTCGGCCAGTTCCGAAAGCCGCGAGACGCAGCGCTTGTGGCGCAGCAGCGACTTCGGCGTCATCAGGATCAGCGGCTTGCGGAAATCGCGCTTCAGCTGCCGACGCAGAATGTGGAAGTAGTTGGCCGGCGTGGAGCAATAGGCAACCTGCATGTTGTCTTCCGCGCACATCTGGAGATAGCGCTCCAGACGGGCCGAGGAGTGCTCGGGACCCTGCCCCTCATAGCCATGCGGCAGCAGACAGACGAGACCCGACATGCGCAGCCACTTGCGTTCGCCCGACGACAGGAACTGGTCGAAGATCACCTGCGCGCCGTTGGCGAAATCGCCGAACTGCGCTTCCCAGAGCGTCAGGGCGTTGGGCTCGGCCAGCGTGTAGCCATATTCGAAGCCAAGCACCGCCTCTTCCGACAGCATCGAGTTGATGACCTCGTAGCGCTCCTGATCCTCGCTCACATTGGCGAGCGGGATGTAGCGGGCTTCCGTCTCCTGATCGTAGAGCACGGAATGGCGCTGCGAGAAGGTGCCGCGCTCCACGTCCTGACCGGACAGGCGCACCTTGTGGCCTTCCTTCAGAAGGGATCCGAAGGCCAGCGCCTCGGCGGTCGCCCAGTCGATGTTCTCGCCCGTCTCGATCATCTTGGCGCGGTTCGACATGAAGCGCCGGATGGTGCGATGGGCATTGAAATCGTCAGGGATCGTGGAGAGCTTCGTGCCGAGATCGCGCAGCGTGGCATCGCTCAGGCCGGTCTGGCCGCGGCGCGGGTCCTCGCTGCTGGCGGCCTGCTTCAGGCCCGCCCACTTGCCGTCGAGCCAGTCCGCCTTGTTGGGCTTGTAGGCCTGGCCGGCTTCGAACTCTTCGTCGTTGCGGGCCCGCCATTCAGCGCGCAGCGCCTCGACCTCGTCGGCGGTGACCACACCCTCGCCGATGAGCTTGTCGGCATAGATCTGCAGCGTGGTCGGATGCTGACGGATCTCGCGATACATGATCGGCTGGGTGAAGGCGGGTTCGTCGCCCTCATTGTGGCCGAAGCGGCGATAGCAGAACATGTCGATGACGACCGGCTTGCCGAAGGCCTGACGGAATTCCGTCGCGACCTTGGCCGCATAGACCACGGCTTCCGGGTCATCGCCGTTCACGTGGAAGATCGGCGCCTCGATCATCTTGGCGACGTCGGAGGGGTATGGCGACGAGCGCGAGAAACGCGGGTTCGTCGTGAAGCCGATCTGGTTGTTGATGATGAAGTGGATCGAACCGCCGGTGCGGTGACCGCGAAGGGCCGACAGGCCGAAACATTCGGCCACGACGCCCTGACCGGCAAAGGCGGCATCGCCGTGCAGCAGCAGCGGCAGGACCTTGGAGCGGTCGACGTCAACCGTCTCCACCCAATGCCCATCCTTGACGGAGTGCTGGTCCTGCTTGGCGCGGGCCTTGCCCAGCACCACCGGGTTGACGATTTCCAGATGCGAGGGGTTCGCGGTGAGCGAGAGGTGCACCTTGTTGCCGTCGAACTCGCGGTCGGACGATGCGCCGAGGTGGTACTTCACGTCGCCGGAGCCTTCCACGTCGTCGGGCGCGTAGGACCCGCCCTTGAACTCGTGGAAGATGGCGCGAAGCGGCTTGCCCATCACCTGGGAGAGAACGTTCAGACGGCCGCGGTGAGCCATGCCGAGAACGATTTCCTTCAGGCCCAGCTGACCGCCGCGCTTGATGATCTGTTCCAGCGCGGGCAGAAGCGCCTCGCCACCGTCCAGACCGAAACGCTTGGTGCCGGTGTATTTGACATCAAGGAACTTCTCGAAGCCCTCCGCCTCAACCAGCTTGTTGAGGATGGCCTTCTTGCCTTCCTTGGTGAAGGTGATCTGCTTGTCCGGGCCTTCGATGCGCTCCTGAATCCAGGCCTTTTCAGCCGGATCGGAGATGTGCATGAACTCCACGGCCAGCGTGGAGCAATAGGTGCGCTTGAGGATCGCCAGCATCTCGCGGATGGTGGCGAATTCCAGCCCCAGAACGTGATCGATGAAGATCGGACGGTCCCAGTCGGCCTCCGCAAAGCCATAGGTGCCCGGATGCAGCTCGACGTGATCCTTCATCGGCTCAAGCTTCAAGGGATCGAGGTCGGCCTGCAGATGGCCGCGCATGCGATAGGCGCGGATCATCATCAGCGCGCGCACGGAATCGCGGGTCGCCTGCTGGACCAGCGCTTCCGACATGGGCGCGCCCTTGGCGGCAGCCTTGTCCTTGATCTTTTCCGCGATCTTCGGCTCAAGCGCGGCCCAGTTGCCGTCGAGTGCCGCCACAAGTTCGCTATTGGGCGTCATCGGCCAGTCGGGCCGTTTCCAGCTTGCGCCGCGCGCCTGTTTGACGACGTCCGCGGGCTCGTCCTTCAGCTTGTCGAAGAAATCACGCCATACCACATCCAGCGAAGCCGGATTTTCCTGATATTGCGCATAGAGGTCTTCGATATAGGCTGCGTTCGCGCCGTAAAGGAACGACGTCAGTGCGAATGCTTCGTTCGCGTCCTGCCGTGCCATTGTGTCTGTCAGCGAAGGGTATTGACCTCCGCCCCGCTCATGACGGCGCGACGTTCCAGCCGCGCCTTGTGGCCAGTGTGAGGACGGCAACCGTCCCCGATGATGTGTGAGCGCGGCCCGCAAAGGCCGCCCTCTCTTCGTCAGTGCTTCATCAGCTCGTCGTCAGTATGCGCCATATTGCCGCATCATCATACCGTAAAGGGCGTCCGTCTAACTCCGGAAGCCCTCGTCAAGCAAGCACTTAAGGGATTGTCTGCATACCAGGCAGTCACAATACCGTCAGCACCTTGCATGAGGCAGGCGCGTAACCGGCGGCGGCATCCGCCGCCGGTCGGATCATTCATCAGCCCTTCAGGACCTCAACCAGCGTCTCGCCGAGCTTGGCGGGAGACGGCGAGACCTTGATGCCTGCAGCTTCCATCGCCGCGATCTTGTCTTCCGCGCCGCCCTTGCCGCCGGAGATCACCGCACCGGCATGGCCCATGGTGCGGCCCGGAGGCGCCGTGCGGCCCGCGATGAAGCCGGCCATCGGCTTCCTGCGGCCCTTCTTGGCCTCATCGGCAATGAACTGGGCGGCTTCCTCTTCGGCCGAACCGCCGATTTCACCGATCATGATGATGGACTCCGTCGCATCGTCGGCGAGGAACATTTCCAGCATGTCAATGAACTCGGTGCCCTTGACCGGGTCACCGCCGATGCCGACAGCCGTCGTCTGGCCGAGACCGGCATTGGACGTCTGGAACACGGCTTCATAGGTCAGCGTGCCGGAGCGCGAGACGATGCCGACAGAACCCTTCTTGAAGATGGAGCCCGGCATGATGCCGATCTTGCACTCTTCTGGCGTCAGAACGCCCGGGCAGTTCGGGCCGATCAGGCGCGACTTGGACTTGTCGAGCTTGGCCTTCACCTTGACCATGTCCATCACCGGAATGCCTTCCGTGATGCAGATGATGAGCGGAATTTCCGCGTCGATCGCTTCGATGATCGCAGCACCGGCCCCTGCGGGCGGGACGTAGATCACGGAGGCATCGGCGCCGGTCGCTTCCTTGGCATCACCGACGGTGGTGAAGATCGGCAGCTCGGCCGCGCCGTCGAGACCGGACGTCCAGGTCTCGCCACCCTTCTTGGGGTGAACGCCGGCAACCATCTTGGTGCCGTAATAGGCGAGCGCCTGCTCGGTGTGGAACGTGCCGGTCTTGCCGGTCAGGCCCTGAACAATGACCTTGGTGTCTCTGTTGACGAGAATGGACATTACTTGCCCTCCTTCACGGCCTTGACGATCTTCTGCGCGGCATCGTCGAGGTCATCGGCGGCGATCACGTTGAGACCGCTCTCGTTGATGATCTTCTTGCCGAGCTCGACATTCGTGCCTTCGAGGCGCACGACCAGCGGCACCTGAAGTCCGACGTCCTTCACGGCCGCGACCACGCCCTCGGCGATGACGTCGCAACGCATGATGCCGCCGAAGATGTTGACCAGAATGCCCTTCACGTTCGGGTCGGCGGTGATGATCTTGAAGGCCGCGGTGACCTTCTCCTTGGAGGCGCCGCCGCCGACATCGAGGAAGTTCGCAGGCTCGGAGCCGTAGAGCTTGATGATGTCCATGGTGGCCATCGCAAGGCCCGCACCGTTCACCATGCAGCCGATGTCGCCATCGAGCGCCACATAGGCGAGGTCGAACTTGGAGGCCTCGATTTCCTTCTCGTCTTCTTCCGACTTGTCGCGCAGAGCCATCACGTCGTCGTGGCGGAAGAGCGCGTTGCCGTCGAAGGAGACCTTGGCGTCGAGGACGCGCAGGTGACCGTCCGTCATGACGATCAGCGGGTTGATCTCCAGAAGGCTCATGTCCTTCTCGGTGAAGGCCTTGTAGAGGATCGGGAAGAGCTTCAGCCCGTCTTCGCGCGCCGCGCCCTCAAGCTTCAGCGCGTCGCAGACCTTGCCGGCGGCTTCCGCCGTCACGCCCGCATCCGGGTCGATCGGCAGGGTGAGGATCTTTTCCGGCGTGTGGGCCGCGACTTCCTCGATGTCCATGCCACCTTCCGTGGAGGCCACAAAGGCGACCTGGCCGACGGTGCGGTCAACGAGCAGGGAGAGGTACAGTTCGCGATCGATGTCGGCACCATCCTCGATATAGAGGCGGTTGACGACCTTGCCGGCAGCGCCGGTCTGCTGTGTCACGAGCGTGTTGCCAAGCATTTCCTTGGCGTTGGCGACCACCTCCTCGATGGTCTTGGCAAGGCGGACGCCGCCCTTGCTGTCGGGGCCCAGTTCCTTGAACTTGCCCTTGCCGCGGCCGCCCGCATGAATCTGCGACTTGACCACGTAAAGCGGGCCGGGAAGCTGCTTGGCTGCGGCTTCGGCCTCGTCGGCGGAGAAAATGGGCACACCAGAGGCGACAGGGGCACCGAATTCCTTCAGCAGCGCCTTGGCCTGGTACTCGTGGATGTTCATGACGACTCCCTCGAGAGATCTCTCGTTTCAGGATCCTGCGCATGGTCCGGCATCGGGCCGGGGGTCATGCGCCATTCTCAGCAGATGCGCGATCCGGTTGTCTTCCTCCCGATCGCGCACCTTCAAAATGACAAAGGGGAGCCGTTGCCCCCCTCGCCCAATCACGCCAGCGCAGGCTGGATCTTCTTGCAGGCTTGGACCAGACCGTCGACAGCGGCGACGGACTTTTCGAAATTCGCCTTTTCGTCGGCGTTCAGGTCGATCTCGATGATCCGTTCGATGCCCCCGGCGCCGATCACGGTCGGGACGCCGACATAGGTGTCGGACAGGCCATATTGGCCATCCAGATGCGCCGCGCAGGGCATCACGCGCTTCTTGTCATAGAGATAGCTCTCGGCCATGGCGATCGCGGAGGCCGCGGGCGCGTAGAAGGCGGAGCCGGTCTTGAGAAGCGAAACGATCTCCGCACCACCGTCACGGGTGCGCTGGACGATCTCGTCGAGACGCTCCTGCGTGCACCAGCCCATCTTGACCAGATCGGGCAGCGGAATGCCGGCGACCGTGGAATAGCGGGTCAGCGGAACCATGGTGTCGCCGTGGCCGCCGAGCACGAAGGCGGTGACGTCCTTGACGGAGACATCGAATTCATCGGCAAGGAAGTGACGGAAGCGCGAGCTGTCGAGAACGCCCGCCATGCCGACCACCTTGTTGGCGGGCAGGCCGGAGAACTTCTGCAGCGCCCAGACCATGGCGTCGAGCGGGTTGGTGATGCAGATGACGAAAGCGTTCGGGCAATACTTCTTGAGGCCCGCGCCCACCTGCTCCATGACCTTCAGGTTGATCTCAAGGAGATCATCGCGGCTCATGCCGGGCTTGCGGGGAACACCGGCGGTCACGATCACGACATCCGAGCCCTCCAGGGCCTCGTAGGTATTCGTGCCGGCCAGCTTCACGTCAAAACCGTCGACGGGCGACGATTCCGCAATGTCCAGCGCTTTGCCCTGCGGGACGCCTTCAGCGATGTCGAACATGACGACGTCGCCGAGTTCCTTCAAACCTGCGAGATGTGCGAGCGTGCCACCGATCTGGCCCGACCCTACGAGTGCGATCTTATTTCGCGCCATGCTGTTGGTTTCCCTTTACGTAAACGTCAGCTACGGCCATAGGTCATATGGTCGCGGTGTCGATACTCTCTTTGCCCGCGCGGCGCAACCGCCCGGACCAAGCTTCGACAATTGTACGGGGTAAAATATCCGTAGGTCAGTCCCTTTTTCGGCTCCCACACGGATTTCCGGCCCGAAACTCAATCAATTCCTTCCTTTGCGTCCTCCAGATACTCTTCGGAACGCATTTCCGTCAGACGGGAAATCGTTCGATCGAATTCGAACTTCTCCGTCCCGCTTGTGCCCAGATAAAGCTGGTCCGGCTCGGCCTCCGCGGAGACCACCAACTTGATGCGATGATCGTAAAGCGCGTCGATCAGGTTGATGAAACGCTTGGCTTCATTGCGCCTGTTCTGCTGCATGACGGGTACATGTTCCAGCATGACCGTATGGAAGGCATTGGCGACACGCAGGTAATCGGCGGCGGAGTAGGGGCGGGCGCAAAGGTCGGCGAAAGTGAAGCGCGCCACCCCACATGCCGTTTGCGGAACCTCGATCCATCGGCCCTTCACTTCCAGCCTGTCCGCGCGCGCCTTCGTCCCTTGCGTCAGCGCCTGCCAGATACGCTCCATCTCCGCATCCGCGGCCTCTCCGAGCGGCGAAAGATAGACAGGCGTGCCCGCCAGCTTCTCCAGCCGATAGTCGGTCGGGCTATCGAGATTGAAGACATCCACGTGGGTTTTCAAGAGCTTGATGAAGGGCAGAAAGTGGCCGCGATTGAGGCCGTCCTTGTAGAGATCGTCTGGATCGACATTGGAGGTGGCAACCACCACGACGCCGGCATCGAAGAGCTTCTCGAAAAGCCGTCCGAGCAGCATGGCGTCGGCGATATCGGTCACGGAGAATTCATCGAAACAGAGAAGCTCGGTTTCCTTGGCCAGGGCGTCGGCCACCGGCGCAATCGGATCCGGCCCCTTGAGAACGCCCGCCTTGATCTTCTGACGCGCGGCATGGATGCGCTCGTGGGCATCGCTCATGAACTCATGAAAATGTGCCCGCCGTTTGCGTTTGACATTGGCACGTTCGAAGAAGAGATCCATCAGCATGGTCTTGCCGCGCCCGACAGATCCCCAGACATAGAGCCCCTTCAGGGTCTCGGCAGGTTGTTTCTTGCCGAAGAGCCAGCCCAGCGGGGACAGCTTCGTCTCCGGACGGCGGGACAGGCTTTCATTGAGGGCGTCGAGGCGGCTGACAATCTCGCGCTGGGCGGGATCGGGGGACAACTCCCCGGCAGAGACCATCGCCTCGTAACGTTCGCGGACGCTGGGCGTCGGCGTTTCGGGAGCAGACATTGGCATAGCTTCCAGACTTGAAGCACGGAGGGCGGAGGGCGCCCTGGCGCCCGCCGAAAGAGACATTACCGGCGGACGAAAGGTCGCAGTCTAATGCAGCGATAAACCTTGCGCCGCTTATTGACAAGCGCGCGAAAGGCGAGAGGTTTCATGGGCTTTCCATCTTTTTTGGGCCAAGAGAGCCCCTTTGCCCGCTAATCGTCTGACGACGCAGGGGCAGAGCGGGCACCCAGGAATGCCGCGTCAACCGGCACCTGAAGCCCCACCGCCAGACGATTTGTTTCGCTGGCCATGGCAACGACGGACTGAAGCTCCATCAGTTGCGCATCGCTCATGCCGCGCTTGCGGGCCGCCGCCGTGTGCGAGCGGATGCAGTACTCGCAGTTGTTGGCGATGGAGACGGCCACATAGATCATCTCCTTGGTCAGCGGATCGATCGTGCCAGGGCCCATCACCTCGCGCAGACTTTCCCATGTCCGCCGGAGAGCGACCGGATCATTGGCAAGCACACGCCAGAAATTGTTGATGAAATCGGTCTGGCGCGTGGCGCGGATATCATCGATGACAGCACGGGCTTCAGCGCACATCTCGTCGTCATCGAGCACAGGAACAAGGCTCATCCGGCTACCTCCCTTTTGAGCGATCTTCGGGCTGGCCGTTTGACCCGGGTTACATCCCGAAAACCTCACCAGAGCGTACAACCCTGCGCGCGCCCGTGACCAGCACACATGCGGACCGCTCATCCAGCCTTTCCGATCACGGGAAATCCGACAAGGCCACCGCGTCGCCGTGCCCCGGAGAACACCAGCAAGCCGATGAAGGTCCGGGGCGGCGGCCAGCCAGGTCAGGCCAGCGGTCGCATCGCTGCGCGCGGGGAAAAAGGCGCAAGCCCCGGTTGGGAGCGCGCATGGAGAGCGGAAGGAAGGTGGGGGACGCGCCGATGCCCGGTCCAGGCATCGGCCAGGCTTCAGCTTGCGATCAGTTCCGCTTCGAGCCCTGTCTGCCGATTGCCGACGGCTGCCGCCCAGGCCACGAACCAGCGCTCGCCGTCATCACCGAGATCGGCCTTGTGGCCGCGCCCGTCAACGAGGATCCATGCCTGCCCCGGCGTGGCGGCATCCACCACCACATGATCGGCGGACGCCATGGCCTCCGCCACTTCGCTCGCCTGTTCAACCTTGGCAGCAGCCTTTCCGCCGGCCTCCGCGGCCCGCAGGAAGGCATCCAGATCACGGGTGATGACCACCAGAACCCGATGATCGTCACCATTGAAAATGTGGAACCGGCACAATGCGGGCACATGTCCTGCTTCCGGCAAATGCCAGCCCGAACCGTTGCGGCGGGCCGACCCGATTTCCGACCAGTCGATGCGGGCCGACAGGTTCAGCGGCTTCCGGCTGGTTTCCAGCGCCTTGCGCAACGAGGCTGGCAAGCCGCCATTGGCGCGCGCCGGCGTCGGCTGTTTGTCCTTGCCCGAACGCTCGCCACTTCGCGCAAGCGCGGCGCCCAGACGCGCGCGCTGGAACGTCACCTGACGGCGGGAAATATCAACCTGCCGAACGCGCCACCCGGCGGTCAACCACGCTTCCTGATGCACCAGCAGGCCGCCGGAATTCGCCCACCAGGTGCGATGGGCCGTGGCACTGGCCGGCAGAGCGCCTCCGAGGATCCGCTCGATTTCATCGAAGCCCGCCGTCCATTCGAAATCCGGCAACTGGGCAAGGTGCAACTTCAATGGATCATATTTCGCCATGTTAAATATTTTCCCCCAAATGCCGTATGGTTACATTTCCTTACGGACGGGTCCAGACAGTTTTAAAATGAGAATAGCCAGATCGACTAAAGGGCAATGACGTCAGAGTATATTACATCAGGCAAGATAATAATAAACCCGGAGCTCCAATAAGGAGCCCCGGGCCCAAAATTCGGATAGGAGATGTTTAGCGAGAGACCGAGATCGGATAGCCCGCGCCGGTGCGCCCGTCATAGCGTTCGTTGCCGCTCTTGTAGAGCGTGGCGAGCTGGACGCCGTTGCTATCCTTCAAGATGACCTGCGCGCCGTTCAGATCCCACGCAGCGATCGCGCCAAGCGGAGGACCACCGCAACCTTGCGTGTTGGCGCGGTAGCCACCGCTCCACTTCGTGAGGTTCATGAAGAGCTTGCAGGAATTTCCGCCCGCCGAGATTGTCCAGCCGCCGAGAAGCTCGGTCCGGCCGATCTGCGGCGCTCCGGCAGGCGGTGCCGACTGGTTGGACGTCGCTCCGCCCTGCGGCGTGGCAGCGGCCACGTCCGTGCCCTGCGCGCCCGGCTGGCTGACCGGCTGACCGTCAGGGCCGATGACGGTGCCTTGCGGATAGGTTCCGTTGCCATAGCCGCCATTCGCATAGCCGCCATTTCCATAGCCCGGCTGCCCGTAACCGGGCTGTCCATAGGAGGGCTGGCCCTGATCGGGGGCAACCACCAGCGGCTGCAGCCCCCCGCCTTCGGAGACGGGCTGGCGCGGAGCGCTTACGGCCGGCGACGGAGAACGCCCGTAATCAAAACGCGTACAACCAGCCGCCAGGGCTCCCAGACACAGCATTGCAGCGATGGATGCCGCCTTCTTCATACCGATTCGTTCCTTGATCCGTTTTGATCAATCTACCCGCCCGATGCCCACCCGTGAACCGTGAAACCGCGGCATCGGTGCAACGCTCGCCTGTTGCGAGCACAGGCAACGCACCGTCCTCCTTGCACCGCAATACGGGGGAAATGTGGTGACCGCGCAGGCCAGGGCAGACCAACACCGCTCCCGCTGCCAAACCGGTTCGTTTTTTCAGATGCCAGACCCGGCCCGTCCCGCGCAACAGCGCCTGCATCTTTTTCGCGATTTGTGCGTTTCTTCGCTCTCTGCGTGTGCCGTCACACGGATGTTGGAAAGCACCGCTATTGGGCTCACGCAGAGGACGACACCGATCCCCCCGACCCGGAGGTCCCCCCGTGAGCAACGTGCTTTTTCTGTGTCCTGATAACGCCATACTTGGTCCGATGGCGGAAGTCTGTCTGAACCGCGAGGCCCGCGGGACATTTCGCGCCTTCTCCGCATCCGAAACCCCGGCGGGACAGATCCATCCCGGCGTGGAGCGTCATCTGCGCGGGCGCGGGCATGCGACCGCTCTGCTGCAACCGAAATCCTGGCAGCTCTTCGCCATGCCCCATGCGCCGGTGCCCGACATGATCATCGCGCTCGGGGTCGCATTTCCCCAAAATGCGCCCGACTGGTGCAATGGGGCCGAGCGCCGCCACTGGCGGCTCGCCTGTCGCGATCGCGCCCATGCCCTTTCGGTGCCGGCCCTCTACGAGGCGATTCGCACTGCCGTCTCCCAGTTTCTTGCGGCGGAAGCCCCCGACAGCCGCCCCTTGTGCGCCTGATGGCGCCTCGCGGCGCCTTCGATATGCCGCCGGTTTGCAGCGCGACCCTTCGCGCAAGGGTTCCGGCTGTGACCTTTGCGCAACCCGAAGCCGAAAACACGCGCGCGGCAGCATGTTACCCGGTTGCAAAGCGCCGGATCGGTTGAATCCGGTTTTGCTTGTTAACCGGGCTGACCTATTGTGCGGGCAGTTTGATGGTCCCAACATGCTCAGGATGAACGGCGCAATGGGGAATGCTCTTTCTCGCGGATATCTCGGATTTGGCCTCGCAGCCGCAATGGCGGCATCGTTTGTGACGGTGCCGGCTCTGGCCGAGCCCACCGGGCCGGAACCCGGCACGGATATCATCTTCGAGCTTGGCGTGGGCGGACGTATGGCCCCGCAATATCCCGGCGCGGACAGCTACATGCTCTCCCCCACCCCCATCGTCAAACTGCGCTTTCTGGTGCTGCCGGTGCTTGGCAAGGTTTCCGATTACCGTGAGGACGCTGGCCTTGCGATCTATCCGACCGCGAAATTCGTCGGGGAACGCGACGAGGCGGAGCTGACCGGCCTCAAAAAGGTGGACTGGGCCATCGAGCTTGGCGGCGGCGTGCGCTACAAGGGCGACTGGGTGGAAGCCTTCGCGGAAGTGCGCCGTGGCTTCAACGGGCATCACGGGGTCGTCGGCGAGGTTGGCGTGGATGCGCTGGCGCGACCCTCCGACAGGTTGCTGGTCAAGTTCGGCCCGCGGCTCACTTTCGCCGATTCCGAATACATGTCGACCTATTTCGGCGTCACCCCCTCCGAAGCCGTCGCCTCGGGCGGCAAGTTCTCCGCCTTCAAGGCCGAAAGCGGCATTCAGGACGTCGGGGTGCAGCTGCAGCTGGAATATGAGGCCACGCAGGACGTCATGCTCTATGCCGATGCGGGCTATCGCCGCCTTTTGGGCGACGCCGCCGACAGCCCCATCGTGAAGCGGTCCGGCAGCGCGAACCAGTTCACCGCCGGGATCGGCGTGACCTACCGCTTCTCGTTCAACGTCGACGGCAAGTAGGCCGCCCCGCTTTCAATCAACCTCATCTCGACAATAAGACGACCGGTCATGAACCTTCATGACCGGCAATGCCCTTGTATGCGCTCTTGCCCCACACGGCGCGCACCGTGGCATCGCGCCCACAGGCCTTGCGATAATTCTTGTAGGCATCGGCGCGGGTGATGTAGCCGAAGCGCGTGAGGGTGCGCTTGTCTGAGAGATAGTAGTCCTGGTGGTAGTCCTCCGCGGGCCAGAATTTCGCAGCCCCTTCAACGGGCGTGACGATGGTTGACCCCAGTGCCTTTTCCGCCTTCGCCTTGACTGCCGCGGCGTCACGCGCCTGCTCTTCGTTCAAGGCATAGATCGCGGTGGAATAGGAGCGCCCCCGGTCGCAGAACTGGCCGCCTGCGTCGGTCACATCGACCGAATGCAGGAAGATGTCGACCAGCTCCGCATAGGAGACCTTCGCCGGATCGTAGGTGATCTCGACGACCTCGCGATGCCCGCTCTTGCTGTAATCGCCATAGGTCGGGTTTTCGCTCGTACCGCCCGCATAGCCGGAAACGGTGGCGGTGACCCCCTCCACCTGGTCCATGTCGGATTCCACGCACCAGAAGCAGCCACCGGCGAAAAGCGCGGTGTCGGCTTTGACGGGGGCAGCCGTGAGGGCGAGAGCGGCACAGAATGTCAAGGTGAGAGCTGCGGCAACCAACGTGCTGCGCAAGGGACGGGCCTGAAAGCGCATGTGGATCTCCTCCGATCGGGACTTTCCCCCGACATAGGGCGAAGGGCCGCCTTCGTTAAGTCACGCTCGCGTCATTCGCGCGAAGGTGAAGGCGCGTGAGGCGGGCGCGGCGGCCTCGGGCCGGACGACAACGCCCCCGGACAAAGAAAAAGGGCCGCCCCACGGGGCAGCCCTTCCTGTCATTCGCACACCGATATCCGGCGGCTAGAATACGCGTTCCAGCATCATCTTCTTGATCTCGGCAATGGCCTGCGCCGGGTTCAGTCCCTTCGGGCAGGCCTGCGAGCAGTTCAGGATGGTGTGGCAGCGATAGAGGCGGAAAGGGTCTTCCAGCTGATCCAGGCGCTCGCCGGTCGCCTCGTCGCGGCTGTCGATCAGCCAGCGATAGGCCTGCAGCAGGATGGCCGGGCCGAGGTAACGGTCGCCATTCCACCAGTAGCTCGGGCAGGAGGTGGAGCAGCAGGCGCACAGGATGCACTCGTAGAGGCCGTCGAGCTTGGAGCGGTCTTCCACACTCTGCAGCCATTCGGTCTGCGGCGTCGGCGATACCGTCTTGAGCCAGGGTTCGATGAACCGATGCTGCGAATAGAACAGGTTCATGTCCGGGACGAGATCCTTCACCACCGGCATGTGCGGCAGCGGATAGATCTTGATCGCGCCCTTCACCTCGTCCATGCCCTTGGTGCAGGCCAGCGTGTTGGTCCCGTCGATGTTCATCGCGCAGGACCCGCAAACGCCTTCGCGGCAGGAGCGGCGGAAGGTCAGCGTCGGGTCGATCTTGTTCTTGATATAGATCAGACCGTCGAGCACCATCGGACCGCAATCGTCCATATCGACGAAATAGGTGTCGAGCGACGGATTGTTGTCGTCATCCGGGCTCCAGCGGTAGATCTTGTACTCGCGCAAATTGGTTGCACCGGCGGGCTTTTCCCAAACCTTGCCGGTCTTGACCGTCGAGTTGCGGGGAAGCGTAAACTGAACCACGTTATTTGCTCCGCTTGATCCGGGCGCCAGGGCCCGCCGTCTCAGGTTGCATGGTCGGTGCGGTCCACGAGAAGGACATTGTCCTCCGTCTCGCCTTCGACCACATAGCCATGTGCCGTCAGGGTTTCGCGCGGGTCCCGTTTCCAGGCCGCACTGCAATTCGTTTCCATCAGCACCACGCGCGGCCAGACGCCGCGCGGGCTCGCTTCGAGATAGGGCATCAGCACCCGGTCCTCGAAGCCCTCCACATCGATTTTCATCACGTCGGCGCGGCCGATCCCGGCCTCGCCCAGAACGTCGGCAAGAAGCCGGACGGGCACGTCCTGCGTCTGCCATTTGCCCGCTTCGCCTTCGGCGACATCGCCCGCGAGCGTGGCGAAGCCCCAATTTCGCGCCGACGTCCACAAGGTCAGTCGGCCTTCTTCCTCGCCCACCGCCGTCAGCATCACCTTAACCCCGCCGAACCCTTCCAGGGTCTCGTTGGCGGCAATGTTGAAGGCAAGCTTCGCTGCCGTGGCCGCGGACGCCTCGATCGCCAACACCCGTGCCCCCCGGCTTGCGGCGAAGAGGGAATAGGTGCCGACATTGGCGCCGATATCGACAAATTCCACGCCGGGGCGCAGCCACTTGCCGATCAGCGCGTGCTCGGCCTGCTCAGGCAGGCGCGCACGCGCCACAATCTTGCGGTCGTCATAGTTCTCGCCCGGATAGAGGCGGAACTTCAGACCTCCCGCTTCCACATCATAGGGCCCCGAAAAGAGCCACGCTATGGCCCCGCCCGCCTTGCGGCGCAACGTGGCATGGAACCCACCGCCGTCGATCAGCCTCCAGGCCGCTCTTACGAGGCCGCCCGCCGGATGGGATCCGTAGGGCGACACGGTGTCGATCGAGCGACCTTTTGGCATTTCGCAGGCAATTCCCTCAGTAGACACGCGCCTTGGGTGCGATCTTCTTCGGGTCGATGCCGCCGTCTTCCGGCTTGGTCAGCGGTTCGGTGACGACCGGACGATAGCCGAGCTTGACGTCACCGGCCTCATTCACCCAAGCGATGGAGTGCTTGCGCCAGTTCTCGTCGTCGCGACCGTCGAACGGACCGTCCTTGTAATCTTCGCGGGCATGCGCGCCGCGCGATTCCTTGCGGGCCTCGGCGGAATAGACGGTGGTGATGGCATTGGCCATCAGGTTTTCGTATTCCAGCGTCTCCACCAGGTCGGAGTTCCAGATCAGCGACTTGTCGGTGACCTTCACGTCCGGCATTTCCTTCCACAGGGCGGACATGCGCTGGCAGCCCTGCTCCAGGCTTTCCTGGGTGCGGAACACCGCGGCGTCTTCCTGCATGATGCGCTGCATCTTCTCGCGCAGCACCGCCGTGGGCTGGGAGCCGCTGGCGTGACGCAGACGGTCGAACCGATCCATGATCTTTTCGACCGACGCCGCATTGGCCGTGGGCACCGGCTCCCTGGGATCGATGACCTGACCGGCACGGATCGCGGCCGCGCGGCCGAAGACCACAAGGTCGGTCAGCGAATTGGAGCCAAGACGGTTCGCACCGTGAACGCTGGCGCAAGCCGCTTCGCCGACGGCCATCAGGCCCGGCTGGACATTGTCGGGACCGATCCCCTCGCCACGCTGCACTTCGCCCCAATAGTTGGTCGGAATGCCGCCCATGTTGTAGTGGACCGTCGGCAGAACCGGGATCGGCTCCTTGGTGAGGTCCACACCGGCGAAAATCTTGGCCGATTCGGAGATACCCGGGAGCCGCTCATGCAGCAGGGCGGGATCGAGGTGGTCGAGGTGGAGATAGATGTGGTCCTTCTTCGGACCGACACCGCGACCTTCTCGGATCTCGATGGTCATGCAGCGCGAAACGACATCGCGCGAGGCCAGATCCTTGGCCGACGGCGCATAGCGCTCCATGAAGCGCTCGCCCTCGGAATTGGTCAGATAGCCACCCTCGCCGCGCGCGCCTTCGGTGATCAGGCAGCCCGCGCCATAGATGCCAGTGGGATGGAACTGCACGAATTCCATGTCCTGAAGCGGCAGGCCCGCACGCGCGACCATGCCGCCACCGTCGCCGGTGCAGGTGTGGGCGGAGGTGCAGGAGAAGTAGGAGCGGCCGTAACCGCCGGTCGCCAGAACCACCATCTTCGCGTTGAAGCGGTGCATGGTGCCGGTGTCGAGATCCCAGGCCACGACGCCCTGACACACGCCGTCATCGGACATGATCAGGTCGAGGGCGAAATACTCGATGTAGAATTCCGCGTTGTTCTTCAGCGACTGGCCGTAGAGCGTGTGCAGGATGGCGTGGCCGGTACGGTCGGCCACCGCGCAGGTGCGCTGCACCGGGGGGCCGTCACCGAAATTCTGCATGTGGCCGCCAAAGGGGCGCTGGTAGATCTTGCCTTCCTCGTTGCGCGAGAAGGGCACGCCGTAATGCTCCAGCTCGTAGATCGCAGCCGGGGCCTCGCGGGCGAGATATTCCATGGCATCGGTGTCACCGAGCCAGTCGGAGCCCTTCACCGTGTCATACATGTGCCAGTGCCAGTTGTCCGGCGTCATGTTGACGAGGGAGGCGGCGATGCCGCCCTGGGCCGCAACCGTGTGCGAGCGGGTCGGGAAGACCTTGGAGATACAGGCCGTCCTCAGGCCCTGTTCGGCCATGCCAAGGGTCGCACGAAGACCCGCGCCGCCCGCGCCGACCACCACGACGTCATGGTGGTGATCAACAAAATTATAGGCGCGGCCACCGGCGGCCGGCGCGCTGGAAGTGCTAGCGGACATGGCTCAGCCCCCGATACTGATCTTGAGGAGCGCGAACACCGACGCAACGCCGATGAACGAGCAGAAGAAGATGTTGCCCATCAGCCAGATGACCTTTGCCATCTGGCCGGGAACGTAATCCTCGATGATGACCTGAACACCAATCATCATGTGATAGATCACCGTGAAGATGGTGAGCACCATGAGGATGGCGACCAGCGGCGAGCCGAGGATCGCAACCGCGGTTTCATAGTCGGCGCCGCGCATCACGATCAGCAAAACGACAAAGAAGATGCTGAGCGGCACGGCGGCAACGCCGGTCACGCGGGAAAGCCAGAAATGACGGGTGCCTTCGCGGGCGGAACCGAGCCCGCGGACCGTGCTGAGGGGGGTACGCATTCTCATGAGCTGGGTCCTTGATTGTCAGGCGACGGCGAAAACGATGATCCACACCAGAAGGGTGAGGACGATCGAGCCGACAAGGCTGGCAAGCGCGAGCTTGTCGCGAGTTCCCGGGCCCAGGCCACGACCGGTATCCCACAGGAAGTGGCGAAGGCCGCCGAGGGTGTGCAGGATCAGCGACCAGGTGAACCCGATCAGGGCCAGATACCCGATGATCGAGCCGAAAATGCCCATGGCAAAGTCGTAATAGGCCGGGCCGGAGGCCACGGCGACCAGCCACCATGCGACGAAGAACATGCCGAGATAGAGACATACACCGGTGATTCGATGCAATCCTGACACAAACATCGTCAAGATGAGCTTGTAGACTTGGAGATGTGGCGAAAGCGGCCGGGCGGCCTTGACGTCGGACTGCGACATACAACGATCCTTTCCGCTTACGTAATGGTAAGCAAACACAGGATTATTTCGCTGGTCGTTCTAGCCTTATCATTCGCCTACGTCAAAGGCTGCGTTTCGCTGTGGCAAAATTTTGCCAAACGGAAGCCGCGTTTTCGCCATTCCACAAAGTGCCGTCGCGTTGTCAAGACGCCGGATCCCGGGGGCTGGCGCGGCGGCGCAGCCAGCTACCGCCCATGTGCAAAAGCCGCCGCCGCGATCACCGGCGCAGGGCGTTCGCGGACCGCCTGGCAATCCTGCCAGCTGCCCTCTTGTGCAGATGAACCATGAAAACGGTGCCGAAAATCGGGGCCAGAAGGTTCACGATGGGAATCGCCAGGACACCCGCAATCACCAGGCCTGCGAGAAACACCTGCCCGCCATGCGCCTTGCGAAGAAGCCGGGCGTCGGGCGGCGGGGCGAATCTCATCGCGGCGAACTCGAAATACTCACGTCCGATCAGGTAGCCGTTCACCAGGAAGAAGGCGACAATGTTGATGCCGGGCACCAATAGCAGCAGCAAAGCGAAAAGATTGCCCAGAAGGACGACGCCCAGGAACTTGAGCGACAGGATGAGAGAGGGCACGAGCGGCATGGCCGTTCCCGGTCGGTCTTCGGGATAGTCGGCAGCCTCCACCTTTTCGGCGATCTCGTCTTGGAACAGCGCGATGAAAACCGCCGCGACCGGGGCGATCAGGAAGCCCAGACCTATGAACGCGCCCAGCCCCGTCACGATGCTCAGCGTGGTCTGCGCCCACGGATAGGCGGACAGATCGACAAAGTGGCCAATGGCCCATTCGATGGCGAACCACACCACGGCAAGCAGCGCCACGGTGATGCCGAGCGACTTCCACAGGATGACGCGGAAAGGAGGCGAGAGGACTTGCGCAAAGCTGCGTATGGCAAGAGATAGCATCGCGGGCCTTGTTGATCTGCGGAACGGTTCGGGGTGTGGACCGCTCACATAGGGAGCAAGGCGACGCGACACAAGCCATGGCCGCTCGCAGGCCATATCGGCGCGCCCCGCGGCTTTCGTGCGGCCGCATTCGCGCACAGGTGCGGGAGATTTCGCGCGCCAGCTTCGCGATCGCCTCGCAAGACCCGACGATTGGCGCCAGCACACCGCCCGCCGCGCCTTGCGATTTGCCCGTAGGGACAGGCAGGCAAAGATCATTGAATAAAACGCTGGAAATCTGCGCGCTTGTCGGTCATATTCCGCGCGCATTCGGGACTGGAGCAGTCTCGATGCGAAAACCGGGCGCCGACGTGCATCCGGCTTGCCGCAATCGCGGCGGGCCTTGCAAACCCGGCGACGGAGAAAAAGCGGCAGGCCGGAAGGTTGCTTGTCCCGTGAAGGTTCACCTTTTCGGGGCTTTTCGTGCATCTTCCTTGCCCTGACCATGGCTTCAACCCTTGCCATGACGTCAGACCAAGCTTTCAGACCGTGCTGGACGACATCCCGGCACAGGCCTGAGGCCGAACCGCACAACACGTCAGGGCGTCTGGGGCGAACACCCCGTCGTACGGCGTGCGAGCAAAACCTGAAACGTCTGGGCACGGACAAGAAAACCGGGCGCGCGTTTCGCAACGATTGAAAAAGGACACACGATGTCGATCACCCCTGAGCGCAAGCAGGAACTGATCAAGGAATATGCGACCAAGGAAGGCGATACCGGTTCTGCCGAAGTGCAGGTCGCGGTCCTTTCCGAGCGCATCACCAACCTGACCGAGCACTTCAAGACCCACGCGAAGGACAATCACTCCCGTCGTGGTCTGCTGAAGATGGTCAGCCAGCGTCGTCACCTGCTTGACTACGTCAAGGGCAAGGATGTGGAGCGCTATCAGAGCCTCATCCAGCGTCTCGGCCTGCGCCGCTAAGGCTGCACGGCAACAGGCAGCGGGCCCGCGGGTCCGCTGCGGTCGTTTAGGGGCCTGACTTTGGCGCGGCGCGCATCTTTCGCCGCCCCGGCTTTTGGCCCCCAGCAAACGGAGTTCCCGGATCGGGGGCTCCTTCTTTCGCGCGGCAGCCCAACAGGCAAGCCCCGCACCGGGAGGCTCCCCTAACCCGGGCTCCCGACTACGAGCCATGGGGCGAGATCGCCGGATGCTTTTCACCCGCCTGTTGCGCGAGAAAAGCTTCTTGCCGTCTTGCCCATGGCTCTCAGCGACATCCCGGCCCGGACAGATGCCCTATGGCATGCCGGACCGGATACGAGAGGAAAACGACCGGCAGGCCGCGCGGAATGCACCGCGCAGCACCGGACGATGACAGGGCCGCCCTCGGGAACCGTTCCCGACCGGGACCCTGGAAAGGACAAACCATATGTTTGATATCCAACGCGAAGAAATCGAGTGGGGCGGACGCCCGCTCATCCTGGAGACGGGCAAGGTTGCCCGTCAGGCCGACGGCGCCGTCATGGCGACGTATGGCGAGAGCAAGGTGCTGGCCACCGTTGTCTCCGCCCGCCAGCCGAAGCCGGGTTTCGATTTCTTCCCGCTGACCGTGAACTATCAGGAAAAGGCGTTCGCCGCCGGCAAGATCCCCGGTGGCTTCTTCAAACGTGAAGGCCGCCCCTCGGAGAACGAAACCCTCGTCTCCCGCCTGATCGACCGCCCGATCCGCCCGCTCTTTGCGGAAGGCTACAAGAACGACACCCAGGTCATCATCACCGTGCTGAGCCACGACCTGGAGAACAACCCGGACATTCTCGCGATGGTCGCGGCCTCGGCTGCGCTGACGCTTTCCGGCGTGCCCTTCATGGGCCCGATCGGCGGCGCGCGCGTCGGCTACATTGACGGCGAGTACGTCCTCAACCCGATGATCGACGACCTGCCGGAGAGCAAGCTCGACCTCGTGGTCGCCGGTACGGCCGATGCCGTTCTGATGGTGGAATCGGAAGCCCAGGAGCTGAGCGAAGAAGTCATGCTCGGCGCGGTCATGTTCGGTCACCGCGAATTCCAGCCGGTCATCGACGCGATCATCCGCCTGGCCGAAAAGGCCGCCAAGGAGCCGCGCGAGCATATCGCGCCGTCCCATGACGAGCTCTACGCCAAGGTCAAGGAAATCGCTGAAGCCGATCTGTCCACCGCCTTCCTGATCGCCGACAAGGTCGAGCGTCAGAACGCGGTCGCTGCGTCCAAGGACAAGGTCATGGCCGGCCTGATCGTGGAAGGCGACGAGAACGCGCCGGACAAGAATGTCGTGTCCGACCTGTTCAAGAAGCTTGAGGCCTCCATCGTTCGCGGCCGCATCCTCAACGAAGGGGCCCGTATCGACGGGCGTTCGCTGAACACGGTTCGTGCGATCGAGTCCGAGGTCGGCATCCTGCCGCGCGCCCACGGTTCCGCGCTCTTCACCCGCGGCGAGACCCAGGGTCTCGTGGTGGCGACGCTCGGCACCGGTGACGATGAGCAGTTCGTCGATGCCCTGACCGGCACCTACAAAGAACGCTTCATGCTGCACTACAACTTCCCGCCCTACTCCGTGGGCGAGACGGGCCGCATGGGCTCCCCGGGACGCCGCGAGATCGGCCACGGCAAGCTGGCATGGCGCGCGGTGCGTCCGATGCTTCCGGCCCATCACGACTTCCCCTACACGCTGCGCGTGGTGTCCGAAATCACCGAATCCAACGGTTCGTCCTCCATGGCGACCGTCTGCGGCACCTCGCTGTCGCTGATGGATGCGGGCGTTCCGCTGACCCGTCCGGTGGCCGGCATCGCCATGGGCCTCGTGCTCGAAGGCGAGAAGTTTGCAGTGCTCTCCGACATTCTCGGCGACGAGGATCACCTCGGCGACATGGACTTCAAGGTGGCGGGTACCTCTGAGGGCGTTACCGCGCTCCAGATGGACATCAAGATCGCCGGTATCACCGAGGAGATCATGAAGGTTGCGCTGGGCCAAGCCCAGGAAGGCCGCCTGCACATCCTCAACGAGATGGGCAAGGCGCTGGGTGAAGCCCGCACCGAGCTCGGCGAATTCGCCCCGCGCATCGAGGTGATCAAGATCGCGGTCGACAAGATCCGTGAAGTGATCGGCTCGGGCGGCAAGGTCATCCGCGAGATCGTGGAAAAGACCGGCGCGAAGATCGACATTGCCGACGACGGCACCATCAAGGTCGCCTCCTCCGACGGCAAGGCCATTCAGGCCGCCATCAACTGGATCAACTCCATCGCGGCCGAGCCGGAAGTGGGCATGATCTATGACGGCACGGTTGTGAAGACGGTCGATTTCGGCGCCTTCGTCAACTTCTTCGGTGCCAAGGACGGCCTGGTCCACATTTCCCAGCTCGCCCCGCACAAGGTCGCCAAGACGACCGACGTCGTCAAGGAAGGCGACAAGGTCAAGGTCAAGCTCATGGGCTTCGACGACCGCGGCAAGGTTCGCCTCTCCATGAAGGTCGTCGACCAGGAGACCGGCGAGGAAATCAAGCAGGACGCCTAGGCCGTGGCCTTTCCCATTGCTTGAATGACGACAAGGCCGGGGCAGCGATGCTCCGGCCTTTTTCTTGAACCTTTTCGGCTCCAGGGTCACGGTTGCGATTCTGATACCGCCCCGCCCCTTTCTTCCGCCCGCGTCTGTGATGGATAAATGATGCGCCCAACCGTTCTTGTCGGTCGAGCCTTGAGTGTTGCGCTCGCCCTTGTGCTTCTCGCCTCGCCCGTTCTCGCTGCCCCCGCCCGCCTGCTCTTCGATGTCGGCCGGAACAAGCTGATCACGGCGGACAGCGTCGATACGCTGCGCCAGCCCGCCTCCCTCACCAAGCTGATGACGCTCTACCTCACCTTCGAGGCGCTGCGCGACGGGCGGCTGCACTGGAACGACCGCATCACCTTGTCGGCCAATGCGGAAAGCATGCCGCCCTACAAATTCGCCATCGGGGCTGGCAAGACCATCACCGTGCGCGAAGCGGTGAATGGGATGATCGTGATCTCCGCCAATGATGCCGCGGTGGCGATGGCCGAGCATCTGGGCGGGGATGTTCAGACCTTTGCCAGGACAATGACCGCGACTGCGCGACGTCTGGGCATGACCAGCACGACTTTCCTCAATCCGACAGGCCTGACCGATCCGAAACACCTGACGACCGCGCGGGACATGGCGACGCTGGCACTGGCGCTGATGCGCGACTTTCCCGACCAGTTCCCCTTGTTTTCGCAGAAATACATCGTCTTTCGCGGCATGAAGCTGCGCGGGCACAACTTCGTCATGAACCGGGTGCCCGCCGTCGATGGAATGAAGACCGGCTATACCAGCGCTTCCGGTTACAGCGTGGTGACCTCCGCCAAGCGCGGCAACACGCGGCTTATCGGGGTCATCATCGGGGCGGACAGTGCCGAGGAGCGCGACAAGACCATGGCCGCGATGATCGAGGCGCACCTGCCCGCGCCCGCGCCCGGCACCCCGCCGGACCTGCGCCTGCGCGACATCAAGGGACATGTTCCGCTCCCCCGCCCGCAGCCTCACAGGGGCGAGGGCACCCGACGCTAGAGCGCAGCGGTTGTCGTCAGCTGTCGATTTGAACGGAGAGGTTTGCCGGGGCCAACCGAGCATGGAGCCACACCGTGGAGCCCATCCTTCGAGACACCCACCAAGGCGGGCTCCTCAGGATGAAGTTCCCGTGTCGATGGCTCCCCGGGATGCCCACCGCAAGCACACCGTTCTCCTGAGGAGCGGTCGCAAGACCACGTCTCGAAGGATCGGCGGCTTTCCGCGAAGCCGCCGGCGCCCCCCCCCTGGATAAAGCGCTGTGCGCATGAAAAAGGGGCGCCCTGCATATGGCCGGACGCCCCTTTTCATTTTCAGCTTCAGTTTCAGTTCCAGCTTCAGTTTCAACGTCGCATATCCGGCTGCAGCGCAAAAACGCTGGGCCGGACAACGGCCCGAAGGCGTTGCCCCCGCCCCCTCAGTTCAGCGGAACAGTGAGCTTCAGCTCGCCGGTCATGGCGTTGTAGTCCTCAGCACCGATGCCGTCATAGCTGCCATTGGCTTCCAGACGCACACCAGAGGGCATGCGCACATTAACGCCGAGTTCGGCCTTGGCGCGCATTTCCACGCCCGCTGCCGAGGTCGTCGCGGTGGAGCCATAGGTGTCGCGCTTGAAGTTCCAGATGCCGGTGAGCTTGGCGCGCGGCGCCACGAAGAAGCCGTTCGGCGTCTGATAGGTGTAGGAGACTTCCGGTCCGAAATCGAACTGGCCGACGCCGACGGTCTGCTCGGGGATATAGACACTCAGACTGTCGGTATAGCCTTCCTGCGTTTCCTGCATATAGGCGACATTGGCGGAGGGACGGACGTTCCAGGCCCCGAAGCTCCAGTCACCGATCAGCCCGGCACGCACCAGCCAACGGGTGGTGGTGAAGTCGTCGGTATAGGTGTTGAACGGGCTGATTTCGTTCGCCGACGTGCCCCAGGCAGCGCGGGTGTCGAAATACAGGTTGTCGGTCAGGCGCAGCGTCGCATAGGGACCGGCCATCCAGCCGACACCATTGGCGCTCGCCCCCAGCTCGGTGAAATCCTGATCGAGATAATCGAGCTGGAACAGTGCGCCGACGAGAACGCGATCCGTCACCAGATAGTCGGCACCGGCATGGAAGATCGCGAAAACGCCGTCGCTGTCTGTGCCGCCGCTATTGTCCTCAAACCATGTGAAGGAGCCGCGGAACCAGACATCCCACAGGGTCTGCTCGGGCGGCAGGCCGGAGGGGTTGTTGGCGAAAACGCCGGAGGTGGCGATCATGGCGCGCTTGGCGGCATCCTCGGCCGCGTAAGCCGCCCGGATCTGCGAGACGGAGCTTTCGAAGGCCATGGCGACACCACCGCCCGCGCTTTGTGCCGCCGTCACATCGAAAGGCGTGCCCGTGCCGCTGGCCCCGCCACCGAAGCGGTTCTTCAGACGGTCGATCCGGCGGTTCTGGCCGGGCTCATTGGACAGGATCATGTCCACGCGCTTGTGCAGGAAGCGGTTGATCACTTCCGTCGTGCGCCCGCGGGAATTGGCCGTGGAAAAGACGCAAGAGATGGTCTCGCTCGCCTCCACCTGAAGACTGACCGTGCCCGATCCGACATTCACCGACGTGTTCGTCGTGCCGCCGGTCTCGGTGCACGAGATGCTCGCCAGCCCGAAGCCATCCGGCATGCCGCTGGTGGGCAGGGTCAGGGTGTGGGACCCGACAATCACCGCAACGGCTGCCGCTGTGCCCGCCCCGTTGGTGGTGGTGATCGACAGTCCATTGAGGTTTGAATCGGAGGAAGTGAAGGCGAAGGTGCCATCCCCGCCGGCGGTGTTCACCGAAACGGTGACCGAGCCTTGATTCTGGACTGTCAGATTGACGTTGCGCACCTCGGTCGGAGGTCCGGAGGCACTGACATTGGTGAAAGTGACCGTGCCGCTATAAGGCGTCGCACTCGCCGTGAACCCGTTCGCCACGCTGGTGATGGAAACCGTCACCGTTGCCGTCGAACCGGCAGCGATGGTGCCCGAGGTCGCGGACAGGCCGATGAAGGTCTGGCTTGCGGCAACCGTGTAGCTGAGCGGGAAGGCGCCGGTGTTCGTCACGACATAGTCCATCGTGCCGGTGAAAGGCCCGCCGACCGCACCGCTGGTGTTGAAGTCGCCGCTCGTCACGGTGAACTGCGGCTGGTTGCCGACGGTCAGCGTATCGGACGCGGTGCCGACATTGGTCGAAACACCGTTGACCGCGGCGGTCATCGTGCCGGTGGTCATCGTGTATGACGCCGCAGTCGTGGCGAGCGGCACACTGACTTCCGCCACGACCGCGCAAGTGGCACCCGGTGTCAACGTGGCGTTGTTCAGCCGGATCGTGCCGGCTGTGGGCGCGGAGATTGATCCGGAACAACTGTTGCTTTGGAGCGTATAGGTCGCGCCGGAAATGACCGCTGCGAGGTTGTGCTCGAAGGTGATCCCGGTAACCGAGGCGCTCGCATCCGGATTGGTGATCGCGTAACGCGCGGTCACGATGCCGCCAGCGGGAATGGGATCATCGGTGAACTGCAGGGTGAAGTTCACGTTTTCCGCCGGGTTGCTGACCTGGAACGTATCGGTCACGGCGGGGGCGATCACCGCGCTGGTCTCGAAGAGGTCGCTGCTCGTGCTGCTGTAGGTCTGCGGCGGCGCGTTGGCGGGCACCGCGAGAGTGACCGTGAACTGGCAGGTGGCGGCCGGGGCGAGCGCGCCGCCGGTCAGCTGGAGCACGGAGGTGCCGCTCAGGGCCGATCCCGTGCCGCACGGATCGCTGGGCAGGGTACCGGTCGTGGCGAGGCCTGCAAGGGCAGCGTCGTAGTCATCGGTGAAGCGGATATCGCTCAGCGCACCGCCGCCGGAAGGACTCAGAATGGTGTAGGTCACCTGAAAGGTGCCGCCGGGGGCGACCGGATCGCCGGAAAAGCTCTTTTGCAGGGTCACTGTGGTCGGCGTGACGGTCAGCGTGTCACTGGCGGCGGGGACGGAGCCGGACGCAGCACCGATGGTCACGGCAACGTTGCTGGTGGTGTTGGTCTGGATACCCGGATTCGCGCCGCCCGGGATCGCGACCGCGACGGAAAACGTACAGGACTGGCCCGCGGGCAGATTGGAGACGGTTGCGGAGAGGTTGGTCGTGCCCGACACCGACCATGTTCCGCCTCCGGCGCAGCTTCCCGAATCCGCTGTCGCAGTGGCGGCGAAGCCCAGCTGGCTCAAATCATCGGTGAAGCTCGCGCTGTCTATGGCGACCGTATTGACGGTGTTGTCGAGCACGAACTGAAGCGTAACCGTGCCGCCCGACTCCACCGGATCATCGGTGAAGCTCGTGGAGAAGGCGATGTTGTCGAAGGGGGACGCCACGGTGAGCGTGTCGCTCATGACCGAATTCGAGGTCTGCCCGACACCGCCGACGGTGGACGTGATAAAGGACGAATTGCTGTTGTAGGTGCCGGCCCCCGCGCTTGCCGGGACCGTGAAGGCTATGGAAAAGGTGCAGGATTGCGCCGCGAGGATGTTGCCACCGGTCAGGATCAGATTGCCCGTTGTGCCGCCCGACAGGGATAGCGCGGATCCCGTGCCGCACGGATCGCTGGGCAGGGAGCCGGACAGGGCGAGCCCGGGGCTGGGCAATCCCAGAGAATTCATGTTCGCGGAAAAGGCGATCCCGGTTGCGTCATTGGACGGGTTGGGATTGGTCAGCGTGTATTGCAGCGTCACATCCGCGCCGGGGAAGACCGGATCGTCGGTAAAGCTCTGAACACCGGTCACCGCGATGGCGCTGCTGACGACGAGATTGTCGGACGCGGCCGAGCCGGGTACCGACACGACACCCGCCCCGGAATCTCCGCTGACGTCGGATGTGGTGTTGGGATAGGTGCCATCCGTGGCGCCACCGGGCACTTGAACGTCGATCTGGAACGTACATTCCGCATCGGCGGCAAGAACACCGCCCGACAGGCTGATCACGCTCGTGCCCGTGAGGGTTGAACCCGTGCCACAAACGTTGCTCACAGGCAGTCCGGTGGCCACGGCGCCACTCAGCATCGCGTCAAGATCGTCGGAGAAGGAAAGGCTCGTCAGCCCGTTCGCCTCGTCGTTATTGGTGAGCGTGAACTCCAGCGTCACCGTGGCGCCGGGCAGGACGGGGTCGTCGAGGAAGGTCTTGACCAGCGAAACGTCCAGCGCCGGGGGGGAAATCGTCAAGGTATCGGACGCAGGTGCGCCTGTTCCGCTGTCACTGGTCACCTGGCTGGAGGTCGAGAGGTAGTCGCCGGAAGCGGTGTTTTCCGGTATCGCCAACGTCAAGGTGAGGGTACAGGAGCCGGATGCCGGGATATTCCCGCCCGAGAGGATAAGAGTGTCAACACCGGAGATTGACTGCATATAGAGCAACGATCCCGCGCCGCACAGATCCGTTCCGGTCCCTGCCGAAACGCTCGCATTCGCCATGTCGCCGAGACTGTCGGTAAATCCGATGTTCGCCAGTGCCGTTGTGGAGCTCGGGTTGGCGATTTCGTATTGGAGCGTGACCGTGCCGCCCCCCGAAACAGGATCATCGGTGAACGACTTGGTCATGACCGGCGTGGTTGTGATGACCGAAACGGAGGCGGAGGCCGGGTCCCCTGTTACACCAGAGCCTGCGACAGTGCCGGATAGGCTGCTCGTCGTGCTGGTGACGGTCCCATCCGGCGCCCCGGCGGGTACGGCGACGGTCACTGTGAATTCGCAAAAGCTGCGTGCGCCCAGATTGCCGCCGGACAAGGAGAGCGTGGAGCTTCCGGTGAGCTGAGACCCCGGTCCGCAGACATCCGAGGCGGGCAGCGATGTCGCGGCCAGACCGCTGAGGGCGGCGTCGAAATCATCGGTGAAGGCAATCCCCGTCGCGGCGGATGATCCGTCGGTGTTGTTGATCCGGTAGGTGACTTCGAGCTCGGCGCCCGGGGCGACGCTCGCGCGGTTGAACTGCTTGACCATGGTCAGCGCGCCCGTGGGAGCGGGAACGCTCAGGACGGCGGCGGCCGAGCCGGAGGAGCCCTGAGAAGAGGTCAGGGTCGCGGAATTGTAGAAGCTGCCGGCATTTGTTGCCTTTACAGTCACCTCAACGGTACAGGAGCCGGCACCGGCGAAGAAACTACCCGCCAGGCTTACGGATGAGCCGCCCTCCGCCGCGGTCGGGCCAGACCCGCCGCAGGTCGTCGTGACGCCTGAAGGTGTAGCGACCTCTAGCCCGTTTGGCAGGGTGTTGGATAAGGAAATGCCTGTGACAACGTCGGCGGTGGGATTCGTGATCGTATAAATCAGGCGCGACGTCCCGCCGACAGTGGTGGTGGCTGGAGAAAACGCCATTGCGAGCTGGAGGCGCACGGCATCCACGGTCAAGGTCGCGGCGGCTGTGCCCGATGCGCCAGCCGATGTGGTCAGATTACCGGATGTATTGTTGTAGCTACCGGGGGTTCCCGCCTGGACCACAACCGAAACCGTGCAAGACGATGAAGCCGCAACACTCGCGCCTCCGCCGGAGCCATCCCCCTCGAAGGTGAAACTGTCGGGGCCGGTGACGTTGATCGTCGCGTTGGTACAGGTGGTGCTTTCCTGCGGGTCGGCCGCCAGCGTCAGCCCCGCTGGCAGCGTGTTCGAAAAGGTCATTGCGGTGACGGGCGTACCGCTGCCGTTCGTGATCGTGAAGATCAGCGTCGATTGGCCGTTTTCCGCAACGGCCGAAGGCGAGAATGATGCCGAAAAGGTCGGCTGCGCGGTCGCCGTATGTGCGGTTGCAACCATAGCTCCCATCACCAAGACAAGAGCAGCAAGGATGCGTTTGGCCCCGATCATTCACAGTCCTTCCGGTACAGGTCACAAAGCGGGCGTCAACACGTTCCGGCGGTCGGTGAGCCGCCGCCCAAGGGTTGGCGAAAATTGCCAGAGTGAAGTGCCGTCGCCTTGACGCGTGCAGTCATGCGCATCACACACTCAGCTACCGATCGCCAATACCAATCGAGACTCACGGGCGTGCGCACGGATTACCGCAATGTCCCGTAGGGTGAGCCACAGCGTCAAGCGAGCTGCTGACCGCGCCGCGACTATTCCGAGTAGAGTTGCGCTTCTGCCACATTTTCGTCGGGTTTTGACTGAAATTCGGGCCAAATATTCCGGCTATTGTATTTTAAATACTTATATTACACGACTAGTAAAACATGCAGGCCAAGAAGTTCCCCCGCCCGAACAAGTTGGCGACTGCCGCCACCCCAGAACAACCGCGCCCCTTTCGACCATCAGGCGCCGGACAGGCAGGGCCTCCTCCTTCAGGCCGCACGGGGCGGCGGAGATTGTGTGGGGCTCTTCGAGGGCGCAGACAAAAAGAGCCCTGTCGGCGGACCGACAGGGCTCCTGATTTCCAGCGTCGCGGCACCGGTCGACCGGTGCCGTCCGTCTGCCGCGGCTACAGGGCCGCGAGCGCATCCTGCAGATTTTTCAGATCGTTCAGCCTGTCGGCTGCGGCCTGGCGCTTTACCGGATCCGTCGCGTCCGCGTAATCCTCTTCGGCGTCGCGGATCTTGCTGGCGACGTCCTCAGCGCTGATATCCGCGATCGGGGTCGCAGCTTCCGCCAGCACCGTGAGGCCCTTGGCGTTGACGTCGGCAAAGCCGCCGACGACATAGAGCTTGCTGACATTGCCGTCCGCGTGCTTCACGATGATGAAGCCCGGGCGGATCGTCGACATGAATGGCGCATGATCCTTCAGGACACCGAAGTCGCCTTCGCTGCCCGGCACGATCACCTCATTCACCGGTTCTGAAATAAGCAGGCGTTCCGGCGAGACGAGCTCGAACTGAAACGGTTCCGCCATTGGCTGCCTCGTTCGTTCCTGAAATTCCGCCGGAGCGTGAAGCCGCTCCGGCGCTCAAATCGGTGCCGATCAGATGATCAGGCAGCCTCGGCGGCCAGCTTCTGCGCCTTTTCCATCGCTTCCTCGATGGAGCCGACCATATAGAAGGCGGCCTCGGGAAGGTGGTCGTAGTCACCGGCGCAAAGGCCCTTGAAGCCCTTGATGGTGTCTTCGAGCGCGACGAGCTTGCCCGGCGAACCGGTGAAGACCTCGGCCACGAAGAAGGGCTGCGACAGGAAGCGCTCGATCTTGCGGGCGCGGGCAACCGTCAGCTTGTCGTCTTCCGACAGTTCGTCCATGCCCAGGATCGCGATGATGTCCTGCAGCGCCTTGTAGCGCTGGAGGATCTCCTGCACCTGACGGGCGACCGCGTAGTGGTCGTCGCCGATGATGCGCGGGTCGAGCATGCGCGAGGTGGAGTCCAGCGGGTCCACGGCCGGGTAGATGCCCTTTTCGGCGATGGCGCGGTTGAGAACCGTCGTCGCGTCCAAGTGGGCGAAGGTGGAGGCCGGAGCCGGGTCGGTCAAGTCATCGGCGGGCACGTAGACGGCCTGCACGGAGGTGATCGACCCCTTGTTGGTGGTGGTGATGCGTTCCTGCATCGCGCCCATGTCGGTGGCCAGCGTCGGCTGATAGCCCACCGCCGAAGGGATACGACCCAGAAGCGCCGACACTTCGGAACCGGCCTGGGTGAAGCGGAAGATGTTGTCCACGAAGAACAACACGTCCTGCCCCTGATCGCGGAAGTGTTCGGCCACCGTCAGACCCGACAGGGCAACGCGGGCGCGCGCTCCCGGGGGCTCGTTCATCTGGCCGTAGACGAGAGCGGCCTTGGAGCCTTCCCCGCCGCCTTCCTTGTTCACGCCGGACTCGATCATTTCCCAGTAAAGGTCGTTGCCTTCACGGGTCCGCTCGCCAACACCGGCGAACACCGAATAACCGCCGTGCGCCTTGGCGACGTTGTTGATCAGTTCCATGATCAGAACGGTCTTGCCCACGCCGGCGCCGCCGAACAGGCCGATCTTGCCGCCCTTGGCGTAAGGCGCCAGCAGGTCCACGACCTTGATGCCGGTGACCAGGATCTCGGCTTCGGTGGACTGTTCCACGTATTCCGGAGCCGGCTGGTGAATACCGCGCTTGGTATCGGCCTTGATTTCGCCTGCCTCGTCCACCGGCTCGCCGATGACGTTCATGATGCGGCCAAGCGTTCCGTCGCCAACCGGGATCGCGATCGACCCGCCGGTGTCGGTGACTTCCTGGCCACGCACCAGGCCCTCGGTGGAGTCCATGGCGATCGTGCGCACGGTGTTCTCACCAAGATGCTGGGCAACTTCGAGCACCAGTCGCACGCCCTGGTTATCCGTTTCCAGGGCGTTCAGGATTTCCGGCAGCTGGTCGTCGAATCGGACATCGACGACGGCGCCGATGACCTGGGTGACTTTTCCGACCTTTTTGTCAGCCATCACGAGTTCCTCGTCTCAAATCCGGTCAGAGCGCTTCCGCGCCCGCAATGATTTCAATCAGCTCGGTGGTGATCTGGGCCTGACGCTGGCGGTTGTACTTGAGCGTCAGCTTGTCGATCATTTCACCGGCATTGCGCGTCGCATTGTCCATGGCGGACATGCGCGCGCCTTGTTCGGAGGCAGCGTTTTCCAGCAGAGCCCGGAAGACCTGCACGGAAACGTTGCGCGGAAGAAGCGCCTCAAGAAGCTCCGCTTCACCCGGTTCGTACTCGTAGAGCTCGGCGCTCACACCGCCCTGATCCGCTTCGCTCTCTTCCGGCACGGAGACCGGAATGATCTGCTGGGCGGTCGGGATCTGTGCGATCACCGACTGGAACTCGGCATAGAACAGGGTGCAGACGTCGATCTCGCCATCTTCGAACATCTTCATCAGACGTTCGCCGATTTCGGCCGCGTGGTTGAACCCGATATTCTTGACGTCGCGCAACTCGATCGTGTCGATCACCAGTTCCCCGTAGTCGCGACGCAGGATGTCAAATCCCTTCTTGCCGACGCAGAGGATCTTGACCTTCTTGCCCTTGGCCTGAAGGCGCAGCACGTGCTCCTTGGCGAGCTTCACAATCGAGTTGTTGAAGCCGCCGCAAAGTCCGCGGTCCGCCGTGGCGACCACCAGGAGATGAACGTCGTCCTTGCCCGAGCCGGTCATCAGCTTCGGCGCATCCTGACTGCCGCTGAATGCGGCGGCCAGATTGGCAAGCACGGCGTCCATGCGCTCTGCATAGGGCCGCGCGGCTTCCGCCGCCTCCTGGGCACGACGCAGCTTCGCCGCGGCCACCATCTGCATGGCCTTGGTGATCTTCTGCGTCGCCTTGACGGAGGCGATACGGTTTCTGAGGTCCTTGAGTGACGCCATAGGCGTTCCTGCTCCCGGTCCGTGCGGTTACTATGCTGCGAAGTTCTTCGCGAAGTGGTCGATGGCTGCCTTCAGCTTGGCGGTCAGCTCGTCGTTCAGCGCCTTCTTCTCCCAGATTTCATCCAGGAGCGCCTTCTGATCGGCGCGCAGGTACGTGAGAAGCCCCTGCTCGAATGCACCAACCTGGCTGACGTCGATCTTGTCGAGATAGCCGTTCACACCCGCGTAGATCACCGCGACCTGCTCTTCGGTCTTGAGCGGCGAGAACTGCGGCTGCTTCAGCAGCTCGGTCAGACGTGCACCGCGGTTCAGCAGGCGCTGGGTCGTGGCGTCGAGGTCGGAACCGAACTGCGCAAAGGCCGCCATTTCGCGGTACTGCGCAAGCTCGCCCTTGATCGGGCCGGCAACCTGTTTCATCGCCTTGATCTGAGCCGCAGAGCCCACGCGCGAAACCGACAGACCAACGTTCACCGCCGGGCGGATACCCTGGAAGAACAGATCCGTCTCAAGGAAGATCTGGCCGTCGGTGATCGAGATCACGTTCGTCGGGATGTAGGCCGACACGTCGTTGGCCTGCGTCTCGATGATCGGAAGCGCGGTCAGCGAACCCGAACCGTGATCCTCGTTGAGCTTGGCGGAGCGCTCCAGAAGACGGGAGTGCAGGTAAAAGACGTCGCCCGGGAAAGCTTCACGTCCCGGCGGACGACGGAGCAGCAGGGACATCTGGCGATAGGCCACGGCCTGCTTGGAAAGATCGTCGTATCCGATCACGGCATGCATGCCGTTGTCGCGGAAGAACTCGCCCATGGCGCAGCCGGCAAACGGAGCCAGGTACTGCATCGGGGCGGGATCGGACGCGGTGGCCGCGATGACGATCGAATATTCCAGGGCACCCTGGTCTTCCAGCACCTTCACGAACTGCGCGACGGTGGAGCGCTTCTGGCCGACCGCAACATAGATGCAGTACAGCTTGGTCTGCTCGTCATCGGACTGGTTCAGAGGCTTCTGGTTGAGGAAGGTATCCAGAAGGATGGCGGTCTTGCCGGTCTGACGGTCACCGATGATCAGCTCACGCTGGCCACGGCCGACCGGGATGAGCGCATCGACGGCCTTCAGGCCCGTCGACATCGGCTCATGCACCGACTTGCGCGGCAGAATGCCCGGCGCCTTGACGTCGACGCGGCGGCGCTCGGTCGCCTCGATCGGGCCCTTGCCGTCGATCGGGTTGCCGAGACCATCGACGACGCGGCCGAGAAGGCCCTTGCCGACCGGCACGTCCACGATGGCGCCGGTCCGCTTGACCGTGTCGCCTTCCTTGATCGAGCGGTCATCGCCGAAAATAACGACACCCACATTGTCCGTCTCAAGGTTCAGTGCCATTCCCCGGATACCACCCGGGAATTCGACCATCTCGCCGGCCTGCACGTTGTCCAGACCGTAGACTCGGGCAATGCCGTCACCGACGGACAGCACCTGGCCGACCTCGGAGACTTCGGCTTCCTGACCGAAATTCTTGATCTGGTCCTTGAGGATGGCGGAGATTTCCGCGGCCCGAATATCCATCAGCCGACCTCTTTCATCGCGATTTTGAGAGAATTCAAGCGGGTCCGCAGGGACGTATCGATCATCCGGCTACCGACCTTGACGATAAGTCCGCCGATCAGCGCAGGATCGACGGTTGCATTGATCTTGACGTCCTTGCCCATGGCCTTCTTCAAAGCGGCCTTGAGGGCATCGACGCTGGCATCGCCAAGCTCGGCGGCGGAGACGACATCGGCCGTCACCTCGCCCCGCGCGGCGGCTGCAAGCTCATGAAAGCCGCGAAGCATGTCCGGGAGGGCGAAGAGGCGACGATTATGCGCCACCAGCTTGACGAAATTGGCGGTCAGCCCCCCAATCTTCGCCTTCTCCAGAACCGCGCCCATGGCGCGGATTTGCTCCTCGGCGGAAAATGCGGGGCTCTTCACCAACCGCATCAGGTCTTCGCTGTCGCTTAGAAGCGTTTCCAGGGCAACAATCTCGGCTTCCGTCGCCTCCACCGCCTTCTGATCCTTGGCCAGATCAAAAAGGGCAGATGCGTACCGCCTTGCAACACCTGAGACGTGTGATTGGTTGTCTGTCACCGTGTCCGTGCTCTGCTGACGCGCGTCAAGTGCTTATCCAAGCCAAATCCCCTTGGATAAGAACCTGATTTTAATGGGTTAATTTTGACAGTGCCGATCCAGATGAAACCGACAACGTCAAAGTCGGGCTTCACCTAGCATAGTGATGCCGGGTGCGCAACATTACGAGTGGGTTGCAAAGGCCGGTTCCGGGCGGATTCACGACCAAAGACGTATAAATGTGTCCGCGCGCCGCGCGGATCCTGACGGATCGCAGCACGCGTTACAGAAAGCTCTGAGGATCGACGTCAACCTGGACGCGCAAGGAACCCGTGGCACGCGGCGCGGCGCTCAGCCACGCGCGCAGCCAGGATTGCAGGTCGAAGCCGCGCGGTGCGCGCACCAGAATCCGCTGACGGTGGCGTCCGCGCACCAGCGCCAGAGGCGCGTCCGCCGGCCCGAGCACATTCACCATCGGTGCGGATTGCAGCGGCGCGGCGCGCACGAGCGCGCGGGCATAGCCTTCCGCATCGCTCCTGTGCGGCGAGGAGACAATGATCGCGGCAAGCCTGCCAAAGGGCGGAAGTCCGGCGTTTCTGCGCGCTTCGATTTCCTCGCGATAGAACCGGTCCTGCCCGCCCGACAGCAACGCCTGGAGCACCGGGTTCTCCGGCGCATATGTCTGCAGGAAGCCGCGACCGCCCCCACCGATACGGCCCGCGCGGCCCGTGACCTGAGCCAGAAGCTGGAAGGTTTTCTCGGCTGCGCGCGGATCGCCATTGGCAAGCCCGAGATCCGCATCGACCACACCGACGAGCCGCATCAACGGGAAGTTGTGCCCCTTGGCGACAAGCTGGGTGCCAACAACGATGTCGACCTCGCCGTCTTCCACCAGCTTCAGTTCGCGGCGCATGGTCTCGGCGGAGGAAAAACTGTCGGAAGACAGGATCAGCCTGCGCGCTTCGGGAAAAATCTCGCCGATTTCCTCCGCGATACGCTCGACACCGGGCCCGCAGGCGACCAGCGAATCGGCCGTGCCACAGGAAGGGCACGCCTCGGGCTTTCTCTCCTGATGTCCGCAATGATGGCAGACGAGGCGGCCACGGAAACGGTGCTCCACCAGCCAGGCGGAACAGTCCGGGCACTGGAACCTGTGGCCGCAATGGCGACACAGCGTGAGCGGCGCATAGCCGCGGCGGTTGAGAAACAGCAGGCTTTGCGCCTTGTCGACCAGCGCATCGCGAATGGCGGAAACGAGCTTGGGAGCCAGCCATTTTCCGCGTTCCGGTCCCTCATTGCGCATGTCGATGGCGGTGAGAACCGGCATTTCCGCGCCCGTCGCGCGTTCCTCCAGCACAACCCGGCGATAGCGTCCGGCTTCCGCATTGACCCGGCTTTCCACCGAGGGGGTGGCTGAGGACAGAAGAACGGGGAAGCCCGCGATATTGCCGCGCACCACGGACATGTCGCGCGCCGAATAGGGGACGCGGTCGTCCTGCTTGAAGGCCGAATCATGTTCCTCGTCGACCACGATCAGGCCAAGATCGCGAAAGGGAAGGAAGAGTGCGGAACGTGCGCCGACCACCACACGGGCCTCGCCGGACGCCACATCGCGCCATGTGCGGGCCCGCATGCGCGGGGTGAGTTCGGAATGCCATTCCACCGGACGTCCGCCAAAGCGGGCCTCGAAGCGGTCGAGAAACTGGTTGGTGAGCGCGATTTCCGGCAGCAAGACCAGCGCCTGGTGCCCGCGCCGCAACACCTCCGCCACCGCCTCGAAATAGACTTCCGTCTTGCCGGAGCCGGTCACGCCGTCAATGAGGGTGACCGAATACCCGCCTTCCGCCGCCTTGCGCAATTCACGCGCGGCCTCGGCCTGCGCGGCGGTGAAATCGGGGCCGGGGCGCTCCACGTCGAGACGCGGGCGCGGCGGGCGCGGCAGATCGACGACAGCCAGCGTGCCCGCCTCCACCAGGCCATCGATCACGCCGGTGCTGACCCCCGCTTCCTCCGCCAGTGACGGCTTGGTCCAGCCCAGCGGCACGCGCTCCAGCGCCGCCAGAACCTTTTGCCGCGCAGGCGTCATGCGGGCGGGCGGCGCGCCCGTGCGCGCCACGCCACGCACCGGCGCTTCCGGCTCCAACGCATCGCGCACCCTCAACACCATGCGCAGAACCATGCCGGGGGCGGCGAGCGTCCAGTTCGCGACCCAGTCGACGAAGCGGCGCATGTCATCCGATATCGGCGGCACATCGAAGGTGCGGTGAATGTTGCGCAGGCGCTTGGGATCGATTTCGGTATCCGGCTCGCCGTCCCACACCGCGCCGATGAGCTTGCGCGGCCCGACCGGCACTTCCACCACCGTGCCCGGACGCACGTCCATGCCGTCGGGTACGCGGTAGGACCAGGGGCCCTCCACGGCGACGGGAACAAGGACGGGAACGATACGGTCTGGTTCGAAAAGCACTGTTTTCAACGGTCCGGGCTCTGGGAATGGCCGATTCGGGATGCGCATTGCATCCGACTACGTTAAATGAAGCGCGAATGACCGCCAGGTGGGCCGCCAAGGACCGCCAACAGGATCCGGTCCATATCCCGTTAGCCTAACAGGAGCCCGCGCACCCATGAAATTCTTTGTCGACACAGCCGATGTTGCTGAAATCCGCGAACTTGCCGAGATCGGCCTGCTTGACGGCGTGACCACCAACCCCTCCCTTATCATGAAGGCCGGTCGCCCCTTCAAGGAAGTGATCGCGGAAATCTGTGAAATGGTGGACGGCCCGGTCTCCGCCGAGGTGACGGCCACCGAAGCCGACAAGATGATCGAGGAAGGCCGCCTGCTGGCCAAGATTGCCGACAATGTCGCGATCAAGCTGCCGCTGACGCTCGACGGCCTGAAGGCCTGCCGGGTGCTGACCGGCGAAGGCCACATGGTCAATGTCACGCTGTGCTTCTCCGCCAATCAGGCTCTGCTGGCCGCCAAGGCCGGGGCAACCTTCGTCTCGCCCTTCATCGGCCGTCTCGACGACCTGGGCGTCGACGGCATGGAACTGATCCGCGAGATCCGCGCCATCTACGACAATTACGAAAATCTCGACACCGAGATTCTCGCCGCCTCCATCCGCAGCGCCGATCACGTGAAGCAGGCTGCCCTCATTGGCGCCGATGTCGCCACCATCCCGCCTGCCGTTCTCAAGGGACTGGCCAAGCACATGCTGACTGACAAGGGGCTTGAGCAGTTCCTCGCCGACTGGGCGAAGACCGGCGACACCATTCTCTAGCCACCCAGTCTCCAGGCATCCGGTTTTCGGCAAGATGCAGCGCGCTGACACATCGGCGCTCTTGCTGCCATGGATCGTGAAACAGGCCGGTCGGTCCTCAAGGGCCGGCCGGCCTTTTCTTTTGGGGCCCATTAGTACCCGCAAGGGTCGCTATACTGCCCGCACGGTTCGCCATAGTTTTCCATGCTGAATGCACCGGCATTGTCCATCGCCAGCAGTGCCTTGTTCAAACGGGAGACGTAATCGGCAAAACGACGACGCTCTTCCGGCTCCCAGTCACCAAGCATGATGGTGAGCCGTTCAAGCCGCAGGCGGCGCATGAGGGCGCATTGGGCGACACCGAGGTCCGTCGCCTCGAAAAGCGCGCTGCGGCCGTCATCGGGGTTCACACGCCGCCTGACAAAGCCGCATTTCTCCACGGCCGAAATCTGGCGGGTGACGGTGGAATGGTCGAGCACCAGTTCCATCGCAAGCTCGCCGCTGGTGCGCGGGCCTTCCAGAAGCCGCAACATGAGCAGGTAGTGGGCCCGCTGCATGGGATAGCCGCGGCGGCGGTAGACGACATCAAGCATGCGCACCAGAAAGGCAATCTCCGGCTCGATCCTGACAATCGCTTCACAATAGCCCGCCTCGCGAGAGCTGCGGCCAGGTTCGGGCTCGGGGACGATCTGGTCAGTCATATTTCATACCCTTTTTGCCGAACCAGTTACGTCGCCGCGGCGAACCGTGAGGTGATCTCTGTCAAAATGAAGAGCGCAACTAACGCATTTCCGCCGACAGACGGTCCGTCCTGAACCGATGCGTCCCCATGCAAGCCTGTCCGTCCGACCACTTGCCACAAGGGTGTCGATGAAAGCCTAGATACTGGACCCGACGAATACTATGCGACACCCTGTCGATCTCGCCGGTTTGCCCCCGCTGACATGACCATCTGTATAAAAGCCAATGGTTGCCGCAAGATCCCCGAAAAGTCGCCTCGACCAACACGGCAAGATCCTCTTCCGATCCCTCCGGAAATATTGCGAGATCGGGTGTCTTGCGTGTTCACCGCTTGCACAGCCGCCCCGGCTTTGCGAGCCTTCCTGCAGATGTGAGTCGTCCTGACCTCGCCGCTTTCCAGAGCTTTCGCCCATGAGCCAGACCGATGCCCCTCTTGTGATCGCCGAACCGGCGCTGATGCGGCTGGTGACGGACTGGCTCGATCATCTGGGCGGGGAGCGGCGGCTCGCCGACAAGACGCTGACCGCCTATGAACGCGATGTCAGCCAGTTTCTCTCTTTCCTGACGCTGCATCTGGGCGGTGCGCCAGGGCCGGAGGCCATCAGCGCATTGAGCCCGGCCGATATCCGCGCCTTCTTTGCACGCAGGCGGCGTGAGGGCGCGGGCACACGCACCCTGGCGCGCGGACTTGCGGGCCTGCGTTCCTTTCTGGGCTATCTGGAACGGAAAGGGCTTGCCAATGCCGCGGCCGTGAGGGCGGTGCGCGCGCCGCGCCAACCGCGCACCCTGCCCAAGCCACTGACCACAGTGGATGCGGCCCGCGTGGTTGATGCGGAAGAGTCCGTTTCGCAGGAGCCCTGGATCGCGGCCCGCGACGCCGCCGTCCTCACGTTGCTTTATGGGTGTGGACTTCGCATTTCGGAGGCGTTGGGCCTGACACGGGGCGAGGCGCCGACGGCTGAGACCCGCGCCATGCGCATCATGGGCAAGGGCGGCAAGGAACGGGTCGTGCCGGTTCTGCCGGTCGTCGGCGAAGCCATCGCGGACTATCTGGCGCTGTGTCCCTTTGTCATCGACGAAGAGATGGCACTGTTTCGCGGTGCGCGCGGGGGGCCGTTGAAGGCACGCATCATCCAGCTCGCCATGCAGCGCCTGCGCGGCGCGCTCGGCTTGCCGGATACCGCGACACCGCATGCGCTGCGCCATTCCTTCGCCACGCATCTGCTGGCGGGGGGCGGAGACCTTAGAACGATCCAGGAACTCTTGGGCCATGCCAGCCTGTCGACGACACAGGTCTATACCGGTGTCGACATGGAGCGACTGCTCACGACCTATCGCAAGGCGCACCCGCGCGCTTGAGGCTAAAAATGGCGCGCCAAGCCGGAACAGGAGGCACGGAACCGCATCGGGACAGCCAGAATGGCGCTCATTCCCAATCGTAACGTTTGCGTAAACCTCGACAGTTTATCCTAATGTGAATCGTTGCCATCCTGGCGACGCGCCACGAAGGAGGACACCATGAAAGGGACTCCGGTAACGCGGTCGGTTCATGTGCTCATGGCCTGCGTGATGGCAGGCATCGGCATGTTGGCTGTCAGCCAGAGCCTGTTGCCGGTCGCGGCACGGGCGGAAACCATCGCGTGTTTCATCGAAGCCACCGGCAACTGGGTCAATCGCAAGGCGCGCCCCGGCGATGTCAGTCGGGTGGAGATCCAGTCGCATTGCGAAGACGGCCAGCTTCTCCACCGTGTCCGGGTCAAGACGAAATGCTCCCCGCGCGACTGCACGTGGGGCTGGACGAGAGGCCGTGTGGAAGGGAGCCGCTTCGTTGCTTACTTCTCCACCTTTTCCGCCCATCGGGTCGTCGAGATGCAGGTGGCTGGCGACAACGCCATCATCTATGTCAGCAACGATTATCACAACGCCCGCAGGCAGGACGAGAATGCCAGCTTCCGTCTGAGACGCGAGGACTGAGCGGCCCGCAAAGCCAAATCGGCCAGACTTTCCAAGCGATCTGGCTCTTCTGAAAGATCCGGCCCGGCGATCACTTTTCGCCGGGTGTGCCGTCGAATTTCTTTTCCAGACTGTCCCAGCACTCGATGTAATTGTCCTGAAGTGGCGCTTCGTTGGCGGCGAAAGCCGTGAGGTGCTGGGGAAAGCGCGTCTCGAACATGAAGCTCATTGTGTGGTCGAGCTTCATCGGCTTCAGGTCCCCGTTGGACGCGCCTTCGAAGGCGTCGCGGTCCGGCCCGTGCGGCAGCATCATGTTGTGGAGCGACATGCCGCCCGGCACGAAGCCGTGCGGCTTGGCGTCATAGACGCCGTAGATGTTGCCCATCAGCTCGCTCATGATGTTCTTGTGATACCAGGGCGGGCGGAAGGAATGTTCGGCCACCATCCAGCGTTCCCTGAACAGCACGAAATCGATATTGGCCGTGCCCGGCACGCCGGATGGGGCGGTCAGCACCGTGAAGATGGAGGGGTCGGGGTGATCGAAGAGGATCGCGCCGACGGGCGAGTAGGTCGTGAGATCGTATTTGCAGGGCGCGTAGTTGCCATGCCAGGCGACCACATCGAGCGGCGAGTGCGGGATCTCGGTTTCATGAAAGGCCCCGCACCATTTCACCACCACGCGCGACGGCACCTCGCGGTCCTCGAACGCGGCGACAGGCGTCTTGAAGTCACGCGGGTTGGCCATGCAGTTGGCCCCGATGGGGCCACGGCCCGGCAGATCGAATTTCTGGCCGTAATTCTCGCAGACGAACCCGCGCGCGGGGCCTTCCAGCACCTCCACCCGGTAGACCAGCCCGCGCGGCAGGATGGCGATTTCCTGCGGGGCGAGATCGATCACGCCGAGTTCGGTGGCAAAGCGCAGGCGGCCCTGCTGGGGCACGACGAGCAGTTCTGAATCGGCGGAAAAGAAATACTCGTCCTCCATGGAGCGGGTGACGAGATAGATGTGGGCGGCCATGCCGACCTGCGTGTTGACGTCACCGGCCGTCGTCATGGTGCGCATGCCGGTGATCCAGGTGGTGGCCTCATCGGTGATCGGCACCGGATCCCAGCGATACTGGCCCAGACTGATGATGTCCGGATCGACATTGGGCGCGCTTTTCCAGTAGGGCACGTCGCGCTTCATGAACCGCCCCGTATGCTTCACGGACGGACGGATGCGATAGCACCATGTGCGCTCGTTCTGCCCGCGCGGCGCGGTGAAGGCGGTGCCGGAAAGCTGTTCGGCATATAGCCCGTAATTGCATTTCTGCGGGCTGTTCTGGCCCTGCGGCAGGGCGCCGGGCAGAGCCTCGGTCTCGAAATCATTGCCGAAGCCCGGCATGTAGGACGCCTTGGTCGTCGCGCCTTGCTGCGCCTTGGCCGTGGCTGCCGTCAAAAGCTCGTTCATGACCTTTCCCCTCGGGCTCGTTCCATCCGCATTCATACGATCGGCGTGCTTGGCAACACCTGCAATTTCCGTTACGTGATGATGTATTGGTTGTAAATGTAACTAACAAGACGGGACCCTCCATGCAGCCACGCACGGCGCGTCGCGCATCCCTTCGCGAACTCGACGAGGATCGCGCGGACGAGGCGACGGATTTCGATCTGAAGGATTTTCTGCCCTACCTGCTCAATCAGGCCGCGGAACAGGCGGGGCTTTCCTTCCAGCGCATTTACAAGGCGCGGTATGGAATGCTGCGCACGGAATGGCGGGTTCTGTTCCATCTGGGCCGCTATGGGCCGATGACGGCCAAGGCCATCGGCATGCGCACCCGCATGCACAAGACCAAGATCTCCCGCGCGGTCTCCGCCCTTGAGGCGCGGCGCTTTCTCACCCGCACGCAGCTTGAAAACGACCGCCGTCTGGAACGGCTGGAGCTGTCGGCCGCCGGACGGCGCGCCTATGCCGATCTGTCTGCCCATGCGCAGGCCCATGATGCGGACCTGATGGGGCAGTTCACGACGCAGGAGCAGGCCGTGCTGCGCCGCTGCCTGGGCCGGCTTGCAGGGTTTTGAGAACCAGGCTCAGCCCTTGAGCGCCCGGTAGAGCGCACCATAGCGACCATAGGCATCCTCGTAGGCGGCGCGCAGATTGGCGACCGGCTCCACGACCCGCTCAACCTTTGGCGGACGGCAGATCTCGACAGGGTCCGCGCCCGTTGCCGCCAGAAGTCCCAGACGGGCCGCCCCGAGCGCAGCCCCCGTCTCCCCCTGCCCCGGGACCTCCACCGGCAGGCCGAGGGCCGTGGCGATGGCCTCAAGCCACAGGTGCGCGCGCGAACCGCCGCCAACGGCCATGACGGAAGAAAGCGCGGTTCCCGCCGCCCCCAGCGCCTCCTGACAATCGCGCAGCGCGAAGGCCACGCCGTCAATGACCGCGCGCGTCAGGCTGGCCCGATCCGTCTCATGGGAAAGCCCGATAAAGGCGGCGCGGATATCGGCGTCGTTGTGCGGCGTGCGCTCTCCGGAAAGATAGGGCAGGAAGGTCACCGGGCCGGGAGGCTCCAGGGAATCGCCCAGTTCCTCCATGAGGGCCGCGGGTGTGCTCTCGGCGATGGTGGCGTACCAGGTCAGCGCGGAGGCCGCAGACAGGATCACCCCCATCTGATGCCAGCGATCCGGCAAGGCGTGACAGAAGGTGTGAACCGCGCTTTCCGGGTTCGGAAGATAGCTCTCATTCGCCGCAAAGAGCACACCGGAGGTGCCGAGCGAAACGAAGGCCGCGCCTGCGGAGATCGTGCCCGTTCCGATGGCGGAGGCCGCGTTGTCGCCGCCACCGCCCGCCACCACGACAGGTCCCGTCATGCCCCAGCGCGCGGCCAGCTCGGCGCGTAGCTCGCCCGAGACCGCGTTCCCCTCCACCAGGGCCGGCATCTGGTCGAGCCGCATATGGCACGCGTCCAGCAGATCGGGCGACCAGCCCCGCGCGCCCACATCAAACCAGCTCGTTCCCGAGGCATCCGACATGTCAGACACATGCTCGCCCGTCAGCCAGAGACGGAGATAGTCCTTGGGCAGCAGAACTTTCACGGTGTGGTCGAAAATCTCGCGCTCGCTGGCCCGCACCCACAGGAGCTTCGGCGCGGTGAAACCGGGAAAGACGATATTGCCGGATATCTCTCGAAAGCGCGGATCGGCATCAAGCCTTGCCGCTTCCGCATGCGCGCGGGTGTCATTCCACAGGATCGCCGGGCGCAACGGCTCGTCAGCCTCGTCGATCAGCGTCGCGCCGTGCATCTGGCCGGAAAGACCGATGCCCTTCACCGTGGCGAGGTCTCGTGCATGATCCTGTTTCAGGGCATCGAGCGCGGCATAGGCCGCAACCACCCAGTCGGCAGGATCCTGTTCCGACCAGCCGGGATGCGGCCTTGAAAGGGTGAGCGGCGCCGTGGCTGTGCCCACCACCTCGCCCGCGCCATCGATCAGCAGCGCCTTGACGCCGGAGGTGCCGAGATCGATGCCGAGATACATGGGCCGTGTTCCTGTCTTGAGCCAAACGCGCCTGAACCTAGAGCGTGCCCGCCAGATAGCGTGTCAGGACAGCTTCCGTGCCGTCGGCCCAAAGCGCCTTCAGCGCATGGGCGAAGCGGGCACGGAAAGCCTCGCTTCTCGCCACCTCGCCATAGACCGCGTCCTGCTCCAGCCAGACGCCGGGCTCGTCCTGCGCCTTCAGCGCAATCGGCACGAGCCGGTCCCAGTTCGGGTCGTTGGGCTCGATCACCTTGCCGCTTTCCGTGGTGCCTGCGCAATAGCGGCACCAAAGCGCTGATTCCAGCGCAAGACCGGTCACGTCCGCGCCCGCTTTCAGCCGATCGGCAATCGTCGTGACGATGAATTTCGGCTGCCGGTTGGACCCGTCGAGACAGAGACGCCGCACCGTGTCGCCGATCTTGGGGTTGGCGAAGCGGCGCTTGATCTCGCCGAAATACCAGTTGAGATCCGTCTCGGGCACGGGCGGGACCACGGGGATGATCTCCTCGCGCTCGATCTTGTCCAGAAAGGCGGCGATCAGCGGATGCGCCATCGCCTCGTGGACGAAATGGATATCGAGCAGACCCGCCGGATAGGCGATGACGGCATGGCCACCATTGAGGATGCGGATCTTCATGATTTCAAACGGCGTCACATCCCTCACGAACTGGACACCGACCGCCTCAAGTGCGGGACGGCCTGCGGGGAACGTGTCCTCCAGCACCCACTGACAGAAATCCTCGCAGAAGACCGGCCACGCATCCTCGATGCCGAAATCGCGTTTCAGGAGCGCGCGCTCGCGTTCACCCGTTGCCGGGGTGATGCGGTCGACCATGCCATTGGGAAAGGCGACGTTTTGCGCGATCCAGGCGCCGAATTCCGCATCCCACAGCCCCGCCACGCCGGAAACCGCCTCACGCGCCACAACGCCGTTATGGGGAATGTTGTCGCAGGACATGACCGTGAAGGGTTCCAGCCCCGCCGCCTTGCGCCGTTGCAGTCCGGCGGCGATGAGCCCGAAAACCGTGTTCGGCGCGCTCGGGCTCCTGCCATCCGCCGCAATCGCCGGATGGGCGGGATCGAAATGGCCGCGCGCATCGACGAAATAGCCGCCCTCGGTCACCGTCAGCGAGACGATGCGGATCGCCGGATCCGCCAGCCTTTCGATGATGGCCTTCGTGTCCGCGATCGGCAGCATGTCGATCATCGCGCCGGTGACATGGGCGTGGCTGACCTCGGCGGATTGATCCACCACGGTGGTCAGCCAGTCCTGCGAGGCGAGCGCCTCGCGCATGCCGATATCGCCCGCCATCACGCCCGCGCCGACAATCGCCCAATCGTGATCGCGGCCCGTCGAGAAGAGCGCATCGAGATAGACCGCCTGATGGGCGCGGTGGAAGTTTCCGACACCGAAATGCAGGATGCCTGCGCTGAGATCGCCGCGCGTGTAGCGCGGCACGGGGACCGTTTCGGATAGGGAGGGAAGCGTGGCGGCGGAAAGCCTGATGGTCATGATTGCGTGTCCTGATCGTGCGAGGTCGGCTTGCCTGAGGCATGTAGGCTGACGGACAAGGTCGAAGCGTCCCAAAACGCGAACCGTCACCCGTTCTCGCGCATGGCGAGGCCGTTCCCGTCGAAGCGGTGCAGTTTGGTCTCCTGCGGGCTCAGCCAGACGCGGGCCCCATGGCGCACCGGAAACTCGCCGTCCACGCGCGCCGTCAGCGTGCCCTGATCCACCGTCTGCACGTGAAGAAAGGTGTCGGAACCCAGATGCTCCGCAACGCTTACCCGCCCTTCCCACTGGCCGCTCTCCTGCGAGACGGTGAGGTGTTCGGGGCGGATGCCGATGGTGCTCGCCTTGTGGGCCGCGGCCGCCGGGCCTTCGATGAAATTCATGCGCGGCGACCCGATGAAGCCCGCGACGAAGAGATTGCGTGGCGCGGTGTAGAGGTCGAGCGGCGATCCCACCTGCTCCACCCGCCCCTGGTTCAGCACCACGATCTTGTCGGCCATGGTCATGGCTTCTACCTGGTCGTGGGTCACATAGATCATCGTGGTGGCGAGCGTGTTGTGCAGCTCGGAAATCTCCAGCCGCATGTTCACGCGCAGCGCCGCATCGAGATTGGAAAGCGGCTCGTCGAACAGAAAGGCCGCCGGTTCGCGCACGATGGCGCGCCCGATGGCGACTCGCTGGCGCTGGCCACCGGACAGCTGGCCCGGACGCCGGTCGAGATAGTCGGAGAGATTCAGGACCTTCGCCGCATTCATCACCTTCTCGTCGATCCGGTCCTTCGCCATGCCCGCCATCTTGAGCGGAAAGGCGATGTTCTTCCTGACCGACATGTGCGGATAGAGCGCATAGGACTGGAACACCATGGCGAGCCCGCGCGCGGCGGGCGGGGTTTCCGTCGCATCCTTGCCATCAATGCGGATTTCGCCCGAGGTCACGTCCTCAAGCCCCGCGATCAGGCGCAGCAAGGTGGATTTTCCGCAGCCTGACGGGCCGACAAAGACGACGAACTCGCCATCATCGATCTGCAGGTCCAGCGGCGGTATGACCTCCACATGGCCGAATGACTTGGTGACCCGGTCGAGAACGATCTTGCCCACTTGCCTCTCCCCCTATTTCACGGCGCCGAAAGTCAGCCCGCGCACCAGTTGCTTCTGGCTGAACCAGCCCATGATCAGAATGGGCGCAATCGCCATGGTCGAGGCGGCGGAGAGCTTGGCGTAGAACAGGCCCTCCGGGCTGGAATAGCTGGCGATGAAGGCCGTCAGCGGCGCCGCCTTGGCCGCTGTCAGGTTCAGTGTCCAGAACGCCTCGTTCCACGCCAGAATGATGTTGAGCAGCAGCGTGGAGGCGATGCCCGGCACCGCCATGGGTGTCAGGACATAGAGAATCTCGGCCTTGAGGCCCGCCCCGTCCATGCGCGCTGCTTCCAGGATTTCGCCGGGTATCTCGCGGAAATAGGTGAAGAGCATCCAGATGATGATCGGCAGGTTGATCAGCATCAGCACCACGATGAGGCCGGGGAGCGTGTCCAGCAGGCCCAGATTGCGAAAGATCAGGTAGATCGGGATCAGAACGCCGACCGGCGGCAGCATCTTGGTCGACAGCATCCACATCAGCACGTCCTTGGTGCGTTTGCCGGGAACGAATGCCATGGACCAGGCGGCGGGCACCGCGATCGCGAGGCCCAGAAGCGTGGAGCCCAGCGAGATCGCCACCGAATTGATGAAGTGGCGGAAGTAGTTCGAGCGCGCCTGCACTTCCGTGTAATTTTCGAGCGTCCAGTGAAACCCGATGAAGGAGGGCGGGGAGGCGATGGCCTCGGCTTCGGTCTTGAAGCTGGTCAGCACCGTCCACAGGATCGGGAAGAAGATCAGGAACCCCACCGCCCAAGCCAGCAGGGTCATGATCGCCTTGCGGCGTTTCGGGGTCGCGCGGGCCATGGTCAGATGTCCAGGTTCCGCCCGATCATCCGCATCAGGAAGATCGCGACGATGTTGGCGAGGATGACGGCCACGATGCCGCCTGCGGAGCCGCCGCCCACATCGAACTGCAAGAGCGACTGGGCGTAGACGAGATAGGTGATGTTGGTGGTCGCATAGCCCGGCCCGCCATTGGTGGTGACGAGGATCTCGGCAAAGACCGACAGCAGGAAGATCGTCTGGATCAGCACCACCACGGTAATGGCGCGCGCCAGATGCGGCAGGGTGATGTGGAAGAAGGTCGCAAAGGGCCCCGCGCCGTCCATCTCCGCGGCCTCAAGCTGTTCGCGATCAAGCGACTGGAGCGCCGTCAGCAGGATGAGGGTCGCAAAGGGCAGCCACTGCCAAGCCACCATGGCGATGATGGAGGCGAGCGGGGCCTGACCCAGAAAATCGAAGGGCTGAAGCCCCAGCCCCTTGGCGAGGTTGGCGAAGAGCCCGTTGACCGGGTTCATGAACATATTCTTCCACACCAGCGCGCTGACGGTCGGCATGACGAAGAAGGGCGCGATCACCAGAATGCGCACGATGCCCTGCCCCCACATGGGCTGATCGAGCAGGATCGCCAGAAGAACCCCACCCACGATGGTGATCGCCAGCACCCCGCCCACCAGCAGAAGCGTGTTGATGAGCGCGGCGAAGAAGGCGGGATCGCTCAGGAAGTAGGTGTAGTTGGCCAGCCCGATGAAATCATGGGCGCCCGGAATGAGCAGGTTGTAGTGCAGGAAGGAGAAATAGACCGTCATCGACAACGGCACGATCATCCAGCCCAGCAGCAGGAGAACGGCCGGAGAGATCATCAGCCGGGCGGCGGCGCGGGAATGGGTTGTCGCCATGGTCGGTTGCTCCATCGCTACAGAAACCTTGGGGCGCTCCAGAAATTTCGGGGCGCAACAGAACATTTCGGGGCGCAACAGGATCGTCGGGGGCGCGCAAGGGTGTCGCCGGGCTGGACCTGAGGGCGCTTGAAAGGCGGGCGCCGCTCAGGGCAGGCATGTCCGGTCACGACGTAGCCACAACGACAACTGCCGGCCAGCTCCGCCCGAGGCGACGCCCTTCAGCTCGGGCGGCTATTTGATGTAGCCGGCCTTGGTCATTTCGCGCTCGACCAGCGCGGTCGCCGCCTGAACCGCCTGACCGGCGTCCATGTTCCCGGCAAGAGCGGCTGAGAAAAGCTGCCCCACCGCCGTGCCGATGCCCTGGAATTCCGGAATGGAGACGAATTGCCCGCCGGTATAGGGAACCTCCTGCACGGACGGGTGGGTCGTATCGACGGAATTGATCGTGTCGAGCGTCATCTTCGCGAAGGGCGCGGCCTCCTGGTACGCGGGGTTCTCATAGAGCGAGGTGCGCGTGCCCGGAGGGGCGGCGGCCCAGCCCTCTTCCTTGGCCACGAGGTCCGTATAGGCCTTGGAGGTTGCCCAGGCGACAAAGGCCTTGGCCGCGTCCGCTTTCTTGGAGGAGGCCGGAATGGCGAGGTTCCAGGACCACAGCCAGTTGCCGTGATTGTCCACGCCCGCCTTGTTGGGGAACTGGGCGAAGCCGACGCTGTCGGCGACCTCCGAATCGGTCTTGTTGGTCACGAAGGAAGCGGCGACGGTGGCGTCGATCCACATGCCGCACTTGCCCTGCTGAAAGAGCGCGAGATTTTCGTTGAAACCATTGGAGGACGCACCCGGCGGGCCGTAATTGCTCATCATGTCGAGATAATCGCCCAGCGCCGCCTTCCATTCGGGGCTGTCAAGCTGCGGCTTCCAGTCCATGTCGAACCAGCGTGCGCCATAGGAATTGGCCATGGCGGTGAGAAACGCCATGTTTTCACCCCAGCCCGCCTTGCCGCGCAGACAGATGCCGTAAATCTCCTTGTCGCGGTCGGTCATCGCTTTCGCCGCGCCCATGATGTCGGCCCATGTGGGCTGGGCGGGCATGGTGATCCCGGCCTTTTCCGCCAGATCGGTGCGATACATCACCATCGCCGATTCGCCGTAGAAGGGGGCGGCATAGAGCTTGCCGTCGACCGTCAGTCCGCCTGCGATGGCGGGCAGGAGATCGCCCGCGTCATAGCCGTCGGGCATGTTGTCCAGCGCCAGAAGCCAACCCTGCTTGCCCCAGATCGGCACCTCGTAATTGCCGATGGTCAGCACATCGTACTGCCCGCCATCGGTGGCGATGTCGGTGGTCACGCGCTGGCGCAGGACGTTTTCCTCAAGCGTCACCCATTCCAGCTCGATACCGGGATGCGCCGAGGTGAAAGCGTCGGCGAGCTTTTGCATGCGGATCATGTCGCCATTGTTCACGGTGGCGACCGTGATCGTTTCGCCATGCGCGGCAAAGGCGAACGCACAGGCGCTGACGGCCCCGAGGAGCCAAGGCTTGCAGGTCATGTTTTCCTCCCATTCCGCGGCTTGGGCGCCGCTTGGCCGGTTCAATCGTCAAACCGATTGTTTCGACCCTCTGTTTCCGGCCCTGCGGCCAGTTTGTTTCTTCGGCGTTGCAACGAACCCGCGGCCCGGTGCCCCAAACCTGTCTCTGGCAATGCGGCCCGCCGGGCGGCCAGACAGCCGGGCCCGGATCTGAGGCCTCACGACCGGTCGACGCTCGCGATCCTCCATCGCAAGCAATCTTACGTAGGGGAACTATGAAGAAGGGAAATGGGCTTGTCTATAATTAAATCACATTGATTTTCTATTAGACGCACACCCGGTCTCGCTGCGAGGGAAACGGCACATATTCCAAGAGCCGCCCTTTCCCGCGCGACCGCAGAGCGGCCGGGCCGGAAGGCCTGTCACGGATTGCGCGCGCCGTGCCTTTCACAAACGCGTTGCCTGAGCCTTGAGTGCGGCCGGGGGAAGTCGCCGTCAGACGACGACCGCCGCTCCGCTTTCCGCCGGGCCGACCGCCTCGCGGAAGGCCGCAAACAGTTCCCGCCCGATGCCATGCGCATTGGCGGAGAGATCCGGCCGCGCCGGTTCGCGGGCTGCGAATTGCGCGGCATCGACCAGTACCTCAAGCGTGCCCGCCTGAGCATCGAGACGAACCACATCGCCGTCCTTCAACCGCGCGAGGGGCCCGCCGTCGGCGGCTTCCGGGCTCACGTGAATGGCCGCGGGCACCTTTCCGGACGCGCCCGACATGCGCCCGTCGGTCACCAGCGCCACCTTGTGACCCCGGTCGAGCGTGACCCCGAGAGCGGGCGTCAGGGAATGAAGCTCCGGCATGCCATTGGCCTTGGGCCCCTGAAAGCGCACCACCACCACCATGTCGCGGTCGAATTCGCCCGCCTTGAAAGCGGCCTTGACCTCTTCCTGATCGTGGAAGATCCGCACCGGCGCCTCCACCACGTGGTTTTCCGGCTTCACGGCAGATGTCTTGATAACCGCGCGACCGAGATTTCCGGACAGCTGGCGCAGGCCGCCATTGGGTTGGAAAGGATCGGAGACGGGCCGCAGGATCGCAGCGTTGCCGCTTGCCGAGGCCCCTTCGTCCCACACGATCTCGCCATCGCGCAATTTCGGCTCGCGCGTGTAGAGAGACAGCCCGTCGCCCGCCACGGTGCGCACATCCTCGTGCAGCAGCCCTGCCTCCAGCAATTCGCCGATCATGTAACCGAGCCCGCCTGCGGCGTTGAAATGGTTCACATCCGCCAGTCCGTTGGGATAGACGCGCGCCATGAGCGGGGTGACGGAGGAGATGTCCGCCATGTCCTGCCAGTCCAGATGAATGCCCGCCGCCCGCGCCATGGCCACAAGATGCAGCACCAGATTGGTGGAGCCGCCGGTGGCGTTGAGCCCGACGAGGCCGTTGACGAAAGCGCGTTCGTCCAACACGTCGCAAACGGGCGTGAAGGCGTTGCCGCGCCCGGTGATCGCCAGCGCACGGCGAGCGGCTGCGGCCGTCAGCGCATCACGCAGGGGCGTATCGGGATTGACGAAGCTTGCCCCCGGCAGGTGCAGCCCCATGAATTCCATCAGCATCTGGTTGGAATTGGCCGTGCCGTAGAAGGTGCAGGTGCCGGGCCCGTGATAGCTCGCCATCTCCGCCTTCAGCAATTCGTCGCGCCCAATTTCGCCCGCCGCATACCGTTGGCGAACCTTCGCCTTCTCGTCATTGGGCAGGCCGCTGGTCATCGGCCCGGCGGGCGCGAAGATTGCCGGGATATGGCCGAAGGTCGCCGCCGCCATGACCAGGCCCGGCACGATCTTGTCGCAGACACCCAGATAGATCGCCGCGTCGAAGCAATTGTGCGAAAGCGCCACACCGGCCGCAAGCGCGATCACGTCACGCGAGAAAAGCGACAATTCCATGCCGGGCTGCCCTTGCGTGACGCCATCGCACATGGCGGGCACCCCGCCTGCGACCTGCGCCGTGCCGCCTTCCGCACGTGCCGCTTGCTTGATGAGATCGGGAAACCGCGCGAAGGGCTGATGGGCCGACAGCATGTCGTTATAGGCGGTGATGATCCCGATATTGCCGCTTGAGCCCTCTGCAATCGCCTGCTTGTCCGGTCCGGAGGCGGCGGTGACATGGGCGAGGTTTCCGCAGGTCAGATGCGCGCGCGCAGGCCCCGCATCGGCGGCGCGGCGGCAGCGTTCCAGATAGGCGGCGCGGGCCTGCTTCGAGCGGTCGCGAATGCGCTTCGTGACGGTGGAAATCGTGGAATCCATCGGATCTCTTCCCGTTTGTCGGGTTGATATGTCTGGTCCGGCCTTGCCGGCAGCAAGGCCTATTCGGCGTAGTGGATGGTCGCGCCCTCAAGCACCGCGCAGACCGGGGCGACAAGCGGATCGCCACTTGCCAGCGCCTCTTGGTAAGCGGACATCTTTTCCGCCCCCGTGATGAGGATGTGACGCTCGCCCGCCCCGCGCAGAACGCGGGCCGACAGCGTGACACGCGCTTCCGGCTGCTCCTTGGTGCGGATTGCAAGGATCGGCGGCGCATCGGCGGCAAGGGCGGCTTCAAGGCCCGTTGCGCCGGGAAAGAGCGAGGCCGTGTGCATATCCACGCCCATGCCGAGCACCGCGATATCGAGCGGCAGGGCGGAGGCGAGCAGCCGCTCGCCGACCGCGCCAAGCCGCTCTTCCGGTTCGCCGGGTCCGCCATAGAGCGTTACGAAGCGCGCCTGCGCCGCCGCGCCGCTCAGGAGCGTTTCCTGCAACAGCCTTGCGTTGGACCGCGGATTGTCGTCGGGGACCCACCGTTCGTCGCTCAGCGTGACGACGACCTTTTCCCACGGCAGCCGGGACGCGCCGAGGCGTTCCAGCATCGGGCCGGGGGTCGACCCGCCGGGCACGGCGATCCGGGCGCCGCCGCGCTCATCCACCAGCACCCGCAACCGGGCGGCCAACTGGCTGGCGAGCCCTTCGGCAAGCGCATCGCGCGAGACATAGTGGAGGACTTTCGGGGTCATTGCTGCACAAGCTCCCTCCAGCGGCGACCGTCGCGGTGCATCAGCATTAGCGCATCGTCCGGGCCCGCGGAACCCGGCTCATAGAGCGCGGGCGGTTCATCGTCGACGCGGGAGGTGATCGCATCGACCCAGGCCCAGGCCGCCTCCACCTCATCGCCGCGCATGAAGAGTGTCTGGTCACCCCGGATCACGTCCATCACCAGCCGCTCATAGGCATCCGGCATCCGCATGTTGGAGCCCGCCAGCTTGTCGGCGAAGGTCATGTCGAGGATGGCGGGCGCCAGGCGCATGCCGCCGGGGCCCGGTTCCTTGATGGTCATGCCAAGCTTGATCGCCTCATCGGGCTGGAGACGAAGCGTCAACACGTTCTGGGCCGCGCGGCCGCTTGCGGCGGGAAAGATCGAATGCGGCGCACATTTGAACACCACCGCGACCTCGGACACCCGCGCCTTCATGCGCTTGCCCGTGCGCAGATAGAACGGCACCCCCGACCAGCGCCAGTTCGCCACTTCCGCCTTGAGCGCGATGAAGGTCTCAGTGTTGCTGGACGCGCGCTCCGCATCCTCCAGATAGGACGGACATCCGGGGCTGTTTCCATACTGGCCGCGAACCAGCGCATCCGGGTTGGTGAGCGGGGCGAGCGCGCGCAGAACCTTCAGCTTTTCATCGCGCACCGCATCGGGTTCGAAATGCGAAGGCGGCTCCATCGCCACCAGACAGAGCAACTGGAGGAGATGGTTCTGCACCATGTCGCGCATGGCGCCCATGCCATCGTAGTAAGGCCCACGCCCTTCCACGCCGACCTTTTCCGCCACGGTGATCTGGACATGATCGATATGGCGCGCATTCCACAGCGGCTCGAAAAAGGCATTGGCGAAACGCAGCGCCATCAGATTCTGGACCGTCTCCTTGCCGAGATAATGGTCGATCCGGAATATCTGATGCTCCTCGAAATGACCGGCAAAGACGCCATTGAGCTCGCTGGCGGAGGCAAGGTCATGACCAAGCGGCTTCTCGATGACGATGCGCGAATGTTCGTCCGTCAGCCCGGCCGCGTGGACGCCTTGCGCGATGTCCCCGAAAAAGCGCGGGGCGACGGAAAGATAGAACGCCCGCACCCTGTCCGCGCCATCGGGCAGGGCGGCTTTCAGCTTCTCCCAGCCTTCCGGCTTGGTCACATCCAGCGAGACGTAGTCGATGGTCTTGAGGAAGCGGTCGCGGATGTCCGTGTCCCGCGCATCCTCCCCGCCGAACTCGTCCAGGGCTTCGGCGGCCATGCGGCGGAAGGCGTCGCGATCCATCTTCGCGCGCGCGACACCCACGATGCGGGCGTCTTCCGGCATCTGCCCATCATGCAGGCGATGATACAGCGCCGGGATCAGCTTGCGGCGGGCGAGATCGCCCGTGGCTCCGAAGACCACCAGATCAAACGGATCAACCGGGACGACGCGTGCTGCCATCAAGAGATCTCCTCGTAAAGATGCGGATCGGCACCGGTCAGGCACCGATACCGACCAAGTCGCTGCGCCGGGGCAGGTCCGCCCCACGGCGCGTACAGGTAATCGCCGAAGCCTCCACGGCAAAGGCGACGATTTCGCCCAACTGATCATGGTCCAGGCCACGCAGGCTCGACCGGCTTTCGATGCCGCGATCCTTGAGCGCGGCGATCAGGGCTGCCTGGAAACTGTCGCCCGCGCCGACAGTGTCAATGACACTCACGGCGCGGATGTCCACGTCCACCATCATGCCACACCCGAAGCCGTGGACGCCCGCCTTGCCGCGCGTCACGATGACGATGCCCGCACCAAGATCGCGCCACTGGGCCGCGATCGCTATGTACGATTCGCCGGGATAAAGCAGATCAAGGTCCTCTTCGCTCACCTTGACGACATCGGCATGACGCACGAAGGCTTCGATCCGAGACCGCCAGACAGCCGGATCCGGCTCCACATTGAGGCGCACATTGGGATCGAGCGTGATCAGCCTGCGTCCCGCTTCCCGCTCAGCCAGGGCCTTCAGCGTGGATGCGACGGGCTCCACCACCAACGAATAGGACCCGAAATGGATGCCCCACACGTCCGCGCCAGGGCCGGTCTCCAGATCGGGCAGAGCGCTTGGCTCCAGAACACGGTCGGCGGCGCGCTCACCATAAAACGTATAGGCCGGGCTTCCATCGGGGCTGAGATCCACCAGGCTCAGCGTCGTGGGGCGCGCGGTTCTCATCAGGAAGCCCGTCTCCACACCCTCCCGCGCCAGCACGTCATGCAGGCGGATGCCGAGAGGATCGGTGGAAAGCCCCGTCAACAATGCGGCAGGCACGTCAAGGCGCGCAAGCCCCACCGCCACGTTGAAGGGCGATCCGCCGATGCGGGCATCGAAGGTCAGGCCGCAGCCTTCTTCCCTTGCAAAAAGATCCCAAAGGGCCTCGCCGCAAACCAGAAACAATCCGCTCTCCCTTGCGCTTCGCACAGCGCCACGTTGCCCCACCCGTTGCGCAGCGCCGATTGAGGCACGTATCGGAACGCCGGGGTTTCCCAGATTTCAGCCAATTCGGGTCAAAGATGGATATTTCCAGCACAGCCGGGCATAGTACCCTCACTCATACCTGAGGGCGCAAACGAGACCTGCCTTTGCGACACTGCAACCTTCTTTTCCCGACCTCCACATCTCGCATGCTTGGACTATCGGCCAACCACACGCCTTCCGGCAGCGAAGGACCGCCACAAAGCGCCACGCTTGTCAATAAATAACTCACTTTGATTTTGGTATTAATTGGCGTCTACCATGGCGACCAAGCGCGTGCATTGAAGAAACGGCGAAACGGAGGGCGTCATGCGGGGCGGCGATACGGCGGGGTTACGCGCCTATAATGAACGGCTGATCATGGCGGCGCTGCGCCGTCAGGGCGCGTTGTCGCGCGCAGAGATCGCGCGGGAGACCGGCCTGTCCAGTCAGGCGTCCTCGGTGATCGTCAGCCGCCTGATCGAAGACGGGCTGGCGCTCAAGCGCGACAAGGTGCGCGGACAGGTTGGCCAGCCCTCCACCCCCATCGCGCCCAATCCGGACGGGGCCTATTCACTGGGCGTGAAGATCGGACGGCATTCCACGGAAGCCATTCTGGTCAATCTGACCGGCGAGATCATCGGCAGCCGCCGGGAAGAGTTTGCGGCTCCCATGCCGGAGCGCACCCAAGCCATCGTGATCGCTCAGATCAACGATCTGCTTGGCCTTCTCGACAGGCAGGCGCGCGAACGGGTCGTTGGCATCGGCATCGCCATGCCGGGAGAGATCGAAGCGTGGGCGGTGGAACTGGGGCTTGAGCCCGGCGCTCTCGACGGCTGGCGCAGGCTCGACATTCGGCGCGCGCTGGCGGATGCCACCGGACTTGCGATCAGCATCCACAATGATGCGACAGCGGCCTGCGCGGCGGAAATGATCGCCGGAACGGCGATCACCACGCGCAGCGCCCTCTATGTCTATCTGGGCACCTTCATCGGCGGCGGCATCGTTCTGGACGGCAAGCTTTATGCGGGCGAACAGGGCAATGCCGGGGCGATCGGCTCCATGCCCGTGAGTTCCTCGCCCGAGCAGGGCAGCCCCGAGCAGCTCATTCACAATGCCTCGGGACTCCATCTGGAACACGCGCTGACAAAGGCCGGCTTCGATGCGCAGGCCGTCCTCAGAGATAGCGAACGCGTGGACGAGGGCACCCCGATCTTCGAGAACTGGCTGGCGGCGGCCATGCCGGAATTCACCCGCGCCGTCGTGGCCGGGCTTTCCATCATCGATTTTCAGGCCGTGGTGGTGGACGGGCTGATCCCGGCGGCGTGGCGCGACCGCCTTGCGCGGGAACTGGAGGGGGGCCTTGAGCGGTTCAACCGCTCCGGCCTTTCCCCCACCCGGGTTGTGGCGGGCAGCATCGGCCCCATGGCCCGCGTCATGGGCGCGGCCCTGTTGCCGATGGAGGCGCGCTTTTCGCCCGATACCGACCTGTTGGTGCGCTCAGGCGCGCGCGGGGCCTGACGCGCGTTCAGTCCTGGCTTTCCGCCCCGATCATGAAGACCCGGCGCGGCTTCAGTTCGCCGCGTTCCGCAGTGCAGATGGCCACAAGGCGGCCCTGACAGGTGACGAAGACCTCGCCCCCCAGCACCGGCGCATCGCGGCCGCGCATGAGGATGCCCTGACCGCGGCGCAGGCGTGCCTCGTCATTGCGGTTGACCGCCACTTCGTTTAGCGCCTCAAGCGCGGTTTCAACCGGCATCAGCTCTTCCATGGCCGCGGCGACGGGCGTTTCCGCCTCTTCCACCGCTTGCCCCAGCTCTTCCAGCGTCACCATGTCCTCTTCGCCGAAGGGTCCGACCAGAAGGCGGCGCAGCTCCACCACATGGCCGCAGGTGCCAAGACGCCGGCCCATGTCCCGCGCCAATGCGCGCACATAAGTACCCTTGCCGCATTCGGTCTCGAAAACGGCGGTGTCGGCATCCGGCGTCTCAACGAGATCCAGCCGGTGCACGTCAATCTCGCGGGCCTGCAACTCCACCTCAGCCCCCTCGCGGGCCAGATCATAGGCGCGCTCGCCGCCGATCTTGATGGCGGAAAATTTCGGCGGGATCTGCTCGATGGTGCCGGTGAATTCCGGCAGGATCTCGCGGATATCATCCGACTCGGGGCGCACATCGGAGGTATCGATCACCGTTCCCTCGGTGTCGTCCGTGTCCGTTTCCTCACCCCAGCGCACGGCAAAGCGATAGACCTTTCGGCCATCCATGACATAGGGAACCGTCTTGGTCGCCTCGCCGAAAGCAATCGGCAGGCAGCCGGAGGCCGCCGGATCAAGAGTGCCCGCGTGGCCAACCTTCTTTGGATGGAACAGCCGTTTCAGCCGCGACAGCGCGTCGTTGGAGGTGAGGCCGATGGGCTTGTCGAGAACGAGCCAGCCATCGATATCGAACTTGGGACGCTTCTTCTGCTGCTGCCGCTTCATGGATGCCGCTTGTTGTCTGGGGCGGACAGGCCGCCGGGATCTGATCGTGAAACTTGAAGAGAAAGGGGAAGACCGGGTCCGGCCCGTTCGCGCTCAGGCGAGCGCAATGCCCCTTTGCGGCGCACATCCGCGCACCGGTCAGGCGTGAGCCTCGATGCCGCGACAGGAGCCGCGGCGCCGTCCTCATGCGTCGTTGTCGGTCTCGTCGTCGTCGCGTGCGCCCTCATCCAGATCCTGCGCCACTTCGGGGCGGTGGAGGAGCTGGGTGATGCGGTCGTCGTCATCGAAACGGGTATCGAGGCGGAAATGCAGCTCCGGCATGTACTTCATGGTCATGCGGCGCGCCACCTGACCGCGCAGATATTTGCGATGACGACCCAGCGCATCGACCACCGCCTTGGCGTCGAGACCACCCAGCGGCATCACCAGAACGGTGGCATGCTTGAGATCGGGCGCCACGCGCACTTCCGGAACGGTGATGACATGCGTTTCCAGAACGGGATCGCGCACGTCTCCGCGCGAGAGGATTTCCGACAGTTCCTTGCGCAGCAATTCGCCTACGCGCAACTGGCGCTGCGAGGGCATGCCCTGCGCCTCGTCCTTGAACCGGCTCATGATGTTCTTCCAATACGAGGACGCCGGCGGGGATCGAACCACACCGGCGCCGGGATCTTTCGTCTGGTCCGGCGCCCTGCGCATTGTGCGGAGACCGAGTTGCCCTCCGTAAGCACAGCCGCGCCAGCCAATTTCCTGGACATCGTCGGCGACCGGGCCAGAAAGGTCCGGTCCGCCTTGTCACACAGCCGCGGCCCCTCAGAGGCTGCGGGCGATCTGCTCGACGCGGAAGCACTCGATCACATCACCGACACGCATGTCGTGATAGTTCTCGAAGTTCATGCCGCATTCCTGGCCGGACGCGACCTGCTTGACGTCGTCCTTGTAGCGCTTGAGCGTGCCGAGCTTGCCTTCGTGGACCACCACGTCGTCGCGGATCAGGCGCACTTCCGCGCCGCGTTCCACCACGCCCTCGGTGACGAGACAGCCGGCGATCTTGCCGACCTTGGAGATGTCGAACACCTGCAGCACTTCGGCATTGCCGAGGAACGTCTCGCGGCGTTCCGGCGAGAGAAGTCCGGACATCGTCGCCTTCACGTCGTCCACGAGATCGTAGATGACCGCGTAGTAGCGGATCTCGATGCCCTCGCGTTCGGCCGCCTCGCGCGCCTGCTTGTTGGCGCGGACGTTGAAGCCGATGATCGGAGCGTTGGAAGCCGCCGCCAGCGTGACGTCGGCTTCGGTGATGCCGCCGACACCGGCATGCAGCACACGGGCCGCCACTTCGTCGGTGCCGAGCGCATCGAGCGCGCCGACGATGGCCTCCGAAGAGCCCTGCACGTCGGACTTGATGACCAGCGAGACTTCCTTCTTACCCTTCTCCTGCAGACGGTTCATCATCTGCTCAAGCGAGCCACGGCTGCCAGCCGCGGTGAGGGACGCCTTCTCGCGCTTCTGGCGCTGGCGGTAGTCGACGATCTCGCGGGCGCGGGATTCGTTTTCAACCACCGCGACCAGATCACCGGCTTCCGGTGTGCCCTGGAAGCCCAGGACCTCGACCGGCTTGGAGGGCGGAGCCTCCTTCACCTGGTTGCCATTCTCGTCGAGCATGGCGCGCACACGGGCCCATTCGGAACCGGCGACCAGAATGTCGCCGACCTTCAGCGTACCCTTCTGGACCAGCACGGTCGCCACGGGGCCGCGGCCCTTGTCGAGCTGAGCTTCGATGACCGTGCCTTCCGCGGTGCGATCCGGGTTGGCCTGCAGCTCCAGCACTTCCGACTGCAGCAGGATCATCTCCAGCAGCTTGTCGAGATTGGTACCTTCCTTCGCGGAGACCTCGACCTCGATCGTGTCACCGCCCATCGATTCCACGACGATGGAGTCGTTGAGCAGTTCCGTGCGCACACGGTTGGCGTCCGCGCCCGGCTTGTCGATCTTGTTGATCGCCACGATGATCGGAACATCGGCCGCGCGAGCGTGGGCGATGGCTTCCTTGGTCTGCGGCATGACACCGTCATCCGCCGCCACCACAAGGATGACGATATCGGTCGCCTTGGCGCCACGGGCACGCATCGCGGAGAAGGCCGCGTGGCCCGGGGTATCGATGAAGGTGATTTTCTGACCGTTCTTGTCGACCTGGTAGGCGCCGATATGCTGCGTGATGCCGCCAGCTTCGCCGGAGACCACATTGGCCTTGCGAAGCGCGTCAAGCAGCGAGGTCTTGCCGTGATCGACGTGACCCATGATCGTGACCACGGGCGGACGCGGATGAAGGTTCGTGTCATCGTCGACGGTTGAGAAGAGGCCCTCTTCAACGTCGGACTCCGAAACGCGCTTGGCCGTGTGGCCCATTTCTTCCACGATGAGCTGCGCCGTATCGGCGTCGAGCACATCGTTGATCTTCATCATCTGGCCCTGCTTCATCAGGAACTTGATGACGTCAACGGCGCGTTCGGACATGCGGTTGGCCAGTTCCTGGATGGTGATCGCATCCGGGATGATGACTTCGCGCATCACCTTCTCGCGCACCACCTGCTGGCCGGCACGCTTTTCCTTCTCGCGGCGACGGCGCAGCGCTGCAAGCGAGCGGCCGCGCTGGTTGTCATCGGAGAAATTGGAATTGATGGTCAGCTTGGACTTGCGACGATCATCGGTCCGCGGCGCCGGCTTGTTGGCGGGCACGGCCGGCTTGACCGCGCCGCGCTTGGCGGTGCGGGCAGGGGCACGATCGGCATCGCCTGCCGCGGGGCGCGCGGCCTGACGCGGCGCGGGCGCTGCGGCCGGAGCCCTGTCGTCAGACCTTGCAGGAGCAGCCGGGGCCTCGGCCTGCGGAGCAGGCGCGGCCTGCTTCGGCCTGGCGGCCTCTGCGGCGGCTTCTTCTGCCTTGCGCTTGGCTTCTTCCTCGGCGCGCAGCTTGGCTTCGGCTTCCTCGGCCTTGCGGCGCGCCTCTTCCTCAACCTTGCGCTTGGCTTCTTCCTCAGCCCGACGCTTGGCGTCTTCCTCGGCCTGCTTGCGCTCCTCGACGGCGCGCACCTGGGCCTGGCGAAGCGCGGCGGCACGTGCGGCCGCCTCGTCAGCCGTCAGCGTACGCAGGACGTTACCGCCGCCACGCTGCTGCTTGTTCTGACCGCCGCCGCCACCCGGGCGCTGCCGGTTCTGCTGAGCCGGACGCTTGGGCTGCTGCTCGGCCTTGGGGGCCTGCGGCGCTGCCTTGGGAGCCTGAGGAGCCTGCGGGGCTGCCTGCGGAGTTGCCTGCGGAGCGGCTTCGCTCTTTGCGGGCTGTTCGCCCGGCGGCATCATCCGACGTTTCTTCTTTTCGACGACAACCTGCTTCGTCCGCCCATGAGAGAAGCTCTGCCGCACGGTCCCCTGCTCCACGCTACGGGAGAGGGACAGCGTTTTCTTCCGCTCTACGGGAATCGTCTTGTCGCCGGTGTCTTTGGTATCGCTCATTCTTGCCTTCAGTCCTGCGCCGCCGCTGCGGGCGCCCTAACATCCGTCGGTCATGCGTTCGTTGCGGCGGAATCTGCCCGGAACCTGTCCAGCGCGCAAGCGCACGCCATGAAACTTCTGCTCGCCCGGCCCGCGAGAATTGCAGCATGTATCACATTTGCCCGCCCCAATGCCAAATCCATTTGACTTGAGGTGAACATTCGCAAGACCGGGGGGCCGCTGTCCGGTCCAAAACGCGCCACCCGGATGGCGGCGAGCTTGCGGATTCCGTCTTCCGCCGCATCCGATGCATGCACCAGCGCGGCGAGATCGCCATTCTTCAATACGGCCTCAACCTTGGAGAAGCCGGTTATCACTGCGCCCGACTTGCGGGCCAGCCCGAGAGCTCCCAGCGCATGCGCATAGAGACGTTCCTCTACACGATCCGCAAGGCCGGGCTCGACGCGCACATCGGACTTGAAGCCACGGGAAAAGACCCGCTTCTTCTTAGCCGTCTCGACGCAGTGACGCGTCGCACTCACCCAGACGCCGCGGCCCGGAAGCTCTCGCTTCAGATCCGCGACGACCGATCCGTCCGGCGCCAGCACGAAACGGATCATTTCATCGACGGGGCGAACCTCGCGCGTTACCGCGCATTGGCGCTCCGTCGGCTCAGATTTGCCAGACCCGGATCGACGGGACATCACGACCTCCCGGCCCGATCCTGCGCTCAGCGCGCGTCTTCCTCTTCGCTCTCCGCCTCGACCTCGTCCGCGTCACCGGCATCGGAGGCCGGCGCGGAGAACATCGCCTCGGCAGCTTCCAGCGCCTCGGCAGCATTCGGATCGCGGTCCGCCTCTTGCGGGGCGGCGAAGAAGTCCTCACCGGCCTCCTCCGTCTCGATCTCGTCTTCGAGCTCTTCTTCCGGCTCGTCGACGATCAGATCCTCCGCAGAGATCCAGCCAGCCGCCACACGCGCCTGCATGATCAGCTGCTCGGCTTCCGCCTTGGAGAGATCGAAGCCGGTAAGCGCGCCGGTAAAGCGGGTCAGTTCGCCGTCCTTGCGTTCGCTCCAGCCGATCAGATCGTCGGTCGCACAACCGGCGAGATCCTCGATCGTCTTGATGTCGTCCTTGCCCAGCGCCACCATCATCGCGGTGGTGATGCCGTCAATGTCACGCAGCTCGTCCGCCACGCCCAGTTCACGGCGCTCTGCGTCGAGCTTGGCTTCCAGTTCTTCCAGGTGCTCGCGGCCACGGGCCTGGAGCTCCTCTGCCGTCTCCACATCGAAGCCTTCGATGGAGGCGATTTCGTCCGGATCCACATAGGCCACTTCCTCAACCGAGGAGAAGCCTTCGGAAGCCAGCAGCTGCGCGACCATCTCGTCGACGTTCAGCGCCTCGGTGAAGAGATGGCTGCGCTCGGCGAATTCCTTCTGGCGACGCTCGCTCTCGTCGGCCTCGGTCATGATGTCGATATCCCAGCCGGTGAGCTGGGAGGCCAGACGCACGTTCTGACCGCGACGACCGATGGCCAGCGACAGCTGATCGTCCGGAACCACAACCTCGATGCGCTCGGCATCCTCGTCGAGCACGACCTTGGCCACTTCCGCAGGCTGGAGCGCGTTGACGATGAAGGTCGCCGCGTCCGGGTTCCACGGAATGATATCGATCTTTTCGCCCTGAAGCTCGCCGACGACCGCCTGAACGCGGGAACCGCGCATACCGACGCAGGCGCCGACCGGATCGATGGAGCTGTCACGCGAGATCACAGCGATCTTGGCGCGCGAGCCCGGGTCACGGGCAACCGAGCGGATCTCGATGATGCCGTCGTAGATTTCCGGCACTTCCTGCGCGAACAGCTTGGCCATGAACTGCGGATGCGTACGCGACAGGAAAATTTGCGGACCGCGCTGCTCGCGACGCACATCATGTATGTAGGCACGGATGCGATCGCCAGTGCGGAACGCCTCGCGCGGGATCAATTCATCGCGACGCACGATGGCTTCGGCGCGCCCCATGTCCACGATCACATTGCCGTATTCGACACGCTTGACCACGCCATTGGCAATCTCGCCGATGCGGTCCTTGAATTCGTCATACTGGCGATCACGCTCGGCTTCGCGCACCTTCTGGACGATGACCTGCTTGGCAGACTGGGCGGCGATGCGACCGAAATCCAGCGGCGGCAGGGGCTCGGAAATGAAATCGCCGAGTTGCGCTTCCGGATTGCGGGCACGGGCCTCATCCAGCGAGATTTCCGTGGAGACGTTCTCCACCGTCTCGACCGCCTGCAGAAGTCGCTGAAGCCGGATTTCGCCGGTCTTGGGGTTGATCTCCGCCTTGACCTCGGTTTCCGATCCATAGCGCGAGCGTGCGGCCTTCTGGATCGCGTCTTCCATCGCCTCGATGACGATCTGACGATCGATCACCTTCTCGCGGGCAACGGCGTCCGCAATCTGCAGCAATTCCAGGCGGTTCGCACTGACAGCCATCGTCATTCTCCTTGCATCGCGAAGGGTCTCTGCCCTCGGGTCCCGCGATTGCTTGCCTCTTCGTCATGCCCGGAGCCCACCGGCTCCGGCCCTTCCGGCACGTCCCCGCCGAACCCGGCGTCGCCATGCCGCGAAAATTCTTCCGCGCCCGCCGCGCACTCGCGGCGGCTATCCGTTCAATTCCTGCCGCGCGCTCGCGACGGTTATCCGTTCAGTTCCCGCTGCCCTCGGGGGCCACGCCCGCACTCTGGGCGGCCGCGATCAGCGCGTCGGTCAGGATCAACTTGGCCTCCGCGATGTCCGCCATGGGGACCCAGTAGGTGTCGGGCTTGTCGGCAGGAGCATCGGGAATGCGCACGCCAGCGGTCTCCTCGCGCACACCCAGCAGGATGCCGCGGAACCGCTTGCGCCCGTCATGGGGCATGTCCATCTCGATGCGCGCCTCGTGGCCCGACCAGCGGTCGAAATCCTCCGCACGCACCAGCGGGCGGTCGATGCCAGGCGAAGAGATTTCCAGATTATAGGCCCCGGAGATCGGATCTTCCACATCCAGCACCGGCGAAAGCGCCCGGCTGATGGCTTCGCAGCCCTCGACATTCATCGTGCCGTCGGCACGTTCGGCCATGATCTGCAGCGTGCCACCGTTCAGCCCCGAATAGCGAACCCGCACGAGGCGGAAGCCGAGATCCTCGATCACCGGCTCGGCAAGAGCAGCGATGCGGGCATCCAGACCCTTTTCTACAACGATACGCGGGGCGTTCTCGGACATGGCACCTCTTTTTCACGGCCGGCCGGGCCGGTGTGTCTTCGCAGTGTCTTCCATCGGCATCCGGTTTCGGGCCAGACCGAACCCTCAGGGCCCGGCCGGGCCTTCGGGAAAAGCAGCGATCCTTTCGCCCGATCCGGCGCGGTCCGCAATGCCTGTCGCCACGTGTGGCGGGTCAGCCTAACAAAAAAGAGCGGGACCCGGCGGGACCCACTCTCTAACTGCCCGTATTGGCCGATGGAGAATTTGAACTTGGGCGGACTATAGTCAAATACGCCGCAGACGCAAGCCCGGAAGTGCCATCGTGGCCAGACAACGTCACCTCGGGCGGCACAAGCGCCCCGTTTTGCGGCGGGTCAACCAGCCTACCGGCGACGGAACGTCAGGTAGTAGCCGCGCCGCCCTTCCCGGTAAGCCTTGGCCTCATAACGGGTGGACGGCCAGCCCTGCCAGGGCTCCAGCCAGTCTGCTGCGCGCTCCGCGGTCCATTCGAAACAGTCATGGGCGCGCAGGTGGCGCAGGGTCCAGTCGACATAGGTATCGATATCGCTGGCAAAGCGGAACTCGCAGCCGGGTTTCAGAACGCGGGCGATCCGATCCAGATTTTCCGGCCCGACGAACCGGCGCTTCCAGTGGCGACGCTTGGGCCAGGGATCGGGATAGAGCAGATAGACCCGGTCCAGCGAGGCGTCCGGCAGCCAGTCCAGCAGATTGATGGCATCGTCGTTATAGAGCCGGATATTGTCCAGCCCGCCGGTCTCGATCGCCGACAGCGCCTTGGCCATGCCGTTGATGAAGGGCTCCACGCCGATGAACCCGGCATCGGGGGTCTCGGTGGCGCGGTGGATGAGATGCTCGCCGCCGCCAAAGCCGATTTCCAGCGTGATCTCCTTCACGCTGCGGGGAAACAGCGTGTCGAGACGCTGCGGGGTCGGCTCGTTCAGATCAATGGCGAGCTTCGGCAGCAGGTCCGCCATGCGCCCGGCCTGTCCCGACCTCAGCGCCTTGCCCTTGCGCCGTCCGAAAAAAGCGCCTTCGTAAGTGTCGTTCATGGTGTCTTCATCATGCACGAAAAGCCGACCCGCTGGGGCCGGCTTTCCGCATCGTGTTCACACGCCGTGTCTTCAGGCCACGGCCGCCTTGATGGCGTCGACCAGATCGGTCTTCTCCCAGGAGAAGCCGCCGTCCGCATCGGGCGTACGGCCAAAGTGACCATAGGCGGCGGTACGGGCGTAAATCGGACGGTTGAGCTGCAGATGCTCGCGAATGCCGCGCGGCGTCAGGTTCATCACCTCGCGCAGGACCTTCTCCAGCTTCGCTTCCTCAACCTCGCCGGTGCCGTGCAGGTCCACATAGACCGACAGCGGCTCGGAGACCCCAATAGCGTAAGAAAGCTGGATCGTGCAACGGTCCGCAAGACCGGCGGCGACAACGTTCTTGGCGAGATAGCGCGCGGCATAAGCCGCGGAGCGGTCCACCTTGGTGGGATCCTTGCCGGAGAAGGCGCCGCCGCCATGGGGTGCTGCGCCCCCATAGGTGTCGACGATGATCTTGCGGCCTGTCAGACCGCAGTCGCCATCCGGTCCGCCAATGACGAACTTGCCGGTCGGGTTGACGTGCCAGACAGTGTCAGCCGAAATCCAGCCCTCGGGCACGGAGCTGCGGATATGCGGCTCGACGATCGCGCGCACGTCCTTGGGTGAGAGCGAGGCATCCACATGCTGGGTGGAAAGCACGATGGAGGTGATGCCGACCGGCTTGCCATCGGCGTATTTCACCGTGACCTGGCTCTTGGCGTCGGGGCCGAGCGGGGAGTTCGGATCGGACTTGCGAACGTCCGCCAGGGTCTGGAGAATCTTGTGGGAGAACTGGATCGGAGCCGGCATCAGCTCCTCGGTCTCGCGGCAGGCATAACCGAACATAATGCCCTGATCGCCCGCACCTTCATCCTTGTTGCCGGCGCTGTCGACGCCCTGGGCGATGTCGGCGGACTGGGAGTGCAGATGCACCGCGACGTCGGCGGTCTCCCAGTGAAAACCATCCTGCGCGTAGCCGATATCCTTCACCGCAAGCCGCGCCAGATGCGCGAGATATTCATGTGTGATTTCTTCCGGTCCGCGGGTCTCGCCCGCGATCACGATCCGGTTGGTCGTTGCCAGGGTTTCGCACGCAACGCGCGCCTCGGGCATGGCGCCGAGAAAGGCGTCCACGATCGTATCGGAGATACGGTCGCAAACCTTGTCGGGGTGTCCTTCAGACACCGACTCACTGGTGAAGAGATAGTCTTTGCGGGCCAATGTCACGGTCCTTCTGGGAAAATAGTGCTGAAAACCCGGCAAGCGGCCGCCCGCCGGGAGGCATGAGGAGGTTGCAGGGATTGGGCCCAAGGTCAAGCCCTTCCAACAACGGGCAGAGGCACGGATCCCCTCGCCGCCATCGCCCGAACCTTCCCTAGCGGCAGCGCTGGAGAGGCCGGCGCTCAGCCGCGCAACCCCTTGCGATACCAGATTAATCCTCAGGTGAAGGTGGGCCCGCTCGAACGTCGAACATGCGCGCAGAGGCCCGCCGGGAAGCGGACCGGCAAACAGGTTTCAGAAAATGCCAATACCGGGAAAAGACGGGCGGAAGGCGGCGTATGACACGCGCGCTGCGGGGCGAGAATCGAAAACCCTACGTCACATCGGCGCGGTTTCGCACGCGCCTGTCTTCGCACGCGCCTGTCAACGTGAATTGAAGAGAGGCTTTCTCGAAAAAGCCTGCCTTGCGGCAAGGCTGTGGGGAGGCCGCCCGCGCGGGCGGCCTGAAGCAGAGCATCGGCGCTTGCGGGAACCGGATCCGAGGATCAGGCCTCCTCGCCCGCGACGGAGCGCACCAGGTCGACGATCCGGCGACGCACACGGCTGTCCTCGATCCGCACGAAGGCACGATTGAGCGCCAGGCCTTCCGAACTGGACAGGAAGTCCACCACATATGAGGTGGGCTGGGCTTCCGCGAAGCCACCGCCCTCCTCGGGCGTGCCCGGCGCGTCCTCGAAGAAGAACGAGATCGGGACCTTCAGAACGGTTGCAATATGCTGCAGGCGACTGGCGCCGACACGGTTTGTTCCCTTTTCGTATTTCTGGATCTGCTGGAATGTAATGCCAAGACTTTCTCCCAGCTTTTCCTGGGACATTCCAAGCATCATGCGACGTAGCCGGATGCGACTGCCGACGTGCACGTCAATGGGGTTGGGTGCTTTCTTACTGGGCATTTTTTTCGCCTTCATTGTTTTTGCCGAAGCCGGCGGCATCCTCCGCCGCAACCCTGGCGTCGCTCTTGTTCAGCGCCTCCCACACCCGTGCGAGAGAGCGACGCTTCCGGTTGCACCCGTCGCCTACCGCGGATCCTCTCCGATTTCGGCTTCGACAACTTACGTTATAATACTAACCCCTGCGGCAGTTTACAGAAACCCCGGACACCGCCCCCGGACAGGACGTCGCCCCCCCTCCCGCCGCATGCTTTCAAAGGCGATACGGGCAAAGCGGATACAGGCAAGGTCAGCGTAGGCCGCTCTGGAACGGGAGCTTGCCCCCCTGTCCCACGACAACCTGTTCATACGGTTGGAGCAGTCCCGCTCATCTCCCCCCCCATCCATTCGGCTGGGTTGCAAGGACGGGTTCTACCCCCGCAATTCGCTTGCGATGGCCAAATAATGCCCGTTCCCGTACATCCTAGTCAATTACTACAATATGTTGTTTTTATCATGGAATTTATCGTCAATCAGCGTCGGTTGACGCTCCGGCGCCTGAAGGCTCCCGCAAACGCAAATATGGTCACAATTGACAGGGCCAACGGCCAGTCTCCTGCCCTGGCGTAAAGGGTCGGTCCCTCGGCTGCGGGAAGGGGGGAATCGAAAGCCCCGGCATGACCCAGCGGCAATTTGCCGCGCACCCGTCCGCGCGCATCAATGACGGCCGAGATGCCGGTATTGGCATCGCGCACCACGGGCAGCCCCTCCTCCACGGCCCTGAGCCGCGTCTGGCGCAGGTGCTGGTGGGGGCCGGGTGTGTCGCCGAACCATGAGTCGTTCGTCAAATTAAGCAACCATTCCGGGCGCTTGCCTTTCGACACCACCGAAAGTGGAAAGATCGCCTCATAGCAAATCAGCGGTGAGAAGGACGGCGCGCCGGGGGCGGTCAGATTGCGGCGTGCATAGCCTGCCGAAAAGCCGCCCGGCATGCGCACCAGATTTTCCACCCCGAGCTTCGTCAAAAGGCCCCTGAGCGGCAGATATTCGCCGAAGGGCACCAGATGCACCTTGTCATAGGCTTCGATGATGGTGGCGTCGTCGGCAATCACATAGACGGAATTGTAGTAGTCGGTCTCGTGGTCGGGTCTGGGCTCCGCGGCCGGTTCCGCGCGCGCCGCCCCCGTGATCAGGACCGTTCCCTCCGGCAGAAGTGCATCGATCGCCGCCAGAGCGCGGGGTTGCTCGGTCAGGATGAAGGGGAAGGCGGATTCCGGCCAGATCACGTGGGTAATGCCGTCAAGGCGAGTGTCTTCGGGGCCGAGAGGGGCCGCCGACAGGTCCAGATAGCGCTCGAAGATCCACTTTTCGTTGCCCGGCACCCATTTCTCCGCCTGCGGAATATTGGGCTGGACGATACGCAGGCGCACATCCGGCACGTCCGCCGGGCCGTCCTGCGCCAGCCGGACCGCGCCATACAAGAGACAGCCGGCAAAGAGGACGCCCGCCGCGCCAACAAAGGCCAGCCGCCTGCGCAAAGAGGTTGTGTCGGCCAGAACCGCCGGGCTTGCAAAGACGATGAAGCCGACGAGGCCGAGCCCATAGACGCCAATGAGCGCGGCCGGCTGCATCATCAGCGTGTTGGCGGCGAAACCATAACCGATGGCATTCCACGGAAAGCCGGTCAGCACATGCCCACGCAGCCATTCGAAACCCGCCAGGCTCGCGCCCAGAACCAGGACCCGGATGGCGCCCTCCATCCAGAAGAAGCGCGCCAAGAGCGCCGCCGCCGCGAAGAAAAGCGCAAGACCGGCGGGCATGGCGAGAACGGCGAAGGGGATCATCCAGGCAAAGGCATCCGCCTCCACCAGAAAGGCGGAGCCGATCCACCACAGTCCGGCGAGAAAGTAACCGAAGCCGAACCACCAGCCGACGGCGGCTGCGGCGCGAAGCGAGCGACCTTTTCCGTCAGCCTCGTCTGTGACGGTGGCATCGAGCAACCAGACAAGCCCGGGAAAGGAGAGCCAGAGAACGAAGAACCAGTCATAGGGCGCCTGCGAGAGCGAGGCGACGGCCCCAAGCACGAAGGCGGCGCTCCAGCGCCGCCAGCCCCATGTCAAGATCAGCTTGTCCGCCACTGCGTGGATCATCGCGAAATCCCAAATGAAGGCCGCACGAATCGACGCTCTGGCGACCGCCGCATCATGTGCGCAGACGGTCGATGCGGGTCAAGTCCAGGCTCCCCGCCCGGCTATCCGGACATCTGCTTACAGGGCCTCGCGAAAGGAAAATGTTAGGAATTTCAGGGGTTATGTGGTCCTCAGCCATGACGTGACAGGGCCGCCGGCTCATGGTGTTCCTCCGGTGCGAAAAGGCTCCAGGGCCGTCGAGCCAACCTCAAACAGTGTGACGAGTTTACTTCGATGCGGGCTGCATCCATAACCGTTGACGAGGCAAGCGGAACGGAAAGCGGCGGCGCGCCCGGCCCGGTCCGGGACAATCTGCAAAGCGCGCTCAATGGCGTGGCTCTGATCCCGGATATCATCTTCGCCTTCTATGGCGAGGACCATGACGGAACGGAGATCGCCCGCACATTGCATGAACGCTATCCGCACGCGGCCATTCTCGGTGGCAGTTCCACCGGCGGCATCCTGGATCAGGACGGTCTGCACGGACCCGGTTCCATCGGAGTTCTCATGGTGTCCGATCCGCAGGGCGATTTCGGCGTTGCCGCGCGCCCCCTCGGCGACGACCCGGCTGCCGCGGCCCAGGACGCCCTTCACGCCGCGCTGCTTGCGGCGGACTGCACGAGCGAACTGCCCGATCTCATCTGGACCTTTCAGACACCGGGGCACGAGGAAGAGATCCTTAGCGGCCTCAAGCAGATTGTCGGCGACCGCTGCCCGATCATCGGCGGCAGCTCCGGCGACCGCACCTTGTCCGGCAAATGGAGCCAGATCTGTGGCGGCGAGGCGATGTCGGAGGCCGTCGTGGTCTGCGCGCTGTTTCCCTCGCAGATGCTGGGGATCGGATTTCAGGGCACCTCCGAGCCGGGTTTCGCCAACTGCGAGGAATTACGCGGGGCGGGCGGCAGGATCACGCGCATCGAGGAAGGCGCGCGCGGGCGCACCATCCTTGAGATCGACGGAAAACCGGCCGGTCCTCTCTACAACAGCTGGATCGGCGGCACACTTGCGCCCTTTCTGGAAACCGGCGGTTCCATCATAGCGGAGAGCTCGATGACCCCGCTCGCCGTCTTGCGGGGCGGAGAAGACGGATCGCCACGCTGTTGTCTCGTTCATCCGTGCAGGCTGCGTCCCGACGGCGCGCTCACGACGCTTGCCGACGTGGTCGAAGGCGAGGACATCTACTGCGTGCGCCGCGATCCGCAACTGCTGATCCGGCGCGCAGGTCGGGTCTCCCAGCAGGCGGCCCAGCAAATCGCGGAGACCCAACCCGTCGCAGCCCTGTTGACCCTTTGCGGCGCCGCGAACATGGCCAGCAAAGACAGACTGTCGGGGCTTTCGGAAACACTCAAGGAGCAGCTCGGCGACTTGCCGATACTGACCTGCTTCACCTTCGGCGAGCAGGGGCCGGTCCTTGGTGTCAACAAACACGGAAATCTGATGATTTCCGCTGTCGTATTCGGTTGTTAGGCAATTCGACCCAATGGACGATCTGCAATCCATATCTTCTCTTCGTGAGACCCTGCAGACCCTGCAGCAGGAAAACGAACTCCTGCGGGCACAGGCTTACGAGTCCAAGCTTCTCTTTTCCGGCTTGCACTCTCTGCTGGCTCTGGATGACGGGATCGATCCGTTTCAGGTCGTGTTTTCCTCCCTGCGCGATGTGTTCGACTTCGAAACCGCCTGCGCCTTGGTCGATGAGGGCGAGGAGATGGAGTGCATCGCGGCCACGTCGGTCTCGCTGATTGGAACCCGGTGGATGAAGTCGCGCATGATGCGCAAGGTTTTGAACGGGCGCGCGCGCGCCAAGCTGGAACACTATGGCCGAACCCCGATCACCGACCACCCGGAGCTGGTGAGCGCCGATCAGCCAGCCATGTTCCTGCCGATCCGGCTTGAGGCGCGGCGCGGCGCGATCGTGCTGCTGCGCGACCCGGAAAAAATCGGCTTCACGCGCGACGATGTGGTCATGGGGCAGCGTTTCGCCCTGCTCGCCTCCCACGCGCTGGGCATTCGGCGGCATCACCTCAGCGTGTCGGAAAACCTGCGCCTTCAGGAGCTTACCCGCATTCTGGAATACCGCGCGTTGCATGACGACCTGACCGGCGTCGGCAACCGTGCGCGTTTGAAACAACATGTCACGGCCGCGCTGGCGGAGCGCGAAGAGGATGAGCGGCTCGCCCTGATCTTCGTCGATATCGACCGGTTCAAGCGGATCAACGACTATTTCGGCCACGAGGCCGGAGACATGCTGTTGAAGGCGATCGCCGAGCGGCTTTCGGCAGAGGCCGGCGAAAAGGACTGCGTGTCGCGCATGAGCGGCGACGAGTTCATTATCGCCTTGTCCGGGCTGAGGGACATGCAACACGCGCAGGACCGCCTGAAGCGCATTCGCAACGCCCTGTGCGGCACCTATCTGCTGCTTGGCAACCGGGTGGATGTGACCGTTTCCATCGGCGTCAGCCTGTGCCCGGAAAATGGCGCGACCTACGCCGACCTGCGCCGCAACGCCGACTACGCCATGTACCGCTCCAAGGCGGAACGTCACGGGGCGGTGGTGTTCTTCTCGCAGGAAATGGGCCGCGCGCTCTACAGTTCCATGCAGCTTGAACGGCTGTTGCGCGAGGCGGTGGAGAACAGGGACTTCGAGGCCGCCTTGCAGCCCAAGGTGCGCATTTCCGATTACCGCGTCACCGGTTTCGAGGCGCTGGCACGATGGCGCGAGGATGACGGGACGGTGCGTTCGCCGGGCGAATTCATCCGTGCGGCCAGCGAACTGGGCCTGCTCAATCACATCACGATGGCCGTCACCCAGGACGCCCTGGCCACCTTCGACCGGCTGGACGAGCGGTTCGGGAACACGACGACGATCTCCATCAACATTGCCGGCATTCAGGCCAACGACCCTGTTTTCATGTCGGAACTGGTGGCCATGGTCGTCGCCAGCGGTCGCGCCAAGCGGATTGTTCTGGAACTGACCGAGGATGCGATGGTCCAGGCGCCGCAGTTCCGCGCGCTTGTCCAGCCGATGCTGAGCGCCGCGGGCATCCGCCTCGCCATCGACGATTTCGGCACCGGCTATTCCTCGCTTTCGGTCATCGCAGAACTGGAGGCGCACGAACTCAAGATCGATCGCACCTTCATTACCAATATCCATGAGAACCCGGTCAATCAGCGCATCCTGCGGGCCATCGAGCGGCTTGCCCAGTCGATGAACCTGCAAATCGTGGCCGAAGGCGTGGAGAAGCTGCAGGAATTGACCTATCTCGCCCGCGAGACCTCCGTAGACACCGTTCAGGGCTACTATTTCTCGCGTCCGATGTCGGTGCCGCGGGCCATCGAATGGCAGGGAACCGAGCTGCCGCAAATCGCCGCCGAGGTTGGCTGAGCGAAGACGCGCAGAACGGGCGGACGGCAGACACAAAAAGCAGACGGGGCGAACGGATCCGCCCCGAAGTTCGATTTTCCGGAAATGGAAGAAATGAGAGGGGCGGCGAACAGGCCGCCGCCGTCTCTTGCGCGGCCATGTTTCTATTCCGCGGCCATGTCCTCGCCATCTGCGCGGCGCGGCCTGCGGCGGCCCTCCGCACTCGCAGCCTCCAGGCCGGACTGACGCAGGATCTTGACCCGCTTCACACGGCGCGGATCGGCATCGATCACCTCGAACTCGAAGTCTTGCATGTTGGGCGCGGTGATCACCTCGCCGCGCACCGGCACCCGGCCGACAAGCGTGAAGAGCAGGCCGCCCAGCGTATCGATTTCCTCCGACATCTCCCCGATATCGAAGGCGTCGCCGAGCTCTTCCTGAAGATCCTCTATCATCACGCGCGCATCGGCGACCCAGGCCGCCTCGTTCTGGCGCACGAGCATCGGCTCCTCGTCCTCGTCATATTCGTCCTCGATGTCGCCGACGACGGTTTCAACAAGGTCTTCCAGAGAGACGAGGCCATCGGTACCGCCATATTCGTCGATGACGAGCGCCATCTGCACGCGCGAGGCCTGCATCTGGGCCATCAGGTCGGCGGCGCGCATGGAGGGCGGAACAAAGAGAACCGGACGGATGATGTCGAAATCGCTGAGGGGCTGGCTCAGGTCAAGCTGACAGGGAGCGGGGCCGCCACCGGATTCCGCGCCCGCCTCACCGGAGCCCTCATCGGCGTCCCCGGTCGCTCCTGCGTCTTTCGTGACGGTGTTCGCCGTGCCGTTCAACGCACCGGAGAAGAACCCCAGCAGGTCCTTGATGTGAACCATGCCACGCGGATCGTCGAGCGTGTCATGATAGACCGGCATGCGCGAATGTCCGGAGGTGCGGAACACCTCCATGAGTTCGGCAAGCGAAATGTTCTCGTCGACCGCGTCGATATCGGCACGCGGAACCATGACATCGTCCACCCGCACCTCGCGCAGGCGCAGGATGTTGCCCAGAAGAACCCGTTCTTCCGGCGAGAAATTCGCGTCTCCGCCATAATCGGCGGCGAGCACGTGTTCCAGATTTTCACGAAGGCTGCCGTTTCTGCGCAGCACCAGTTGGCTGATAAGGCGCGATAGCCAAGGTCGCGAGTCGCGCTCCGCTTCGCCATCATGACGGGAAGCAGGCGCGGTGGAACTCTGGCCGGGTTCCTCGGCTGAAGACGGCCCGGGATCTGAAGTTTCAGGCAATGTCATCGTCTCGTCCGGCCGCATCAAAGCGACCGTGTCTCGTCCTGTGTTTGCGGATCATTCAGGTAAGGGTCGGCGATGCCGAGGCTTGCCAGGATCCGGGTTTCGAGGCTCTCCATTATGTCGGCCTCTGAGTCAATTTGGTGATCATACCCGAAAAGATGAAGAGTTCCGTGTACGATTAAGTGAATGAGATGCGCATCGAAGGCGAGCGCGCCTTCTTCCGCCTCGCGCAGCACCGTCTCGCGGGCCAGCACGATATCGCCCAGAAGGGGGCCGAAAACCGGCCCCTCCTCATCGCCGCCGGGAAAGGAGAGCACGTTTGTCGGCTTGTCCTTGCCCCGGTAATCGCGATTGAGCACCTGAACTTCGGCATCATCGGAAAAGACGAGGCTCAGTTCGGAGCCCGGCAGGTAGCGCAGATCCGCTGTCGCGAAAACCGCCGCAATGGCCCGGTTCGCGAGGGCTTCCAGCGTCTCTTCCTCCGGCCAGCCCTCTGCATTGATCGTCAGATCGATTTCCAGATCGTCGGGGACCTGCCCCGCATCGCCGCGTGTCGGCATCATGACCCTGCTTCTCCAGCCCCTCACCCGCGCCGGGGCGGGGTGGTGTGGCCCGCATCCGCGCCGGAGCCGTCCTCGCCTTGCGCGGTGGCGCGGTCATAGGCGGCGACGATGCGCGCGACAAGTTCGTGGCGCACCACGTCCTTGTCGGTAAAGCGTACGCGCGTGATGCCTTCCACTCCGTCGAGCACGGCAAGCGCCTCGCGCAGCCCCGAGACCATGCCGCGCGGCAGGTCGATCTGGCTGGGATCGCCGGTGACGATCATCTTGGCGTTGTCGCCCAGGCGGGTCAGGAACATCTTCATCTGCATGGAGGTGGTGTTCTGCGCCTCATCGAGGATCACCACCGCATTGGACAAAGTCCGTCCGCGCATGAAGGCGAGCGGCGCGACCTCGATGACGCCGGAAAGGATGGCGCGTTCCACCTTTTCGCCGGGCATCATCTCGTAAAGCGCGTCATAGAGCGGCCGCAGATAGGGATCGACCTTTTCCTTCATGTCGCCGGGCAGGAAGCCGAGGCGTTCGCCCGCTTCAACAGCCGGACGCGACAGGATGATCCGGTCGATCTCGCCGCGTTCCAGCAACGCCGCCGCATAGGCCACCGCAAGGAAGGTCTTGCCGGTGCCCGCAGGCCCGATGCCGAAGACCAGATCGGCCCGGTCCATCGCGCGGATATAGGCATCCTGCGCGGGCGTGCGGGCGACGACGGTCTTGCGTTTGGTGGAAATCTGCGCGAAGGCCAGCTTTGAGCGCGGCTCCATCGTGGGCAGCGAGAGCTGGCCGGTTTCCGCGCTCGCCATGCGGATCGCGCCTTCCACATCGCCGGGATGCAGCTCGTGGCCCTGCTGGAGGCGATGATAGAGCCCCTCCAGCGCCAGACGCGCCTGTTCGCAGCCATCCTGTGTGCCCTTGATGGCCACCTGGTTGCCGCGCGCGACCGCTTCCACGCCCAGACGGCGCTCGATCAATGCCAGGTTCTGGTCGAACTGACCGAACAGATCGCCAATGAGACGGTTGTCATCGAAGGCCACGACCACATGGGTCATGTCGGAAGCGGGCACCGACCCGCCGACCACACCTTCGGCACCTTGTGCTGGGGTATCCCCCGTCAAGCCCTGCCTCCTGCTTCCGCCGCCACGCGGCCATCCGCACCCGACGGCCTTGCCGCCGCCTCATCACCGGTCAACCGGCCCACAAGGGAATTGGGGCCGACATCCTCGATCACAACCTGGCGGATCTCGCCGAAAAGCTCCGCCGGCGCGTCCACGTGAACCGCCTGAAGCCAGGGCGAGCGCCCGCCGAGCTGGCCTTCGAACCGGCCCGGCTTCTCAAACAGAACATCCATCACCGCGCCGCGCTTGGAGGCGTTGAAAGCCTGCTGCTGCTGCGACAGCAGCGCCTGAAGGCGGGCGAGGCGTTCCGACTTGACCTCTTCGGGCACCTGATCATCAAGCGCCGCACCGGGCGTGCCGGGACGCGGGCTGTATTTGAACGAGAAGGCCGAGGCATAGCCGACCTCTTCCACCAGCTTCATGGTGGCGCGGAAATCGTCTTCCGTCTCCCCCGGGAAACCCACGATGAAGTCGCCGGAAAGCGCGATGTCAGGGCGGGCGGCGCGGATGCGCTCCACCAGCGCCATGTATTCGGCGGCCGTGTGCTTGCGGTTCATCATGCCGAGAATACGGTCGGACCCGGCCTGCACGGGCAGGTGCAGATAGGGCATCAGCGCATCCAGATCCCGGTGCGCGGCCATCAGCTCGTCATCCATGTCGCGCGGATGGGAGGTGGTGTAGCGCAGACGATCGAGGCCGGGAATGTCGGCCAGCGCATGAAGCAGGCGGCCAAGGCCCCAGTCCGCGCCGTCCGGCCCCTTGCCGTGATAGGCGTTGACGTTCTGGCCCAGAAGCGTCACCTCACGCACACCGGCATCCGCCAGACGGCGGGCTTCATCAAGCACCTGCGCGATCGGGCGTGAAACCTCCGCACCGCGGGTATAGGGCACCACGCAGAAGGTGCAGAACTTGTCACAGCCTTCCTGCACGGTGAGGAAGGCGGTCACGCCGCGCTTCAGCGTCACTTCGCGCGAGGCAGCGGGCAGTGCCTTGAACTTGTCCTCGGTGGGCAGATCCGTCTCCACCACCCGATCGCCCGCGCCCGCGCGCTTCAGCAATTCCGGCAGGCGGTGATAGCTTTGCGGACCGAAGACCAGATCGACCGCGGGCGCACGGTGCATGATCTCCTCGCCCTCGGCCTGCGCCACACACCCGGCCACCGCCAGCGTCATCGGCCTTGCGGTTTCCGCGCGCGCATCCTTCAGCTTCCGAATGCGGCCGATTTCGGAATAGACCTTTTCCGCCGCCTTCTCGCGGATGTGGCAGGTGTTCAGGATGACGAGATCGGCGTCCTCAAGGGTGTCCGTGCTGGCGTAGCCTTCGGGCGCCAGCGCATCCGTCATACGATCGGAATCGTAGACGTTCATCTGGCAGCCATAGGTACGAACGAAGACTTTCTTGGCGTCACTCATGAATGTCGAAACCAGACCTTGCAGGCATTGTCCGGTGCAGCCGGGGCCTTGCGCCTCAGCATGCACGATGCGGGAGTTAAGGGAGCCCTTTTCAAGGAGAAGACCTCAAAATACGGGAACCATCCCTTCATTTTTGCAGGCCGCTTCCTCTGCTTCGCAGGGGCATTTGTCAATGCACGGGGCAAAAAAAGCCCCGGCGAGACGTTCTCGACCTCAGAAGTAGCGTTTTTTCGAAGATAAGAGAATAGGCTGTTATTGCGGCGCGGCAATGTTTTGAGGCGCATCGGGCGACGCCAATGGCGAAACGTCCTTCGCACCGGTGATCCGCGTCGCCGGTTCGCGCGCCTGAAGGGTGGCCATGAGCGCCTCACGCACGGTCTCTTCCAGCTGCAAGGTCAAGGCCTTGCGGCTGGTGGACGGGGTCACGGCCACCGGTTCGCCCCAGACCAGCTCCACATCCACCGCGCCTTCCTTCATCAGCCGCCACAGATGCGGGGCGAGATCCATGTCGCCGTACCAGCCGATGAGCGGGCGGGTGCGCCGGTCGAGCGGCAGGCCCTGAAGGCGCGTATAGACGATGGCGAGCGGCTGCACCCAGACGGTCTCGGCCCCCGCCGCGCCATTGCCGGCAAGGGCTGCCTGCGCCGCCCCGATCAGGGCGCTTCGAAAGGGCAGGACCCTTGAGCCGTCGGAGGAGGTTCCTTCGGCAAAGAGCACCATGGCATCGCCGTCGGCGAGCCGTTCGGCGATTTCGGAATTCGTACGCCCCGTGGCGGAGCGGCGCTGGCGGTTGACGAAGACCGAGCGTTGCAGGCGCGCGAAGGTGCCGAAAAGCGGCCAGCTCGCCACTTCCGATTTGGCGATGAAGGAAAGCGGCACGCGCGAGCCCAGCACCACGATATCGAGCCAGGAAACATGATTGGCGCTCACCAGCAGCGGGCGCGTTGCGCAAAGCCGGCCCCGTTCGGTGACACGCACCCCCAGGAGCCAGCATCCCACCCGGTGAAACAGAACCGGGATCGTGCGCCTGACCTGCCAGCCATAGCGCACCGCAAGCCATTGCAGTGGCAGAAGAATGAGCGTGACGACGGTCAAGCCGGCAATCGCCAGACAGGCGCGCAGGGCGGGCATGGCCTTGAAGTCTCCTCACTCAGGTCGGGATCGATCGCGCAAGCGACGACAGATCCTGCAATATCGCGCACGCGCCGACGAGGTCAAACCGCACGACAAGGGCGCGCTCAGCTAGCCCACATCCTGCGTCAAAGGGATGACAGCGGACCGGACCGGCCCCTCTCAGGTCTTCCCAGCCCCCAGCCCACCCTTGAGCGGGCGCTGCGGCGGTGTCATTTCGCGGCGCATGACAAGCGCCGTCGAGGCCTCGCCATCCTTGCCGGTTGCCGCATAATACCCCTTGCGCTCGCCCACCACCTTGAAGCCCAGCCGCTCGTAAAGCGCGCAAGCGGAGCCATTCTCCGCATCGACCTCAAGAAAGATGTTGAGCACACGGTCGGCATAGAGGCGGCGCATGGCCGCTTCCATCAGCAGCTTGCCGTGCCCGCGACCACGCCAGCGCGGGTGAACCGCAATGGTCAGGATTTCTGCCTCATCTGCCACGGCGCGCACCATCACGAAGCCGATGGGACGGCGCGAGGCCGTGGGCGCGGCGCGGCGCGTCACCAATGCGAACACCCCGTCGCCCGCCATGAGCGAGGCAATCTCTTCCTCGCTCCAGTCCCGGACAAAGGACAGCTCGTGCAACTCCGCCATGATCGGGAAGTCTTCACGCTCGGCCTCGCTGACGCGCGGCGGTGCGGGGTAAAACCAGCGCCCGATCATGCGCGCGCGATCCTGAAACGCGTCTGCGGCTTGGCGTCGGGTGGTTTCAGATAGAGCGGGGCGGGCGGCGCATCCGGCACCGGGGCGGCAAGCCCCAGCCGCGCCACACAGGCGATATCGGGCGCAGCCGAGCGGTCGATGATCTCAAGGTCGGGCCGCAAGCCCGCAATCGCATCGGCAGCCGCACCGCCAAGCCGGGTGCCGGGCGCAAGGTCCCTGGCAAAATCCGCCGCCTCAAGGGCCGCAGGCTCACCGAGAGCGGCGCCCGTCGCGTCAAAGACCTGCGCATAGACCTCACCGCCGCGCGCGGGCAGGGCAATCGCGATTGGGTGTCCGCCCGCCGCCTCGCGCGCGCCGTCGGCGATGGCCGCAAGCGTCGTCACGCCGACAAGATCAAGCGAGACGACGACAGCAAAACCGCGCGCAACGGACAGGGCCACGCGCAAACCGGTGAAACTGCCCGGTCCGACGGTGACGACGATACGGTCGAGGTCGGAAAACTCCGCGCCCGCCTGCCCCATCGCCTCACGCACCATTCCGGCGAGGCGTTCGGCATGGCCGCGGCCAAGCTCTTCGCTGACAGCGCAAAGCATACCGTCGTCCTTGAGAACGGCGGCGGAACAACGCCCAAGGGCGGTATCGAGCGCAAGCAGGGTCATGGCGCATGGCTAGCGTCACATGAGCGTCCTGTCGAGTGGGGAAATGAGATTAAAAGCCGAGCATCGCGCCGCAGGTCGGGCGGGCCTGGCACACCTTCGCAAAGGATAAGGGCCGGTGACGATGCGACCGGCCCCGCCTGAAACCTACATCGCCCGCACTTCTTCCACTTCGGGAATGAAATGGCGCATCAGGTTCTGGATGCCGTGGCGCAGCGTCGCCGTGGAGGACGGACAGCCCGCACAGGCCCCGCGCATGGAGAGATAGACGATGCCATCCTTGAAGCCGCGGAAGGTGATGTCGCCACCATCCTGTGCCACGGCCGGACGCACGCGCGTCTCCAGCAGTTCCTTGATGGTCGCCACCGTCTCGCCGTCGCCCTCGCCGAAGAACTCTTCCGCGTTCTCCGCCGCGCAATCGGCCTTCAGCACCGGCTGGCCGGACATGAAATGTTCCATGATCGCGCCGAGCACGGCAGGCTTCAGGTGCTGCCAGTCGCTGTCGTCCTTGGTGACGGTGATGAAGTCATAACCGAAATAGACGCCCGCCACGCCGGGAACCTGGAAGAGCTTTTCGGCAAGGGGCGAATCGTGTGCGCCATCCGCCTCGCGGTAGTCGCGCGTGTCGCCTTCGAGCACCACGCGGCCCGGAATGAACTTGAGCGTCGCCGGATTGGGCGTTGCTTCGGTCTGAATGAACATTGGATCTGCCCTCTGGGGATCTGCCTTTAGGTGTTCGTCGCCGGTGGTGGGAGCCTCGTGTCGCGACATCGGCCCCGCTTGCGCACCGGATTTCGCCGGGATCGAGACTTGAGCCGACCAGCCTTGCCAATCTGTCGCACCCCGCAAGACGACAAAACGTCGCCAGTCGGGAGACTGCAGTCGCACCGCAGGAAACGCCCGGTCCAGGAACCACCGGCCGTCACGCCAGTTTTGAATTATTCCATTCTAGCGCAAATAGGTCGTTTGGCAAAGCAAACAAGGGGGGATGGGCCGGTTTCCCCCAACCGCAAGGAAAGGCCGCGCGCTTTCAGGCAAGCGAGGCGATTTCCTCGTCGCTCAGCGTTCCGGGCACGATGGTGACGGGAATGGGGAAAGTGCCTGCGCTCTTGGAGGCGAAGGAGGAGACCAGCGGGCCGGGACCATCGGAACTCGTGCCCGCGGCCAGAACGAGAATGGCGATATCCTGATCTTCCTCGATCAGGGTGATGATCTCGCTGGAAAGCGTACCTTCCACGATGACGCTTTCCGGATCCACACGGGCAACGGCGCGGATTTTTTCCGCCGCGCGGGCGAGCGTTGTCTCGGCCTCCTGCTGCGCTTCGGCGCGCATGATGTTCTCCACGCCGATCCAGTGCTGGAAATCGGCGGGGGCGATGCAATAGAGCATGACAACGGCCCCGCCGGTGCGTTCCGCGCGCATTGCCGCATAGACCAGGGCCCGGTCGCATTCCGGCGTCTCGTCAACGACGACCAGAAACTTGCGCCGGTGGCCTTCCTCGAAGCTGCGTCTCTTTACCATGCGCGCATGCTGCCACCGGGTCCCGAAAGCGGCAAGTCTCTTGATGTCGCTTTCGGGAAAAGACAGAGGCTGCGGGCCTCAGTTGGCGGGTGTCAGGATCGCATCGAAACAGGCGGCCAACGCATCGCGGGCATCGAGCGGCAACACATGCGCCACATATTGATCGGGCCGAACCACAACCAGACAGCCCTTTTTCCGGTCGATGCCGCGCGCGTCATAGATATCCTGCCCGCCCTTCAGGTCGGGACAGAAGACCTTCTCGTAGTCGATGAGCCCATAGCGCCCCTTCCTGGGCAAAAGCAGGGACGGCAGGGTCTCAAGGCTCAGGCTCTGATGGCCGAAGGGCAGGATCGCGCGCAGATCGAGGAGCGAATCGATGTCCTCGCCGGTCCGCGTGAAGCGACGGATGGGTGAGGCCGGATCGCTTTCCAGCCAGTTGCACAGACGGGCGAGAGGAGAGGCGGCATCCGCCGGATCGCTGTCATCGGCGAAGGCGAAGAGACGCCAGCGCCCATCCGCTCTCACCGTGTGCCCCAGATGGATGCGTTTGGCGTCCGCAAGGCGAATGACGGGGAAGGAGTGAAAACGCATGCCGGGGGGAAAGCCGGTCGCCAGATCCGCATGGGCCGTGTCGCCGGTCAGAAGCGAGGGGCGATAGTGGGTCGCAACCCCCGCGGTGAAGCGGCCAAAACGCTGGAAGTGGCGCTGGAATTCGACCGGATCGACGGCGTCAGCGTCTGCATTGGTGTCGGCAGTGGCATCCGCGCCCGCCGCCTCGTCCTTGGGACGGGCGGAGAACATGCGCGCCCAGTCGCGGTCGAAATCGATCAGGTCCTGCGCGATTTTCTGCCGCTCGTCGGAATAGGTCGCCAGCAGGCCCGGCCCGCTTCGCCCGCTCAGCACATGGGCAAGTTTCCAGCCGAGATTGAACGTGTCCTGCATGGAGACATTCATGCCCTGCCCCGCCTTGGGGCTGTGGGTGTGACAGGCATCGCCCGCGATGAAGACGCGCGGGGTGCGGGTGCCAATCTCGTCGTCGGCCAGATCGTCGAACCGGTCGGTGAGCCGCTGGCCGATCTCGTAGACAGACCACCACGCCACCTCCTTCACCTCCAGCGAATAGGGATGGAAGATGCGCCTGGCGGCGGCAATCAGGTGATCGGACGTGATGTTGCGGCTGGCGACGCGTTCGTTTTCGGCAAGCTTGTCCATCTCCACATAGAGGCGCACCAGATAGCCGCCCTCGCGCGGGATGATCAGCACGTTGCCCTCATCGGCCGAATGGATCGCGGCCTTCAGCCGGATATCGGGAAAGTCCGTGACGGCCAGAACATCAATCACGCCCCAGGCCTGATTGGCCGAATCACCGCGCAATTCCCGGCCCAGAGCCTGACGCACGCCGGACCGCGCCCCATCGCAGCCGACCACGTAGCGCGCGCGCACCGTTTCAACCGTCGCCGGAGCCCCGTCCTTGCCCGCGCGCTCGATGCGCACCGTCACCGGGTGGGAGGCGTCCGGGTCGGGATCGACGGTCAGATCGAGGAAGGAACAGCCATAATCCGGCGTCAGGCGGCGGGCGCCGTTGGCCATCACATCCAGATAGCAGTCATGCACGCGGGCCTGATTGAGGATCACATGGGGAAATTCCGAAAGCCCGTCCTCCACGTCCTGCACACGGCCATGGCGGATGAGGTTGGACCGCTCCGCCGGGTCCGGCTTCCAGAAGGTCACCTCGTTGACCCAGTAGGCTTCCCGCTCGATCCGCTCGGCAAAGCCGAAGGCCTGGAACATCTCCATGGTGCGACAGGCGATGCCGTCGGCCTGCCCAAGGCTCATCGGACCGTCCTTACGCTCCACGAGACGGGTCTCGATTTGCGGGAAGGCGGCAAGCTGGGCGGCAAGCGTGAGGCCCGCGGGCCCGCCACCGACGATCAGCACATCGAGCTTTTCAGGCAGGGTTTGCGACTGTTCGCCGTCCATCGCCGGGGCGATATCGGGGTTTCCGGGCTGAAATCCATTGAGATGAAACTGCATGATCGGCCTCCTCCATGCCGAATGCGCCATCGCACACCGCCCCTCCTCGGGCAGGTCCGCAATGGCACGTGTCTGTCTGGGCGGGGGGATGAAAGCCGATCCTTCGAGACGCCTGCTGGCGCAGGCTCCTCAGGATGACGTTCTCGTGTTGGGAAATCGACCCCCCATCCACACACACAACGTCATCCTGAGGAGCGCTCGCGAGAGCGCGTCTCGAAGGATCGGCTGCGGGCTCGAACCGAACTGGCCCCGAACCGCGCTGGACTCAAACCACACTGGGCCCTTACCGCCTCGGTCTTGACCTGACCACGAATGCAGTCATGCACCGATCAAGCCCCCGGCTTCCCCGCCTGATATTGATCAGTATGCTGATTATCAGTATACTTGCAATAAGAATGATTCAAGTCTGCGCCGCAAGGGCAGGCCTGCTTCCGGGTCGGAGAAGGGAACATCAACAATGGTCGATGCGAATGACATGCCGGGCCACCTGATCCGGCGGCTCCAGCAAAGCGCGGTGGCGATCTTCCATCAGGAGGTGGAGGGCGCAGGGCTCGACCTGACGCCGGTGCAGTTCGCAGCGCTTGATCAGGTCGCGCGCGCACCCGACATCGACCAGGTCACCTTGGCCGGGCTCATCGCCCATGACCGCACCACCATCACCGGCGTCGTCGACCGCCTGGCCGCCAAGGGGTTGTTGACCCGCACGGTCAGCAAGACCGACCGGCGCGCGCGCACGCTGCATGTGACGCAAGACGGCCTCGCCCTGCTCGCCCGCGTCCGCCCCCATGTGGAGGCCGCGCAGGCGGCGATGCTGCAAGGGCTGGAGGCGCCTGAGAGAGACGAGTTCCTGCGGCTGATGAAGAAGGCGCTGGAGGCGATCAACGCGCTCAGCCGCGCGCCCCTCAAACAGGTTTGATCCTTGTGAAAAGGGGCCGGTGATGCGCCGACCCCTTTTCGTATTCGTCGCAAGTCGCAGCGCCTAGAGAATGAAGCGCGACAGGTCGGCGTTGGAGGCGATATCGCCGATATTCTCGCGCACATAGTCCGCATCCACGATGAAGGTCTCCCCCGCGCGATCCGGCGCGGTATAGGAGATCTCGTCGAGAATGCGCTCCATCACCGTCTGGAGACGGCGCGCGCCGATATTCTCGATGGAGGAATTGATGTCCACCGCGATGGAGGCGATCTCGTCGATGGCGTCCTCGGTGATTTCCAGCGTCACCTCTTCCGTGCCCATCAGCGCCACATATTGCTTGATGAGGCTCGCCTCCGTATCCGTCAAAATGCAACGGAAGTCGTCGCGCGTCAGCGCCTTCAACTCCACGCGGATGGGAAGTCGTCCCTGCAATTCCGGCAAAAGGTCGGAGGGCTTGGCAACGTGGAAGGCGCCCGATGCGATGAAGAGGATATGATCGGTCTTCACCGCGCCGTGCTTGGTGGTGACCGTCGTGCCCTCGATCAAAGGCAGCAGGTCGCGCTGGACGCCTTCGCGGCTGACATCCGCCCCGCCGCGGCTTTCGCGCGCGCAGATCTTGTCTATCTCGTCGAGGAAGACGATGCCGTTTTCCTCCACGATGCGCACCGCTTCCTGCACGACCTGATCCTCATCGAGAAGCTTGTCGGATTCCTCGTTGATCAGGAACTCGTAGGACTCGGCCACCGTAACGCGCTTGGTCTTCTTGGCGCCGCCGAAAGCCTTGCCGAGCACGTCCGACAAGTTCATCACGCCGACGGTGCCTGCCCCCATGCCCGGCATGTCGAAGCTTCGCATGGTGGGGGTGGCGGTCACCTGGATCTCGATTTCCTTGTCGTCAAGCTCGCCCGCGTGAAGGCGCTTGCGGAAGCTCTGGCGGGTGGCCGGCGAGGCCGCAGGGCCGACAAGGGCGTCGAGCACACGCTCTTCGGCCTGTTCCTGCGCCTTGGCCTGGACGGACTTGCGCTTGTCGGCGCGCACCAGCCCGATGCCCGCTTCCACCAGATCGCGGATGATCTGCTCCACGTCGCGGCCCACATAGCCCACTTCCGTGAATTTGGTGGCTTCCACCTTGATGAAGGGCGCATTGGCGAGCTTGGCGAGACGACGGGAGATTTCCGTCTTGCCGACGCCGGTCGGGCCGATCATCAGGATGTTCTTGGGCAGCACCTCGTCGCGCATGTCGCCGGTGAGCTGCTGACGCCGCCAGCGGTTCCTGAGCGCGATGGCCACCGCGCGTTTGGCGTCTTTCTGGCCGATGATGTGGCGGTCGAGTTCGGAAACGATCTCCCGGGGAGAAAAGTCGGTCATTTTGCATGTGTCCTGATGGGAGGGACAAAGTCGAAAAGCCCAGTGTCGACGAACGGCGCCAGCATCATGCGGCGCACTGACGTCCAGCCGGAACCGAGAATGAGAACGAAAAGGCCAAGAATGAGCAGGACCACGGCGAGGCCGCTGTCTGCCTGTACGTTGGCATTGCCGAAGAGCTGGGCAAGCGCGATGCCCAGATAAATGAGGCCGGAAACGAGAAGCGCCCGGCGGTCGACGATGAGGGCGACAACGCCCAGCGCGAGAACCACGGCGATGATGATGAAGGCCTCGCCCGTGCTGCCAGTTTCAGGTCCCACCAACATCATGACCGAATGCATGATCAGCGGTGCGGCCAGCAGGTGCAGCCAGAAGGCCTTGTCGGTGTTGAGGGTGGTGCGGTCCAGATCGCGGGCGTCGAAACGCATGGCAAGCGCGAAACTCACGATGCCCGATGCCAGCATGAAGAGCGCCGGGTGCCCGCTCACCAGCCCCGGACTGGCGGTTTCGAGCAAACCTCCGACTGCGGCCAGACCACCGGCCACGAGGCCGGTCAGCGCGATGGGCACATGGAAGCGGACGTAATAGAGCGCACCGGCGGCGAAGGCGGCGAGGCCGAAGACCAGCGGACCGCTCGTCGACCTGCCCCAGTTGGCGGGGACAAGGAAGTCGAGCCGGCTGACGAAGCCGGAGCTGCCCGAGATCTGTCCGTAAAGGGCCAGCATGGCAATGGCGGCGAAGGTGGTGAACAGAACGGAGAGCACGATTGCCGGCAGCGCAAGCTTGCGGCGCGCCACCAGCCATTCAGCCAGAGCCCACGCGACCACCGCAGCCGTCGCAAAAGTCGGCAGATTCTGCTGCATGCTGTCGGGCAACAGGGTTGCCAAAGCGATGAACAGCCCTGCAAACAGGATCACGATGCCGATGGTGATGAAGATGTCGTGGAAGCCGCGCGCAAAGCGCACTTCCTCGCGATCCGCCACCGGGTCGCTGTCGCGATTGTAATAGGCGATCAGCCGATCGGCCTGCGCAGGCGTCAGAATGCCTGCGCGGACCGGGCCATCGAGTTCTTCACGCGCCAGCATCGAGACTTTCCACCACCACGTTGCCATTGGTGTAGACGCAGATATCGGCGGCGATCGCCATGGCCTTGCGGGCGATCTCCTCCGCGCTCATGTCGGTGTCGGCGAGCGCCCGCGCTGCCGCCAGCGCGTAGTTGCCGCCGGACCCGATGCCGGTGATGCCGCCTTCCGGCTCCAGCACGTCGCCGGTGCCGGTCAGCACCAGAGAGACGCTCGCATCGGCCACGATCATCATGGCTTCCAGCCTGCGCAGGTAGCGGTCGGTGCGCCAGTCCTTGGCCAGCTCCACGCAGGCGCGCATGAGCTGGTTGGGATATTGCTCCAGTTTCGCTTCCAGCCGCTCAAACAGCGTGAAGGCATCGGCGGTGGCGCCCGCAAAGCCTGCAATCACGTTGCCCTTGGCAAGCGGGCGGACCTTTCGGGCGGTGGACTTGATCACCGTGGGGCCGAGCGAGACCTGCCCATCGCCTGCAATCACCACCTTGCCGCCCTTGCGGACCGTGACGATGGTTGTGCCGTGCCAGACTTCGATATCGCTCATTCTCAAGCTCCGCTTGGTTGCGAACGGGCGCTTTGGCCCGTGTGGTTCGCCCTTATTTATGCGCGACGGTGCCATGTTCCAACCGGTGGCCGCGAAACAGTTTCACCAAGCCCGCGGTCTCATCGGCAGACAGGACCGTCAACTCAGGTAGCGCGAGGCCTCATCGATCAGCCGCCGCGTGACGGCGCGCATGAGCCCGGCCGCCTGCATGTCGCAAATGCCCCCCGCCGCGTTGAACGCCTTGTCCGCCCGTGCCAGCGCGACCTGCTCGGGAATGACCAGCGCGCCCAGCCCCAGTTCCAGAACCGGACGCAGCGCGGCAAGGGCGCGTGTGCCGCCAAGCTGGCCTGCGGAGGCGGCGGAAACCGCGAATATCCGGTTCTGGAAAGGATTGTTTCCAGCCCGATCCAGGGCGCCGGGACGGCTCATCCAGTCGAGCGTGTTCTTCAAAAGCGCCGGAAAGCAGGCATTGTGTTCCGGGGTCACGATCAACACGCCCTGATGGGCCTGAAAGAGGCGCACGAGCTTTTTCGCCGCCTCCGGAACGCCCTTGTCGCGCTCCAGATCCCCGTCATAGATCGGCATCGGATAGTCGGCGAGCGTGATCCGGGTCACCTCGGCATCCGCCAGCGCCATTTCCTTGGTCATGGCAGCGGCGAGCTTCGCGCTGAACGAGCCTGCGCGGGCGGAGCCTGCAAGAACAAGTATTCTGGGGTGACGCATTGCGGCCTCTGCCTGACACGGGTTGGATCCCAGATTTAGTCAATGGCAGGGCCGTATTCAAATATTCTCTTGCAACATTGTCCAAATTTATTGGTGCTTTCCCCCCAACCATATTCCGTATACGATACCATACTTATTACGTTCGCTGAATCTGTAAACTGACACATCGCACTTTTCATTGGCTTGTATTGAGGTCGCTTACATGAACTTGCCTGCGTGGATCAATAAAAGCCCGAATAGACCGCCAAACGATGAGATCGGAACAGAATATTTCTGGGAAATATGCTCTGCAGTTGGCCATCTTACATCGACTTGGGAGCGATGCGAGCACTCGCTTTCCCTACTGTATGCCAGCATGTTCCCCGGAAGTTTTAATGAAGCAAAACGATCCTTTGGGTCGATTCTTGGTTCTGGTGCAAGATGCGACATGGTTGCCGCAGCTAGTGCAGGTCAAAACGATCGAGTGACAGATCTTCTAAAAGCATATCGCAGAATCTCCAGCATAAGGAACAACATTGCACATGGAATGATTTTAAATGAAAAAGAAAAATTCTATGAGGAGTGTGACCTATCATCACCTCGTGGTAATTTCTACGTTGTTCCCGCCCTATACAATGAAAACAAGATGGGAGACTATGGCATTCCAAAAATCTTTTACAATGCCAAAACGCTGACGGAAATAACTATCGTCATTACTCACCTAATTAAAGAATGCCAAGAAATTGCATTTGATAATTCTTCCCCATCACCATCAACAGAGAATGGATTGATGCGCTACCTCATCTGGAAGAAATAAATTCGCGACATATGGCCTATTTTCTATAAAAAAAGCAGAGGTCACGCCTTGCGATAGATCCAGACGCGCGCGGGCGGCAGGTTCATCAAGACCCAGGGCGAGCGCTCGACCGTGAATTCGCCGGAAATGGCGGGAACCGGCGGCACCAGCGCATAGGAAAACTGGATGAAGGGCGCGCCCGGTTGCAGCAGATCCAGCGCATCCCGCAACAGCGCGCGCCGCTCTGCGGGCGGGCGGGTGAAGAGCGGCAGGGAGGAAATCATGCTGGCCAGCGAGCCGGGCGCAACATCCTTGAGCGTGGTCTTCAGCGCATAGGCGTCGCCACGCACGACGTGGATATCGGGGAAGCGGCGATGCAGCAGGGCGCAGAAATCGGGATTGTATTCCACCGCGACAAGCCGGGCGGGATCGATGCCGCGCGCCACGAGCGCCTTGGTCACCACGCCGGTTCCCGGCCCCAGTTCCACGACGGGCCCATCACGATCGAGCTCCGCCTCGCGGGCCATGAGCTTGGAAAGGGCAGGGCCTGAGGGGCTGACGGCACCGGTCTTGAGCGGATTTTCCATCCAGCTGCGGAAGAAGCGCGCCTCGTCCTTGAGCTTGTTGGAAAAGTGTCTGGCGCGAACCGCGACCCGGTGATTCATCGAAGGCCCCTGAATTGTTGGACGTCTTTTTAATTGTACAAATACGACGTCCTGACAATAGGGCATGTGATGGCAAATGTGAGGCGGGAGACACCCCTCCGCTGAGGAAGCCTCTTCCGCCCCGCAGCACCCGGCGGCGCGCGATGCGGCCTAGCTGCCGAGATTGTCTATGAAATCCTTTACGCGGGCAAAGAACCCCGTCGATTCCGGATTGTTCTCCTTTGAGGAGACCTCTTCGAATTCCTGCAGGAGCTCGCGCTGTCGTTTGGTCAGGTTCTGCGGTGTCTCCACGGTCACCTGAATGTACATGTCGCCATACTGCGAGGAGCGCATGACCGGCATGCCCTTGCCCTTGAGGCGGAACTGCTTGCCGGCCTGCGTGCCCTCCGGCACCTTCACACGCGTCTTGCCACCTTCAACCGTGGGCACCTCGAACTGACCGCCAAGCGCGGCGGTGGTCATGGAGATGGGCGCGCGGCAGAAAATGTCGGCGCCGTCGCGCTGGAAGAAGGCGTGGGGACGAATCGACAGGAAGATATAGAGATCGCCGGAGGGCCCGCCACGCAGGCCCGCCTCGCCCTCACCGGCCAGACGGATGCGCGTGCCGTCCTCGATGCCGGCGGGAATGTTGACCGACAGCGTGCGTTCTTCCACGCGACGGCCGGACCCGGAACAATCGGGGCAGGGGTCGGAAATGATCTCGCCGCGGCCCTGACAGGCCGGGCAGGTGCGCTCCATGGTGAAGAAGCCCTGCGTGGCACGCACACGCCCCGCGCCGCCGCAGGTGCGGCAGGTGGTGGGGCTGGAGCCGGGCTTGGCGCCGGAGCCGGTGCAGGTCTCGCACACGACGGAGGAGGGAACCTCGATCTCCACCGTCTTGCCGGTGTAGGCCTCCTCCAGATCGATATCCATGTTGTAGCGCAGATCGGCGCCGCGCTCGCGACCGCCGCCGCCGCCGCGGCGCTGGCCGCCACCGCCCATGCCTCCGAAGAACTCGTCGAAGATATCGGACATGGTGGACGCGAAATCGCCGGAAAAACCGCGCTGGCCACCCATGCCGCCATTTTCGAAGGCGGCGTGGCCAAAGCGATCATAGGCGGCGCGCTTTTCCGGATCCTTCAGCGCGTCATACGCCTCGTTGATTTCCTTGAACTTCGCCTCGGCTTCCGAATCGTCGGGATTGCGGTCGGGGTGATACTTCATCGCAAGCTTGCGGAAGGCGCTTTTCAGCGTCTTGTCATCCGCATCGCGGGTAACACCGAGAACCTCGTAAAAATCCAGCTTGGCCATTGGCTGTCCATATCCTTGCGGCGGTGGCGCTCCGGTTCAGCCGCCCCAAAAAGGCCGCGCACCCATCGACCCCGCCCCGGATCCTCGTCGCAGATCCGCAGTCCGTCGCCCCCTCGCTGGGGCGTACTCTCGATGAATATGCGAAAGCCGGCGCACCCGGCACCGGCTTTCGCGGTTTTCTCTCAAGCGCCCGCTCAGGCCGACTTCTTGTCGTCGTCGACTTCCTCGAAGTCGGCGTCGACAACATCGTCCGCCTCGTTGCCGGCGGTCTCGCCCGCATCGGCATCCGCGTCGCCTTCCTCAGCCTGCGAAGCCTGATACATGGCTTCGCCCAGCTTCATGGAGACTTCCGCGAGCTTCTGCGAGGCGGACTTGATGGCGTCGCCATCTTCGCCCTCGTTGGCGCTCTTCAGTTCGGCGAGAGCGGCCTCGATGGTCGACTTGTCGGCCTCCGACACCTTGTCGCCGTGCTCGGCCAGCGTCTTCTCCGTGGAATGGATCAGCGCCTCTGCCTGATTCTTGGCTTCCACCAGTTCCTTGCGCTTCTTGTCTTCCTCGGCATGCGCCTCGGCTTCCTTCACCATCTGCTCGATGTCGGCGTCGCTGAGACCACCAGATGCCTGGATGCGGATCTGCTGTTCCTTGCCGGTGCCCTTGTCGCGGGCCGACACGTTGACGATGCCGTTGGCGTCGATGTCGAAGGTGACCTCGATCTGCGGCACGCCGCGCGGTGCGGGCGGGATACCGACCAGATCGAACTGACCCAGCATCTTGTTGTCGGCCGCCATCTCGCGCTCGCCCTGGAACACGCGGATGGTGACCGCGTTCTGGTTGTCCTCGGCGGTGGAGAAGGTGTTGGACTTCTTCGACGGGATCGTCGTGTTGCGGTCGATCAGGCGGGTGAACACGCCACCCAGCGTCTCGATGCCCAGCGACAGCGGGGTCACGTCGAGCAGCAGCACGTCCTTTACGTCGCCCTGAAGCACACCGGCCTGAATGGCCGCGCCCATGGCAACCACCTCATCCGGGTTCACACCCTTGTGCGGCTCCTTGCCGAAGAAGGTCTTCACGACTTCCTGGATCTTGGGCATGCGCGTCATGCCGCCGACGAGAACGACCTCGTCGATCTGGCCGAGCGACAGGCCCGCATCCTTCAGCGCCGCCTTGCACGGCGCCATGGTCTTCTGCACCAGATCGTCCACCAGCGCCTCGAACTTGGCGCGGGTCAGCTTCATGGTCAGGTGCTTGGGACCGGACGCATCGGCGGTGATGAAGGGCAGGTTGACTTCCGTCTGCGTGGAGGAAGACAGCTCGATCTTGGCCTTTTCGGCCGCTTCCTTCAGACGCTGCAGGGCCAGCTTGTCGCCCTTCAGGTCGATGCCCTGATCCTTCTTGAACTCCGAGGCGAGGTAATCGACCAGACGCATGTCGAAGTCTTCACCGCCCAGGAACGTGTCGCCGTTCGTGGACTTCACCTCAAACACGCCGTCGCCGATCTCCAGGATGGAGACGTCGAAGGTGCCGCCGCCAAGGTCATAGACCGCGATGGTCTTGCCTTCGTTCTTGTCGAGACCGTAGGCGAGCGCGGCCGCCGTCGGCTCGTTGATGATGCGCAGCACTTCCAGACCGGCGATCTTGCCGGCATCCTTGGTGGCCTGGCGCTGGGCGTCGTTGAAGTAGGCCGGAACGGTGATGACCGCCTGCTCGACCTTCTCGCCCAGATAGCTCTCGGCCGTTTCCTTCATCTTCTGAAGGGTGAAGGCGGAAATCTGCGAGGGAGAATACTTTTCGCCCGCGGCCTCGACCCAGGCATCGCCATTGCCGCCCTTCACGATGGTGTAGGGGACGAGATCCTTGTCCTTGGAAACGGTAGGATCGTCAAAGCGACGACCGATCAGGCGCTTGACCGCAAACAGCGTGTTGGACGGGTTCGTGACCGCCTGGCGCTTGGCCGGCTGGCCGACGAGACGCTCGCCGTCGTCGGTGAAAGCGACGATGGACGGCGTGGTGCGCGCGCCTTCCGCGTTTTCGATGACTTTTGCATTCTTGCCGTCCATGACGGCGACGCACGAGTTGGTCGTGCCGAGGTCAATACCAATGACCTTACCCATAGTCTGTCTCCTTTCGGCAAACCGCCCGGACCCATACGGCATCCGGCAAAGCCGGGGTCAAAACCCGGCCGGCTCCCATCTGACCTGGCCAGCGAACAACCTGTCGGCTGACCTCTTGACCTTGTTGTTGACACTTCGGAGCGTGATGGAGCTTCAATCCCCGCGCCCCTGCTGTGAGGCTATATAAGAGGCCATTCCAGCGCCTGCAAGGCGCGAGCCCCGCAAGGATGAATTGAACCGCCTTGAAACCGCAGGCAAGGCCCTTAGCATAGCCTGCGGCAAGGCCTTTTCCCCCAGACCGTGCCCCCTGGAGAAGCGACAGGGCCGCTGCCCCGAACCAAGGCGGAATGCCATGACCGGAACAAACGATCCCGCAAGCAAGCCCGCGTCAGCCCCGTCCGGCGGGCTTGTCCGGGGCTTCCGGCATCTGCCGGGCCATCTGGAGCGCGCGGCCCAGCAGGCCTTGCTTGAGGAAATCCGGGAGGTGGTGAGAAAGGCCCCGCTTTTCCAGCCCACCATGCCGCGCACCGGAAAGCCGCTCACCGTGACCATGTCGAATTGCGGCTCCCTGGGCTGGGTCGCGGACAAGGCGGGCTATCGCTATCAGCCCACCCACCCGGTGACGGGCGAGCCGTGGCCTGCGATCCCGCAAGCGCTTCTGGATCTTTGGGAGGAGCTTTCCGGCTATCCGACCCCGCCGGAGGCCTGCCTCATCAATTTCTATGGGGACAAGGCCCGCATGGGGCTTCACCGCGACGAGGACGAGGAGGATTTCTCCGCCCCCGTTTTCTCCGTCTCGCTTGGCGACACCTGCCGCTTTCGCATCGGCGGTCAGGGGCGCAAGGACCCGAGCGTCTCCTTCAAGCTGGCCTCCGGCGACATCGTGCTTCTGGCAGGCGAGGCGCGCACGGCCTTTCACGGGGTCGACCGGATCTATCCGGGAACCTCGACGCTTCTGAAGGACGGAGGGCGGATCAACCTGACATTGCGGCGGGTGACGAGGGCGTGAGGAGCCAGGGTTGGGGCGGGGTTCGGAGCAGGCCGCCCATCCTTCGAGACGGTCGCTCGCGCGACCTCCTCAGGATGACGTTATCGTGGTGGAAGTCCTGTCTGAAGGGGCCAACTCCACACACAACGTCCTCCTGAGGTGGGCCGCAAGGCCCGTCTCGAAGGATGAGCCACACACCCGAATGACCTCACACGGAAAAAGGGGCCCCGAGGCCCCTTCCACGTCATTTCAACAAGCAATCCGGCAAACGCGGCGTCCTACCACCATCCCTGCACGGCGATCGCGGCCATGGAAACCGCGATGACCCAGAGCGCCGCCGTGGCGAGCCGGTTGTTCTTGCGGCTGGCCCGCTTCCAGTCCTCGACAAGTCCCGGTTCCACCTTCACGCCGGACACGTTCTGCGCCTCGATGCCGTCGATGATGCGCTCGGCGCGCTGGGCCAGAAGCGGCAATTCGCCCGCAAGCCGGAACATGGTGGAGAGGGCCTCGCCCGCGTCCTGAATCTTGCCGGCGGGCCCGAGATTGCGCTCGATCCAGCCGCGCACCACAGGCTCCGCCGTGCGCCACATGTCGAGATCGGGATCGAGCGAACGGGCAACGCCTTCCACCACCACCATGGTCTTTTGCAGCAGAATGAGCTGCGGCTGAGTGGTCATGGCGAAAAGCTCGGTCACCTCGAAAAGCTGGGTGAGCAGGCGGGCCATGGAAATGTCGGCCGCCGACTGGCCGTGGATCGGCTCGCCGATGGCGCGGATGGCCTGCGAGAAGACCGCCACATCCTGCGTCTTGGGCACATAGCCCGCCTCGAAATGCACCTCCGCCACGCGCATGTAGTCGCGGGTGATGAAGCCGAAGAGGATTTCCGCCAGGAAGCGCCGCTCCGCCTTGTCGAGGCGGCCGGTAATGCCGAAATCGACGGCGACCAGATCGCCCGCCTCATCGACGAAGAGATTGCCCTGGTGCATGTCGGCGTGGAAGAAGCCGTCACGCAGCGCATGGCGCAGGAAGCTCTGGATGACGGAAGCGCCCAGCGCCACCAGATCGTGGCCGTCGGCCTCGATGCCGGCCACATCCGACAGTTTGCGCCCGTCGATCCACTCCATGGTGAGCACGCCCTTGGAGGTGCGTGGCCAGTCCACCTGCGGCACCCGGAAGCCGGGATCGTCCGCGGTGTTCTCGCCGATCTCGGAAAGGGCTGCGGCTTCGAGCCGGAGGTCCATCTCAAGCTCGACGGAACGCGCCAGCGTGTCGACGACGGCGAGCGGGCGCAGGCGGCGCGAGGCCGGGCTGAAGCGCTCGAAAAGCCGGGCGGCCAGATAGAAGCACTCAAGATCACGGGCAAAGCGGCGGGCAACGCCCGGGCGTAGAACCTTCACCGCAACCTTGCGGGCGACCCCGTCCGCATCGATGATTTCCGCCGGATGAACCTGCGCGATGGAGGCGGCGGCGACCGGCTCGCCGAACGCGGCGAATATCTCGTCGATGGGGGCGCCCAGCGCCTCCCGGATCAGCTTTTCCGCCTCCGCCCGCGGGAAGGCTTCCAGCCGGTCCTGCAACTGGGAAAGCTCGCCCGCCACCTCGCGGCCCACCACGTCGGGGCGCGTTGCCAGGAACTGGCCCATCTTCACATAGGAAGGCCCGAGCCGGTTGAAGGCGACGGAGATGCGCGCGCCCGCATCCGCGCTGCGCGCGGCGTTGCGCTCCAGAAGGCGGATGATCCGCAGCGCCATGCGCGGTCCTGCGGGGAGATCCGGCAATTCCACCAGACCGAAGACACCTTCGCGCGCCATGACGTAGCCGGCGCGCAGTAGGCGGATAAAGTTGACCGTCCGTGCCAGCATCTAGAGCTTCCAGCCGGAATGGATGGCGGCGATGCCGCCGGAGAGATTGCGATAGTCGACGCGCGAGAAGCCCGCTTTTTCGATCATCGCCGCGAAGCGCGCCTGATGGGGAAACTTGCGAATCGATTCCACCAGATACTGGTAGCTGTCGCCATCGCCCGTGACCGCCTGCCCCATGCGCGGGATCACGTTGAAGGAATAGAGATCATAGACCCGGTCGAGCACCGGCAGATCGACCTGGGAGAACTCAAGGCACATGAAGCGGCCGCCGCGCTTGAGAACGCGATAGGCTTCCTCCAGCGCCACCTGAATGCGCGGCACGTTGCGGATGCCGAAGGCGATCGTGTAGGCGTCGAAATGATTGTCCGGGAAAGGCAGGCTTTCCGCGTTGCCCTGCGCAAAGCGGATATTTGCGGCATGGCCCGCGGCCTCCGCCCGGTCGCGGCCCACGGTGAGCATGGAATTGTTGATGTCGCAGACGGTCGCTTCGATCCGGCCCGACGATTTGCCCTTGGCTCCGTAGGCCCCGCTTTCCACGATCCGCGTGGCGATATCGCCGGTGCCGCCCGCCACGTCGAGCACACGCCAAGTGCGCCGCGTTTTGCGCGGCGGGGCGAGCCAGGAGACCATGGCGTCCTTCCAAAGCCGGTGCATGCCGCCCGACATGAGGTCATTCATCAGGTCGTAGCGGCTCGCCACCTGATGGAAGACGTGGTCGACCATGCCCTGCTTTTCGCCGAGCGCAACGGTGCGAAAGCCGAAACTGGCCTTCTCGGCCCGCCCCGCCTCGGCCGCGCCCGAACCGTCGGCCGTCTTGTCGCTGGTGAGTTCGCCTGCCATGTAAAGCACTCCTCTTCGGTGCCCGGCCTTTATAAAGGCTGATCCGCGTTTCGGCTTCCCTGAAGATGCAAGCCGGCATGCAAATCCGCCGGGGTGCTTGAAACCCCCGACCCGTGATCCGATTCTGAGCCTTCATAAGGCAAAGCGACGTCAGGAGAAACCATGCCTGAGCTACCCGAGGTCGAAACAGTGCGCCGCGGCCTCGCCCCGGTCATGGAAGGGGCACGCATTGTCAGGGCCGAACAGCGCCGGGCAAACCTGCGTTTCGACTTTCCGGAAGGTTTCGTGGCACGCCTTGAAGGCACGCGCATCGAGGCGCTGGGGCGCCGCGCGAAATACCTGCTGGCGGATCTTTCTTCCAGCGAGGTGCTGGTCATGCATCTGGGCATGTCGGGCTCGTTTCGCGTTGTGGAAGGCGCTGATGCCCTGGCGCCAGACGCTCTGACGCCGGGCGACTTCGCCCATGCGCGCTCGAAAGATCCGCGCCACGACCATGTGGTGCTGCATCTGGAAAGACCGGACGGCGCGCCCGCGAGCATCGTCTACAATGACCCGCGTCGCTTCGGCTTCATGACGCTCATCCCGCGCGCCGGGCTGGAGGCGCATCCGTTCTTTGCGAACCTCGGACTGGAGCCGCTTGGAAACGCCCTCAATGGGGCCTGGCTTGCCTCCGCCTTCGCGGGCCGCAAGACGCCGCTGAAGGCCGCCCTTCTCGATCAGAAACTGATTGCGGGGCTCGGCAATATCTATGTCTGCGAGGCGCTGTGGCGCGCGAAGCTCTCGCCGATGCGGGCCGCCGGCACCCTGATCACGCGTTCCGGCAAGCCTTCGCTTGCGGCGGGGCGGCTGGCGGAGGCCATTCGCACGGTTCTGAGCGAGGCCGTGGCCGCTGGCGGTTCGACCTTGCGCGATCATGCGCGCACCGACGGGTCTCTGGGCTATTTCCAGCACAGTTTCGCCGCCTATGACCGGGAGGGCCAGCCCTGCCGCCATCCGGGCTGTCGGGGCATCATCGCCCGCACGGTCCAGTCCGGTCGTTCCACCTTCCATTGCAAGACCTGCCAGCGCTAGGCGCCCGGCCACGGCAAGACCTGCCAGCGTTAGCGCCCGCGCGGCGCAAGAGGGCCCTCGCCCGCCGGGGCGCGATGATTCGCCCAAGCCGCCCGGCGCGGGCGGGGGCGCACGGAGGCTGCCTGTCGGCCGACCTGTTTTGGCGCGCAAGGGTGGATCATATGACCAGTTGCATGATGCGCTTTCTGCCGATACGCCTTTAGCGGACGCCGGACAGAGCTCTGATCCGGCCTGACGAGACCAGGGGGCTTGAGGCAATGCCGCCGATAGAGCCCCGCCTTCATTATCGGGGGAACCATGGCCTACGAGAATATTCAGGTGGAGACCCGTGGCCGGGTCGGCCTGATCACGCTGGATCGACCTTCCGCGCTCAATGCACTTTCCAATGCGCTGTTTGACGAACTCAACCGCGCGCTCGACACTTTTGAAGCCGACGAGAAGGTCGGCTGCATGGTGATCACCGGATCGCAAAAGGCATTTGCCGCAGGCGCCGACATCAAGGAAATGGCGGAACTGGATTTCGCCGAAGCCTACAAGCGCGACCACATCACCCCGTGGGAGCGCGTCACGCGCACCCGCAAGCCGGTCATCGCGGCGGTGGCGGGCTATGCGCTGGGTGGGGGCTGCGAGCTCGCCATGATGTGCGATTTCATCCTGTGTGCGGACAATGCCAAGTTCGGCCAGCCGGAGATCACCCTGGGTGTGCCGCCGGGAAGCGGCGGGACTCAGCGCCTGACCCGCTTCATCGGCAAGTCCAAGGCCATGGAAATGTGCCTGACGGGCCGCATGATCGATGCGGAAGAGGCGGAACGCTGCGGGCTGGTGAGCCGGGTCGTGCCGGCGGCCGACCTTCTGGACGAGGCGGTGAGCGTGGCGCAGAAGATCGCCGAAATGTCCCAGCCCATCGCCATGATCATCAAGGAAAGCGTCAATCGGGCCTATGAAACGACGCTCGCGGAGGGCGTGCGTTTCGAGCGCCGCGTCTTCCATGCCGCCTTCGCCACGGAGGACCAAAGCGAAGGGATGCGCGCCTTTATCGAAAAGCGGTCCCCGCAATTCCGAAACAAATAGCGCGGGCAGACGACAAATCGGCCCCGAGGTCGTTGACCTTGAGGCCCGCTCGCACTATAAGCCCGATCCAATCGGTGGCGGACTTCCGCCGCCGGTTTCGTTTGTGCCGGCAGGGCCGTGCGCGGGAGGGTTTCCAACCATCACGCGCAAAAGCCGGGTCCGGCACGTCGAAACCACTTTTCGACAGTTTCACTCATTGGACCAGGATTAGAGCCTATGGCCAACACTCCTTCGGCCAAGAAGGCGGCTCGCAAGATCGCCCGCCGCACGGCCATCAACCAGGCACGTCGCAGCCGCATGCGGACCTTCATCCGCCGCGTCGAGGAAGCGATCACAGCCGGTGATAAGACCACTGCTTCCGATGCGCTGCGCGCTGCGGAGTCGCTCATCATGAGCAATGTCTCCAAGGGCGTTCTGCATGCCAACACGGCCTCTCGCAAGGTCTCGCGTCTGAACAAGCGGGTCAAGGCGATCGCCTGATCCGGACGCCGTTCGGCCTCAGGGCCTTCCGGCCCCGGTCAGACCCGTCCGTTTCCGCTTTCGGCTTTTCGCGAGACCCGGTTTTGCGGAGAGTGTCCGTTTCGGGGCGCAAGGTCATGGCCTCACGGCCATGATCAAAGGCCATGCGGGCAAGCCATTGTCCGGATCCACGATCCGGTCCTGGCGGGCAAGGCGCGTGGGACGGCGTGACGGGACGCGCGACACGGCTCTGGCGAAAGCCATTCCGTCAGCGTGGACGTGACGCAGGACCATCGGGCAAGGCCACCAGGGAAGGCCATCGGGCAAGCGCCTTGCGCGAACTCGAAGGTCATTGCGCGAATGTCCGGCACATTGCGTGGGCTTCAGGGTCTTGCGTGAGTTTCAGTGTCTGGCGCGAGCTTTAGGGTCTGGCGCGAGCTTCAAGGTCATTCGCGAGATCGGCGTGCAAGGCGCGGCGGTGTCACCGAAGGGTCCATCCGCAACACCTTCCTTGCGGGTCTGGCGCAACACATAACCGGATTCCCAGAATCCGGCCCCGGGGACGGGGGCAGCAGGGTCGCATCGCGACCCTTTTTTGTCCGTACCCGCTTACAGTCTCCCAAAACAACGAAAACTTAACCATGCCCCAATTCTTACGTAAGGGTAAATCCGTCCCTCGACGGGGGGTTGAGGGCCCGCATGGGCAGGATGGTCGCGCCGACACTTCGCGACTTGCAAATGGCGTTGAGAGACCCGGCTTGAAGTCTTGCTTTCTCGTTAGTCGGCAAAATGCACAGGCCGCATTCGATGCTGTGACGGCGTCTTTTCCACCAGTTTTGCGCGCTCAGGAGGTGACAGAAAAACTTACGTAATTCCAAACACTTACCTATATGTTGCGACTCCGGAATGGGCAGTCGGGGCGATTCCATACGAGTCAAGGCAAGCTTCGGAAAAAAAAATCGTAGGGCCGGGACCGCGCGGCCTCGAGTCGCACAGAAGCTCAAAATCCGTTGAGTCCACACGCCTTATCGAGATGCGTTTACAAATCGGAAACCTACCTTACCCCACGTCGTTTCGGGGCGCTTGGGCGATAGGCGGAACCACATGGTTGCCCCGTCAGAGCAAGCTGGCTATGTTCACTTTCACCGGGGGGCGGCACCCCGTGTTAATCTAAAAATGAAGGTTAGTTGGCCTCGGGTGAGAGCAATGGAAATGTATTGCCTGAAAAGTGATCAATATATTTCTCCTGCTTTCAGAGGCGACGAACTTTCCAACCGAGATGACTCGACATGGCCACTTCGCAAGATTATGTGTCCGGCTTGTCAGATCGGAACTCCCGCCGGTGAACGACTAGGATAACTCACGAAGAAAGAAGAATGATGCGGCCGACCCGCTTAAGGGCTCTGTCTGCCGCAAGGGGGCGCTATGTCTAATTTCACAGCTGGCGGATATGCCGGCGACACCTCGGCCACGCAGACTTATGCGGCGCTTGAGCAGGACCCGGCGGCAGTGCTCGTCGATGTCCGGACACAGGCGGAATGGTCCTATGTGGGTGTCCCGGATCTGTCGCCGCTGGGTCGCCAGGCCCTGTTCGTGGAATGGCAGCGGTTTCCCGACGGCGCGCGCAATCCGGCCTTTGTGGACGAGCTGTGCGCGCTGCTGAAGAAGAATGATGCGACGAAGGAGACTGCGATCTATTTCCTGTGCCGCTCCGGCGTGCGCAGCCAAGGAGCCGCCGCGGCGTTGACGCAGGCGGGTTTCAACCAGTGTTTCAACGTTCTGGCGGGTTTCGAAGGCCCGCTCGACGGCAGCGGTCACCGCGCGACACTGGCGGGCTGGAAGCAGGAAGGACTGCCGTGGCGACAGTCATAGGTTGTGGACCCGGCAGCGCCTGCCGCCCGGCGGGAGGGCGCAATCCGGGCGGGATCTTTTTTGCCTTGAGCACGCCGCTCAGCGGCACACAAGGCAATCGGTGATCCGTCGAGAGACGGGCTTCACTGGGGTGCCGGACAGCGGGGGCTGACCGACACCTTATTACCGGCCCTTGCGGACCGGACCAGAATGCGAAACCGGCTGAGGGCGAAGGTCCGGAGCCGGGAACGTGACGTAAGGTTCGCGACGCAGGGGTTGGCTAAGAAAAACACCACAGGGTGGCGGATCTCTGTGCAGGGTCGTTTCCTGCTAACCGGGATCAGCCGTCGATTTGCAATCAGGCCGCGGCGTTTTTCGCGGCCCTTCAGAGACGGTGTGCGGGCGCGGCGGCCCGCCCCGCAAGGACGATTGGAGATGCAGGCAATGGACGTTTCAGGAGCCCCGGGGCCGGAACAATGGAGCCGCGTGAAAAAGCGGCTTCGCGCGGAACTGGGTGAAGACGTGTTTTCGAGCTGGTTCGCACGGGTCGATCTCGAAAGCCAGGGTGCCGACGGCACAGTCCGCCTGTCGGTCCCCACACGCTTCCTGAAGCAGTGGATCCAGTCGCACTACCGCGACCGCCTGATCAACCTGTGGCAGAGCGAATGCAGCGACATTCGCGGCATCGAGCTGACGGTGCGTGGCGCGGTGCGTGCCCGTCCCTCGGTCGTTGCCCAGGCTGCCAGCCAGGGTGGCGTTGCCACCGCCGGCTCGCTGAAGTCCTCGGTGGGCGATGCCCGGTCCTCTTCCCTGTCGGCGGAAATCATTCCGGTTCGCCAGCCCGTCTCCGCCCGTCACAGCGACGCCACATCGGCAGGCGCCAATGACGTTCTGGAAGGCGCGGCGCTCGATCCGAAATACACCTTCTCCACCTTCGTGGAAGGAACCTCCAACGCGCTGGCGCTGGCCGCCGCACGTCAGGTGGCAGGCACCGGTCCGGTCACCTACAACCCGCTCTATCTCCATGCCAGCGTCGGTCTCGGCAAGACCCACCTGCTGCATGCGGTCGCCGCGGAGGCCCGCAACAGCGGCCGCCGGGTGCTGTATCTCACCGCGGAGCACTTCATGTACCGCTTCGTTGCGGCGCTGAAGTCGCAGTCGGCGCTGGCCTTCAAGGACACGCTGCGCGGCATCGATCTGCTGCTGATCGACGACATGCAGTTCCTGCATGGCAAGCAGGTCCAGCAGGAGTTCTGCCACACGCTGAACTCGCTCATCGACGGGGCCCGTCAGGTGGTGGTTGCCGCCGACCGTGCGCCTTCCGAGCTTGAGACCCTGGACGACCGCGTCCGCTCGCGCCTTGCCGGCGGTCTCGTGGTCGGCATTCAGACACCGGATTACGAACTGCGCCGGGCGATTCTCACCAACCGCACCCGCATGGTCTCCTCCGTGCATCCCAATTTCACCATGCCGGAAGGCGTGCTGGACTATGTGGCCTCCAACGTGACCGCCAATGGCCGCGACCTTGAGGGCGCGCTGAACCGTCTGGTGGCCCACAACCAGCTCACCAACCAGCCGATCACCACGGAGATGGCGGAACTGACGCTTCGCGACCTCGTGCGCACCCATGAGCCGCGCCGGGTCAAGATCGAAGACATCCAGCGGGTCGTCTCCAAGCACTACAACGTCTCCAAGCCGGACCTTCTGTCCGCGCGCCGCACCCGCACCATCGTGCGGCCGCGTCAGATCGCCATGTATCTGGCCAAGATGCTGACGCCGCGCTCGCTGCCGGAAATCGGCCGCCGCTTCGGCAATCGCGATCACACAACCGTTCTGCACGCCGTTCGCAAGATCGAGGACCTGGTAAAGAACGACGCCACGCTGGCGCAGGAAATCGAGCTTCTGAAGCGCATGCTCGACAGCTAAACTCCTGACTTTTCAGGATAAATTGAATTTTGAAGGGCGGCCCCGGCTTCACGCGGGGGCCGCCTTTTTCACGCTTGCGGGCAGGAACCGGCCGCCTGACTGGACAACGGGCACCCGACTGCGATCCAATGAATTGCCGGAGCCATCCACCGGCTGCCCACAGCTTGCGGCACCTCCCGATTCCCCCTTGCATTTGCAGTGCAATAGGGGCAGTTTCATACCCCCTCGGCTGGCCGGGAAATCGCCGGAAAGCCCTGTATTTCCGGGCCCTCGTTTTATCGGGCCCACAGTTTTCCGGGCCTTTTGGCGGCACGACCGCCCGGCCCATTCAACGACGGACCGATCTCCATGAAAGTGACCCTCGAGCGGACAGATCTTCTGAAGTCCCTGACCCACGTTCACCGGGTCGTCGAGCGGCGCAACACGATTCCGATCCTGTCGAACGTGCTTTTGCGCGCCGACGGCGGCGAATTGCGGCTGAAGGCGACCGACCTCGATCTTGAGATTTCCGAAACCGTGCCTGCCATGGTGGAAGCACCGGGCGCGACGACGGTGCCTGCGCACATGCTCTACGACATCGTGCGCAAGCTGCCGGACGGCTCGCAGGTGGTGATGGAAACCTCCACCGACCAGACGACGCTGGAGATCCGGGCCGGGCGCTCGCGCTTTGCGCTGCAGATGCTGCCGGAAGCCGATTTCCCGGATCTGACGGCTGGCGACTTCACCCATTCCTTCGAAGTGCCGGCGGCCGATTTCCGCAAACTGATCGACCGCACCCAGTTCGCCATCTCCACCGAGGAGACGCGCTACTATCTGAACGGCATCTATTTCCACACCGTCGATGCCAACGGTCCGCGCTTCCGCGCGGTCGCGACCGACGGCCATCGTCTCGCGCAGGCCGAGGTTCCCGCCCCTGCGGGCGCGGTCGGCATGCCGGGCATCATCGTGCCGCGCAAGACGGTGGGGGAAATCCAGAAGCTGCTGGACGAGCCGGAAGCCAATGTCGCGATTGAGCTGTCGGAGACCAAGATCCGCCTGACCACGGGTCCGGTGGTCCTCACCTCCAAGCTCATCGACGGCACCTTCCCCGACTATGGCCGCGTCATTCCGCAAGGCAATGACAAGGAGCTTCGGCTGGAGCGCGACGAGTTCGAGAAGGCGGTGGACCGCGTTTCCACCATCTCCTCCGAACGCGGTCGCGCGGTGAAGCTGGCCATGAGCGAGGGCCGCATGGTGCTGACCGTCAACAACCCGGATTCCGGGTCTGCGACGGAAGAGCTTGTGGTCGATTACGACGCCGAACCCATCGAGATCGGCTTCAACTCGCGCTACCTGCTCGACATCGCCAACCAGCTTACCTCCGATACCGCGATCTTCCGTCTGGCCGATCCCGGTTCGCCGACGCTGGTGCAGAATTCCGGCGCGGACGACACGCTCTACGTCCTGATGCCGATGCGCGTGTAGCATCGCCGCACACAACCAGATGCGACAAAGGCCGCAAACCCTGAACGGGGCTTGTGGCCTTTTCCTTTTCTTGTCGCAGCCAGGAGGTGACGGCGGGGCGGGTCTTGGCCATTATCGGCGCCATGCAGCGAATCGCCCGCACAGTCTTCCGGCTCCCTCTCCGCCCGTCGTCCCGCCATCCCGTTTTACGGGATGACAGCCGATGAGCCAGCCCGCGTGTGTGCGGATTGCCCGCCTGACCCTGACCGATTTCCGCAATTATGCGTCCACGAACCTTGCAACGGATGCGCGTCTCGTGGCGCTGACGGGCGACAATGGCGCGGGCAAGACCAATTTGATGGAAGCGGTTTCCCTTCTGACGCCGGGACGCGGCCTCAGGCGCGCGGCCTTTGTCGATATCGTACGAAAGGCCCCCGCCGATCCGCACGCGCCCGCCCCCGATGGGTGGAGCGTGTCGGCGCTTCTCGACGGCGATAATGGCGAGACGCGGATCGGCACGGGCTTCTCGGTGGACGCGGCAAGCCGGCGCGTCAGGATCGACGGGGCCGAAGCGCGCTCCGCCGACGCTTTGAGCGAATATCTGCGCGTCCTGTGGCTCGTTCCCGCCATGGACGGGCTCTTCACCGGCTCGGCCAGCGACCGCCGCCGCTTTCTCGACCGGCTGGTGCTTGCCGTCGATCCCGGTCACGGGCGACGCGTCGCCGATTTCGACAAGGCGATGCGGAGCCGCAACCGGTTGCTTGAAACCGGCGGAGAAGCCGGTTGGCTCGATGCGGTGGAGGCGCAGATCGCCTCGCTCGGCGTCGCCATGGCCTTTGCGCGGCGCGAGGCGGTGACGCTTTTGGCGAGCCTCATCGCAGAACATGCGGGCGATGATGCCTTCCCCGAGGCCGCGCTTTCGCTGGACGGGCCCTTCGAGGTGTTGTCGGCGGCGACGCCTGCGGCCGATCTGGAAGATGCCTATATCGAGCTTCTGGCGCGCGGACGACCCCGCGACCGGGCCGCCGGGCGCACGCTGGAAGGCCCGCACAGGACCGATCTCGCCGTCACCCATGTGGCCAAGGCCATGCCCGCAGGGCTTGCCTCGACCGGCGAACAGAAGGCGCTTTTGATCGGGCTGGTACTCGCCCACGCGGAGCTGACGGCCCGCGTCTCCGGGCTGACACCGATCCTGCTTCTGGATGAGGTCGCAGCCCATCTCGACCCGGCCCGGCGCGCCGCCCTTTTTGCGCGGCTCGACAGGCTGGGCGGTCAGGTCTTCATGACCGGTACCGACCGCGCGCTTTTCGAGGCGCTGCCAGAGGATGCCGCCCGTTTTGCGGTGTCGGATGGCAGCGTGTCACCGCTCGCGGGTTAGAGCACCTTCACAGGTTCGGGCATGGAGGTGGTGGCCCATCCTTCGAGACGCGCCCTTTGGGCGCTCCTCAGGATGACGTTGTCATGTGGGATTGGCGCCCTGCAATCCAACACTCCGGGAAACCAACCTCAAACACAACGTCATCCTGAGGAGCCTGCGTGAGCAGGCGTCTCGAAGGATCGGCCTCACAACGCAACAGCCCCCACAGCGGAACGGAACACCTCTGGCGGCCCTCAGGCCCGGCCTTCCTCCACCGCATGACAACGCACCAGCGCACCGTTGGCCGCAAGCGCGTCGGGCTGTTCCCTCCGGCAGCGTTCGTTGGCCAAGGGACAGCGCGGATGGAAGGCGCAGCCGGGGGGCGGGGAAATCGGGTTCGGGATCTCGCCTTCCACCTGTTTGCGCCGCGTGCCCGTCATGGCGAGATCGGGCACGGCATCGAGCAGCATGCGCGTATAGGGGTGGCGCGGGTTTTCAAACAGCGCCTCGGAATCCGCCACTTCCACCAGACGGCCCAGATACATCACCCCGATGCGGCGCGCCATGTGGCGCACCACGGCCAGATCGTGGCTGATGAAAAGGTAGGTCAGGCCGAATTCGTCCTGCAGATCGCGCATCAGGTTCAGGATCTGCGCCTGAACGGACACATCCAGCGCCGAGGTCGGCTCATCGCAGACGAGGAATTCCGGTTTCGAGGCCAGCGCGCGGGCAATGCAGATGCGCTGGCGCTGGCCGCCGGAAAACTCATGCGGGAATTTCTTCGCATCGCGCGGATCGAGGCCGACGAGGCACAGCAATTCGCTCACCCGGCGCTCCATCGCCTTGCCGTCTTCCTCCAGGGCGAAGGCACGGATCGGTTCGGCGATGATGCGCCCCACCCGCCAGCGGGGATTGAGGCTGGCGAAGGGGTCCTGAAAGATCATCTGGATGCGACGGCGCAAGGACCGCATGGCCTCGGCCTGTTGCGCGCCCAGCATGTCGTGGCCATCGATGCGGATCGCCCCCGCAGAGGGCGGCAGGAGACCCACGACCATCTTGGCGACGGTCGATTTACCGGACCCGCTTTCGCCGACCAGCGCGAAGGTCTCGCCACGGGCGATGGAAAAGGACACATCCTGAACCGCGCGCAGGTAGTGACGCGTGTCGCGTTCCAGAACCCGGTTGAGCCAGGGCCTGGACACATCGAAGACCCGCGAGAGGCCTTCGACCTCCACGACGGGGGCTCCCTCCTGCGGCGTCTCAAGTTCGAGGACGGCGGTTTCGCTTGCCGGACTGATCATGCCTCACCTCCGGCATTGGATTGCGCCATCGCGCCCTGTTCCGCCAGCCCTTCGCGCGAAAGCGCCTCCGGCAGCCAGCAGGCGACCTTCGTGCTGCCCACAGGTGTCGGTTCGGGCCGCTCGGAACAACAGCGGGCGAAAGTGTGGGGGCAGCGCGGGTTGAAGGGGCAGCCCTGCGGGATCGCATCGAGACGCGGCATCGCGCCGGGGATCTGGACCAGACGGTCGACGGAGCCTGCCAGCGCCGGGATCGAGCCCATCAGGCCGACCGTGTAAGGGTGGCGCGGGGTCTTGACCACATCGGCGACGGGGCCGATTTCGGCAATCCGGCCGGAATACATGACCGCCACACGGTCGGCGGCCTCCGCGATCACGCCCATGTCGTGGGTGATCAGGATGACGGAGGCCCCGCGCTCGCGGCAAAGCTCCTTCAAGACGTCGATGATCTGGGCCTGAACCGAAACATCGAGCGCGGTGGTCGGTTCATCCGCGATCACCAGTTCCGGCTCGGCGCAGAGCGCCAGCGCGATCACCACGCGCTGGCGCATGCCGCCTGAAAACTGGTGCGGATAGGCGTTGAGCCGCTTTGAGGCCGCCGGAATACCGACCGCTTCAAGAAGCGCCACCGCCCGGTCACGCGCCTCGCGAGGCGTGACCGGCAGGTGGGTCATGATCGTCTCGGTGATCTGCTCGCCGATCGTGAACAGCGGGTTGAGGCTCGTCAGCGGGTCCTGAAACACCATGCCGATGCGCTTGCCGCGCACCTTCTGCATGGCCTTGGGCGACCACCCGTCGATGCGCTCGCCCTTCAGCCAGATCTCGCCGCCCGCGATGCGGCCCGGCGGCTCCAGAAGGCCGATCACGGCCGCCCCGGTCAGCGACTTGCCCGCCCCGCTCTCGCCCACCATGCCCAGCACCTCGCCCGGCGCCAGATCGAAGGAAACACCGTCAATCGCGCGAAGCCGTCCCCGGCGGGTCGGAAACTCGACCTTGAGATCGCGCACGGAAAGAAGCGGAATGCTCATGGGACCTACCGCAGTTTCGGGTTGAGCGCGTCGCGCAACCAGTCGCCGATGAGGTTCACGGCGAGGACGAGCAGGGCGAGCGCGATGCCGGGGAAAATGGCGATCCACCATTCGCCGGAGAACAGGAAATCGTTGCCGATGCGCACCAGCGTGCCGAGCGAGGGCTGGGTGGGCGGCACACCGACGCCGAGATAGGAGAGCGTCGCCTCCGTGATGACGGCGAGCGCCAGGTTGATGGTGGCGATGACCAGCACCGGGCTCATGACATTGGGCAAGACATGGCGCAGCAGGATGAGGCCGGGGCGAATGCCGATGAGGCGGGCGGCCTGCACATATTCCGTGTTGCGCTCCACCATGGTGGAGCCGCGCACGGTGCGCGCATATTGCACCCAGAAGCTGAGCCCGATGGAAAAGACGAGGATCCAGAAGGCCGAATTCTCGCGGTTGAGATTGCCGAAAATCCCGCGCGCCGCGCCATCGACCAGCAGGGCGATCAGGATCGCGGGGAAGGTGAGCTGCACCTCGGCCAGTCGCATGATGAAGGCATCGACGCGCCCGCCCGCATAGCCCGCGATCAGGCCCAGCGTGATGCCAAGCGTTGCGGCAAAGGCGACCGAGACGAGGCCGACGCCGATGGAGATGCGCGAGCCGTAGAGGATGGCGGAGAAGATATCGCGGCCGAGATCGTCCGTTCCCAGAAGGAACCGCATGTCGCCATCGGGCGCCCAGGCGGGGGGGAGCAGCGAATCGAGCAGGTCCACACTCGCCAGATCGAAGGGATCATGCGGTGCGATCCAGGGCGCGAAGGCCGCGCCGGCGAAAAAGGCCAGCGCCACGAGGGCGGCCACGATGGTGACCCTGGAGGCGAGAAAGGAATGCAGGATGTCGCTGTCGGCGGCGCGCGCCAGCCAGCCCTTTTCCTGCGGCCCGGATGATGTGCCGGTGGATGTCGTGTCGCTCATCGGCGCGCAAGCTCCTTGGTGAAGCGATGACAGGCGGCCGGGAGCCAGCCGCCCAGGCCGTCAGAGACCTTGGTGGCCTCGACGCCCTGATCGCGCCAGCCGGCCTTTTCATAGAAGCGGTGGGCGCGGGCATTGCCTTCGGCACAGAAGAGATGGGCTGAGGTGATGCCCTCGCCCGCCATGGCCTCTTCGGCCCTGTGCATCAGCGCCCCCGCAAGCCCGGTGCCGCGGGCGCGTTGTCCGAGATGGAACTGATCAAGCTCCGCCCCGTCCCAATAGGCGAACCCGTCGGGTTCGCCGTCGTGACCCAGCGCCACGAGGCCATGGCCTGCAAAGGGTTTCAGGCGGTTCAGGAACAGTTCCGGGGTGCGCGCGTCCACCAGTTCGGACGCGGCGAAAGCGAGGTGGCCCGCGCGCCATGCCTCGTGCCACAGCAGCGCAAGAGCCGGGAGATCGCGCGCCTCGATGGCGCGGAATGTGTAAGGCGTGAGGGGCGCGGTCATGTCTGCACCGTCCGTTCCACGCGCAGGCGCGGATCGACCACGAAATAGAGGATGTCGACGATCAGGTTGATCACCACGAAGACGAAGGCGATCAGCATGAGGTAGGCGGCCATGATCGGGATATCGACATTCTGCACGGCCTGCAGGAACAAAAGCCCCATGCCCGGCCACTGGAACACCGTCTCGGTGATGATGGCAAACGCGATGATGGAGCCGAGCTGCAGGCCGGTGATGGTGATGACCGGCACCAGCGTGTTCTTCAGCGCATGGCGGAAATGGACGATCCGGTCGGGCAGACCGCGGGCGCGGGCGAACTTGATGTAATCGGCGCGGATCACTTCCAGCATTTCGGAACGCACCAGCCGCATGATCAGCGTCATCTGGAACAGCCCCAGCGTGATCGCCGGCATGATGAGGGCCTTGAGGCCGGAAACGGTCAGGAACCCCGTCGTCCAGAAGCCCAGATCCACCACCTCGCCGCGCCCGAAACTCGGCAACCATTGCAGGGTTACGGAAAAGACGAAGATCAGGAGGATGCCGATGAAGAAGGTGGGCAGCGATATGCCTATGAGCGAGATCGTCAGGAACACCTTCGAGAGCCACGATGTCCGGTTGAGCCCGGTATAGACGCCCATCGGGATGCCGATCAGAAGCGACAGGATCGCGGAGACGAGGGAAAGCTCGAAGGTTGCGGGCAGACGGGATCCGATGAGATCGGCGACCGGCTGCTTGAACTGGTAGGAACGCCCGAAATCGAAGCGCGCGGCATTGCCCACGAACCGGCTGAACTGCACGAGCACGCTGTCATTGAGACCGAGCTGCTCACGCAGGGCTTCGCGCTGGGCGGGGGTGGTATCCTGACCGACCATCTGGTTGATCGGATCGCCGACGAAGCGGAACAGCGTGAAGGCGATCAGCGCCACCGCCAGCATGACGGCAACGGCCTGCAACAGACGCCGGATGATGAAGGCGAGCATGGGACCCTGTCTGTCTTTGCGGGTTGAAGCTCATATCCGCAATCGCGACCCGTTTTCACGCAGGAAACGCGGGCGTGTAGGGGGCGCGAGGGGAAAGAGAAACGGGGCAGCCTGGAAACAGGGCCGCCCCGCCGAAGCCTCTTAGTCCGTCACGTTCACATATCGGAACGACAGGACGTTGTCGGCGCGCTGGGCAAGATCCACGTCGTCCGCCACGCCCCAGGCAAGGCCCTGCTGGTGCAGCGGAATGTAGCGGACATCGTCATTGGCCTTCTTGAAGGCCTCATAGATCATCTGGTCGCGCTTTGCCTTGTCGTTCTCGACAAGCACCTTGGCGGTCAGCGCATCGACCTCCTCGTCGCACCAGCCGCCATTGTTGAACGGCGAGCCTGCACCGGAATCGTCACGGCAATTCATCAGCGCGGACAACACGTTGTGGGCGTCGAACGAGCTCGGCGTCCAGCCCAGCAGGTAGAAGGAGGTGTCATAGTCGCCCGATGCCAGGATCTTGGCGAAATACTTCGCCTTGGGCTGGGCGTTCAGATCCACCTTGATGCCGACGCGCGCCAGATAGGACGTGACCGCCTGGCAGATCGCCTCGTCGTTCACATAGCGGTCGTTCGGGCAGTCCATGCCCACCTCGAACCCGTCCGGATAGCCCGCTTCCGCCAGCAGCGCCTTGGCCGCCTTGGGATCATAGGGGTAGCGTTCGAATTCACCGGCGCGATCGAACATGAACGGCGAGATCATCAGGGCCGACGGCGTCGCGAGGCCGCGCATCACCTTCTTGACGATCACGTTCTCGTCGATGGCCTGATAGAAGGCCTTGCGCACGCGAACGTCCTTGAAGGGGTTCTTTCCCTTGACGTTGGAATATTTCAGCTCGTCGCGGCGCTGGTCCATGCCGAGGAAGATCGTGCGCAGTTCCGGACCGGTCAGGGCGCGGGTGCCCTCGTTGGCATCGACGCGCGGAATGTCCTGAACCGGCACCGGGTAGACCATGTCCATCTCGCCGGAAAGAAGCGCCGCCACGCGGGTCGCGTCCTGGGCGATGGGGGTCAGCTCCACCCGATCCACATTGCCTTCAAGCGAGCCCCAATAGCCGGCGTTCTTCTCAAACACCGTCTTGACGCCGGCCTCGTGGCTGACAATCGCGTAAGGTCCCGTGCCATTGGCATTGAGCGCGGCATAGTTCGGACTGGTGTCGGAGGCGGAGGTGATCGCCACCGCGTCATGCTCCTCGGTCCACTCCTTGTCGACGATGTACCAGAACTCCCACTGGTAATGCAGGATCGGGTTGGGGCTGCTCAGTTCGAAATCGACCGTGTAGTCATCGACCTTGACGACCTTCACATCCGCGCCGAGATAGCTGGTGAGGTCGGAGCCCTTCGCGCGCACGCGGTCGGCGGAAAACACCACGTCATCGGCGTTGAAATCGCCGCCATTGTGGAACTTCACGCCCTTGCGCAAGTGGAAGCGCCACTTGGTGGGGGAGAGGATTTCCCAGCTTTCGGCAAGCGCAGGCTGGATCTTCAGATCCTTGTCGCGATAGATCAGCCCCTCGTAGACATTGCCGAGCGTGCCCAGCGTGAAGGTCTCGTTGAGCGCATAAGGCTCCAGCGTGCTGAGCACGCCCTGGAAGGCGTATTTGAAGGTCTTGGCGCTGGCCGGCGCGGCTGCGAGCAGAGCAGCGGCCAGACCGGTCACGAGGGCGGCATTGCGGATGCGCATGTCCCGGTTCTCCCATGGCAGGATGACAGTTCTGTTCCCGTATTCCTCACGATCCGCAAAGCTGGCGTTTTCACCATTCTTGCTTCGCGGTCGCTTATTTCGCGGCTCGACATCGAAAAGGACCGGTTCGTCTCCCTTCGCTCCCGCTTCGATCCCGCCCGCCGTGGTCGAAGGTCAATTCACACCGACCTCCATCCCGGCGGGCCATGAGCCCTTGAAGGCATCTTGTCGCCTCAGAAGTGGCAGGTCCAGTCTGAACCTTGTTTGCGATGACAATTGAGGCCCTTCAGGGGGTTAGCGACCGCCTCCCGCCTGCCATGGAGGCAATCGGGAGGGGGGCGTGGCGCATATTTGATCAATTAGACAATAATCCCGAGGGCAAGGCGCCGTCAGACGGACGCAACCTCCTCTCCAATTGCACCCCCGACTTCGGACGCCTGAAGGGCTGCGACCAGCACGACCGGATCGCGCACCGCCCACACTTCCAGCGGCTCGGTGCGGCCGCGCAGGCCAACCGCATGGGGGGTGGCGGGAACAGGGTCCTCGCCGATGCCCGCGAGGGCGAGCCCCTCGATCCCCGCCGCTTCAAGCGTGCTGTTTGAGATGACGGCAAAGCCGCCGAGGTCCTTGGATGCACCCTCCAGACGGCTTGCGACATTGACCGTATCGCCAAGGGCGGTCAGCTGCGCGGCGGCCCCCGCCGCCCCCGCAAGGCCGATCCGTCCCAGGATTGCCGGGCCGGTGTGAAGACCGATACCGAGCCGCAGGGGCGTGTCGAGCTGGGCTACGAGATCGGCATTGGCGCGTTCCAGCGCCTGCGCCAGCGAAAGCACCGCCTGCAGGGCATCGCGCGCGCCTTGCCGGGCGTCCTTGTCGATCCCGAACAGCGCCATGATGCCGTCGCCCATGACCTTGTCGACCAGGCCACCGGCCTTGCGGATCGCCTCGCCCGCACCTTCCAGATAGCGGTTCAGGATGAAGACCACATCATAGGGAAGGCGGCCTTCCGACAGGGCCGTGAAGCCGCGCAGATCGACAAACATCACGCTTACCGGGCGTTCCACGCCCCAGCGATAGAGATCATCGGTGGGCTGCAATCGTTTTCCAAAATCCCGACGGCTGGCCAGCATCGGCTCGATCTCCAGATCCGATTGCGGGCGGATCTGACAGGCCAGGCGAATGTCGTTGCCTGCCCGGATACGGGCGAGCACGGTCCGCTCGGCTGTGGAGGGGCTGGCGAGCCTGTCTCCTCCGGCGAGAATGCGGGTGCGGCAGGTTGAACACCGCGCCCGCCCGCCGCAAACGGATAGATGCGGCAGGCCGTTGGCGCGGCTGATTTCCAGAAGCGTCGGGCCGGGGCGCGAACGCACCTGCCGCCCGTCGGGATAGGTGATGGTGAAGCCTTTGCCGAACCTGTCCGCCACGCGCCGCGCGAGGATCACCAGTGCGATGGTGCCCAGAACCACGACGAGGCCCCACCGGCCCTGATACATCCAGTCAGCGAGGACGGCCCGTTCAGAAGCCGTGTTGTTGAGCCCGAGACGGCCGGTTTCGGCCAAAAGGCGGGCAGCGTTGATCCAGCCGGTCAGCGCCAGCGTGGGCACCAGCAACGCCGCCGCCGCAAGCCAGCCGCGCAGCGCGCGATACCAGCGTCGCAGCCGCAGCCAGTAATGCAGGCCGATGATCGCATGGCCCCACACGATCACAAGCAGCGCCGATTGCCAGAACACGCTGTTGTCCCAAAGCGCCGTCAATTCGTGACGGTAATCGACATTGGTGTGAAAGACATCCATCGCCAGACGCGTGGCCACGATGTGCTTGATCAGGAGGCAGGTGATGGAAAGGCCGAGCAGGATCTGCGCCGCTTCCCAGACGGGCATGCGCCATGTGCGCCGCCGCGCCAGCTTGATCAAGGCCAACACGACGTGAACCGCCAGCGCGCCGTAAAGCAGGATCTGGCCCGGCCGCGAGGACCAGACCTCATAGCGCAGGTCCTGACCGGCCTGCATCACGGCGAGCGAGACATTGCCCAGAGCATGATTGAGGAAATGCGAGAGAATGAAGACAAAGAGCACAAGTCCGGCATAAAGCCGGGCCCTTTGCGCGACCGTTCCCCCCGAAGGCACCGCAGCGCCCGCCCTGCCTTGCTTAAGATCCGGCGACGCCTTTTCCTGACCGTTCATCCGATCGCTCCCCTTGCCCATCTCCCGGCAACCTCCCCCGCGACAAGTCTAGTCATCAAAGCAATCGGTTGCGAGAGGCGGCCTGGCTTGAGGGCGCATGGCCGTGATTTTGCGAAAACCGCGCCGCCGACGCCGCGGCCCTTTCCCGTCGCCATCGTCCGTGCCGCCCCTGGCGTGCCGAGGGAACGTTCCGCGGAGCACGGCGTTTTCGCTTTTTCGCGCAATGGCCTAAACTAACGCGAGGCGATCGCCCGAAAGTCGGGCCGGGCGAGGCGGGGAGGACGAGCGGCGCATGTTCACCTGGGAGGAATTCGTCAAGGCGATCGAGAGCACGGTTCCTCAACTGGTGCTGTCGCTGCGCGCGCTCATCCAGCCTTCCGGCATCCTGCAGCTCGTGATCCTGATCCTTGCCTTCGCGGTTGCCCATTACGGGGCCCTGCGGGCCGAGCCGCACCTGGAAAACTGGGTGCGCGCGCAGGAGACGTCCATTCGCCGGATGCGCTTTCTGGCGCTTGTGCTGCGCCGTCTCAGGGTCATCATCTTCGTTGCGATCACATGGGCCGTCGTGGTCGTCATGCGCGAGGTGACGTGGCCGAGCCGCAGCTACCTGATCCTGGTGGTGGGCAATCTCGCCGCCGTCTGGCTCGTCATCTCCATTTCCTCACGCATCATCCGCAACCGTCTCGCGGCCAGAATCGTGGCGCTCGGCGGCTGGGCCTTCGCCGCGCTCACGCTGCTCGACCTGACGCCGCAGGCCATTGTTCTGATGGACGCCCTGGCGGTTCAGGTCGGCTCGCTGCGCATCTCGCTGCTGCTGGTCGTCAAGGCCGTGGTGACCTTGACCCTCCTCATGTGGATGGCGGGCTGGCTCAGCCGGGCCGCGGAACGGCGCATGGAGCGCGAAAAGGACCTCTCGCCCTCCATGAAGGTTCTGGCGGGGAAACTCACCCGTATCGCGCTGTTCATGCTTGCCGCGGTGCTGGGCCTTCAGACCATCGGTTTCGATCTCACGACCATCACGGTCTTTTCCGGCGCGGTCGGGCTCGGGCTCGGGTTCGGCCTGCAAAAGGTGGTCTCCAACCTCGTTTCCGGCGTCATTCTGCTCATCGACAAGTCGATCAAGCCGGGTGACGTGATTTCGGTGGGCGAGACCTATGGTTCGATCACCTCGCTGGGCGCGCGCTATGTGTCGGTGGTGACGCGGGACGCGCGGGAATACCTCATTCCCAACGAGGACCTGATCACCAATCAGGTGATCAACTGGACCTATTCCGACAACAAGGTGCGGCTCGATGTGCCGTTCGGGGTGGCCTACGATGCGGATCCGGCGCAAGTTCGGGAGCTGGCCGCACGGGCGGCCGCGAGCGTTGCGCGGGTGGAGGACGATCCGGCACCGGTCTGCCATCTGACGGCATTCGGCGAATCGTCGGTCGATTTCCTGCTGCGCTTCTGGATCGACGATCCCGGCAAGGGGGTGGTCAACGTCAAGGGCGAGGTGCTCATGGCCCTTTGGGAAGCTTTGCACGAGGCGGGCGTCGGCCTGCCCTATCGCCAGCACGACATTCATATCAAGGGGCCGGTGGAGATGATCTATCGTCAGCCTGGAAACGGACCACAGGACGGAGACAGGCGTGAGCCAGGGGACGAGTGAAACCGGCAGCGAACAGGACGCGCATGACGAGCTGACCAACGGGCGCGGACGGTTCGGCCCGACCCGCATGGCGCTGCGCCATCTCTATTTCGGGGATGGCCGCACGTCGCGGATCTTTCGAACCGGCATGGTCATCTTCGACATCGTGACGGTGCTCTATTTCATCGTCTCGTCGATGATCCCGGAACAGCCGACCATGCATCTGACCGATCTCGCGATCGCGGTGGTGCTGATCGTCGATTACGTGACGCGGCTGTTGATCGTGGTGCGGCCATTGAAGACCGCGCTGGAACTGACCACCATCGCCGATCTCATCGTGATCCTCTCGCTGCTTGCGGCAAACTTCATCGACAATCTGGGTTTCCTGCGCATTCTCAGGATGTTGCGGCTGTTGCGCTCCTATCACGTGCTGCGCGATCTCCGGCGCAACTGGATCTGGTTCAAGCGCAACGAGGAGGTGATCCAGTCAGCGGTCAATCTCTTCGTCTTCGTCTTCATCGTGACCGCGATCGTCTTCGTGGCGGAGGCCCAGCACAACGAGAACATCAACACCTATGTCGATGCGCTCTATTTCACGGTGACGACGCTGACCACCACCGGGTTCGGCGACATCACGGTCAAAGACACGTTCGGGCGGCTCCTGACGGTGGCCATCATGGTGATCGGGGTGACCCTGTTCCTGCGCCTCGTCCAGACCATCTTCCGGCCAAGCAAATACCCCTTCACCTGCCCCGATTGCGGGTTGAACCGGCACGACCCGGACGCCATCCACTGCAAGCATTGCGGGCGGGTCCTGAAGATCCCGACGGACGGGGAATCCTGAGCCAGAAGGCGTTTCAAGCATCCGTTTCGAAGGCGTTCGAAAGGACTTTCGAACGCCTTCAATCCGATCATTGAGTCATAAGGCTTTTCTTTTGAAGAAAACGGTCGATCCCCGCGGCCGCCGCCACCCCCGTGGCAAAGCTCGCCTGGAGAAGATATCCCCCCGTCGGGGCCTCCCAGTCGAGCATCTCGCCTGCACAGAATATCCCCGGCCTGTCGGCGAGCATCATGTTCCCGTCAAGCCCGGCAAGCGCGATGCCACCGGCACTTGAAATGGCGCGCTCCAGACCGGCGGTTGCGGTGAGACGAAGCGGGCAGGCCTTGATGAGGCGGGCGAGCTCGGCGGCATCGGAGGGAAGCGAGCCGTCTTTCTGGGCGCAGGCATCGCGCAGCACCGCGATGGCGAGCGGCGAGAGCCCCGCCGCCTTGCGCAGGAAGTTGGAGACCGACTGGTGACCGCGCGGACGGGCGAGGCGTTCCTGAAGGCGCTCAAGCGGCGTGTCGGGCCGGAGGTCGATCAGAAGCTCGGCCGCGCCCTGCGCCTCGATCGCCTCCCGCAAGACGGCGGAAAGCGCGTAGACCGGAACGCCCTCGATACCGGTGGCGGTGATCATGACATCGCCCCGCGCGGCATGGGAGCCGAAGGAGAGGCCGACGGTCTTGAGCGGGGTTCCGGCGAACCGCTCCACCAGAACCGGCGACCAGCTTGTGAGAAAGCCGCAATTGGAGGGCCGGATCGGGGTCACGGCGACACCGGCCCGCTCGATCAGCCCCGGCCATGCGGGATCCGCGCCGAGCTTTGGCCAGCTGAGCCCACCCAGCGCCAGAAGGGTGGCGTCGGCGGTTCGGGTGACCGCGCCTTGCGGGGTTTCAAAGACAAGCGCGCCATCGTCGGTCCAGCCCGTCCAGCGATGGCGGGCAAGCAACGTGACGCCAAGCTCCCCAAGCCTGGAAAGCCAGGCCCTAAGCAGCGGCGAGGCCTTCATGGCCTTTGGAAAGACGCGATGGGAGGAGCCGACAAAGGTCTCCGCCCCGAGCCCGTCCGCCCAGGCGCGAAGCGCCTCGGGCGGGAAGGCGCGGATGGCGGGTTCAAGCACCGCACGGGCCGCCCCATAGCGGGTCAGGAAGGTTTCCAGATCCTCCGCATGGGTGAGGTTCAGCCCACCGCGCCCGGCCATGAGAAACCGGCGCGCGGGCGAAGCGAGGCGGTCATGGACGGTGACGGAATGACCGGCCTCAGCCAGCCTTTCGGCCGCGATGAGCCCGGCGGGGCCTGCGCCGATCACGGCGATGGTGGCTGCGGAATGGGGATCCTGGGTCATGGTGCTGGCGGCTATTTCAGTGTGCCGGATTCAAGCGCGATCTCCCAGGCGGTCAGATCGAAGCCAAGGAGCCGCAGGCCCTCGGCCTCGACCACCGGACGCTTGATGATGGAGGGTTCGGCCAGCATCAGGGCGATGGCCGTTTCCTCGTTGGTGACCGCGTCCTTGACCTCGTCGGGCTGCTTGCGCCAGGTGGTGCCGCGCCGGTTCAGGAGCTTCTCCCAGCCGAATTCCGCCACCTGCGCGCGCAGGGCCACCTCGTCGACGCCCTTCTTCTTGTAGTCGTGAAACTCGTATTCGACACCCGCATCCTGGAGGAAGCGGCGGGCCTTCTTCACCGTGTCGCAGTTGGCGATGCCGTAGAGCTTCATGGGGCGGATCCTTTTTCGAAATTCGGGCGTTGCGTCGGGGCCAGATAAAGACCAATCCGGCCCAAAGGTCCAGCCCGCGCAACAGATCCTGCCGCGCGTCGTCACAACCCGTGATTTGACAATCGACCGATGCGTACCTATCTGGAGCGCCGGGTGGAAGGCCCCAGCTGCTCGCGACGGCGCATATGCCGATGGTGAAGTCCTTCCGATTTCTCGTTCCGCTGCCACGAATGTCCGAATTGGCGGTGCGACGGCAATGCGAGCCCCGTCCCTTGAACCGCATGCTCGGACTGAATCGAGGCTTGCGATGAACGGAATCATTCCAACACTTGACGAGGCCAAGCGTCAGGCGAAACGCCTGCGCGCCGACATGGCCGCATCCGGCACCGACCTTTCCCATGGGCGGTCGCTGGAAATCGTCGCCCATCAGCACGGATACCGCGACTGGAACACCTTCCACGCGACCATCGGCAACGGACCGCCACGCGAGGAGGCGCGCCGAACCTGCGCGCCGGTGGAGATCGGCCAGACGGTGCGCGGCACCTATCTTGGCCAGCCCTTCCTCGGGCAGGTCCTCTCCGTGCACATGATGGGCACCCCGGCGCGCTATGCGGTGGAGATCGATTTCGACGAGCCCGTCGATGTCGTGACCTTCGACAGCTTCTCGTCTTTCCGCAAGAGGGTGCGCACCACCGTCGATGCGGCGGGCGTGAGCACGTCGAAAACCTCCGATGGCGAGCCGCATATGCGGCTCATCCTCTAGGCCTGTCCCAAAGGGCACGAACCGCGGACGTCTCAGGCGTCCGCGGCCTCACTCCTCTTCGTTTTCAATGCCGTCCCCGTCTGCCGGACAGGCATGCGCGGTGCTTTCACGCGCCACGAGATGCGGGGCGATGATGGTGCGCTCCATCGCGGGCGCAGTCTCCTCATCCCGTGCCGCGATCAGCGACAGGATGACCTCCGCCGCCCGTTCGCCGATCTGCGGACCACCGCTGTTGACCGTGGTCAGCGACGGCGTGGAGGTGGCCGCGTCGAGCGCATCGTCATAGCCGACGACAGCGATATCGCGGCCCGCTTCAAGACCATGCCTGCGCAGGCCCTCCACCAGACCACGGGCGATCATGTCGTTGAAACACATGACGGCGCTCGGGCGCGGCGCGCGCTGCATGAGGATCGGGGCCATGGCGAACCCGTCCTCGCGGGTCATCAATTCAGGCACATCGAGCTGGGAACGCGGATCGACGCCCGCTTCCGCCAGCGCATCGCGCCACCCTTCCAGCCGGTCCCGCCCGGTGGAGGTCTGCCGCCTGCCGCCCAGAAAGGCGATCCGGCGATGCCCCATCGCGATGAGATGGCGCACGGCCATGCGCGTTCCCTTGCGATCATCGCCGCGTACGACCGGCGCGCGCGCGCCCTCCACGTCGCGACAGATGAGCGCGACCGGCAAGCCCGCCTCCACCAGCCGATTGATCTCGTCGGCCTGCGTTCCCACCGAGGGGCACAGCACCACCCCGTCGGCGCGGTGCTGCAGCAGCGACTGCACGAAACTGCGCTGGCGGTCGATGTCGTCTTGATGATTGCAGATGAAGACGATCTGGTCGTTTTCGCCCAGCGCATCTTCAAGCGCGCGGAAGATCGAGGCGAAATAGGGATTGAGGATGTCGTGAACGGCGACGCCGACCACGTTGGAGCGTGCGGTGCGAAGGGCGGCGGCGGAGCGGTTGTAGATGTAGCCCGCCTCTGTGGCCGCCTCTTTCACGCGCTCGCGCGTCGCCTGCGCAACGAGGGGGGAGTCGCGCAGGGCGAGGGAGATCGTGGCGGTGGAGACGCCCAGCCTCTCCGCAAGGTTTGCCAGCGTCAGCCGCCGCTTGCGGCGACCGTTTCTGTGTTCCCTCGCCCGTTCGGCACGGGCCCGCATGCGGTTGTCCGGCATTGCTCCATGTCCCGGGGGCCTTCGCGCCCTCCAACGCTCCTGATCATCGATCGCGGCGGGACCGCGGTTCAAAGGTCACTGTCGCGCGGCGGGCGACCAAAGGAAAGCACCGACCCCCAGACGCTTTGACGCGAAAAGGCGCGGGCAAGCCCGGAAAGCTCCCTTGTCAAGCCTTTGGAACGGGCGCGGAGGAGCGATTGAGCTGGCGTTCGCGATAGAGGAGGTAGAGGCCGGACCCAACAATGACGGACGCGCCGAGGATGGTTGTGAAGCCGGGAACATCGCCAAAGACGATGTAGCCCAGAGCGACCATCCAGACGATCTGGCTGTAGAAGAAAGGCGCGAGCACCGGCGCGGGCACGATGGCGTGGGCCTTGGTGAGAAGCCAGTGGCCGAAACCGCCGAAGAAGCCGGTGGAACACAGAAGCGCCCAGGTGCCAAGCGATTGCGGCGTCTCCCAGACCGTGACCACGACCGGGGTCATGGCGAGGGATGCGACGGCGCCGGAAATGAGCAACATGCCATCGACGGAGTCCGTTTCCGTCAGGATGCGCGTCGTCAGTGCATAAACGGCGTAGCAGATCATCGCCGCCAGAGAGAGGCTGACCGCCCAATGCAGCCCGCCAAGTCCGGGGCGCGTGACGATCAGCACGCCAAGGAAACCGACGCCGATCGCCGTCCAGCGCCGCCGCCCGGCCCATTCGCCCAGCACCGGCCCGGCAAGCGCCGTGACCAGAAGGGGCCCGGCAAACATGATGGTGACGGTGTCGGAAAGCTGGAGATAGCGCAGCGCCATGAAGTTGAAGATCGTGGTGCCCAGCAGGCCCAGCGAACGCACGACCTGCAGAACCGGGCGCTTCGTATGCAGGATGTGGCGGCGCTTCCAGACCCGGAAGAAGAAGATCGCCATCACGAAATGGCTGGTGAAGCGGAACCAGACGACCTGAAGCGTGGGCAACTCCTGGCTCAGATATTTGGCCGTGGTGTCGAGCACGGAGAAGAACGCAACGGTCACGACGATCAGCAGGATGCCAGCAAGGCGCGCCTTGATCTGTTCCGGCGTGAAATCCTGCGCCCTGTCGACATCGACCGCCGCGCGGCCGGGTTTTCGGGTATCGCCCGTCATGTGGGTCCGTGATTGCTGGAGAAAGGCCCAGACCCGCCGTCGCCCTGTGTCGGGCTTTCGGGTCGCGAGCGCGCAAGACTAAAGCACGCGAGGCCGCTGAGCCATGGCACGTCCGCATGACTTGACGGCCCAGACACGCGGCTGATGCATGGTAATTGTTATCAAGTTAGCTTTTGCGAAGGGGGATCCGCAAGTGGCCATCGGTCTTGCGGGGAAACGGGGCGTTATTCGGCCGGTTCGCCCAAGGCTTCGGGTGCGGTCGCCTCATCGCGCGAGACAGCGGCGTCTTCCGCATCGATCTCGGCATCGAGCGCCACGTCATGGGCGGCACTGGCGGCAAGATTGCGTTCCAGGAGGCGCAGGAGCTTGCGCAGACGCTTGCGGTCCTTGTCGTCGAAATCGGCCAGAGCTTCCTTTTCCAGCCGCTTCCACGCCCGGTCGATCAGCTCCACGCGGGCAAGGCCGGTTTCGGTGAGATAGACGCGGGCAAGACGCCCGTCATTTGCCGCGGCGCGGCGTTCCACCAGGTCTTGTGCCGACATGCGGGTGATCATCTTGGTGACGGTGGGCGGCTGGACGCCCAGCGACAGGGCAAGTTCGCTCATCGACAGCCCGTCGCTGTCGGCCAGAACCTTCAGCACCGCTTCCTGTCCCGGGTGCAGCCCGATGCGCGAGAGATGCGCACCGGAGCGGGCCCGGCAGGCCTTGGCTGTCTGGGCCAGCCGAAAGGTGATGCTCTTCTTGTAGTTGAACGCCATGGCCACCGTCCTAGCACCGGTGCATGAAGGTATCGTGACTGCATCACGTCAAGGCATGGCGCGCAAGGCAGGTTTTGCGGAGCTAGGCGCCCCCGGTCGCGCCCTCGCCATTGAGCGGGTTTTTCGCCGACCACTTGTAGCGGATCGTCTCCATGCGCGTGGAGCGCGCATCGTAGAGAACGAGACGGCCCACCAGATCTTCACCGAAGCCGACGATCTCCTTGATCACTTCCATGGCCTGCATGGTGCCGATGATGCCGGGAAGCGCGCCGAGAACACCGGCTTGCGCACAGGTGGGCAGAAGGCCCTCCGGCGGCTGGTTCGGGAACAGGCAGCGATAGGTCGGGTTGGGATTGCCATCCGCATCCGTCAGATGCGGTTTCAGCGTGGTGAGGGAGCCGTCGAACTGGCCGATGGCCGCCGTCACCAATGTGCGTTTCGCGTGGAAACAGGCATCCGAGACGCCGTAGCGGGTGGCGAAATTGTCCGAGCCGTCGGCGACGATGTCATAGGCGGAAATCAGCTCCACCGCATTTTCCGGCGTGATGCGTATGTTGTGCGTCTCCACCGTCACATGCGGATTGAGCCGGGCCACGGAGGCTTGCGCGCTTTCCACCTTGGGCATGCCCACCGCTGCGGTATCGTGGATGATCTGGCGCTGAAGGTTTGACAGCGAAACGGTGTCGTCATCGACGACGCCGATGGTGCCGACACCGGCGGCGGCCAGATACTGGATCAGCGGCGCACCGAGCCCGCCCGCGCCCACGATCAGTACACGCGCCGCCTTCAGGCGCTGTTGCCCCGGCCCGCCGACATCGCGCAGCACAATGTGACGCGCATAGCGTTCCAGCTCTTCGCCTGCCAGCTTGCCGCCGGCAGGCCTTTCACAAGTGCCTGTCATGACATGTCCTATCCGAGCAGCCGGGAGACCACCCTGGCGGTGTAGTCGACCATGGGAATCACCCGCGCGTAGTTCACCCGGGTCGGTCCTATGACACCCAGCACGCCGACGATACGCTGCTCCTTGTCGCGGTAGGGCGAGACGATCAGCGAGGAGCCGGACATGGAAAAGAGCTTGTTTTCCGATCCGATGAAGATGCGCACACCGTCGCCCCGCTCCGCGGCCCCCAGAAGCTGGATCAGCTCGCGCTTGCTCTCAAGATCATCGAACAGCATGCGGATGCGTTCCATGTCTTCCGAAGCGGCGGCATCGAGCAGGTTGGAGCGCCCGCGCACGATCAGCGTGTCACGGCTGCCCGTTTCGCTGCCCGCCCATGTGGCAAGCCCGGCATCGACCAGCTTGCGGGTCAGCTCGTCGATCTCCGCCTGGCTTTCCTCCTTGGCCTTTTCCATGGTGCGGCGCGATTCCGCCAGCGTGCGACCGCGAATATGGGCGTTCAGATAATTGGACGCCTCCATGAGCGCGGAAGCCGGAAGCCCGTCGGGCAGATCGATGATGCGGTTTTCGACCGTGCCATCCTCCGCCACCAGCACGACCAGTGCCTTGGTCGGTTCAAGGCGGACGAATTCGATGTGCTTCATGCGGGTGTCGGACTTGTGGGTCAGCACCACGCCCGCGCCATGGGACAGGCCGGAGAGCATCTGGCTCGCCTCGGTGAGCACCTGTTCCACGCCGCGCATGTCGCCCGACGCCTTGACCCGCGCCTCGATCGCCTCGCGCTCGTCGCGCGTCACGTCGCCCACTTCCAGAAGCGCATCGACGAAGAAGCGCAGGCCCAGTTCGGTGGGCAGGCGCCCGGCGGAGGTGTGGGGGGCAAAGATCAGGCCCAGATGCTCCAGGTCCGACATGACATTGCGCACCGAGGCCGCCGACAGGTTGATCGGCAACAGGCGCGAGACGTTGCGCGAGCCCACCGGCTCGCCCGTTTCAAGATAGGATTCCACGATGGAGCGGAAGATCTCGCGCGAGCGGTCATCCAGATCGCGCAGGCTTCCGCCGAGGCTCGAGATCGCGATGGAAGGCTTGTTCACGTCCTGCATTCTTCGTTCCGGTTCGAATCGATCCTGTTCCAGCCTTTGCCGGTTCAAGGATATTTAGGCCCAAACACCGACAAGTGGGCAAGAGCCCTTTACGCGCCTCGTCTCGCGCGGCTACAAGGCTGCCTGTTGGACAGGCCGTCGACCGGACGCCGCCTGTCGCCAGATGCCAGACGTGACCGACCACGAATGCCGAAGATCGGCGCGGGCCCAGACGGAGACCATTCATGCGACCTTCCAAACGCGCTGCCGACGAGTTGCGGCCGGTGACCCTCGAACGCCGTGTCTCCAAGCACGCTGAAGGCTCGTGCCTGGTCAAATTCGGCGACACGCACGTGCTGTGCACGGCGAGCCTCGAAGAGCGCGTTCCGCCCTGGCTGCGCGGCCAGAACCGCGGCTGGGTGACCGCCGAATACGGCATGCTGCCGCGCGCCACCGGCGAGCGCATGCGCCGCGAGGCCTCTGCCGGCAAGCAGTCCGGCCGCACGCAGGAAATCCAGCGTCTCATCGGCCGCTCGCTGCGCGCCGTTGTCGATCTGGAAGCCCTCGGCGAGCGCCAGATCTCCGTTGATTGCGACGTCATCCAGGCCGATGGCGGCACGCGCACGGCCTCCATCACCGGGGCATGGGTCGCGCTCAACGACTGCATCGAGTGGATGCGCGCGCGCGACATGATCACCAAGCCGGTCCTGAAGGACCACGTCGCCGCCATTTCCTGCGGCATCTATTCCGGCACGCCGGTGCTCGACCTCGATTACCTTGAGGACAGCGACGCGGACACGGACGCCAATTTCGTCATGACCGGGTCCGGCGGTCTCGTCGAAATCCAGGGCACGGCGGAAGGCTCGCCCTTCTCCGTCGATGAATTCAACCAGCTTCTGGGCCTCGCACAGGGCGGCATCGGCCGTCTGGTCGACCTTCAGAAGATGGCGATCCTTTGAGGCCTGTTCAATGACCCGCCGTACGCTCAGCCCCGGACGCCTCGTGCTTGCCAGCCACAATGCGGGCAAGCTGAGGGAAATCCGCGCGCTGGTGGAGCCCTTCGGGATGGAGGTGGTTTCCGCCTCCGAACTGGGCCTGCCGGAGCCGGAGGAAACGGGCACGACGTTTGAAGCCAATTCCGAACTGAAGGCACGGGCTTCGGCCGAAGCGTCCGGATTGCCGGCTCTGGCCGACGATTCCGGGCTTTCCGTCGATGCGCTGGGCGGCGATCCGGGCATCTATTCCGCCCGCTGGGCGGGGCCGGACAAGGATTTCGCCAAGGCCATGCGCGACGTGGAAGACAAACTCACGCAAGCCGCGGCCAAGGGCAATGACGACCGCACCGCGCGCTTTGTCTGCGCGCTGTGCCTTGCCTGGCCCGACGGTCATGTGGAGACCTTTCGCGGCGAGATCGCGGGCACGATGGTGTGGCCGCCGCGCGGCGAGCAGGGGTTCGGCTACGATCCCGCCTTCCAGCCGGAAGGCCACGCGCGCACATTCGGTGAAATGAGTGCGGAGGAAAAGCACGGCTGGACGTCGGGCGACAACAATCCGCTGTCGCATCGCGCCCGCGCCTTCAAGCTTTTCGCCGACACCTGTCTGGAGCCCCCGCGCGCCTCATGACGCAAGTTGATCCGGGATTTGGCATCTATATCCATTGGCCGTTCTGCGCGGCCAAGTGCCCCTATTGCGACTTCAATTCCCATGTTCGCCATCAGGCGATCGATCAGGAGCGCTTTGCGCGCGCCTTTGCGAGCGAACTTGCGCTGTTTGCCCAGCAAACCAAGGGCCGCACGGTCACCTCCATCTTTTTCGGCGGCGGCACGCCCTCGCTGATGAAGCCGGAAACGGTGGAAGCGATCCTCGGATCGGTGGCGAAGAACTGGTCGATTGCGCCGGACGTGGAAATCTCCATGGAGGCCAATCCCTCCAGCGTGGAGGCCGAACGCTTCCGGGGTTACCGGGCGGCGGGCGTCAACCGGGTCTCGCTCGGCGTTCAGGCGCTCAACGATGCGGATCTGCGTTTTCTGGGCCGCCTGCACGATGTGGACACCGCGCTCAAGGCCATCGAGATGGCGCGCGAGACTTTCCCGCGGCTTTCCTTCGACCTGATCTATGCGCGCCCCGGACAGACGCCCGAGGCGTGGAGCGCGGAGCTGGAACGCGCCATCGCTCTCGCCGCCGATCACCTGTCGCTCTACCAGCTCACCATCGAGCACGACACGCCCTTCTTCAAGCTCTACGAGGCGGGCAAGCTCGTGCCGCCGGACCCGGATGCGGCCGCCGATCTCTATGAGGTGACGCTGTCGACCTGCGAAGCCCATGGCATGCCGGCCTACGAGATTTCCAACCACGCGGTTCCCGGTGCGGAATGCCGCCACAACCTCGTCTACTGGCGCTATGGCGACTATGTGGGCGTGGGACCGGGGGCCCATGGCCGTCTGACGGGGGGCAACGGCAAGCGGGCGACCGCGACCGAGCTTCACCCCGAGACATGGCTTGCCCGCGTGGAAGAACACGGCCATGGCATGATCGAGGATCAGGTCCTGACCATGGAAGAGCAGGGCGACGAATACCTGATCATGGGCCTGCGGCTTGTGGAGGGTGTCGATCTGGATCGCTACGAGAAGCTTTCCGGCCGCCGCCTCGACCCGCGCCGCCTCAATGATCTCATCTCCCACGGCATGGTGGAGAAGATGGAGGGATCGCGCGTGCGCGCCACCCGCGACGGTTTCTTCGTGCTGGATGCAGTGGTGGCGGATCTGGCGGCCTGAGGGCCGCCAGTTCTTTGTTCAGCCTCCGGGGCGGCCTGAGGGACGCCAGCTTTTTGGTTCAACCTCCGGGGCGGCCTGAGGGCCGCCAGCCAGCCTTTGTTTCTCAGCCCTGAAGCTCGATGTCCGACGTGCCGAACTGGGCCGCCGTCTTGTTGAGGAAGGCGATGTCCTCTTCGGTGAAGGGAATGCCCTCGGAGCGGTAGCGCGCCTCTGTGCGCGCGCCACGTTCCCCCGGCATCAGCACCTCGTCGAAACCTTCGGCGCGCGGCAAGTCGTGGACGGCCTTTTTCAAGACATCCATGCGGGCAAGGAAATCTTCCGTGGTCATGAAGAGACCCGGACGGATGACCATGAACATGTGGCCCACATCCTGCGGGCGTGTGCCGCCGTAAAGGTCCGCCACGCCCCCGGCATGGCCCGCACCGGAAAAGACCCCCGCCATCACATCCATCAGCATGGCGAGGCCGGAGCCCTTCGGCCCGCCCATGGGCAGCACCACGCCCTCGAAGGCGGCCTTGGGATCGGTGGTCGGGCGGCCTTCCTTGTCGAGCGCGAGACCTTCCGGGATCGGCTTGCCTAGATGGACCGCCCGGCGCAGCGCGCCGCGGGTGGTGATTGCAGGGGTGAAATCCAGAACGAAAGGCGCGACGCCTTCGCCGATTGGCGCACCCGCGGCAAACGGCGAGGTGCCCAAGAGCGGCTCGCGTCCGCCCCATGCGGGCATGGCGGAGGGCGCATTGGAGAAGGCAAACGACATGAAGCCCGCTTCGGCTGCCTGAATGATGTAGGACGCGGCCATGCCATAGTGATTGGAATGGTTGACGGCGACCAGCGCGAGGCCAAATTCGCCAGCCATGGCGATCGCCTCGTCCATGGCGCGGGTGGCGCTGACGAAACCGAGCGCATTGTCGCCATCCACATGGGCGGCAACCGGGGTCGGCTTCGTGACGACCATGTCCGGGCGCGGATTGATGAGGCCGTCCGCAAGACGCTCCATGTAAACCTGCATCCGCGTGATGCCATGGGTATGAACGCCGCGCAGATCCGCATGGACGAGACAACGCGCAACCGTGTGCGCATCCGCCTCCGGCAGGCCCGCGTGAAGCAAAAGGTCAACGCAATAGCGGGTGGCGGCTTCAGGCGTGACGCGCGAAGTGTTCTGGCTCATCGGGGGATGTGTCCTGGATCTGCATCGCCCGGCGCCCCGCGCGACCGCTCGCGACAGCGCAGCCCGGCTCGGAATATGTGAGGCGTGCTATCTAGCGCAGGAGCGCCCGCCGGAACAAGCCGTTCCAGCCGCGCGCCGATACACTGGGCGCCGGGCGCACAGGGCGGGGATCAAACCCGGCATCAATCGGTGGCCGACGGCGCGCCATCATGGACCCAGCGGCGGATAAGCCAGTGGGCGATGGAAATGGGCGGAGGAACCCTCAGTCCGCCCGGATGGCGGCCTTCCAGCATCTGGCGAACCTCTTCGCGCGCAAACCAGCGGCAATCTTCCAGTTCGTCATCGCCGAGCCGGATCTCGCGGCTTGCCGCCTCGCCTTCGCAGCCCAGCATCAGGGAGGCGGGGAAGGGCCAGGGCTGGTTGGCGAGGAGGCGCACGGGACCAACCGCAACACCCGCTTCCTCCTTCACCTCGCGCCGCACCGCCTGCTCGATGGTCTCGCCCGGCTCCATGAACCCGGCAAGCGTGGTGTAGACGCCTTCCGCCAGCCGGTGCGGGCGGCCCAGAAGCGCCATGTCACCTTCCGCGATCAGCATGATGACGACCGGGTCGGTGCGCGGAAAATGGGGGGCCGAACAGGCGGGGCAATCGCGACGATACCCGGCCTGCGCCATGGTGGTTTCATGCCCGCAGCGCGAGCAGAAACGATGGGTTGCGTGCCAGTGGGAGAGCGAGCGGGCCTGCGCCAGAAGCCCGGTATCGCCATCCGGCAACGTGCCCTGCATGGCCAGCGAGCGCAGATCTATGAGCTTCAGCGCGGATGAACTCGCCGCCTCGATGTCGGCCTCGATCTCTTCGACCGCCGCGGACACCTGCGCACAAAAGACCGGGCGCGTTCCCTCCTCGGCCCGTTCAAGACCGAGCAGCATGGTCTCTTCAGAGGCGCCAAGGCTTTTCGCCAGCCCCGCGCCATGGCGGATCCTGAGCGCCTCGCCATCAATGGCGACGACCGGCCTGTCCCCGGCCAGCAGGATGAAGACCGCATCCTTGCGCGCTTTCTGCTCCGCCAGCCAAGCAACATCGTCGCGGCGCTCGGCGGCGCGATCAAGCGCATTGTCGCAATAGGCGGGTGGGCGGTCGGCGGACATCGGGTCGGGTGCTCCGGTTGGCAACCGGGGGCCTTTGAAAGAGGAAGGCCCCCGGTTTGATTTCAAATCATTGAGGTGATTTCAGACCGTTTCGGGCCTCGCAGTCGTGCTCAGACGTCGAAACCGTTCTGGGCCGCGAGGTTCTTCAAGGTGGTCTCGGGCCGCGCGCCGACATGCCCGATCACTTCCGCCGCTGCCATGCAGCCCAGTTCCGCGCAGCGCGCCAGCGGATAGTTGCGCGCCAGACCGAACAGGAAACCGGCGGCATAGAGATCGCCCGCGCCCGTCAGGTCCACCACTTCGTCAACCGGGTTCGCGCGCACCTGGAAGCTCTCTTCGCGGGTGACCGTCAGCGCGCCCTTTTCCGACAGCGTGATGGTGGCGAGCTTCGCGTCCTGGCGCACCGCATCGACCGCGGTCTGGATGTCGGAGGTCTCATAGAGCGCCTTGATCTCATGCTCGTTGGCGAACACGATATCAACGGCACCGGTGCGGATCAGCTCGCGAAATTCCTCGCGGTACCGGTCGACGCAGAAGCTGTCGGAAAGCGTCAGCGCGGTCTTGCGGTCCGCATCGTGGGCAAGCTTCATGGCGCGGCGGAAGGCTTCCTTCGCAGCCGGGGGATCCCACAGATAGCCTTCCATGTAGGTGATGGCGGAGCGGGTCACGACATCGGCGTCGATATCGTCAGGCCCAAGCTCGGTGCAAGCACCCAGATAGGTGTTCATGGTGCGCTCGCCATCCGGCGTGATCAGGATCATGGAGCGCGCGGTGGGATTGCCGCCGACAAGCGGCGCGGTGTCGAAATGCGCCCCGATGCCACGCATGTCATGCGCATAGGCCTTGCCGAGTTCATCGTCGGCGACCTTGCCGATATAGGCCGCGACACCGCCCAGCGAGGAGAGCCCCGCAATGGTGTTGCCCGCGCTGCCGCCGGACATGCGCACCGCCGACCCCATCTTTCCGTAGAGACGTTCCGCCTCCTGCGTATCAACGAGGCGCATGGACCCCTTCACCAGCTTCTCGTTGACGAGGAAATCGTCCTCCACATGGGCGAAGACATCGGCAATGGCGTTGCCGATGCCAAGAACGTCATAGGTCAGATCGGTCATTCAAAGGTCCGTTGGTTCGATTTCGGAAAGTCGAAGTTTTGTCGGCAGTCTTTTTGGACGCGCGGATCGGGATCCGCGCGCCGGGTCGGCCTGTCGGGAGGGACCCGATATCACAGGCCGGATCTTCAGATCCCGGGGGTCGGCCGCAAGGCGCGGTTCGCCTCCGGCTCTTTGATCTTCTCGCGGAAGGGGCTGGCGCGATAAACGCCCAGCATCTTGTATTCGGCGCAGAAGAATTTCAGTTCCTCAAGCGCCAGCGCGACATTCGGCTCGTCCGGATGGCCTTCCACATCGGCATAGAACATGGAGGCGAAGAACTGGCCCTCCAGCTGGTAGGATTCCAGCTTGGTCATGTTGACATTGTTGGTCGCGAAACCGCCCAGCGCCTTGTAGAGCGCGGCGGGCACGTTGCGCACCCGGAAGACCATGGTGGTGATGACCGGCTGGCCATTGTCGGCGGCACTCAGCGCCTCGCGCGACAGGATGAGGAAGCGCGTGGTGTTGTGCGCGGCATCCTCCACGTCGCGGGCGAGGATCTCAAGACCATAGGCCTCCGCGGCGAGATCGGGGGCAAGCGCCGCGGCGGTCAGGTCACCGCGCTCGGCGATCTGGCGGGCGGAACCGGCGGTATCCGCGCCGACAACCGCATTCAGGCCGAGGCGGCGGATCATCTTGCGGCACTGGCCGAGCGCCATGATATGGCTCTGCACGCTCGTCAGCCCCTCGATGGTGGCGCCGGGAGGCGCCATCAGCTGGAAGCGGATCGGCATGAAATATTCGCCGATGATATGCAGGTTGGAACGCGGCAGGAGATGGTGGATATCGGCCACGCGACCGGCGACCGAGTTCTCAACCGGGATCATGCCCAGTTCGGCTTCGCCGGACTCAAGCGCATGAAAGCAGTCTTCGAACGTGGCGCAGGGCACCGATTCGTAATCGGGATAAACATCGCGACACGCCATGTGCGAATTCGCACCCGGCTCGCCCTGAAACACGATCTTCTTCATATTCGACATACTCGGCTTGGTCCTGGAAAACGTCTTGATACGGTTGCGGGTCAGGCTTTTTCGGCTTCATGCGCCATCCTGGCGAAGGCGGCACGCACACGTTCAAGATCCACGGGCGTGTTCACATCCATCGGCGTTGCCGGAACGAGGCTCACATCTATGCGCATGCCCGCTTCAAGCGCACGAAGCTGCTCCAGCTTCTCGCGCTTTTCCAACGTCGACGAGGGCAGGGCGACGAACTTTTCCAGCGCCGCGCGACGCCACGCATAGACGCCGATATGCTGATAGAGCGGGCCGTCGCCATAGGGCGCGGTGGCGCGCGTGAAATAGAGCGCGCGGTGACGATCTCCGCCCAGCGGCGTGGTGACCGCCTTGACGAAACCGGGATCGACGCGGCCTTCCTCGTCGCGAATTTCGGTCATGATCGTTCCGATATCGACGTTTCTGTCCTTGAGCGGGTCGATCGCCGCCCGCAAGGACAACGGATCGATCAGCGGCACGTCGCCCTGCAGGTTGAGGATGAGATCGCAATCGGGATCGGCGATCTGCACCGCCTCGCGCACCCGGTCGGAGCCGGAGGCGTGGTCCTTGCGGGTCATGACGGCGCGTCCGCCTGCGGCTTCCACCACGGTGATGATGCGGGCATCGTCGGCGGCGACCACCACGGGGCCGATATCGGCCTCGCGGGCGCGCTCCAGAACCTGCACGATCATCGGCTTGCCGTCGATATCGGCCAGCGGCTTGCCGGGAAGCCGGGTCGATTCCATACGCGCCGGAATGACCACAAGAACGCGGGAGCGGCGGTTTGAAGAGTCAGAATAGGCGGGCATCAGGCACAGGCTCCCGGGTCGGCACCGGAAATCGACCGGAGGGCGGCCATGGAGGCCGGCTCCCCGTCGATCGGGGTCAAGGGTCATGGAGCCCCGGGGCCGCTTCCGAAAAGGAGGGCGGCCGCGGCGGGCGCTCCGGCGTCTGGGCGTAACGGGCATTGGGCCGGAGCGGCAAAAGCCGGAGGCTTGCACGCGGATCGGCGCGTTGACCGGGAACGCAGGAACTCGATGTTTTATACCTATGGACAGCGACGTCAAAAAGTTTGTAGTTTCCGGCGACTTTGGACAAAAATGCTGACAGCGCCGGGGAGGGTTGCTTCCGGTCGCTTGCCCGCAGCGGGTCGAATGGAGGAATGGCCGACATGAATAGCTTCGAGCTGAACAAGATCGCCGGTGCGGTCTTGCTCGCCCTTCTCGTCCTCATGGCGCTCGGAGTGTCCTCCGACATCATCTTCGACCATGAAGCGCCGGAAACGCCGGGCTATCCGATTGCGGTGGCCACCGCGGATGGCGCAGCGGAAGGCGCGGCTGCCGAAGCGGAAAAGGTGGTTCCGCTTGCTGTGCGGCTTGCCGAGGCCGATATCGGAGCGGGCGAAAAGGTCACCAAGAAGTGCGTGGCCTGCCACACCTTCGACAATGGCGGCGCCAACAAGGTCGGCCCCAATCTGTGGGACGTGGTTGGCCGCAAGCCCGGCGCGCATGAAGGCTTCAAGTACTCCAACGCCATGCTGGCCTTCGCCGAAGAGCACCCGGAATGGACCTACGAGCAGCTGGACGAATTCGTCACGAAGCCGAAGGACCACATTCCCGGCACCGCCATGGCCTTTGCCGGCCTTTCCAAGCCGGATGACCGCGCGAACCTGATCGTCTACCTGCACTCGCTGTCCGACAACCCGCTGCCGCTGCCGGAACCGGAAGCCGCCGCGGAAAGCGCGGAAGCGCCTGCGGACGCAGCCCCGGCGGACGCGCCTGCCGAAGCGGCCCCGGCGGAAGCCCCGGCCCAGTAGCGCGGCCCTTGCACCAAGAGATCCGAAAGCCGGGCCATCGCGCCCGGCTTTTTCGTATCCGGCATGGACGGGCGGCTTCGCGAATGCGGGGGCAAGGCCGCCCGCGCTCCGGCACATCCGGGCCGATATCCACCCCCCGGCCAAATGATGAAATGATCGTAATTTGCGGTATCTGGCGAACCGTGGCCTAGTATGTCGTTCATGTTGTTCGCCACGCACCATCTTCAAAGCTGACGAGGCTCGATGTCTGGACCGTTCATCCGCTCTTTCATTGCCGCGCTCATAATCGCGCCCACCCTCGTCCTCGGCGCGCAGGCGCAGGGACAGGCGCAATCCGACATGTCCGCCAAGGAGGAGCCGCAGTGGCAATACGCCACCGCGCTGACCGGAACACCGAAATACGGCCCCGATGACGACCATTTCGACTATGTGAACCCCGATGCCCCCAAGGGCGGCTCGGTGCGGCTGTCCTCGCAGGGCGGTTTCGACACGTTCAACCCGATCCTGCCGCGCGGCAACCCGGCGCCGGGCATCGGAAACACGCTCGATCAGCTGATGGAAAGTTCGCTCGACGAGTTGAACATTTCGGCCGAATACGGGCTGATCGCGGAGGCCACACGCCATCCGGCAGATGATTCGTGGGTCGAATTCCGCCTTAACCCGGCCGCGCGCTGGCATGACGGGGAACCGATCACGGCGGATGACGTGATCTGGAGCTTCGAGAAGCTGGTGGAGATCAACCCTTCCCAGCGTTTCTACTATCGCAACGTGGTCAAGGCGGAGAAGACGGGCGACGACGTGGTGCGCTTTTCCTTCGATGTGAAGAACAACCGCGAGCTGCCCCACATCATGGGTCAACTCCCGATCCTGCCGAAACACTGGTGGGAGGGCACGAACGACAAGGGCGAGAAACGCGACATTTCAAAGGGCACACTGGAACCGCCGCTCGGCTCCGGCCCTTACCGGATCGCCTCCTTCGATGTTAACCGCTCCATCACCTATGAGCGGGTGAAGGACTACTGGGCGGCCGACCTTCCGGTGCGCAAGGGCACCAACAATTTCGACACGATCCGCTACGATTCCTATCGCGATTCCACCGTGGTTCTGGAGGCCTTCAAGGGCGACCAGTATGATTTCCGCTCCGAGAACAGCGCCAAGAATTGGGCGACGGGCTACGATTTCCCGGCTCGCTCCGAAGGCAAGGTGATTCTGGAGACCTTCCCGGACAAGGCGGTCGGGCGGATGCAGGCCTTCGTCATGAACCTGCGGTTGCCGAAGTTCTCCGATGAGCGTGTGCGCGAGGCGCTGAATTACGCCTTCGATTTCGAGACCGTCAATCGCACCACCTTTTATGGCCAGTACAAGCGCATCGCGAGCTACTTCGCGGGCACGGAGCTCGCTTCCTCCGGCTTGCCGCAGGGCAAGGAACTGGAAATCCTGGAATCCGTGCGCGACCTGGTCCCGGCCTCCGTGTTCACCACGCCTTACGAAAACCCCGTGGGCGGCAGCACCGGCGCCATGCGCGCCAACCTGAAAAAGGCGGTGAACCTTCTAAAGGAAGCGGGCTACGGCCTGAAGGGCCGCCAGATGGTGAACCTGAAAACGGGCGAGCCGCTGACCATCGACTTCATCGACCACGATCCGAATTCTGAACGTTTCGTCCTGCCGTTTGCCAACAACCTCAAGCGCATCGGCATCGAGATGTCCTTCCGGGTTCTGGACACGCCGCAATATATCAACCGTATCCGCAACCGCGATTTCGAGATGACGACGCTGGCCTGGGGCCAATCGCTCTCTCCCGGCAACGAACAGCGCGACTTCTGGGGCTCGGAAGCTGCCGGACGCAATCAGTCTCGCAACTATGCCGGCATTCGTGACAAGGGCGTCGATGCGCTGATCGACAAGGTGATCTTCGCAGATACCCGCGAGGACCTGATCGCCGCCACCAAGGCGCTCGACCGGGTGCTGCTCGCCCATTATTATGTGGTGCCGCAGTGGTATGTCGATCTCTTCCGCACGGCGCGCTGGGACCGGTTCTCGCATCCGCAGAACATGCCCCAATACACCCACGGCTTTCCCCAGATCTGGTGGTGGGACGCGGCGAAGGCCGCCAAGACGGGGGAGCAGCCATGAGCGGCGGCGTCAACCGACGTGACGTGCTGGCCTGGGGGGCCGGCGCAGCCCTCAGCCCGCTGCTGCGCCTGCCGAAGGCGCTCGCACAGACCGCACCCGGGGCTGCTGCCGACACCGATACCGGACCGCGACATGGCTTGTCTGTCTTCGGCGATCTGAAATACGGACCCGACTTCAGCCATTTCGACTATCTCGATCCGGACGCGCCGAAAGGCGGCAGGATGGTGTTCAATGCGCCGTCCTGGGCCTATAACCAGAACCCGCTGACCTTCGACACGCTCAACACCTTCATTTTGAAGGGAAACGCCCCGCCGCGCATGGAGCTGTGTTTCGACACGCTGATGGTGCGCGCGCTCGACGAGCCGGACGCCATGTACGGGCTGGTGGCGGAAAGCGTCGCCATCTCCGAGGACCGCAATGTCTATACCTTCCGGCTGCGGCCAGAAGCGCGGTTTCATGACGGATCGCCGCTGACGGCGGACGACGTCGCCTTCTCGCTGATGCTCCTGAAGGAAAAAGGCCATCCGGCGATCACGCAGACGATCCGCGAGCTGGAAAGCGCTGCCGCGGTGGACGCGCACACGCTCCAGGTGCGCTTTTCAGGCACACATAGCCGCCAGCTTCCGCTGATCGTGGCTGGCCTGCCGATCCTTTCCAAGGCCTTTTACACGGTGAACGACTTCACCCAGTCGACGCTGGCCCCGCCGCTTGGCTCCGGACCTTACCGGGTGGGCGAGGTCGATGCGGGGCGTTCCATCGAATATGAGCGCGTGTCCGACTGGTGGGCAAAGGACCTGCCGGTCTCGCGCGGGGCCTTCAATTTCGACACGCTCCGCCTGGAGTTCTTCCGCGAGCGCGACATCGCGTTCGAGGCCTTCAAGAAGGGCAAGATCACCTTCCGCGAGGAATTCACCTCCAAGACATGGGCAACGGGCTACGATTTTCCTGCCATCCGCCAGGGACGTGTCATCAGGGCGACCTTCCCCGACAATCGCCTTGCGGGCACACAGGGCTGGTTCTTCAACACACGGCGCAAGAAGTTCTCCGATCCGCGGACCCGCCAGGCCGTCGGGCTCGCCTTCGACTTCGAATGGACCAACGAAAACCTGTTCTATGGGCTCTATGAGCGAACCCAATCCTACTTCCAGAACTCCGACATGATGGCGACGGGAAAACCCTCGCCGGACGAATTGCGCCTTCTTGAGCTTTTCCGCGGACAGGTTCCCGATGAGGTCTTTGAGGAGGTGTGGGTATCGCCGAAGACCGACGGGTCGGGCCGCGACCGCGCCGCGTTGCGCAAGGCGCATGATCTTTTGAAGGAAGCCGGATGGATACGGGACGGCAAAAGGCTTGTCTCGGCGGACGGCGAGCCGCTGACGATCGAGTTTCTCGCCAATGGACCGATTTTCGGGCGGGTGATCCAGCCCTATGCCAACAGGCTGGCGCTGCTCGGCATTGATGCGCAGTTCCGGCAGGTCGATTCCTCGCAATTTCAGGCACGCCTCAACACGTTCGATTTCGACGTGACGGCGCGGCGTTATGCGATGGCGTCCACGCCGGGCGAGGGCATTCGCCAGTTCTGGGGCAGTCGCGCGGCCAAGACAGAGGGAAGCGCCAATCTCGCGGGCATTGCCAGCCCGGCCGTCGATGCGCTGATCGAGAAGGTGATTCATGCCGAGAGCCGCGAGGCGATGACCACCGCCGCGCGCGCGCTCGACCGCGTGCTGCGGGCGGGCCACTACTGGGTGCCGAACTGGTTCAAGTCGACCCACACGGTCGCCTATTGGGATCAATTCGGATATGCGGAACCGATCCCGGCATATGATTTTCCGGTCGAGACCACATGGTGGTACGACCCTGAAAAGGCAAAACGAATCGGCAGATCGGACTGAGCGCGCCGAACGTTCCGCCTCAGGCTTTTCACGAAACGTGGGTCCGCATGTTCCGGACCCGAGCACCAGACGAGATTCATCGCGATGGGCGCCTATATTCTTCGACGTCTGCTCCTGATGATCCCGACCATCATCGGGATCATGGCGATCAATTTCGCCATCATCCAGTTCGCCCCCGGCGGACCGGTGGAGCAGATCATCGCCAAGCTTCAGGGGACCGACGTTTCCGCGACAGCGCGTATTTCCGGCGGCGGCGGCGATTTCGGTGGCCAGCAGCCGCAAGCAGCCGGGGGCGGGGAAGCGGCCAATTCCGGCTATCGCGGCGCCCAGGGGCTCGACCCGGAATTCATCGCCAGTCTTGAAAAGCAGTTCGGCTTCGACAAGCCCCCCCTCACCCGTTTCGGCGAGATGTTGTGGAACTATGCGAGATTCGATTTCGGCGAGAGCTATTTCCGCGACATCTCGGTCATCGACCTGATCAAGGAAAAACTCCCTGTCTCCATTTCGCTTGGCCTTTGGATGACCCTTCTTTCCTATGGCATCTCCATTCCGCTGGGGGTGCGCAAGGCGGTCAAGGACGGCTCGCGTTTCGATGTCTGGACCTCCGCCGTCATCATTGTCGGCTACGCCATTCCGGGCTTTCTCTTCGCGGTGCTGCTGATCGTGCTGTTTGCGGGCGGCTCCTACTGGGACATCTTTCCGCTTCGCGGGCTCACCTCCGACAACTGGGACAGCCTGTCCTGGGGTGCGCGGATCGTGGATTATTTCTGGCATCTGGCGCTGCCCCTGACCGCCATGGCGCTGTCTGCCTTCGCCACCACCACGCTTCTGACCAAGAATTCCTTCCTCGACGAGATCCGCAAGCAATATGTGGTGACCGCGCGCGCCAAGGGGCTGACCGAGCGCCGGGTGCTTTACGGGCACGTTTTCCGCAATGCCATGCTGATCGTGATCGCAGGTTTTCCCGGCGCGTTCATCACGTCCTTCTTCGCCGGTTCGCTGCTCATCGAGACGATCTTCTCGCTGAACGGCATCGGGCTTCTGTCCTATGAAGCGGTGCTGACCCGCGACTATCCGGTGGTCTTCGCAACGCTCTACATCTTCTCGCTGCTGAGCCTCTTCGTGACGCTCATTTCCGACCTCACCTATACGTGGATCGATCCGCGCATCGATTTCGAAAGCCGGGAGGTCTGAGCCATGGATCAGCAAAACAAGGACCCGAGGAACGCCTCCGCCGCCGCGACCGATGCGCCGCCGCCGCGCTTTCAGCTGTCGCCGCTCAACCAGCGCCGCCTTGCCAGCTTCAAGGCGAACCGGCGCGGATTCTGGGCGCTGTGGATCTTCCTCACGCTCTTCATCCTGTCGCTCTTTGCCAATGTCATCGCCAATGACCGGCCGATCCTCGTTTCCTACAAGGGCGAGATCCTGAGCCCGGTTCTGATCGATTACCCGGAGGAGAAATTCGGCGGGTTCCTCGCGGTGACCGATTATCGCGATCCCTATATCCAGGAAGAGATCAACGCCAATGGCTGGATGCTCTGGCCGCCGATCCGCTATGCCTACGGCACGGTGAACACAGCCATTCCCACGCCCGCACCGGCGCCGCCCTCCTGGAAATTCGACACCGAAACGCGCTGCCAGCAATATCCGCAAGGCGCGGCGGACCCCAATTGCACCCTCGGCAACTGGAACTGGCTGGGCACGGACGATCAGGGCCGCGACGTGCTGGCCCGGCTCATCTACGGCTTCCGGCTGTCGGTCCTCTTCGGGCTGGTGCTGACGCTTCTGTCCTCCGTGATCGGCGTCTCGGCCGGCGCCGTGCAAGGCTATTACGGCGGCTGGATCGATCTCGGTTTCCAGCGGGTGATCGAGATCTGGACCTCCATGCCGCAGCTTTATCTGATCCTGATCATCTCCTCGGTGCTGGTGCCGAATTTCTGGGTTCTTTGCGGGATCCTGCTGGCCTTCTCCTGGGTGGCGCTGGTGGGTGTCGTGCGCGCGGAATTCCTGCGCGGGCGCAATTTCGAATATGTGAACGCGGCGCGCGCGCTCGGCGTTTCCAACCGCACCATCATGTTCCGCCACCTTCTGCCCAACGCCATGGTGGCGACGCTGACCTTCCTGCCCTTCATCCTGAACGGCTCGATCTCCACGCTGACGTCGCTCGATTTCCTCGGCTTCGGCCTGCCCCCCGGCTCCCCCTCGCTGGGCGAGCTTTTGAAACAGGGCAAGGACAACCTTCAGGCCCCGTGGCTTGGCATTTCCGGGTTCATCACCATCTCGCTCATGCTGAGCCTGCTGATCTTCATCGGTGAAGCGGTGCGTGACGCCTTCGATCCGCGCAAGACGTTCAAGTGAGGCAGCCATGACCATGACACCCCACCATCCGGCCCCGCTGCTTCAGGTGAAGGATCTCTCCGTCGATTTCGCGCAAGGCGGCACTGTCACCCATGCGGTGCGCAACGTGTCGTTCGAGATCGCGCCGGGCGAGACGCTGGCGCTTGTGGGCGAGAGCGGATCCGGCAAATCGGTGACCGCGCTTTCGGTGCTGAAGTTGCTCGGCTATCCGGCAGCTTCGCACCCCTCCGGTGAGATCCTGTTCGAGGGGCAGGACCTGCTCACCGCCTCCGACCAGACGTTGCGGGGCATTCGCGGCAACCGGGTGGCGATGATCTTCCAGGAGCCGATGACCTCGCTCAATCCGCTGCATCAGGTGGAACGGCAGATCATGGAAGTGCTCAAGCTGCATAGTGGCATGAGCGACACCAAGGCCCGGGCGCGCACGCTGGAGCTGCTCGATCAGGTGGGCATCCGCAATCCGGAAAGCCGGTTGAAGAGCTATCCGCACCAGCTTTCCGGCGGCCAGCGCCAGCGCGTGATGATCGCCATGGCGCTCGCCAACGAACCGGACCTGCTGATCGCGGACGAACCGACCACCGCGCTCGACGTCACCGTGCAGGCGCAGATCCTGAAGCTTTTGAAGGAGCTTCAGGAAGAGCGCGGCATGGCGCTGCTGTTCATCACCCATGATCTGGGCATCGTGCGCAAGATCTCCGACCGGGTCTGCGTGATGACGGAGGGCGAGATCGTGGAACAGGGGCCGACGGAGCGGATTTTCGAGACGCCCGAACACCCCTATACGCGGCATCTGCTCGCCGCCGAGCCGAAAGGCGCGCCGCCCGAGCGGGACACGACCCGACCGGTGGTCGTGCAGGCGGATGATCTGAAGGTGTGGTTCCCGATCCGGCGCGGGCTGATGCGCAAGACCGTCGGCCACATCAAGGCGGTGGACGGGATCGACATCGCCGTGCGCGAGGGACAGACGCTGGGGGTCGTGGGCGAATCCGGGTCCGGCAAGACCACGCTGGGGCTGGCCTTGTTGCGCATGATCTCCTCCAGGGGGCGCATCGCGTTTCTCGGCAAGGAGATCCAGGAAAAGTCGTGGCAGGAGATGCGTCCACTGAGGCGCGACATGCAGATCGTCTTCCAGGATCCCTTCGGCTCGCTCAGTCCGCGCATGTCGGTGGCCGATATCGTGGGCGAGGGACTGCTGGTCCACTTCCCCGGCATCAGTGCGAGCGAGCGCGACAGGCGGGTCTGTCAGGCGCTTGAGGAGGTCGGCCTCGATGCCGCCTCACGCCATCGCTATCCGCACGAGTTTTCCGGCGGGCAGCGCCAGCGCATCTCGGTGGCCCGCGCCATGGTGCTGGAGCCGAAATTCGTGATGCTCGACGAGCCGACCTCCGCGCTCGACATGAGTGTGCAGGCGCAGGTCGTCGATCTCTTGCGCAATCTGCAGAAGAAGCACGACCTCGCCTATCTCTTCATCAGCCACGATCTGAAGGTGGTGCGCGCGCTCGCCAATGACGTGATCGTCATGCGCGAGGGCAAGGTGGTGGAGGCGGGTACGGCGCAGGCGATCTTCGACCATCCGCAGACCGACTACACCCGCGCGCTGATGGCGGCCGCCTTCCGCATCGAGACAGCGCCGGACGGCGTGGTCGCGGACTAGCGGACCGCTCGCAGCTCTAGTCGTTCAGGAGCGTGACGTTTGGCGTCTGTTCCAGCGACTGGGGCATGTTGAGGCCGTAGAGCCGGTGGAGGACGAAATCGACCTCGTTGGCGAAGAACGGCTTTTTCAGGAGCGCGAAGATGCCGGACCTGCGACAGGCGTCGATATGCTCGGACAGGTCCTGCGAGGAGATCATCACCATCTTGATGCCGGGGTTCTCCGCCCTGAGACGCTGGGCGGCCTGAATGCCATCGAGGCCGGGCATGTTGTAGTCGAGGAACACGATGTCCGGCCGCGTACCGTGCATGAGCTCCAGCGCCTCCTTGCCGCCCTCGACCTCGCTCACCAGCATGTCGAACCGGCAATTCGATAGAACCTTGTAGATGATGCGGCGGATGGTCGGGGAATCGTCGACGATCAGCACATTCTTGCGCGTCGACAGGCTTTCGTGGCTACTCAGGATCGTGGCGATCTGTTCCGACGTGAAGGGCTTCTTGAGAAAATCGTAGGAGCCCAGCTCGCTGCCTGCCTTCATCACGGCCTGATCCGCTTCCGTCGACATCAGCGTGACGAACACGTTGCTGCCCTTGCTGCGCAGCAGCTCCAGCACGTCGAGGCCAGACATTTCCGGCATGTTCACGTCGAGAAAGACGATATCGACCTCATGCTCCCTGAGGGCTCTCAACGCCTCCTTGCCGTCGCTTGCTTCAAAAACTGTCGCGCCCGGAGACACCTCAAGAAGGGCCTTGCGCAAGATCTTGCGAAGGGTCTGAGAATCATCGGTGATAAGGACGATGGGCGACTTGTCGGACATATATGTAGCTCGGTTTTCTTTCTGGCGCGCCTCAGCGCACAGGGATCCCTCTAGAGGAGGGTCAGGTTAGGCGTCTGTTCCAGAGACTGCGGCATGTTCAGTCCATAGAGTCGATGCAGGATGAAATCGACCTCCTTAGGAAAGAAGGGCTTCTTGACCAGACAGAAGATGCCCGCATCCCGGCATTCCGATTTCTGCCCAGAGAGATCCTTGGAAGAGATCATCACGATCTTCACAAGCGGGCTTGCCGCGCGGATGCAATGGGCCGCTTCCACGCCGTTGAGATCTGGCATGTGATAGTCGAGAAAGATGATGTCGGGATGCGTGCCGCGCATCAGCGCCAGAGCTTCCTTGCCGCTGTTGACTTCACTGATCAGCATGTCGAAGCGACAATGGCCGAGAACCCGGTAGATGATCTTTCGCACGGTCGCGGAATCATCGACAATCAGGACCTTCTTGCGCGCGGAGAGGTTCGAATAGGCGCGCAGGACCTGGCGCACCCGGTCGGAGCTGAACGGTTTTTCGAGGAAGTCATAGGAGCCCAGCTCGTTCCCCGCCCGGATCACCGTCTCATCGGCATTTCCCGACATCAGGACCACGAAAATGCTGTCGCCCTTCTTCTTGAGCAGATGAAGCGCGTGCAGGCCGGAAAGCTCCGGCATATTGATATCGAGAAAAACGATATCGATCCGATGGTCGATGATCGCCTTTAGAGCCAGGTTGCCGTTTTCGACCTCCAGGATCTCCATATCCGGCGTAATCCCGACAAGAAATTCGCGCAATTTCTTGCGCAAAACGCTTGAATCGTCTGCGATAAGAACGGTCAGCCTCTGATCCACATTCATTATTGGCGCGCTCTCGTCAGACAGTGCGTGGAACAATCGAGACATACATATCCAGATGTATGTATTATTCACATATACACAATTGATAGTTCATATAATGTGAATCAGCGGAGACTATGTCTCTCAACAATGCTGACGCCAAAATTTATTCGTATTTTTTACTATGTGCTCGCGATCAGGACCCTGCGAAGACCGTTGCCATTCTTCGATGGCCCTACACGATAACCGGCCCCGCACATGGGCGCCTGTTCCCGGCTGCTTGCGGAGCGAGGCAGGCTAGAAAGGCGTGCGGGCCTTGAGCGCTTGCGTGAGCGTACCTTCGTCGAGGTAATCGAGCTCACCGCCGACCGGCACACCATGGGCCAGGCGGGTGACCGTGACGCCGAGGCCGGCGAGCTGGTCGGTCACGTAATGGGCCGTCGTCTGGCCTTCCACGGTGGCGTTGACCGCAAGAATGACCTCCTTGACGCCGCCAGCGCGCACGCGGTCGACCAGACCTGCGATGTTGAGGTCTTCCGGCGTCACGCCGTCCAGCGGCGAGAGTGTGCCGCCCAGGACATGATAGCGCGCATTGATGGCGGCGGCGCGCTCCAGCGCCCACAGGTCGGAGACATCCTCAACGACCACGATGGTGCCCGGCTCGCGGCGCGGATCGGCGCAGATGGTGCAGGGATCGCTGGTATCGATGTTGCCGCAGGTGCCGCAGACCCGCACTTCCTCCAACGCCACTTCCATCGCCCTGGTCAGCGGGGCGAAGAGCTGGTCCTTCTTCTGGATCAGGTGAAGGGCCGCACGGCGCGCGGACCGCGGGCCCAGCCCCGGCAGGCGCGCCAGAAGCTGGATCAGCGTCTCGATTTCAGGACCGGCGACTTTGCGGCTGCTCATGGACGGCATGCTCTTTCGGGGCGCGGCGCGGATCGGCGCCAGTTCAGAACGGCAGCTTCATGCCCGCGGGAAGGCCCATGCCGGACATCATCTCCTGGGTCTTTTCCTGCATGGCGGCCTCGGCCTTGGCCTTGGCATCGTTGTGGGCGGCGATCACCAGGTCTTCGAGGATCTCCACTTCGTCTTCCTTGACGAGCGAGGGATCGATCTTGAGGCTCTTCAATTCGCCCTTGCCGGACATGACGATGGTGACGAGACCGCCCCCGGAGCTGCCGCTCACCTCAAGCGAGCCGATCTCTTCCTGCAGGTTGCCCATCTGCGCCTGCAGCTGCTTGGCCTGCTTCATCATCTTCATAATGTCCATGGTATCTGACCTTCCCGTTTCCCGATGAAATGCCCTGTCGGGACATGTCTTGCGTGATGTTGTGGCAGCGACGTGACCTGCGGCTCAGAAAGAGAGATCGTCATCCGCGTCGTCATCGTCAAGTTCGGCGGCCAGCGTCGGATCCTCGTCCGGGTGTGGCGCGGCCTCGTCGACCGCCGCATCCTCGGTGACGCGCACGTCCACGACCTTTGCACCGGGAAACGCCTCCAGCACCGCGCTCACCGCCGGATCGGCCATGGCGTCGGAGACGATGCGGGCCTGCACAGCCTCGCGACGCTCGAAAATCGTCTCAGGAGGGTTCTCGGAGCGCACCACCACCACGATCCAGCGCTCGTTCGTCCACTCGCCGAGCTTGCGGCCAAGCTGACCGGCAAGATCGCCCGGCGCGCCCTGATCGATCACCACCTCGATGCGGCCCGGCTCGAAGCGGATGAGGCGCATCTGGCGCTCGATGGCGAATTTCAGCGTCAGATCGCGATTGCGCGCCGCGAGCGCGGCGACATCTTCAAGCGAACGCAGACCGCTTTCATAGTGCGGGCCCGGCTGCTGGTCGGGCGTCGCTTGCGGCGTCTGCAAGGGCTGCGGGGCCTCGCTCATGCCCTGTCGATAGGGCTCTGCCTGCGCTTCCATCATGGCGCGACCGCCAGCGACCGCATGAAGCCGCGGGCCGGAGGTGGGAACCGGCGCACCGCCGGGCATGGGCTGGCTTGCCTGTGCGTTCACCGAACCGCCCGCACCCTGCGCCATCGCAGCGCCGCCGCCAGACCCGCCGCCAGACCCGGATCCCGCCGGGGCCGCCGGGGCCGAGACGCCGCCTTCGGCCAGGCGCTTCAGGGCTTCATCCGGGGTGGGAAGGTCAGCCGCATAGCAAAGCCGCACCAGCGCCATGTCGGCAGCCGCAAGGGGCTTGGGCGCGTTCTGCACCTCGGGGATCGCCTTCAGAAGCATCTGCCAGGCGCGGTTCAGGACCCGCATGGAGAGATCGTTTGCAAAGGCCGCGCCGCGCTGGCGCTCCATTTCGGTGACCGACGCGTCGTCACCGGCATCCGGCACGATCTTGAGCCGGGTCACCAGATGGACGAAATCGGCGAAATCCGTCAGCACGACCGCCGGGTCCGCGCCGATATCATACTGGGCGCGCAATTCGGCCAGCGCGTTTGCGGCATCGCCCTTCATGACGTGCTCGAAGAGATCGATCACACGAGCGCGATCGGCCAGCCCCAGCATGGAGCGCAGGTCTTCCGCCGTGATCTTGCCCGCGCCATGCGCCATGGCCTGATCGAGCAGCGACATGGCATCACGCACGGACCCTTCGGCGGCGCGCGCCACAAGCGCGAGCGCGGCGTCCTCGATCTCGACATCTTCCGCGTCTGCGATGCGTTTCAGATGGGTGACGAGCGTTCCCGCCTCGATGCGGCGCAAATCGAACCGCTGGCAGCGCGACAGGACCGTGACCGGCACCTTGCGGATTTCGGTGGTCGCGAAAATGAACTTCACGTGCTCGGGCGGCTCTTCCAGTGTTTTCAGCAGCCCGTTGAAGGCCGCGTTGGAGAGCATGTGCACTTCGTCGATGATGTAGACCTTGTAGCGCGCGGAAACCGGGCGGTAGCGCGCAGCGTCTGTGATCTCGCGAATATCGGCGATGCCGGTATGGGAGGCGGCGTCCATCTCGATCACGTCGACATGGCGGCCTTCCATGATGGCCTGACAATGGGTGCCGAGCCGATCAAGGTGGATGGAGGGTTGGTCGACCTCGCCGGGGATCTCGAAATTCAGCGCACGGGCGAGAATGCGGGCGGTGGTGGTCTTGCCCACGCCGCGCACGCCGGTCAGAATCCAGCCCTGCGCGATGCGTCCCGTCTCGAACGCATTGGACAGCGTACGCACCATCGGTTCCTGACCGATGAGATCGTCGAAATTGCTGGGACGGTATTTGCGCGCCAGAACCCGATAGGCGCCGGAAGCCTGCGGCGCGGGCTGGCCTGCGGGGGTGTTTTCACCGTCGCTGGTCAAAACGCCATCCACGTGGCCGAAATCGCCATCCACTTGACCATCGCGCCTTCATCCGTACCGGGCAGGCACCGCGGCCGGCTTTGCAAGCGATCGCGCGCCGTGCGAAGAAATGCAAAGCCCGCGCGCCACACCAGGAACCGCCTTGCGTCGTTCCGGCAGGCCAAACGCGGGATGAGGGTGGGAGGTTGGACACGGTGACCCGTGCCGATACTCGTTGGGGCTGCTTCCTTCCGGACCTGACCCGGTTGGCGAGTGGCGCGTCCACTAGCCAACCTCCCGAGCCCGTTATATCAGGATGGGGACGGGGTTTGGCAAGGGGCAACACGTCGATAACCCACATCGCAGGGGCATAACCCTCGACAACCTTGCCGCATCCTCGGCAATTTCGCTGAAATCAGCCCTCGCGCGCGCCGTGCCGCCGCGGCGCAACCTGACGGCTGCCCCTGAAAACAACCGGAGACATCATGTCCGACGCCTTTGTCCTCGATCCCCGTCTTGAAGGCGACAGCGTGCCGCTGGCCGAGCTGACGCTTTGTACGCTGCGCCTGATGAAGGATGCGCGTTTCCCGTGGGTGTTGATGGTGCCGCGCAAGGCCGATCTCGCCGAGATCATCGATCTGGAGGCCTCGCAGCGCGGCGTGCTGATGGAAGAGATCGCGACCGTCTCCAAGGCGCTCCAGGCGGTCACGGGTTGCGACAAGCTCAATGTGGGCGCGCTCGGCAACGTGGTGCGCCAGCTTCATGTTCATGTGGTTGCGCGCTTTGAGGGCGATGCGGCTTGGGACAAGCCGGTCTGGGGCTCGGGCGACGCGGTGCCTTACGCGGCGGGGGCGCGTGAAAAACTGGCCGAGGCGCTTTTGGTGGAACTGCGCGCGGCGGGTGTTGCCGGCGCCTGAACCGACGGCGCCTGAACCGAGGCGGGAAACGCCTGTCCGGATACGAAAGCGGCCGCCCGAGGGCGGCCGCAAATGTTTTCGTCAGCTCTCGCCCAGGCTCAGGCGGCGAGATCTTCCACCGAGGCGATGGAGCCGTCCTCGTTGAAGCGGTAGACGATGGGCACGCCCGTGCCCAGTTCGCGCTTCAGGATCTCTTCCGGCGACAGGTTCTCAAGCTGCATGATGAGCGAGCGCAGCGAATTGCCGTGCGCGGTCACCAGAACGCGCTGGCCCTTCATGACTTCCGGCATGATCTTGGCGTCGAAATAGGGCAGCACACGCTCCGCCGTCATTTTCAGGCTTTCACCGCCGGGAGGGGGCACGTCGAAGGACCGGCGCCAGATGTGGACCTGCTCGTCGCCCCATTTCTTGCGCGCGTCATCCTTGTTAAGCCCCGTCAGATCGCCGTAATCACGCTCGTTCAGCGCCTGATCGCGAATGCTGGTCAGCCCGGTCTGGCCGAGCTGTTCCAGGATCAGCGCCTCGGTGTGCTGGGCGCGGGTGAGCACGGAGGTGAAGGCGATGTCGAAGGTCAGCCCCATCTCCTTCAGCCGCTTGCCGGCCTTCACCGCCTCTTCCACACCCTGTTCCGTCAGGTCGGGGTCCTTCCAGCCGGTGAAGAGGTTCTTGAGGTTCCACTCGCTCTGCCCGTGGCGGACCAGTACCAAAAGACGTTCCATCATGCGCTCCGAATTGATCCGTTGCCTGATTGCTTCAGGACGTTGACGTCAAAGGCCGAGAACATCGGCCATGGAGTAGAGACCGGGCTTCTGCCGGCGCGCCCACAAGGCGGCCTTCACCGCGCCGCGCGCGAAGATCGCACGGTCCCCCGCCCGGTGGGTCAGTTCGATGCGCTCGCCTTCGCCCGCCATGATCACCGTGTGATCGCCGACGACGGAACCGCCGCGCAGGGTCGCAAAGCCGATATCGCCGACGGGGCGCGGGCCGGTATGACCGTCGCGCACACGCACCGAACGCTCGGAAAGCGGGATCTCGCGCCCGTCAGCCGCCGCCTCGCCCAGAAGAAGCGCGGTGCCGGAGGGCGCATCCACCTTGTGGCGGTGGTGCATTTCCACGATCTCGATGTCGAAATCCTCATCGAGCGCGCGCGCCGCACTGCGCACCAGCTCCGCCAGAAGGTTCACGCCGAGGCTCATGTTGCCGGACTTGACGATCGCCGCGTGGCGGGCGGCGGCCTCGATCTTGGCCTGTTTCTCGTCATCCAGACCGGTGGTGCCGATGACATGGACGATGCGCGCCTGCGCGGTCAGTTCGGCAAAGGCGACGGTGGCGTCGGGAAGGGTGAAATCCAGCACGCCTTCGGCTTCGATGAAGGCCTTGAGCGGATCGTCGGTCAACGGGACACCCAGTTCGCCGACACCGGCCAGCACACCGGCATCCTGTCCGAGCAGGTCCGAGCCCGCCCGCTCGATCGCGCCACTCAAGGTGACACCCGGCATTTCGGTGACGGTGCGCACGAGCTGGCGGCCCATGCGGCCTCCCGCTCCCACGACGACCAGACGCATATCAGACATGGCGGTTCCCAATCTTTCTTCGCAGGCTCTTTCTTGAGCCGCGATATAGCAGGTGAGGCCGCGACGGCAAAGCGTAACGGCATCGCCGCCAATGGGAAATATGCCCGGCCAGGCCTAGACGGCCATGCCGCGCAGGATCTTCACGAAGGCCGCCTGAAGGCCGGTCGGCCGCCAGTTCTTGCGCAAGGTCAGGCCGATGGGGCGGGCAAGGCCGCTGAAATCGACGGGAAGCGCCGTCAAGAGCCCGGCGCGCACCTCATAGGTCACCTGTCGCGGGGAAACGATGGCGAGGCGATCGCTCTTGAGAAGCAACCCGCGCAAGGCGACCAGAGAGGGGGTCTCGATAAGGCCGGAGGCCCCGTCATGACCGATCGCCTTTTCGAAATAGTCCCGCGTCGGTGTGCCCTCGCGCGGCACGATCCACGGAAAGGCCCGCAGCTCCTCGCGCGTGATCGTCTGCTTGCCGTGAAGCGGATGGCCCGCCCGCACGATGACGGCGAGCGTGTCTTCAAAAAGCGCCACCTCCTCCACGTCATCTGCGGGGGCCGGCTGACGCAAGGCGCCCACCAGAAGATCGATCTCGCCCATGCGCAACGCCTGCAACTGGCTGGAATAGGAGCCGTCATCAATGCGGATGGAGGCCTGCGGATAGAGCTTACTGAGCTCTGTCACCGCATCGGGCAGGATCTCGGTGCGGATGAGGGGCAGGGTGCCGATGGTCAGCCGACCGCGCACGAGGCCCTTGGCCTCCTCAAGATCGTCCGTGGCCGCCTCGATCTCGCGAAAGGCCAGCGCCGCGCGCAGGGCGAGCATCCGCCCCTGCGCGGTGAGCGCCACGCCCTGGCTGATGCGGTCGAAAAGTGGCACATCCGCGATGCGTTCCAGGTCGCGCGCGGCGCGGTGAACGGAGGGCTGGGCCAGCCCCAGTTCGCGCGCGGCCGCCGAATAGCCGCCGGTGCGCGCGATGGCCACCAGAGCGCGCAACTGGGCCGTTGTGGCAAGCCGGTCGATCGCGCCGGGCTTCCGGCTGGAAGTGCGCCGGACATTCTCCGCCAGCCGTCGCGCGGCGTCGGCGATCAGGTCCAGTGCGCGCTCCACGCGCGCGAGCATGATTTCACCAAGCTCGGTCGGATAAACGCCGGTTGAGCGGCGCTCGAAAAATCGACAGCCGTAACGCTTTTCCAATCGGGCGAGTGCCTGCGTCACGGCTGGCTGCGACAGATGCGCGGCGGCGGCCGCACGGTGGACGGAGTTCAGTCGTGCGGCCAGGGCGAAGGCCCTGAGGTGATGAATATTCGGCAATTCGCTCAAGGCTGGATGTCCGAAGCCACAAGAGAGATCGGAAGCCTATAGCAAGAACTTATCATTCGCGAGGTGATTCCGACTGGCCGCCTGCGACGCCTTGGCGCATGGTTCACGCGAGGATGCGGGATCCGGCAACCGCCGGGCTCCGGTTTTCGGTGTGGTCGAACGTGAATAGGACGGCGCGCACCGAGGGTCGGAGAACGAGGCCCGTAAAATAAGAACCGGACTGTCCGGCCATCTGGGCCGGTCCATCGGGAAGGGAGATCAACGCCGTGAGCCAGACGAAACCAACCGCCCTTGTTGTCAGCGCGCATTCCGCCGATTTCGTGTGGCGCGCCGGCGGCGCCATCGCGCTGCATGCCGCCAAGGGCTATGACGTCACCATCGTGTGCCTGTCCTATGGCGAACGCGGCGAGAGCGCCAAGCTTTGGAAGAAGGAAGGCTGTACGCTCGACCACGTCAAGACCGAGCGCCGCAAGGAAGCGGAAGCGGCGGCAAGCGCGCTGGGCGCAGCCGACATCCAGTTCTTCGATATCGGCGATTATCCGCTCGGCATCACCGATGAGGCCAAGTTCCGGCTCGTCGACGTGATGCGCAAGGTGCAGCCGAAATTCATTCTCTCCCATTCGCTGGAAGACCCCTACAACACCGACCACCCGGCAGCGACCCGGATGACCATCGAGTGCCGGATGATCGCGCAGGCCTGGGGGCACAATCCGGGCGAGAAGATCCTCGGCGCACCGCAGGTCTATCTGTTCGAGCCGCACCAGACGGAACAATGCGGCTGGAAGCCAGACGTGCTCCTCGACATCACCGAGGTCTGGGACAGGAAATACGCCGCGATCCAGTGCATGCAGGGTCAGGAGCACCTGTGGGAGTACTATACCCGCGTCGCCAAGCAGCGCGGTGTGCAGGCCAAGCGCAATACCGGCGGTCAGGCAGGCGGCAAGAACGTGGAATATGGCGAGGGCTACCAGTCGATCTTCCCGCGCATGGTTTCGGAGCTCTGACACATGGCGACTTACCGACCTGAAATCGGCGAACATGTCGTCGTACAGACCATCGAACGCGCCGACCCCGCCGTGATTGACGGGCTGGCCGAATGCGGCGTGGCGACCGTGCATGAAGCGCAAGGGCGTGTCGGCCTTCTGGATGCGCGGATGCGCCCGATCTATTCCGGCGCGCGCATTGCGGGCTCGGCCGTGACCGTCTCCATTCCGCCCGCCGACAACTGGATGATCCATGTGGCGGTGGAACAGTGTCAGCCCGGCGACATTCTCGTCGTCGCGCCGACCTCCCCGTCCAACGCGGGCTATTTCGGCGACCTTCTCGCCACCTCGCTGATGGCCCGCGGCGTGCGCGGCCTCATCATCGATGCGGGTGTGCGCGACGTGCGCGATCTCACCGAAATGGGCTTTCCGGTCTGGTCCAGCGCGATCTTCGCGCAAGGGACCGTCAAGGAGACGCTGGGCTCGGTAAATATCCCCATCGTTTGCGCCGGTGCTGCCATCTGTCCGGGTGACGTCATTGTCGCCGATGATGACGGTGTTTGCGTTGTTGCCCGAGAACATGCTGAAGTTGCACTGGACAAGTCCCGCAAGCGCGAGGCGAATGAAACGTCCAAGCGCGCACGTCTGGCCGCGGGAGAACTTGGCCTCGACATCTATGGAATGCGCGAAAGACTGGCCCAGAAGGGGCTGAAATACATCTGATCCGGCTCTTCCGGCCGCCCCTTCGGGACGGTCGGGAGATCGGCAAGCGAAGCGACCATAACGCGGGCCAAAGCCCGTTCACACTGTGTCGAACCCGGGAGGTTCCAAATGAAAAAGCTCATCCTTTCTTCGCTCATGGCCGCAAGTCTGGCCGTTGGCGCTGCGCATGCGACGGACCGTGTCGCAATCGGCACCGGTGGCACCGGTGGCGTGTTCTACGCCGTGGGCGCGGGCATGGCCGACGTCTTGAACAAGAAGGCTGAAGGCATCACGGCGAAGGCCGAGGTGACCGGTGCTTCCATCGAGAACATTCGCCGCGTCTCCATGGGCGAGATGACGATGGGCTTTTCCTCCGCCTCGGTGCTGTTTGCGAGCGCCAACGGGTCGGACCCGTTTGAGGAAAAGCAGAACGTGGCCGCGATCGCCTATCTCTACCCGGCCATGCTGCAGGTCGCCGCGCTGAAGAGCGCGGATGTGAAATCGGTCGCGGACCTGAAGGACAAGCGCATCAGCGTCGGCCCTCCGGGCTCCAACGCCTCGGTCATCGCCGAGCGTCTGCTCAAGGCCTATGACGCCTACAACCCGTCCAACATCCAGTACCTGTCCTACTCGGAAGCGACCAACGCGATGAAGGACGGCAATCTGGATGCGACGATGGTGCTGGCCGGCATCCCGGCCTCCGCACTGATCGAGCTGGCCACCTCCGAGGAGGTCTCCTTCGTTCCCGTCGATGAGGAAAAGCTCGCCGATCTGCTGAAGGAGTTCCCCTTCTATGCGATCGACACGCTGCCCGGCGGCACCTATCGCGGCACGGATGGCGATACCGCGCAGCTGGCGGACCCGGCGATCCTGTTCACCTCCAACGATGCGGATGAAGAGGTCATCTACAAGGTCACCAAGACCCTGTTCGACAATCTGGAAACGCTGGGGGCCGTGCATCCGATGGCCAAGCTGATCTCGGTTGCCAAGGGACCGAAGGCGCCGATCGCGCTGCATCCCGGCGCCAAGCGCTATTTCGACGAAGCGAAATAGATACGCGCTTTCTGTCGGCGGCGGCGGCGCCCCTGAGGTTGCCGCCGTCCGCTCTCTGCTTGCATCAAGGCGTTTCGCCCGAATGAGGCCCGGCCCGGAAGACGCCGGGGCGGGGCCCGGCGAAAGCGCTTTCCCATCGAATGCACGAGCATGGTCTTCGCCCTCCGACGCCGACGTCGGCAGGCAGCATGTTCGACACCAGGCGGACCGCCGATCCGGACGGTTCAACGCAAACGCCTGTCGTGTGCCCGAGCGGAGCTCACATGGAAAAATTCGCCTCACAGGTTCTGCCCAAGGCCAGGATTGACGGCGCCGAAAAGACCGTCGTCGCGCTGGTGGTCGCCGTCCTCGGCCTCGCCGTCACGGGGATGCTGCTTTACACATCCTATTTCGGGGGACTGACCGCGCTGCTTCTGCGCTCGATGTTCTTCTCGATGATGGCGGCAGCGGGCCTTCTGGTCATCGCCTCCAACACGCGCCTGCCGCTTGTGCGCGCCGTGCTCTATCTGCTGGCGATCGCCGCCATGCTGCCGGGGCCCTATCTCTACGAGAATTACCACCAGATCATCCGCCGCGGCGCGATCGCCAACGACATGGACAAGACGCTCTTCGTCGCCACCATCGTGATCGTGCTGGTTCTGGCGCGCGCCTATATCGGGCGCACCATGGTGGCGATCTCCGTGCTGGCGCTGGCCTATGCCTATCTGGGCTACCTGATCCCCGGCGAATACGGCCATTCCGGCTATTCCACGGGGCGGCTGGCCTCCAACCTGTTCCTGCGCACCGAAGGCGTCTTCGGCATCCCGATGGGCGTCGCCGCGCAATATATCTTCCTGTTCTCCTTCCTGGGCGTTCTCCTGATGAAGTCCGGCCTTGGCCAGACCTTCGTCGATCTCGCCCATGCGCTCACCGGCCGCGTGCAGGGCGGTCCGGCGCTGACCGCCGTCGTCTCCTCCACGCTGTTTTCCTCCATCAACGGGTCTGCCGTTGCCGGCGTGGTGACCACCGGCACCTTCACCATTCCGCTGATGAAGCGGGCGGGCTACCGGCCCAAGACGGCGGGCGCCATTGAGGCGGCGGCCTCTTCCGCCGGTCAGATCATGCCGCCCGTCATGGGCGCCGCCGCCTTCCTGATGGCGGAGATGACCGGCATTCCCTATGTCACCATCGCCATGGCGGCGCTGATCCCGGCGCTTCTCTACGTTCTGGCGCTGCTGGTCGCGGTGCGGCTTGAGGCGGGCAAGTTCAACATGGCGCGCGCGCAGGACGAGGATGTTCCCTCCGTCCTCCACGTGCTGACCTCGCGCGGCTACATGCTGGCCCCGCTGGTCGTGCTCGTCGGCTTCCTGATCTATGGCTACACGCCGATGAAATCGGTGGTCTTCGCGATCGCGACCGCGCTCATCATCATGCCGATGACGAAGGCGACGCGCATTTCGCCCATGGACCTGCTGCTCACCACCACGGAGACCGTGCGCAACACGTTGTCGGTGGTCGCCGCGGTTGCCACCGCGGGCGTGCTGATCGGCGTTCTGACGCTGACGGGCCTGGCACTCCAGATCTCCAGCCTCATTCTCGATGTGGGCGGCGACAGCATGTTCCTGGTGCTGATCTTCACCATGTTCGCCTCCTTCGTGCTGGGACTCGGTCTGCCGACCTCGGCCGCCTACCTCTTGTTGGCGATCCTCGTCGCGCCCGCGCTTGAAGGCTTCGGCCTGCCGCTCATCGCAGGCCACATGTTCATCTTCTATTACGGCCTGATTTCCGCCATCACGCCGCCGGTGGCGCTGGCCGCCTATGCGGGGGCGAGCATTGCGGGGGCCGGGGCCAACGAGACGGCGTTCGAATCGATCCGTCTCGGCTTCGTGAAGCTGATCATCCCCTTCGTCTTCATCTACTCGCCGGGCCTGTTGCTGATCGGCTCGCCCGCTTCCATCATCCTTCAGACGACGGCCGCCGTCATCGGCGTGACGGCGCTGGCGACCGCGTTCACCGGCTGGCTGATGGTGCCGCTCAACATTTTCTATCGCGCGATGCTGATCGCTGGCGCGGTCCTGTTGCTGTGGCCCACCTCCATGCCGGACACCGATCCCCGCTCGCTCGCCATCCGCCTGGCCGGCCTGGCACTTTGCGGCGCGGTGGTCGTCTTCGCCCGGCTTTCCTCCCGAACCCACCACAAGGAGCCCGTGCGGTCATGAGTGCCGAGTATCTCGCATTCCACCCCAATCCCAAAAAGCCGGACATCACGCTGCCGGCGGGCGCGGTCGATGCCCATTGCCATGTCTTCGGGCCCGCGGCCACCTTCCCCTTCTCGCCGACACGAACCTATACGCCAGTCGATGCGCCGAAGGAGAAGCTGGCGGAGCTTCAGGCCCATCTGGGCTTTGAACGCGCGGTGATCGTGCAGGCGAGCTGCCACGGCACGGACAACGCGGCGCTCGTCGATGCGCTGGAATGGGGCAAGGGCCGCTATCGCGGCATCGCCATGGTGAAGCCGGATGTGACGGATGAGGAGCTGAAACGTCTGGACGCCGCAGGCGTGCGGGGCTCGCGCTTCAATTTCGTCAAGCATCTGGGCTCGGACGCGGCATTGGCCGCCATGGATACGCTCTCCAAGCGCTACGGCGCCTTGGGCTGGCACGTGGTCATCTATTTCGACACGGAAAAGATCCACGACCTTGCACCCATCATCGAGACCGTGCCGGTGCCGGTGGTGATCGATCACATGGGCCGGGTCGACCCCGCGCTGGGGCTCGACCAGCCTGGCATGAAGCTGCTTGAAGGGCTCTTGTCGAAGCGCAAGGACATCTGGGTGAAGGTTTCGGGCAGCGAGCGGCTTTCCCATGACGGCCCGCCCTTTGCCGATTGCGTGGCGCAGGCCCGGCATCTGGTGGAGACCTTCCCCGATCAGGTCCTGTGGGGCACCGACTGGCCGCATCCCAACATGAAGAAGTGGGTGCCGGATGACGGGCAGTTGGTCGATCTCGTCGGCCAGATCGCGCCGACACCGGAGCTTTTGAAGAAGCTGCTGGTGGACAATCCGATGCGGCTCTACTGGCCGGAAGAGCTTTAGGGGCGCGGGCGTTCGTGGATACGGAAGGTTCTGCCCCCTCACCCGGACCTTCGGTCCGACCTCTCCCAACAGGGAGAGGTGATGGGCCGGGTTTGGGGCCGGCAGGGGCTTTGGATATGACGCCACCTCGAACGCCATCCCGGCGGTGACGGAAATGGTCGCAAGGACCACGATGTGACCCCCTCTCCCATGGGGAGAGGGGTGGGGTGAGGGGATGGGATCTCTCGTGGGTGCTCCGGACCTATCCTCACGTCCCCGGCGCGGGCATTTCTCGGAAGGACATTTCAAGTGACGAGCCAGATTTCCATTCCCTGCATGTTGCTGCGCGGCGGCACGTCCAAGGGGGCCTATTTCCTGAAATCCGACCTGCCGGACGACCGCGAGACCCGCGATGCGCTTTTGCTGAAAATCATGGGGTCGCCCGATCCGCGCCAGATCGACGGCATCGGCGGCGCGCATCCGCTGACCTCCAAGGTGGCCGTCGTCTCGCCCTCAACCCGCGAAGGCATCGATGTCGATTACCTGTTCCTGCAGGTCACACCCGACAAGCCGGAGGTTTCCGACGCACAGAACTGCGGCAACATCCTTGCCGGTATCGGGCCCTTCGCCATCGAGCGCGGGCTGGTGGCACCGCAAGACGGCGTCACCACGGTCAGCGTCTACATGGTGAACTCCGACAGCCGCGCCGATCTCGATGTGTGCACGCCGGGCGGCGAGGTCGCCTATGAAGGGTCCGCCGCCATCGACGGTGTCCCGGGCACCCATGCGCCGATCATCCAGAACTATTTCGAGACCGCGGGCGCCCAGTGCGGGGCGCTGCTGCCCACCGGCAATGCGGTCGATGTGATCGACGGCGTGCCGGTCACGATGATCGACAACGGCATGCCCAATGTCGTCATCAAGGCTGTAGATCTTGGGCTTTCCGGCGCGGAGACGGTCGCGGAGCTTGAGGAGAATGCGCAGCTGAAGGCGCGGCTTGAGACGATCCGGCTTCAGTGCGGACCGTTGATGAACCTTGGCGATGTGGAGAAGAAGACCGTACCGAAGATGTGCCTTGTCTCGCCTGCGCGCGAGGGCGGGCTCATTGCCACGCGCTCCTTCATTCCGCATCGGGTGCACCAGACCATCGGCGTTCTGGCAGCAGCCACGATTGCCGCAGCCGCCCTCATTCCGGGCACCACGGCGGCGGAGGTGGCGACCGGGACGGGCGACAATCCGCTTCGCGCGGATATCGAACACCCGACCGGCAAGCTCGGCGTGGAAATCGAGACGCAGGAGATGAACGGCGTGCCCGTGCCGGTGCGCTCGGGCATTGTGCGCACGGCGCGCAAGCTCTTTGACGGAACCGTCTTCGCGCTGCCCTGAGAAGCGCAAGGCTTGAGCAAAAGAAAACGGGCGTTCGCAGGAACGCCCGTCCTCGCGGGTCCCGGGAGGTCGGGAAAACGCGCCTTGTTCAGTGGCGACGGCGCTGCGTGGTGTTGGCGCGCACCGGGATCGGCACCGGCTCGGCGCGGGAGATGCGCATCCGACGGCCCCCGCCGGGCTTGTCGTCGGACGGCATGGACATGATGGCCGTGCCCATAGCGGCGCTGGTGAAGGTGATGAGGAAGCCGAAGAACAGCATGGCAATCGGCACCATAGGCATCTGCGAGCGCGCGATCAGCGTCCAGAGCCCCGCCGGATCGGTCAGATAGATCCCGCCCACGAGCAGGAGCGTGACGGCGAGCCCCGCCAGCCAGTTGATCGCCAGCAGGCGGAACAGCGGATTACGCAAGACGACGCGCATGTTGATGCCTCCTCTTGAGCATCCGAACACCAAAAGCCTGCAACTCCCCTCCGCAGACCCGATCGGATGCGCCAGACTTTCTGTCTGGACCACGAAACACACTTGCGACATCCGATGGATTGTCGCAGACCTTCGACGCATACCGTTGCGGCACCTTTTGGCGCGCATGCAGGATCCGTCGCGAGACTGAGAGCTTAAGCCCAACTGCGCGCGCGGTCACGATAGTAAATATGCTGGCATATCCGCAATGTAAGAGCGGCAACTTGACCCGGCACTGGCAACGCCAATCCAAACGCACCCTGCCCGGCGAAAAACGGGGCCTTGAGACGGACCGGCCGCCGTCTGCCTGTCACGGCATCTGCGACAGGCGTTTCTCGAACGCATCGACGAGCCGGATCGCCCCGGAGCGCGAGAGGTGATCGTCATCGTGATAGTAGATATGCGCCTTTCCGGCGGAATGGCAGCCGGTTTCGTCGCAGAAAAGCGGCAGCGGATCGACAAGCGAGACGCCCGGATCGTCTTGCGTCCGGCTCGCGAGCATCGCTTCGCTCGCCGCACGGCGGGTCTCCACGACCGCGCGGGGGATGTCGCAGGCCGCCCTTGAGCGGTTCCAGGCGCGCGCCATGAGCTGGCAGCGGTTCGCATCGAACCCGAATTCAGGCACCTGCCCGACAAGCAGAACCCGCTTGCCCGCCGCAGTGAGGGCCGAAACCGTCTCGCTCAGCGCCTGCGAAAACACCCTTTGGTTCTGCTGAAAGCTCAACCAGCCCCAGCGCTCCTGCGTCAGATAGAGATCCGAGCCGCTTTCCTCACCAAACCGCGTGCCGTTGGCATAGATCGTCCAGCGCGCGACCATCACGACGGTGTGGATCTTCGGATCCGCCAATATGGCGTCCAGAACAGGGCGACCATTGCGAAGACACTTCGCCTTTGGCTGGGACAAGAGCCCGTTTTTCACGAAGACATTGATCAGGGGCGGGCAACCATCCTGGATGAACCTGCGAAAGCCCAGGCCTTGCCTGTGGGCCGCAGCCTCCAGCGCCGCCGACAGCGCGCCTGCATGAGAATCCCCCCAAAGCGCGACGGTGACCGGGGGCGTTGGGCGGGCAGCGCAGGCACTTTCGCCCGCCGGACAGTCGCGATCATGCGACAGGCGTGCGGGCGTCGGCTTGTCCGCGGCAAGCAGCCCCTGCGTCTCGATCGGCCAGCGCTGGGGAAACCCGCCGGAATGCGACAGCGCCCAGGCCCCGGCGCCCGTGGCGCACAGGATGAAGGCGCCCACTGCCAGCTGGCGCAGTTCCCTGCGTCCGGCGGACGGACGGCGGAACGGCACTTCCACGTAAGCATAAAGCAGATAGGCGAGCGGGAAACACAGCGCGAAAAGGCCCACGCGGCCGAAAAGCCCCGGCTCCAGAAAGGCATAATGCCGATAGAGGACGAGAAGCGGCCAATGAACCAGATAGAGGCTGTAGGAAATCGCCCCGATCCATTGCAACACCGGATGGCCGAGGACGACGACGGCCAAACGCGACGGGGCCCGGTTTGCGAGCAGCCATGCCACCGCCACCGTGGGAAGCAACGCGCCCGGCACCGGCCATGTCATGGAGGGCACGAGCAGAAACGGCAATGCGAACAGGGCAAGCACCGCCAGCCCATCGAGGGAGCGGGAGACCCCGGCGGAGCGGATCCGGAGACCACCGCGCATCTGCACAAGCGCCGCGCCCGCCCCGGCGGCGAATTGCCAGAGACGGGAAAAGACGCTGTAGAAGGCAACGGACGGATCGCCAACCGACAGAACCGCGCTGAGGATGAAAATACTCGCAAACGCGAGGATCGCCGCCTTGAACCGAAAGCGCGCGGGCAACGAAAGCCCGGCCGCCATGATGAGCGGAGCCAAGAGGTAGAACTGGATTTCGACGCTGAGCGACCAGGTGTGCAGCAGGGGCTTGAAGGCGGAGGCGGTGTCGAAATAGTCGGCCTCGGCATTGAAGAACTCGTTGGACCAAAACCCCAACGCGGCGAAGCCGGAACTTCCCAGGCGGGCATAGTCATGGGGCAGCAGAATGAAGCCGCCGGCAACAAGCGTCACGAGGACGACGACCAGATAGGCGGGAACGATGCGCCGCAACCGCTTGGCGTAGAAGCCGAAGAAATAGCCTTTCGGGAAACCGCCCTGTTCGTATCCCCCACGCCCGGCGCTGAGGATCTGCGTGATCAGATAGCCCGACAGGACGAAGAAGACATCAACCCCGACAAAGCCGCCCACCGCCCCCAGGAGCTTGAAATGGAAGAGCAGCACGGCAAGCGCCGCGATGGCGCGCATGCCCTGGATATCGGCTCTGAATGCAGGGGTCCCGACGCGCGACATGGTCGGATCGGGCGCGCCACCGGAAACGGGGGCGGACAATTCGCGGATCATGGCCTGTCCCATGTTGACCGCTTTTGCGCAAGCGAGCGGTCGCGCCTTGAAAGGCCTGTCGATCCGCCAGAGCGATGCCAGCGGCGAAGGCGTTTGCCTCCTTCGCCATTCTCACGCCGGGCGGAAGAACCTGAAGGCACGGGCAGGCGGGGGCCGGGATGGACTCTGTCCGGCCTGGCGCTCACCCGCAGCCTCATCACACGTCCAGGTTCGCCACGCTCAGCGCGTTTTCCTGGATGAAGTCGCGGCGTGGCTCCACCTCGTCGCCCATCAGCTTGGTGAAGATGTCGTCGGCGGCATCCGCCTCGCGCACCTTGACCTGAAGCAGCGAGCGCACATTCGGATCGAGCGTGGTTTCCCAAAGCTGCTCGGGGTTCATCTCGCCCAGCCCCTTGTAGCGCTGGAGCGAGAGGCCCTTGCGGCCAAAGGCCAGAAGCGAGTTGAACAGCGCGCGCGGGCCCCGAATGGGCGTAACCGTGTCCTTGCGCTTCAGCATGGCGGCCTTGCCATACACTTCCGACAGATGGGCGTGGTACCCATTGAGCTTGCGGGCATCGGCGGAATCCAGAAGAGCGGCGTCGATGGTCGCCACTTCCTTCACGCCGCGCAGTGTGCGGGTGAAGACCAGAGACCCGTCCTCACGCGCCTCGCCTTCCCAGCCCTTCTCGAATTCCTCGGCCAGAATGTCGAGGCGGCGGGCGATATAGGCGGCTGCCTCGCGGGCCTTTTCCTGATCGTCCAGAATGACCGGCGACAGCGCGCCCGCAATTGCCGCCTGTTCCACCGCGTTGCGATCGTAGCGCGCATGCAGACCGTCCAGCACGTTGGTGATGGCGCGCGCGGTATCCACGACCTCGCGCAGATCCGCCCCCAGGCGAACCTCGCCGCTATGCAGGGTCAGGCTGGTGTCTTCCAGACCGGAATTGATGAGGAAGTCGACCAGTGCGGCCTCGTCCTTCAGGTACTGCTCGGAGTTGCCGCGCTTGACCTTGTAGAGCGGCGGCTGGGCAATATAGATGTGCCCGCGTTCCACCAGATCCGGCATCTGACGGAAGAAGAAGGTGAGCAGAAGCGTGCGGATATGGGCGCCGTCGACGTCGGCGTCCGTCATGATGATGATCTTGTGGTAGCGCAGCTTCTCGACGTTGAACTCTTCCTTGCCGATGCCCGTGCCGAGCGCGGTGATCATCGTGCCGATTTCATTGGACGAGAGCATCTTGTCGAAGCGCGCGCGCTCCACGTTGAGGATCTTGCCTCGCAGCGGCAGCACGGCCTGATTTTCACGGTGGCGGCCCTGCTTTGCGGAGCCACCGGCCGAGTCACCCTCCACCAGGAACAGTTCGGCCTTTGTCGGGTCGCGTTCCTGACAGTCCGCCAGCTTGCCCGGCAGGGAGGCGACGTCGAGCGCGCCCTTGCGCCGGGTCAGGTCGCGGGCCTTGCGCGCGGCCTCGCGGGCCGCCGCGGCTTCCACGACCTTGGAAACGATGATCTTGGCGGGAGCCGGGTTCTCTTCGAACCACTCGGCAAGCGCCTGATTGACCGCGTTCTCCACCACCGGGCGCACCTCGGAGGAGACCAGCTTGTCCTTGGTCTGGGAGGAGAACTTGGGGTCCGGCACCTTGACGGACAGAACGCAGGTCAGGCCCTCGCGGCAGTCATCGCCGCTCAAGCCGACCTTTTCCTTCTTGGTCAGGCCGGAGCGATCCGCATAGCCCGTGACCTGACGGGTCAGCGCGCCGCGGAAACCGGCCAGATGGGTGCCGCCGTCGCGCTGCGGGATGTTGTTGGTGAAGCACAGAACCTGCTCGTGGTAGCTGTCGTTCCACCACAGCGCGGCTTCAACCGTGATGCCGTCCTTCTCCGTCATCATGACGACGGGGTTCTCGATCAGCGGATGCTTGGCGCGATCGATATAGCGCACGAAGGCCTCAAGACCGCCCTCGTAATGCAGCTCGACATCCACCGGCTCCACGCCGCGACGATCAGAGAGCAGAATGCGTACGCCGGAATTGAGGAAGGCCAGCTCGCGCAACCGATGCTCCAGCGTGGCGAAATCGAAGTCCAGCTTGGTGAAGGTTTCCGGCGAGGGCAAGAACGTGACCTCGGTGCCGGTCTTGCCCTCCGCATCGCCCACAACCTTGAGCGGCGCATCGGCCACACCGTGGGTAAACGTCATCTCATGGACGGAGCCGCCGCGATGGATGCGCAGCTTCAGCATGGTGGACAGCGCGTTCACCACCGAAACGCCCACGCCGTGCAGACCGCCGGAGACCTTGTAGGAATTCTGGTCGAACTTACCGCCCGCATGGAGCTGCGTCATGATGACCTCGGCCGCCGAAACGCCTTCCTCGTGCATTTCGGTGGGGATACCGCGACCATTGTCCTTCACGGTGACCGATCCATCGGCATTCAACATCACCGATACGAGGTCCGCGTAGCCCGCGAGCGCCTCGTCAATGGCGTTGTCGACCACCTCATAGACCATGTGATGCAGGCCCGAGCCGTCGTCCGTGTCGCCGATATACATTCCAGGACGCTTGCGCACGGCATCCAGGCCCTTGAGAACCTTGATGGAATCTGCGCCGTACTCTTCTGCGCCATTGCCGTTCTTCGGAGTATCGTTCATACGAATCAGCGACCTGCAAATTGAGTGGTTTGGTTAGCTTATAAGGGCTTCTCGCGCGCATTCAACATGAGGAGAACCCGTGGGATTTTCCCTGTGAATGCACGAGAGCGAAAGCAGCGGCCCCCTGACCGCCGCAAGCGCCGCGGCGGCGTTCTTCAGCCCGGTCCAGTGCAGCGCGCCCGACCCTCGATCATGGCCCGCAATGTTTCCGCGCTTCAGCGCGTCGCGATCATTGCCGCAGCCCCCGCCATGATCGCCCCGACGGACCGGTTGAGACGGCTGATCGCCTTGGGGCTCGCGAACAGCCCGCGCGCCCAATGCGCGAGCAGCACATATCCGCCGAAGACCAGGCTCAGAACCACGAAGATGATGAGGATGAGCTCCGTATAGGCCAGCGGCGTTATGCGCTTCAGGTCGAACAGGTTCGGCATCAGCGCCAGGTAGAAGACAATCGACTTGGGATTGCCCAGCGTGACGGCGATGCCGCCCAGAAACAGGCGCCCGGGACGCTCCGCCGCCGGTGTGGGCAAGGAGGTGACGCCCACCGGGGCCGTCCACATTTTCCATCCCAGATAGAGAAGGTACAGCGCGCCCGCATAACGGACCACCAGGAAGACCGACGCAAAGGTGTTCGCGATGAAGGCAAGGCCGAAGACGGCAAGTGACAACCAGATCGCATCGCCCAGCATCATGCCGCAGCACAGGGCCGCCGCCCCCTTGCGCCCACGCACCAGAACGCGGCCGACAATGGCCGCGATGCCCGGTCCGGGAGCAATCGCGGCAACAAACAGCGCCGCGGCGAAGGTTGCGAGGTCTATCCAGTTCATAGAGGGCATTCCTGTAAGAGCCATCCTCGGCAGAGGCAGGCAGAGAGCATTCCGGCAGGCGGGGTAGAACAGTCTTACCCTGTTCGCCGCCTCTTGACCAATTCCGATAGGGCAGGTCCGTCTCAGCTTCGATCGGGAACGGGCGTTTCCGGAACCGGCGTCAGCGGCGGCTTGCCCGCCAGCCAGGCGCAGATATTGTCGACGACAAGCTGGCCCATCGCCTGACGGGTCGCGCGCGACGCGGAGCCCACATGGGGCAGCAGCACCGCATTGGGCAGGTCGATCAGGTCCGACGGCACATTGGGTTCGTCGTCGAACACATCGAGCCCGGCCGCCCGGATCACGCCTTCCCGCAGAGCGGCGACCAGCGCCGCTTCATCGACCACCGAGCCGCGACCGATATTGATCAGGTAGCCGTGCGGGCCGAGGGCGGCCAGAACATCGGCATTGATGAGGTGGCGGGTTTGCGCCCCTCCCGGGGCAACCACCATCACGACATCGGCGGCGCGCGCCAGATCGACCACCGTTTCGTGGTAGGGATAGGCGGTATCGGCCTGACGATGGCGTCCGTGATAGTGGATCTTCATGCCGCAGGCTTCGGCGCGCTTTGCGATCGCCTTGCCGATGCGGCCCAGCCCGACAATGCCCAGCACCGCACCGGTGAGAGAACCGTCACTCAGCCGGTAATTGCCCTCGCTCTGCCAGCGCCCCTCGCGCAGGTGACGTTCGGCCGCACTCAACTCGCGAACCGTCATCAGCATGAGGCCAAGCGCGGTGTCGGCGACCTCTTCTGTCAAAACACCGGGCGTATGGGTCACGACCACGCCCGCCCTGGCCGCCGCCGCCACATCGACCGCGTCATAGCCGACGCCGAAGGAGGCGATGATCTCAAGCTTCGGCAGCGCGGCGATGGTTTTGGCCGACAGGCCATGAAGGCCCACCGCAACCGCCCGGAACCGGCCGCCCTCGCGGGCGAGAAACGCCGCGCTGTCGGCTTCGTTCTCGCATTCCACCACATCGTGGTGCTGCTTCAGCCTTTCCACGACAAACGGCATGATCGGCCCGATGACGAGCACTTCCTGACGGCTCATAACGCCCTCTTCGATGGTGTCCTGGCGCGGCAGGCTAGCCCCTTTCATTGCAGGGGGAAAGGCGCGCAAGCCAGCGTTCGGTACGCCTTGTCGCCTCGACAAAGGTCCCCTTGCGCAACCTGGCTGCACAGGCTCTAAATCGCCCTTGAGGAAACCGGCCAACGGGAGTGAAAAATGGCGGGCAAAACCAATGCGGGCAACTTCTTTGAGGACTTCCGGCTCGGGCAGGTCATCAAACACGCAACCCCGCGCACGGTGACGGCGGGCGATGCCGCGCTCTACACCGCGCTTTACGGGCCCCGCTTCGCGGTCCAGTCCTCCGATGCCTTCGCGCAGAGCCTCGGCTACCCGCAAGGGCCGCTCGACGACATGCTCGTCTTCCACATCGTCTTCGGCAAGACCGTGCCGGACATCTCGCTCAACGCGGTCGCCAATCTGGGCTATGCGGGCGGGCGCTTCCTGGCCCCCGTCTATCCCGGCGACACGCTGTCATCAGTTTCCGAAGTCATCGGCCTGAAGGAGACGTCCTCGGGCAAGACCGGCGTCGTCTATGTGCGCTCCACCGGCTACAAGTCCGACGGCACGGAGGTGCTGGACTATGTGCGCTGGGTGATGGTGCGCAAGCGGGACGAGGCCTCGCCCGCGCCGGAGCCGGTCGTTCCCGAATTGCCCGAAGCGCTGGAGGCGGATGCGCTGGGCGATGCGGTGCCGCTGCTCGACACGGGCGAATGGGACGCCGATCTGGCAGGCAGCCCGCACCGCTTCGACGATTACAAGGTGGGCGAGAAGATCGACCACGTGGATGGCATGACCGTGGAGGAGAGCGACCACATGCTCGCCACCCGGCTCTACCAGAACACCGCCAAAGTCCATTTCAACCAGTACACCGAAGGTCAGGGCCGCTTCGGGCGGCGACTGATCTATGGCGGCCACGTCATCAGCCTTGCCCGCGCGCTTTCCTATAACGGGCTTTCCTCCGCCTTCCATGTGGCGGCGATCAATGGCGGACGCCACGTCGCGCCGCTGTTTGCGGGCGGCACCGTGTTCGCCTGGTCGGAGGTGCTCGACAAATCGGTGATCGCGGGCCGCGACGATGTGGGCGCACTGCGCATCCGCACGGTGGCGACCGTCGACCGGCCTTGCACCGATTTCCCCGACAAGGATGCGGAGGGCAAATACGATCCCTCCGTGATCCTCGATCTCGATACGTGGCAACTGTTGCCGCGCTAGACGGGCGGAGAAGGCGCGCATCCGTGCAGCTTCGCCGAGAGATCCCAACCCCTCACCCCAGCCCTCTCCCCATGGGAGAGGGGGCGCATCGCGGGGGATGGGGAGGCGTGGCCGTTGAAACGGGTGTCTTCGCGGAATGCGGATCCTCGATGGACTGCCACGAAGAAAAACCCGGCCCGGAACCTCTCCCATGGGGAGAGGTCGGCGCGCAAGCGACGGGTGAGGGGTGTCAGGCCCACCGTATCCACGAGAGATCCCATCCCCTCACCCCAACCCTCTCCCCATGGGAGAGGGGGCGCATCGCGGGGGGTGCGCAGGATGGGCGTTGAAACGGGTGTCTTCGCGGAATGCGGACCCTCGATGGGCTGCCACGAAGAAGACACCGGCCCATAACCTCTCCCATGGGGAGAGGTCGGCGCGCAAGCGACGGGTGAGGGGTGTCAGCGTCTCCGTATCCGCGAGAGATCCCAACCCCTCACCCCAGCCCTCTCCCCTTGGGAGAGGGAGCGCATCGCGGGGGATGGGGAGGATGGGCGTCGAAACGGGTGTCTTCGCGAAATGCGGACCCTCGATGGGCTGCCACGAAGAAGACACCGGCCCAGAACCTCTCCCATGGGGAGAGGTCGGCGCGCAAGCGACGGGTGAGGGGTGTCAGCGTCTCCGTATCCACGAGAGATCCCAACCCCTCACCCCAGCCCTCTCCCCATGGGAGAGGGGGTACCATCGTGCACCTTGAGGCTCGGATGTCTGACAGGCGGCGTTGGCGTTTGGCTCAACCCCAACGCAAACAAAAACGCCGCGCATCTCCTGATCCGCGGCGTCCATCGATTTCAGTTTTACCGGAAAACCCGGCTGGATCAGAAGGCGTAGCCGAGGCGGACGCCGACATTGGTCAGGCCGTCATTGTCGGAGCAATAGCCGTTGTTCGACGAGTGCTCGATGATGGCCGACAGGTTCCAGGCCTGATTGATGCGGTAGCCGACGGAGGCGGATTCGTGGAACATCACGTTGCAGCCCAGCGCCAGACCGCCCTGACCCGCCTCGGTGTTGCCGTTATGGACCATGCCGCCGAAGGAGCCTTCGACAAACAGGTAATCCGTCAGGTCGATGGACAGGGTGTAGCCCGCATAGAGGATCGAAGTGTCGCCGGAGGTGTTCAGATTGCCGCCAATATGCGGACGCAGCATCGACTGGGTGTCAAGGAACGGCGTCTTGAAGGCCAGCGCGCCCCAGCGCATCAGGATCTCGGCGTTGATGTCGACACCGGATTCCCGGTCCATCGTGTCGTGGAAATAGACGCCGCCGCGCACTTCGTTGTAGGGCGCGAAGCTGCGGCTATCGACCGGGGAAGACCCGTAATAGTCGGCCGCAAGGGCCGGTGAGGCCCCGGAAAGCAGGGCCAGGGCCAGAACTGCTGTGGCGATCCGCTTGCCCGAAGGAGCACCTGCAGAGACAGAAGCGTTTGCAGAATGCGCAGACACGGCAGACGCCGCGTGAATACAATCGGAATAAATCACCGCACTGGCCTCAAATTGTTGCCCGGAATTGGCGGATACTCTCTACAATTCCGAAAGCTGGCGCAATCGAAACACCGCCTGACACCGAAAACGCGAATCACTTCATGGCGTTTTGCCACGTGTTGTTGCGCTCGGGTGACACCCATTAAGCACGCCCGTGACAGACAGGCAAGGGCAAGACCGAATCGGCAAGGACACGGATACGGACGCGATGGCGGGCATCGACATGGAGGATCTGCGCAAGGCGCTGAGCCGGGACGGGTTCCTGATCCTTGGCGGGTTCGCTTTCGATGCCTCGAAGACAAGCGGCGTGGCGGGCCTTCCAGCCTGCGACCCGACTGGCGGCAGCGGGTTCCTCATCCTTGTCGGCAATGCGGGCGGGGCGATGTGGGAGGCATTCACCGCCGCGCCCGAGGCCCGCGACGGAGCGCGCGATCCGCTGGATCGCTACACGCGGCGCTGCATCACCGCCATCGCCGCCCATTTCGAGATGGGGGCCGTCTTTCCCTTCGAACGCCCCTTTCAGCCTTTTCAGCAGTGGGCGATGCGGGCGGGCGGCTTTTCGCCAAGCCCGGTCGGGGTGCTGGCGCATTCCCGCTTCGGGCCCTGGGCGGGATTTCGCGCAGCCCTTGTCTGGGAGACGTCTGGCGCACGCCATCCGCCGGAAAAACCCGCAACAGCGCAGAGGGCCGACCCCACCTTGGAAGGTGAAAGGGCGGGCCCGTGTCCGGCATGCGTCGAAAAGCCCTGCATGGCTGCCTGTCCAGCAAAGGCGCTGACGCCACAGGGCTATGACGTGCCGCGGTGCCTGTCCTATCTGGAGGCAAATCCGGACGCGGCCTGCCTGTCGGGATGTCTGGCGCGGATCGCCTGTCCCCATGGCGCGGCCTATCGGCAGGGGCGCGAACAGGCACGGTTTCACATGCGCGCCTTTACCGGCGGGCATGTTGGGACTTGAGAAATGCTGTGCAGTTTGTCTATCAGTGCGCGCGCAGGTTGCGATAGCGGGCCGGGGACCCGGCCAACCGCCATGCCGCGACCCTAAACATGAAAGGTTCGACCATGCGTCGATGGATCGTTCTCGCCCTCTTTATCGTCTGCGTCCTCGGAGCAGGCATGGGGATGGGCTTTCTGGCCCGCCCCACGGAGTGGTACGAGTCGCTCGCAAAACCTGCCTTTGCGCCCCCGAACTGGGTCTTCGGGCCGGTCTGGAGCGTGATGTATGTGCTGATCGCGATCGCCGGCTGGCGCACGTTCGAGCGCAACAAGTTCGGTAAGTCGATGAAGCTCTGGGTCGGCCAGATGCTGGTGAACCTGACCTGGCCGGTCTTTTTCTTCGGCTTTCAGGATCCCTATCGCGCCTTCATCCTGATCATCCTGACGACCGCGCTGGTGCTCTGGTACACGATCGAGAACTGGTCCCGCGATCGCATCGCCGCCTACCTGTTCACGCCCTATACGCTCTGGCTGTTCTATGCCACAGCGCTCAATGCCGCCGTCTGGCTGATGAACAGAGCCGCCGAAACCAAGCCGCTCTTCGGCGATCAGCCTCCGCTCTTCGGCGGCTGATCCCGGTTTCACGACGCATGTTCGTCCAGCCGCTCGATGGTGTCCGCATCGGGGCATCCGGCAAGCGCCGTTGAGGCGGTCAGCCCGCCGCCGATGGGCGCATCGGACCAGATTTCGGCCAGCGGAACCAGCACGAAGGCCCGCTCGGCAATGCGCGGATGGGGCACGCACAACCCCTCGCGCGCGATTTCCTCGCCGCCATAGACAAGCACGTCGATATCGATCTTGCGCGGGCCCCAGCGAATATCGCGCACCCGGCCGAGCGCGCGTTCGATCTCCAGCGCCCGCGCCAGAAGGTCGGACGCGTCCAGCGTCGTCTCCACCAACACGCAGGCATTGACGAACCAGTCCTGATCCGTGAGCCCCCAGGGCGCGGTGCGATAGTCGGCGGAGCGCGCCACGAGCACGATCCCCTCGCTCTCCGCGATCTGTCGGATCGCCGCGGCAAGAAAGCCGCGCTTGTCGCCGATATTGGAGCCAAGGCCCAGAACGGCGCGCACGGGCGTTTTCCGCATCACATCTCCCGTCACGGTTCCATCTCCCCAAAGCCCATGCGCTCATGCAGGACGGCGTCGGCCACTTTCAAGGCGTCCGCGTGAAGCCGCACATCATGGGCGCGAATGATGTCGGCCCCGCGGGCCACCGCCGCCAGATGCGCGCCCAGCGAGCCCGCGTCGCGGTCCGCCGCCTCACGCCCCGTCAGTGTTCCGATGAAGCGTTTGCGCGAAGCCCCCACCAGCACCGGCAGACCGAAACGGGCCTTCACCTCGCCCAGCCGGTTGAGTGCGATCAGGTTCTGCTCCGGTGTCTTGCCGAAGCCGATACCGGGATCGAGGATGATCCTGTGCCTGTCGACGCCTGCCTGTTCCGCGATTTCCAGCGTGCGGGCGAAAAAGGCGATCATGTCGGCCACGATATCGCGGGCGGGGTCCACGTCGGCGGTCGGGTCCAGACCGCGATTGTGCATGGCGATGAGGGGCGCGCCGGTGCGCGCGGCCACGCGCGCCATGTCCGGATCGCCCTGAAGGCCGAGAATGTCGTTGATAGCGTGGGCGCCTGCGCGAATTGCAGCGGCGGCCACGTCGGGCTTGAACGTGTCGATGGAAACGGCGCAGGCAAATCCGCGCAAGCCTGTCAGAACGGGGAGAATGCGCGCCAGTTCTTCCTGCGCGGAAATGCGTTGCGAACCGGGCCGGGTGCTTTCGCCGCCGACATCGATGATATCGGCGCCTTGCGCCATCAGCGTGCGGGCATGGTCAAGCGCGGCCGCAGGCGCATCATGGCGTCCACCGTCCGAAAAGCTGTCCGGCGTCACGTTCAGGATGCCCATGAGCAGCGTTCGCGCGCCGGGCACATGTTCAAGCGGGCCGATCTTGAGAGGGGGTGTCATCACTATCCGCGGGTTCGATTGGGCCATTCGCCGCTGCGGCGGGAAATCCGGGACGGGTGATGCGCTGATCGCCCGGCAAATGCAAGGTCGCAGGCGATCCGGCCCGCGCGTTTCCAGCGCAAACCCGGCCTGGGCCGGCAGCCAATCCCGCAGCGTCATGGAAATTTATGAAAACCGTCACATCAGCGATAACGTAGTGTCATGGTCCGACATCACTTTGCGGCGCCGCAGCATTTGCGCCTCAAGGAGAGAGACCTCACATGTCGTTTTCGCGCCGTTCCTTCCTGAAGTCCACCGCCGCCACCGGCCTTGTCGCCGCGGGCGGTCTCGCCATGCCCGCGCTCAGCCGCGCCGCCAGCCGTCCCGTCATCAGCCACGGCGTCCAGTCGGGCGACGTCACCGCCAATTCCGGCATGGTGTGGACCCGCGCCGACCGTCCTTCGAAGGTGATGTTCGAGATCGCCACCCGTGAGGACTTCGCCAATGCCCGCCGCCTGGCGCCGCTCAATGCGCTTCCCGACACCGATCTCGCGGTCAAGCGCATGGTCGAGGACCTGCCGTCGGATCAGGAGATCTTCTACCGGGTCACGCTTGCCGACCTCAATGACGTCAACGCCACCTCGCAGCCGATGGTCGGCCATTTCCGCACCGCGCCGACCTCGAAGCGCGACGTGAAATTCGTGTGGTCGGGCGACACCGTCGGCCAGGGCTGGGGCATCGACAAAGCCCGCGGCGGCATGAAGATCTACGCCACCATGGTCCAGCACCAGCCGGACTTCTTCATCCATTCCGGCGATACCGTCTATTCCGACGGCCCGCTCAAGGAAGAGGTGGAGCTGAAGGACGGGACGATCTGGAAGAACATCGTCACGCCGGAAAAGTCCAAGGTCGCGGAGACGCTGAACGAGTATCGCGGCCAGTGGAAATACAACATGATGGACGAGAACGTGCTCGCCATGTCGCGCGAGGTTCCGACCTTCTTCCAGTGGGACGACCATGAGGTGGTCAACAACTGGTCGGCCTCCAAGGACCTCACCGACGACGCCCGCTACACCGAAAAGAACGTGCAGCTGCTGTCCGCCCGTGCCGCGCGCGCCTTCCACGAGATGACGCCGATCTCCTACATGCCCGCCGAGCCCGGCCGCGTCTACCGCAAGATCCCCTACGGCCCGATGCTGGACGTGTTCTTCCTCGACCTGCGGTCCTATCGCGGCCCGAACAGCGACGGCATGCAGGATGCGGTCGATGAAAAGTCCCAGGTGCTGGGTGCCGAACAGATCGCGTGGCTGAAGCGCGAGCTGGTGAACTCCAAGGCGACGTGGAAGGTCATCGCCTGCGACATGCCCATCGGCCTGTGCGTGTGGGACACACACAAGGACGTCAAGCGCGTGGAAGCCGTCGCCAATGGCGACAATGGTGCACCGAAGGGCCGCGAGCTGGAATTCGCCGACCTGCTGCGCTTCATCAAGAGCGCGGGCATCGACAACACCGTGTGGCTGACGGCCGACGTCCACTACACCGCCGCCCATTATTACAACCCGGACAAGGCGGCCTTCCAGGATTTCGATCCGTTCTGGGAATTCGTCTCCGGCCCGCTGCATGCCGGAACCTTCGGCCCGAACGATCTCGATGGCACCTTCGGCCCGGAAGTGAAGTTCGTGAAGGCCCCGACGAAGGAGCAGGGCGGAAACCTGCCGCCCTCCATGGGTCTGCAGTTCTTCGGCCTCGTGGAAATCGACGGCGCGACCGAGCAGCTCAAGGTCCGGCTGATGGATAGCGGCGACACGGAACTCTATTCCGTCACGCTCGATCCGAAATTCGCCTGACCCCGCCCTGAAGGCGGAACGCAAAGCAAAAGGGGCGCGCAGATCACCTGCGCGCCCCTTTTTTCGTCTGTCAGTCCCTTGAACGGGGGCGAGAGCGAAGGCTCCCGGCCGGCTCAGTTCAGGGGCTGGGTGTTGCCCTGCGCCATGTTCTGGCGATAGAGCGCGGCAAAGTCGATCGGATCGATCATCAGCGGCGGGAAGCCGCCGTTGCGGGTGCAGTCGGCCAGGATCTGACGCGCGAAGGGGAAGAGCATGCGCGGGCACTCGATCAGGACGAAGGGGTGCATGTGCTCTTCGGGCACGCCCTGAATGCGGAAGATGCCGCAATAGACGAGCTCGACCGCAAACATGGCGGTGCTGCCGGAAACGGCCTTGGCTTCCAGCGTGAGCGTGACCTCAAACTGGTTGTCTTCGTGCTTCGTCGCGTTGACGTTCACGTTGATGTCCAGCTGCGGTTGCTGCTGGCTTGGGCGCAGTGCGGCCGGGGCGTTCGGATTCTCGAACGAGAGGTCCTTGATGTACTGCACCAGGATGTTAATTGCGGGCTGCGGCGGCTGCTGCGCACCGGCGTTCGGCTCGTTCGTATCGCTCATCGAGTGTCGTTGTCCGTGTGTCGGGTCCTTGTGGCGGGCCACATTCCGGGCCGGCCTCGATGTGGCTGGCTACCACGGTCTGGATGGGGGAGACAAGCGCAGAGGTGCCACAAGGCCGCCGAAACCGGCTGCACTTGGAAAAAATACCGTTACGTCAAACCACTTACGGTCGACTATTGGCCGATACAATGGCTTGGCGGAAAGCGCCAAGCAGTCTATCAGGGGGTGTATGGTCGTTTCCAAGCAACGCCGCATGGGAGCCTGAATGCTCAGCCCTGCCTCTTCGCGCAATGACTTTGGCGAAAGACTCCTCAAGCTCGACACACTGGTGCGTCTGCGTTGGTTCGCGGTCGCCGGCCAGACGGCCGCGGTGATTGTCGTTCAATACGCCCTGGACTTCAAAGTCCACCTCGGACTGGTCTTTGCTCTCATCGCGCTGTCCGCATGGCTCAACCTCGCCCTGAGGTTCATACGCTCCAAGGTGCAGCGCCTGCCGCAGCGGCTGGCCACGTTTCTTCTGGGATATGACATCCTGCAGCTTGCAGGCCTGCTGTTCCTGACGGGCGGCCTCGGCAATCCCTTCGCCATGCTGCTGGTGGTGCCAGTCACTGTTTCCGCCGCCGCCCTTCCCGGGCGCGAAACCGTCATTCTCGGCGGCATCGCCATATTCGCCACGATCCTGCTGGCGATCTACCAGGTTCCCCTGCCGTGGTTCGAGGGCCAGCATCTGGAGCTGCCCAGCATCTATCAGTTCGGGATCTGGGTCTCGCTGGTGGCGACGCTGACCTTCATCGCCATCTACACCTTCCTCGTTGCCGCGGAGACGCGTCAGCTCTCGCAGGCGCTGGCCGCCACCGAACTCACCCTTGAGCGCGAACAGCACCTGCACGCGCTGGACGGCCTGGCCGCCGCCGCCGCCCATGAGCTCGGCACCCCGCTCGCCACCATCGTTCTGACCGCCAAGGAACTGGAATCGGAATTCCCCAAGGGCAGCACGCAACGCGAGGACCTGGAGCTCATCCGCTCGCAAGGGGATCGCTGTCGCGAGATCCTGCGCAAACTGACCTCGCTTTCCTCCGACCAGTCCTTCTTTGCCGCCCGGCTATCCCACCTCATCGAGGAAGTGGCCGAGCCGCATCGCGACCAGGGCGTCACCATCACCATCATGAAGGACGGCGAGCAGGGCGAGCCGCTGGTGCGCCGCAACGCGTCCATCCTCTATGGCATCGGCAACCTGCTGGAGAACGCAGTCGATTTCGCCGAAAGCGCCGTCAGCGTGCGGATCACATGGAACCAGACCACCGCAACGGTGACCATTTCCGATGACGGCCCGGGCTTTGCCGACGAGGTGATCGACCGTCTCGGCGAACCCTATGTCACAACCCGCGCACGCTCCGGGGCGCTGCCAAAGCCCGCCGCGCAGCAGGCCAATGCCGGGGGGCTCGGACTTGGCTTCTTCATCGCCAAGACGCTGCTTGAGCGCACCGGCGCGCGCCTGGCGCTGCGCAACGGGCTGGAGGGCGGCGCCGTCGTGCAGATCCAGTGGCCGCGCATATCGCTGGAAGAGGCCGAAGATTCCGCTGCCGCGACCGAGGGGCAACACGCGCAGCAGTAAAGACGCCGCCCTTCTTGCGGCACACCCCCGGGAGGGGGACAAACACGGAATATGCGATTTGCAGCTGCAACTCGATTTTCCTATATAACTGAAGTTGTGAGGCGCTCCTTGGCCTCCCTGAGAATGCGGGAAATTCAGATGACAGACGACGTGCACAGTGAGCCGATTGTTGGAGATATCGCCGGCGCCCGCCTGTTGCTTGTCGATGACGACAAGCCGTTTCTGCAACGGCTGGCACGCGCGATGGAAAAGCGCGGTTTCGTGACCGAAATGGCCGAAAGCGTCGAGGAAGCGCGCGCCAAGATCGTGGCCGAACCGCCCACTTTCGCGGTCGTCGACATGAGGCTCCAGGATGGAAACGGCCTTGATGTCATCGGGACATTGCATGAGCACAAGCCCGACGCACGCGCCATCATCCTCACCGGTTACGGCAATATCGCCACGGCGGTGACGGCGGTGAAGCTCGGTGCGATCGATTATCTCGCCAAGCCAGCGGATGCGGACGACATCTTCGCCGCCCTGACCCGCAAGCTCGACGAAATGGCCTCGCCGCCGGAAAACCCGATGTCGGCCGACCGCGTGCGCTGGGAACACATCCAGCGCGTCTTCGAGCTTTGTGATCGCAACGTCTCGGAAACCGCACGCCGGCTGAACATGCATCGCCGCACCTTGCAGCGCATTCTCGCCAAGCGCGCCCCGCGCTGAGCCTGATCGCCTTCGCAGGGCTTGCGACCCGTCGGCAGGGTACTGAGGCCTTGCCGTCCGTGTGAAGACAGGGGCGGAGGGACAAGGCCTGGTGCCCTGCACAGGCGCGCGATGCGCGCCTGGACACACCTCAGATGTCGAAACCGCTGCCTGCCTCGCCTGCGGTCAAGGCGGGGTCCATCAGGTCGTGCAGCCGGTTGGCTGCAAATTGCGCGAGCCGCAGGGTAACGGCCTTGCGCCGGGCGGCGGCGAGCGGATGGGCGGGGGCGGAGCGCAAGATATCCGCGCCAAAGCCATCCGACATCATCAGTCCGGCTTCCTGCGGAAAGATCTCCTCCGGAACATCCGGGTGAGTGGCGAAAAAGAAACGGTCGCACCATTCGCGGTAATCGGGCCACTTGGTGTCGGCGCGAAAATCGGCAATCGAGGATTTCACCTCCACGATCCAGATCTCGCCCTTGGCACCGACCGCGATCAGATCCGCCCGACGCCCCGAAGGTAAGGTGACTTCAAACAGACAGGACGCGCCCGTGCGGCGCATCAGACGCGCCACACCCCGACGCACCATCAACGCAGCTTCCGACTGCCTCCCATCGATCAGCCCGGCCTCTATGGCCTGGTCGAACGGCCTCATCGCTCATCGTCTCCGCAGGTCGCCAACACCGCCCTGGCGCATCGCAATCACACCAAGCACACGGGCACTCGCGTGTAATCGAATACCATGCAACCAGAGTGGTTTTGACATGTGTTTAAATGGAGGATCAATGCTTTATTAACGCTACCGCAATCCCCACGCATTTCTCCTTAGGGATGCGTTCGTTTCCGAATTTACATTCTACTTCATGGTGCTAGGTCTTTAACAGGCGCGCTTTAAGGTAATTCGGTGCAAACGGGAAAACGGATTTTTAAAGCCTGCATCCGCTAGATGCCACATAGTCGCGAAATCGCCATCAAACCAACACTCGAAAGCCGCGGACCGGAATATATGGTTGAAGCAATTCAGCGCAAAGCCAAACCTGCCCGGACCGAGACGGCCAAGCCGTCCGGTGCAGTCTCGGCAAGCGCAGGCAAGGCAGGCCTTGCCATTCCGGAAGCGGAGAGGGAGTCGCTGCTGTCGCTATTGCGCGTGGCGGCCTGGACCTATGACCCGGTCAACAACACGGTCACATGGCAGCGCATCTTCGCGGAGACGGTTGGGGAAACCCGACCGCAGACGACGGAGCGTTTGGCGGATGTCATCGCCCGTTACAAGGAAGAGGACCGCGCTGCGCTCCTGCGCCATTACGAGGCGGCGTTGCGCGACGGCAGTCACGGGCCGGTCCGCTTCACGGTGATGAACCGGGCGGGCATCGCCACCCATATCGAAAGCGCCGCGATCCGCACGGGAACGAAGTCCGGCTCGCCGATGGTGCAGGGCGTCTTCCGCAATTGCGAGGACGATGTCGGTCGTGAGGTTGCCCTTCAGGACGCGTTGACCCTGCTCACACGGCTGACCTCCATATCGCCTTCGGCGATCATGCTGCTTGACGGGACTGGCCTGATTCGCTCCGCCAACCCCGAATTTCTTCGCGTATTCGGCATCTCCGACGAGAGGATGCTGGTGGCCCGCCATATTCGCGCCTCCTCCAATGTTCTCGGCAAGGCCTTCGTCTCCGCGATTTCGGCGCTTCTGGACAACAACAAGGACGTGGTGAAGGCGCAGCAACGCTTCCAGCTGGCGAACAACACCTTCATCGACATGAATTTCCGCTGCCAGCGCTTTGGCGTGGACGATTCCGGCTACGGCCTGTTGTTCGCGGGCGAGGTGACTGACCCGGATGCGGTCGACATGGGGTTGGTCTTCGACAAACTGCCGACGCCGGCCATGACGATTTCCACGCCGGAGAACCTGATCGTGGCGGCCAATGCGGCTGCGTTGCGCACCTTCGGCCTGCGCCGGGAACATGTGGGCAACGACACGATTACCCAGATCCTGATGCGGTCGGACGATCTGAACCAGATCCAGAGCGACATCACCATCGAAGGCGGGGAAGAGGGCTTGACCTGCCCGGTGCGCAACCTGCAAGGCGGCGCGGCCAACTATCAGATCAAGGCCACCCGCTTTGCCGAAGATGGGCGCGGGTTTCTGGTTCTGGAATTCCACCCGGCCAAGGCGGCGGGCAATGGCAAGGCCAAGCCCCCGGCGCGCAACAAGGGCAAGAGCAAGGGGTTGCTCAGCCGCGTCGTGGATCATCTCGACTTCTGATCCCGCCAAGCCCTGCGGCGAGCCCGCGCCTGGCCCTGCAGTCCGTCCTGCGGCGGCCGTTGCGGCCTCCTGCCAACCGAACCACACGCGGTTTCTGCCCCCGAGGCCTTCGCGGATTGCGGGCAGATACGGTCTTTGGGGGACATCCGTGTCACGGCGGCGTGGATGGCATGCCTACACGGTTGCCTGTGGCTTCGCGATAAGCTATTCAACGCCTGTTGCAACGTTGGCCGCCCGAAGCGGCCCTGCAAGCACCCGTAGCTCAGCTGGATAGAGCGCTGCCCTCCGAAGGCAGAGGTCACAGGTTCGAATCCTGTCGGGTGCACCATTTTCCTCCCGTAAAATCAGATATTTGGCGTCTGCCACCATTGGCCGGGTCCAGCCCATGTCCGCAGCATGTCCGCAGAACGTTCGATGTTCTGCGTTTGCCCCCGGTCGCGCCGTCCCCGCGGACAGGCAGCGATAGGGTGCAGAAAAGCTGTCCGTCTGCCCCCGAGAAACACGCCGCCAGCCAGACAGAGCTCCCCCACACGGAAGCCGCCTCATGGGCAGCGTTCTTTCTCATGGCGGGGGCACGTGAGATCGTAAGGGTGACCACTTCCGGCTCGTGCTGGGTGCGACCGGAGAAGTACATATCGGGGGGCAGAGATCTCGGTTTTCTGGACCTCGACGAGGCATTTGCGGTTTCTAGGCGGCCCGCAGCACTCTCACCAGGCAAGTGCGGTTCATTCCGGCCTGCGGATGGCTGCACGGTCAGCCGGCCGGGGCGGGGACGAGACGTGGCTGGATGAGGAAGAGCAGGAGCGCGGGCAGGCTGGCCGCAAGAGCCTCATTGCCGCGCCAGAAAACCGACCACGCGGTCGCGAGTGCGATCAGAAGCAGAAGCCGGGCCGAGGCGCGGCGGGCGGAAGCAGGGTCGTCTTCCGTGATGTAGAGGCCGCCAGGGGTCAGGAGATGCTTCCCGAGCCCGATCAGAAGCAGCGCCAGGAAGAAGGAGGCCTCGCGCAAGTAGTCGGCAAAATGGATTAGACGCTCATCGCCCGAGCCAATCATGACAGCGAGAGCGCAGAGCCAGAGGTCGGCCGCCACGAGCAGCGGATTGAGCGGTTGGCGGCAAAGGACGAGTGCGACAAGGCTTGGCCCGACCGCCGCCGCGCCGAGTGTGAAGCGGTCGGGGAAGTCGGCGCCGAGCCGGCCGGAGAGCGAGAACACGATCAGCGGAGCGAACGCGACGACGGTCCACCAGATTTGCGTCAGCCGGGGTAAGGGCGCGCTCATGGGACGATGTGAAGCCTTTCCGCGTTCCGCTGTCAACGTTGGCCCAGGCCGAGGTTGAATAGCCCCTGGGGTTGTCGACGCCTTCTTCCCTAAATTTGAGGCAAGGAGGCCTTCACGGGCAAACGCCAATTTCACCCAAGATTTCAAGCGTGACGGGGTACGTCGGATATCCGAACTCGGGTGCTGGCGGGCAGTTTCCTGCTAATCGCCGGACACCCCGTAGACCTTCAATTGATTGCGGCCGCTTTCCTTCGCTTCGTAGAGGGCGGCATCGCATCTGGAAAAGATTCTGGATGTGTCGTCGCCGGGCAAGATCCGCGTCATGCCGACGCTAAATGAGAGCTTCAGGTCAGGCGCATTTCTGACCGGGCGAACCGCCGAGACGACTTCATAAAGCTTTCTGAGTGTTGCGATGGCAACCTCCAGGTTTTGCCCGGGAAACAGGAGCAGGAATTCCTCTCCCCCAAAACGCCCAAAGGCATCGCGCAACTTGATCGTCTCTCGAACAACCCTGGCAAACGCCACCAGAACTTCGTCGCCCACCTGATGACCATAGGTGTCGTTGATCTTCTTGAAGTAGTCGATGTCCAGCAAGCCCACGGTTCCGCCCGCCTCGACAGCGACGTCGCTGAGATTGCGCGATCGATCCGCCGCGCAAAGCAGCATCTTTTCCAGTTGGCCGATGATATGCCTTCGATTGGAAACGCCCGTCAGCTCATCCGTGGTGGAGGCGCGGACGGCTTCATCGCGCGCCTGGCGAAGCCAGCGTTCCGACGGACGCAATTCCGAGATATCCGTCCCGACGTAAATGATCCACCCATTGGGCAGCATCGTTTCCGTTACCCAGATATAGGCGCCGCAGTGCAGATCACTTTCGTAGGTTCTGACTTTGTTTTTCCCACGTCGGGACCTGACCGACGCAATCCAGCCATCGATGTCATCGGAGCGAATGATCGTGCCGCGTTTGGCGGCAAAGTTCCGCCTCATGAGCCGTTGCCAGCACAGGTCCTCACCAGGGCTTATGAAGTAGGCCTTGCGAAAGGCTTCGTTGGTAAATCGCAGACGTTCTTTCTCGTCATAGATACCGATCAGCGCAGCCGTGTGCTGCATCATCGCAACGACGTTGCTGAGAGCAAGTTCATCGCTGGGCCGCAAATGGGATGATATGCCTTGCGAATGCAAAATTCCGATAGGATCCATTCCCCAGACGCCGCCCTCACCGATCGAGATAACTCTACATGAGAAAAACCTATCCATTATAGCACCATTGTCTTTCCGCTAATATTCGGTGGAAACCACAACGGTTGCTGTTGGAGCCAGGGAACCTTCCCCCGAGATCGGGAAGCCTTTCTCACATGTTGCGCCTCAATTGCCGTTCATCGCACGGCCCCGCTCTCAAGCTTGTTGCGGATGAAGGTGCGCAGGTCATGAACGGGCATCCCGACGAGGTTGGCGGCCTCTTCCTGCATGACGGCTTCGCCGAGACTGGGCGGCAGGGCCTTGCGCAGGACACCAAGCATTTTCGGGGAGGCGAAAATCGCGAGACGATCGAAGTCGCCGGCGCTGCGGTGCTCCTCCAACAGCCTGAATGCCTCCTGCGCAAAATCCTGCATGTCGCGCAGGACCGTATCCGCGCCCGGCTCCATGGCCGAGCGTCGGCCGCTGTGATCGCTGGCGTGGCTTCTGCCGCGCTCCTCGCTTTGCGCGTCACGCTGCCGGGTGGCGTTCGCCTGGTTGGTGAGCTCGATCGGCTCGTCCGTGTCGGCACGATCAAGACCGCGAAGGATGTGGGCGTGCTCGGAGTTCATCACAAGCGCCCAGATCATTTGTCTACGCATGGTAGAAGTCCTCCCTTTTGACGTTCTGGAATAGTGCAACAAATTCGCCGCATGCGCACTGATGTCCGTCAAACTGGCAAAGGCCCGTTGCTTCCTGCCTGCCCCAGGGTTTCCGGCGCACCGCCCCCGACGCACTTGCCCGCGCAGGCAGCATGTGCGGAAATCACAAGATCACACCAGTGCGATTTCAGGACTGTGCGCCCCGGCGCGCCGGGCAGGGGGTGGCTGGCAGGGGGTAGCGGGCAGGGGGTGGCGGGCAGGGGGCGCGGACACCGCTGCGCCCGCGCCTGGCGGTTCCCGGATCGTGACACCTTTCGCGACGGATATCCCGCGCCCGCCCGATGCCGGCTCGACAAGCCTTCGCCCGCGGCGCTAGTCTTGTTCATTGCGACAATGTGAATGTCGCTGCTGGGCGAGAATGCAAAATGACAACAAGAATAGACATCGTTTACGCCAGCCACGACGGTCACACCCTCAAGATCGCCCGGTTCATCGAAAAGATCCTGATGGGCGCTTTTGAAGGCGAGGTGACGCTTCACGCCGCAACGTCCCCGGACTTGCCTGCCGAGCGGATCGGGCAGGACAGCTTCATCGTCGTCATCGCACCGATCCGCTATGGCTACCCGCTGCGTGAGGCGGAGGCCTTTCTGCGCGCCAACAAGGCCCGCATCGCGCCGGAACGCCTCGCCATGCTTCTGGTGTGCCTCACCGCACGCAAACCGAACCGGCAATCGGTTGCGACCAACGGTTACTTGCGCAAATGGCTGGCGCGCCACGGCCTGACGCCGAAACTCGCCGCCTCCATTGCCGGAAAACTGGACTATCCCCGCTACCGGCCGTTTGACCGGTTCATGATCCGCCTCATCATGAGGATGAGCCGTGGGCCGACCGATCCGACCACGCAGATCGAGTACACAGACTGGGCGCAGGTCGAAGCCCTGTCGCGGGAGATCGCCAGTCTTGCCCAGGGCGACCCGGCGCCTGCATGAGGGGAAAGGGGAGACAGGACTTGCCAATCGACACCCGTGCATTTGAAAGACCTGGCGGCATCCCCCAGGGTCCGCCTCTGGTGCCCGAAGGTGATTTCATCCCCGTCTGATTTTGCATCTGCGTCACGAACGCCAGCTTTCAGTTGCTTATTCGTTGCCTCGGACCTAAAATGTTGCACTGCAGCAAATTGCCAGGAAAGGCGTCTGGATGTCGTTTCACGAGTTGTTCAAGGTGCCATATTACCAGCTTCACGAACTCAACCACGCCGCATTGAGCCCCATGCGAGCGGTGGCTGATGTGACCCGGCTCTATTTCAAGAACCCGCTGAACCCGGCCACGCACACGCCGGTGGGTCGCGGCATGGCTGCCGCCTGCGAGCTGTTCGAGCGCGCCACCCGACGCTATGGCAAACCCGCCTTCGGCTTCGAAACGGTGACGATCAGCGGGATGCCGGTGTCGGTGCATGAGGAGGTTGTCTGGCAACGTCCCTTTTGCCGGCTGATCCATTTCCAGCGCGCGCTCACCAAGCCGCGCAACGACCCGAAGCTGCTGATCGTGGCCCCGATGTCGGGCCATTACGCCACGCTTCTGCGCGGGACGGTCGAAGCCTTCCTGCCCACCCATGACGTCTATATCACCGACTGGATCGACGCTCGCCAGGTGCCGGTGTCGGAAGGCCGTTTCGATCTCGACGACTATATCGACTACGTCATCTCCATCCTGCATCGCCTTGGCGGCGACACCCACGTGATGGGCGTGTGCCAACCGGCGGTGCCGGTTTTGGCGGCCGTCGCGGTCATGGAGGCGGCGGGCGATCCCTATGCGCCGAATTCGATGACGCTGATGGGCGGGCCCATCGACACGCGCGAAAACCCGACCGCCGTGAACGAGATGGCGCTTTCCCACAACATCGACTGGTTCGCCAAGAACGTGATCATGCGGGTCCCGTTCCCGCATCCCGGCTTCATGCGCGAAGTCTATCCCGGCTTTCTGCAGCTTTCCGGCTTCATGAGCATGAATCTCGACCGCCACATCATGGCGCATCACGAGTTCTTCAATCACCTCGTCTCCGGCGACGGCGACAGCGCGGAAAAGCATCGTGAGTTCTATGACGAATATCTGGCCGTCATGGACCTGACGGCGGAATTCTATCTGCAGACGGTCGACACGGTCTTCATCCGCCAGGCGCTGCCCAAGGGCGAAATGATGCATCGCGACCGCCTGGTGGAGCCCTCGGCGATCCGCAACACGGCGCTGATGACGGTGGAGGGCGAAAAGGACGACATTTCCGGGATCGGCCAGACAAAGGCCGCGCACAAGCTGTGTACGAACATTCCCGACGAGAAGCGCGTCCATTACATGCAGATGGGGGCGGGCCACTACGGCGTCTTCAATGGCTCGCGCTTCCGCGCCGAAATCGCGCCGCGCATCTCCGATTTCATCCGCTCGAACCGCAGGCCGTTGGAGCTCGCCAAGCCAAAGGTGGCGACACCGGCCCCATCGAAGGCGGTGGCAAGGCCTGCCCCCGCCTCCAAGGCAGAGGCCGGGCTGGCCGCCATCGCCCTTGCCGCGCCCGAAGGCAGCGCGGACGATCTCACGCGGATCTCGGGGGTCGGGCCGAAACTTTCCGATGCGCTCAACGGCGCCGGGATCTTTCATTTCCGCCAGATCGCGGCCCTGAGCGCGGCACAGCTTGCCGAACTCGATGAAAGGCTCGCCCTGCGCGGGCGCGCAACGCGGGACGACTGGATCGCACAGGCGAGTCGGCTCGTGTGAGCATGTTTTCCACAAGCCCTCCACGGGAGAGCTTGCCGCAATGAAAATATTTTTTGTAAAGCCGCGACACAAAGTGTCGCGGCTTTTCTTTGGCCAATTCAGCGATGCACACGCAGCCGGCTCGCGGTTCATCCTTGAATAACAGGCACTTGCGAAAGCCAACACAACGCTGCGCTCCAAAGATTAAATCGTCGGACAAGACACATATACTTCTTTTGTAACAAAGTGTTGCTAGGGCCATCTGGATTTAATTCGCAGTTCTGTTAAATATCTTTTTCAGGAAGAGCGGTTCGCTATTCAGCCAATATGCGGATCGCCTCCAGAGGGTCGGCTCGAACGGGTCGGCGCTCCAGCCCCTTCCCCCAAGGGGCCCCAATACGGTCGGATGCTGCCGATGCGCGCGCGCATACGCATTGGCTCCCGACTGACGGGCCGGAGATGACCGGCCTTTCAAGCGAGAGTGGCCTGTCGCGGCCGCTCTCGCTTTTCTTTTGCGGACCGCATCGTGCGATCCCGGTCACGCATCTTGTGCATGGGCGCTATACTGGAACGGTTCGAATCGCGCGGAACCGCGCTGGTTTTTTCGATGTTTTCTGCAATGCTCTGATCCTGCAAAGCCTGACGCGGACCCCTCGATGCGGTTTTTCTCCACCGGCGCGCCGGAGCCGGATCACGTGATGCTCGAAATCGACGGACGACCGGTTCGCGTGGCGGTGCGCCGCAACGCGCGCGCCAACCGCTATTCGCTGCGTCTTCCGACAGCGGGCGGCGATCCCGTTCTCACCATCCCGCCGCGCGGCAACTTCCGCACGGCACACAAGTTTGCCGAGGACCAGCGGGGCTGGCTTGCCGAGCGTTTGCGCAAGGCGCCGCCCGCACAGCCCTTCGTAGCCGGCGGCGAGGTGCCGCTTCGCGGCCTTTCTCACCGCATCGAACATGTGCCGACCCAGCGCGGAACGGTGAAACGGCGGGACCACCCCGACGGGCCGGTGCTGCTGGTGGCCGGGGACGCCCCGCATCTGGCGCGCAGGCTCACCGACTATCTGAAGAGGGAAGCGCGCGCGGATCTGAGCGCGGCCGTGGAACGTCATGCCGGCGCGCTCGCGCTCACCTGTCCGCGCGCCCGTCCGCCTTCCGGCCTGACCATTCGCGACACCCGCTCGCGCTGGGGCTCGTGCACGGCGCAGGGGCGGCTTTCCTTTTCCTGGCGCCTGGTTCTCGCGCCGCCCTTCATCCTCGATTACGTGGCCGCCCATGAGGTCGCGCATCTTGTGGAGATGAACCATTCCGCCCGGTTCTGGGCGGTGACGCGGGAACTCTTTCCCGAAACGGACCGCGCGCGCGCCTGGCTGCGCGAACACGGCAGTATGCTTCACAGTTACGGCTAGGTCTTTCGACGCTCAGAGCCTGCGCCTTTTGCGGCGATTTGCCCGCGACGCGGGCGCGGCATGCCCGAACGGACTCGACCCGGCCACGATTTCGGCGCAAGTTACTGCAGGATATGGCGAGGCAGGCCAAATCCGCTTGGAGCCAGCAAGGGCCTCGGAATTTCGGGTTCCGATCCGGGGGATGCCGACCACCACCTCACGCCGCGCCCGCGTTTCGTTCGCATGCGCCGCCTTCGCAAATCCGCGCCTATCCAGGCCGCGCAACCCGGAGCACCCGCTTTCACCGCCACATTGGCGGTCCAGATTTTCCCGTTAGATCCGCACATCAAAACCGTTGCATAGACGTTGACCAGAACGCGCATGGGGGACAGGTCATGGCTGAAGTCGTTGTAAGTTCCGCTCTTCAATATCTCGAAAAGGCAATGACAAGCCTGCGGGACCTCGGTCTCGTGGAGGGCAAGTCGGAAGACGCACCGATTGTCGGGCTTTTGGAGAAGATCTCCGACATCGAGCCGGAGAAGATCGCCATCATCACCCGCACGCTGCAACAGATGAGCATCTTCAACGAGGTGGTGCGCGAGCAGGTGGCGGAGATGTCCATCGGCCAGCGTTACGAGGAAATCTCCAAGGCCTTCGATTCCATTCGCGATGATGCCAAGGGCATGGTGGATCAGCTGGAAGACGGCAAGATCGACCTCTTCGAGCGCGCCACGAACACCTGGATGAAGATTTCGCGCGGCGACATCGCCTCGCGCTTCGACAAGATCAAGGACACCTATCTGGAGGTCTCGCGCGACACCAAGGCCAATATCGAGCGCGAACAGACCATTCTGGAAGCCTATCGCGACTTCCGCGGCGCGCTGAAACACGGCGAGGTGGCCGCATTGGAAATCCTGGCGAGCGCTGCGGCCAAACTGGAGGCGGCCAAGGGCGAACTGGCCAAGGCCTCCGACGCCGTGAGCGCCTTTCCCGAAGACGGAGCCATGGCGGAACGCGCCAAACTGGAACTGGTGCGCGACGAGCATTTGCGCCGGGTCCAGAACGAGGAGGCCCGCTACCAGATCGCCAAGGATCTCTCCGACAACCTGACCATCAGCTACAACACGTCCGATGTGGTGATGGCGCGGCTGATGCAGACGACCAACGCCAAGGAGCGCGTCTATCAGCAGGCGGTTTCCTTCTTCTCCACCAACGAATCCGTTCTCACCGCGCTGAAGGCCTCCTTCACCGGCCTTTTCGGCCTGCACGAGGCGACCCAGACGTTGAACGAGATGAAGGAAGGCGTTTCCAAATCGCTGGAAGTGCTGGCGGAGATCGGCGGCAAGGTCCAGGAGGAGGCGCTCAAGGCAGGCTATGGTCCGACCATCCGCGCCGATGCGGTGAAGAAGCTCGTCGACAGCGTGGTCAATTTCCAGGTCCGTTCGGTGGAAATCGTGAAGGAGATGCGCGAGCTTTCCACGAAGAACAGCGCCGAAATCCGCGACGCGGTGGAAGCCGGCAAGAAGCGGCTTGCCCGCCTTGCCAGCGAAGGCGAGGCGCTGCCTCTGGACGGCGAGATCTTCTAGGCGGACCCCATCATGACATCAGCCACTTCAGGGTCTCTGTCCGTCCCGTCGGTATCCTCCGGCGGGAACGGACAGTCGCTCGACGAACTCATGCTCGCCATGGATGTCGTCGACACATTGCGACACCAGGAGGCCGTCGCGGAACGCGAGATCGCGCAGGACGGCCGCGACGAAGGGCTCAAGGAACGGCTCAGACGCCTTTACGAGAGCCAGGGGCTGGAGGTTTCCGACCGCATCCTCGACGAGGGCATCGCGGCGCTGAAGGAAAGCCGCTTCACCTATGAGCGCACGCCTGCGGGCCTTTCGCGCACACTGGCCGGGCTCTGGGTGCGGCGCGGGCGCGTGATGGCGGGGATCGCGACGCTGATCGTGCTCTTCGGCATCTGGTCCGCCTATTCGAGCTGGACCACGCACTCGCGCGAACAGGCGGCGGAAGCCGCCCGGATCGAATTGACCGAGACCCTGCCCGCGAACGCCAAAAAGGCCGAAGAGGCCGCCATGGCGGAGGCGCGAACCAAAGCCGCGCAGGATCGCGTCCAGCAGCTTTACAGGGACGCCACATTGGCGCTCGCCCGCGCCGATGCGCCTGCCGCCCGCGTTGCCGTCGCCTCCCTGGAGACGCTGCGCCAGAGCCTTGTCCAGACCTACCAGCTTCGCATCGTCACGCGTCAGGGCGAGCGAAGCGGCGTTTTCCGCATTCCCGACGCCAATACGAGCGCCCGCAACTATTACCTGATCGTGGAGGCGGTCACGCCGGACGGAGAGCTTCTCTCCTTCCCCATCCGCAACGAGGAAACCAACGAGACGACGGTGGTTTCGCGCTGGGGTGTGCGGGTGCCGCAGGCGACCTACGAGGCAGTGCGTGACGACAAGATGGATGACGGCATCCTGCAAAACAACATTCTGGCGACCAAGCCGCGCGGTGCGCTGAAGCCTGTCTATGAGATGCCCGTTTCCGACGGCGCGATAACGAAGTGGTAGGCCCGAGATGATCAGCGTTTTCGAGACAATGAACTCCATTGACCGGGCCGGTGACGAACTTCGCAGCGACGAAGACAATCTCACCCGGATCATCGAGGCGGCCACGGGCGAGCTGGCGCAGCTGCGCACCGAGCAGTCGACGCTCTTCAAGGGGCTCGCGGCGCTCCGGCTCGACGCCATCCAGCAGGATCAGCTGTCGGGACGGCTGGATGCGGTGGAACGCCGGGCGCTGGCGGCCCTGGAGGAGCGGCAGGCAAAACTCGACGAGATTGCAGGCCACCGCGACCGCCTGGCGCGCGATCTCACCCAGGCGCGCGCTGCGCGCGCCGAAAGCGAGGCCCGCGTGGAAGCGGCGGCCAACGCCATCCAGGAGCTGACGGACGCTACCGAGGACCGGATTTCCGGCAATCTGGCATGGCAGGAGCAATCGGCCCGCGTTGCGGGCGCTGAGGCCCGCACCAGCGCCGCTTCGCAAAAGGCGGATCAGGCGGAGGCCGACCGGGACGAGAAATCGAAGCCCTATCTGGACGATCCGCTCTTTGTCTATCTCTGGGAGCGCGGCTACGGCACCCCGCGCTACAGGGCCGGATCGATCACGCGCATGGGCGACGCCTATGTCGCCCGCGTGGTGCGCTACGAGCCCGCGCGGCAGAACTACTTTGCGCTCACCGAAATTCCCAAGCGCTTGCGCGAACATGCCGACAGGCTGGCGGCAGCCCTTGAGGAGGAAGAGGCAAAGCTGTTTGCGATTGAGCGCGCGGCACTTGAAGAGGACGGGATTGTCGAGAAGGAGCATGTGCAGGAGGCGGCCGAGGCCGATCTGCGCGCCTGCGACGCACGCATCGCGGAGCTTGAGGCGCAAGACCGGGCGCTGGAGGCGGACCGCGCCGAACTCAGCGGCGTCGTGCCCGGTTCGGCCCTGTCGGATGCGCTCGATGAGCTTGCCGCATCGCTGAAGCGTCAGGACCTTCAGGATCTCCTGCGCGATGCGCTTGAGACCCCGCACGAGGACGACGACCAGATCGTGCGCCGCCTTCAGGACCTTGAGATCGAGATGGCGGACAAGGCGCGCGAGATCGAGCAGACGCGGCAGACCGCGCTCGAAATCGCCCGAAGGCGCGCGGAGCTTGATCGCTCCCGCGACGAGATCCGCCGTCAGGACTATGAGCGGCAGGGTGGCGGCTTCAGCAATGAGGAGCTGATCGGCAACATTCTCGGCGGCATTCTGGCGGGCGCGCTGTCGTCACGCGATCTGGCCGATGCGCTGCGCAGCGGTTACCGGCCGGAACCCAAACGCAAGCGGCGCAAATCGCGCTCCAGCGGCGGCGGGTTCGGTGGCGGCGGTTTTGGCGGCGGCGGTGGTTTTGGTGGCGGCGGCTTCAGCGGCGGCGGCGGGTTCGGCGGTGGTGGCTTCCGAACAGGCGGCGGCTTCTAGCGCCTTGTTCCGGCCGGATTGCCCCGATCCGACCGACAGACACGGGCTCGACTGCCAACAGGGCGACACAATGCCGGGCCAGGCAAGGCTCGGCATCGGCCTTGTCAGTGCGCCTCGTCCCAGTTCGCCGCCGCGCGGGCATCGACCTGAAGCGGCACACGCAAGGAGAGCGCCGGAGCCGGGGCGTCTTCCATGATGCGCGAGACGAGAGCGATGGTCGGATCGACCTCCTCATCCGGCACCTCGAAGATCAGTTCGTCATGCACCTGCAGCAGCATCCTGGCGCTGAGCTTCGATGAGGAGAGCGCATCTTCCATGCGCACCATGGCGCGGCGGATGATATCGGCGGCGGAGCCCTGAATGGGCGCGTTGATCGCCGCGCGCTCGTAGAAGGACCGCATGTTCGGGTTCTTCGTGTTGACCTCGGGATAATGCGCCTTGCGCCCGAAGATGGTCGTCACATAGCCATCCGCATGGACCTTGCGCTTGGTCTCTTCCATGTAGTCGCGGATGCCGGGGAAGCGCTCGAAATAGGTCTTGATATAGTCGCCCGCCTCGCCGCGCGAGATGCCGAGCTGGTTGGCCAGACCGAAGGCGGAAATCCCGTAGATGATGCCGAAATTGATGGCCTTGGCGCGACGGCGCACCATCGGATCCATGTCCTTGACCGGCACGTTGAAGATTTCCGAGGCCGTCATGGCGTGAATGTCGAGCCCGTCGGCAAAGGCCTTCACGAGCTGCGGGATTTCCGCCATGTGGGCAAGCACGCGCAGTTCGATCTGGCTGTAGTCGGCGGAAAGGAGCTTCATCCCTTCGGGTGCGATGAAAGCCTTGCGGATCTTGCGGCCCGCCTCGGTGCGCACGGGGATGTTCTGAAGGTTCGGCTCGGACGAGGACAGCCGCCCCGTGGTGGTGGAGGCCAGCGAATAGGAGGTGTGGACGCGCCCCGTCTCGGCGTTGATGCGTTTGGGAAGCGTATCGGTATAGGTCGATTTCAGCTTGGAGAGCTGACGCCATTCCACGATCTTGGTGGGCAGCTCATGGCCTTCGGCGGCCAGATCCTCCAGCACCGAGACGGAGGTGGACCAGGCGCCGGTCTTGGTCTTCTTGCCGCCGGGAAGTCCCATCTTGCCGAAGAGAATGTCGCCAAGCTGCTTGGGCGAGCCGACATTGAAATTCTCGCCCGCCAGTTCGTGGATTTCCGCCTCAAGCGCAGCCGCTCCTTGCGCCAGCTCGCCGGACAGGCGCGACAACATCTGCCGGTCGATGCTGACGCCGCGCATTTCCATGCGCGCCAGCACCGGCACCAGCGGACGCTCCAGCGTCTCGTAGACGGTGGTCATGCCTTCGGCCGGAAGCCGGGATTTCAGGACCATCCAGAGCCGCAGCGTGACGTCGGCGTCCTCCGCCGCATAGGCGAGCGCCTTGTCCAGCGCCACCATGTCGAAGGTGATCATCGACTTGCCCTTGCCGCAGACCTCCTCGAACTTGATCGGCGTGTGGCCAAGCCAGCGCTCCGACAACGCATCCATGCCGTTGCCGCCCACAAGGCCCGCATCGAGCGTGTAGGAGAGCAGCATGGTGTCGTCGAAGGGCGCAACCGCGATGCCCGACCGCTTCAGGATCACCCAGTCATATTTCAGGTTCTGCGCGATCTTCAAAACGCTCGGCGCTTCCAGAAGCGGCTTCAGAAGGTCGATCGCCTCCTTCATCGGAATCTGGCCCTCGACGAGCCCGCCACCGCCCAGAAGATCGCCCTCGCCATCGCGGTGGCCCAGGGGGATGTAGCAGGCCTTGCCGGGAGCGGTTGCAAGCGAGACGCCGCAAAGCTCCGCCTGCATGGGATCGAGCGAGGTGGTTTCGGTGTCCACCGCGACATGGCCCGTCTCGAAGGCATCGGCGATCCAGGCCTTCAGCCGCTCCGCATCGCGCACCAGTTCATATCTGGAGGTGTCGAGCGGGATTTTCCGGATTTCGGCGGCGCGCGCATCGGCCAGCGCGCCCGGTGCGCCGCTGGCACGGGACGAGGCGGACGCGCCCGAAGAACCGTCACCGCCCACCTCTTCATGCGCGGCGGCCGGAGCTTCCCAGCCCTTGATGGCAAGCTCGGCGGGGGAGATATCGGCTGCCTCCACACCCGCGACCTCCGCCACGCGACGGGTCAGTGTGGTGAATTCCATGGCCTTCAGGAAGGCCAGGGCTTTTTCGCCGTCGAGCTTGCGCACCTTGCCGTCCGACAGCGGCATCGCCACGGGCGTCTTGGTGTCGAGTTCGACGAGACGGCGGGAAATGCGGGCCTGTTCGGCAAATTCGATCAGGTTCTCGCGCCGCTTCTTCTGCTTGATGCCGTCGGCACCGGCCAGCAGGCTTTCCAGATCGCCGAATTCATTGATGAGCTGCGCCGCGGTCTTGACCCCGATGCCCGGAACGCCGGGGACATTGTCCACGCTGTCGCCGGCGAGCGCCTGCACATCCACGACCTTGTCGGGCGTGACGCCGAATTTCTCGAAAACCTCGGGCTCGGCGATGCTCTTGTTCTTCATGGTGTCGAGCATCGTCACCCTTGGCCCGACAAGCTGCATCAAGTCCTTGTCGGAGGAAATGATCGTGACATCGGCGCCCGCATCCACCGCCTGGTGGGCATAGGTGGCGATGATGTCGTCGGCCTCATAGCCTTCCTGCTCGATGCAGGCGACATTGAAGGCGCGCACCGCATCGCGGATGATGCTGAACTGGGGACGCAGATCTTCCGGCGGCTCGGGCCGCTGGGCCTTGTACTGGTCGTAGATCTCGTTTCGGAAGGTTTTCGACGAGTGATCGAAGACCACCACGATGTGGCTGGGCGTGACGCCTGCAGCCGTTTCGTCCGCCTCCTGCAGGAGCTTCCACAACATGTTGCAGAAGCCCGCAACCGCACCGACAGGCAACCCGTCGGACTTGCGCGTCAGCGGGGGCAGCGCGTGATAGGCGCGGAAGATATAGGACGAGCCGTCGACCAGGAAAACATGGTCGCCAGCCTTGAGGGGGGTGGTGGATTCGCTCGACATGGGCGGATCATGCCCATGCCGGGCTTTCATGGGAAGGGCGAAACCGGCAAGGCGTCGATTTTGCCCGGCAAAGAGCGCCCCTCAGCCTATTCCGCGGGCTGAAGCACGTGTTTCGGCTCGCTCAGACAGGCCCAATGCGGGCGCTTGAAGAGAAAATCGAGCCGGGTGCCGCGCACGATCAGGAAAGCGATGATCGGGCCGACCACGCCGGCAGCCGTCACCAGCACCGCGACCGTGCCCAGATCGAGGAACGGCGCGAATTTCAGAAGCACCGCCCGCGACACGCCCATCGGGAAGAAGAAGGCGAGGTAGATCACGATGGAATTCTGGCCGCAAAAGCGCAGGAAATCCGCATAATTCAACCGCGACAGCAGGGCGGAGACGAGGATCACCGCGCAGGCCCCCGCAGCCCCCAGCGCCAGCGAGACGAAGGGCAGCTGCGAATATCCTGCAAAGACGACGATGCCGTTCATCAGGCCCCAGATCAGGAGGCCGGAAAGCGCCAGGCGCACATTTGACATGGCCCAGGCCGCCAGAGCGAAGACGTGGGGCGCGGCGATGTAGCCGACATAGAAGTAGACGAACCGGCCTGCGAATTCATCGATCAGCACCGAACCGGTGGGGAAGGGCGAGGCGGCTGACGAGGCCCCGGCCGCGTGAACGACTTCCAGAACCACGCCGAGCCCCATCACCACCTGCCAGGGGATTTTCGCGGCCCGCGCGGCCTTCGCAACAACGAAGAAGATCGGCAGCATGTAGATGAACCACAAGGTGCCGAAAGGCTGCCAGAAGGTTTCCAGATAGGCCATGATCGTGCCCTGAACACCCATCTCGCCGACATAGACCGGCGATTTGAGGATGAACTGGATGGCGCACCACAGGACGTAAAAGTAAGCGAAATGGACGACCTTGCGGTCGAGATAGGTCCGCCAGTCACGGTCGATCACATTGGCAAGGAAGAGACCGGAGATCAGAAAGAAATCCGGCATGCGGAATGGGCGGCAGAATTCCACCACATAGGTCATCCAGCCGGTGGCGCCCGCGGCCCGTTCCACACCAAGCGTGGAATGCATCATCACCACCGCGATAATGCAGAAGCCCTTCGCGTAGTCGACCCAGTCGATGCGTCCGCTTGCCATGGTCCTGCCTCTCCCTCTCGTGCGCAGGGACATCGGAAAGACGTCACCTGCGACCAAGGCGGCAAGATACTGCAGATTTTAATTAAAGTCGCCTGACGTAAGGTCTTCGGGCGGCGATTCTTTAAAGAATGATTAACGCGCGCCCTTCACCGGCAAGCAGCCGACATGCCTCAGTTCAGGTGCTTTCCGTTCCACGGCGTGTCCGGATTGCCCGGTTTTCTGCTCCATTCCTCTTCGTCGAGGTCCACCACCGGATCCTGCGGATGGCCGGGACGATGACCCGGATGGCGGCCTGCGGATCCCATCTCCATCACGACAACGTGTCTGGCGACCCCGCGCCAGATGGCGGAGCGAAAGGCGGGGACGAACAGCAGGAAGCCGATGGCATCGGTCACGAAGCCCGGCGTCAGCAGCAGCACACCGGCGACGAGGATCATCGCGCCATGGCCCAGTTCCGCGCCCGGGATGCGTCCGGCTTCGGTCTCGCTGCGGATGCGGGCGAGCAGGGAAAAGCCCTGGTGGCGCAGCAAGGCGGTGCCGATGACGGCGGTGACAAAGATCATCGCCAGCGTCGGGAAAACGCCGATCAGGTCGCCGACCTGAATGAAGACGGCGATTTCGAGGATCGGAATGCCCAGAAGGGCGAGAGGTATCAGCAGTCCTGGTCTCATCGTGCCTCGCAAGTGTTCCCTCGATAGATAGGTTGGCCGCAAGCCCGATGCCAGCCAAAGGTGGCAAAACGCCTGCGCCGAAACGTTGCAAGCCTGTCTTTTCAGGATTTCAGCCCGGATTGGACCGCTTTTTTTGCCAAACTGCACAGGGGGCTTGTGCTAGACGTTGGATGCTGGTTCAAGGGAACCTACATTGTGGGACAAGTCCGGCGACGGAACCTGTGGCAAGATTTGAGCGAAAGCTCATCGGCTCGAAAACGGGCCCGGGCGACAGACTTCCCGCCGTTTATCAGAGACAGCAGAGCCGGTAGCGGGATATGGGTGATTTTTTCGACGTCTACAGCATTATCTTCCTCGTTCTGGCCGTCGTCGTCCTGTTGAAGCTACGTAGCGTCCTCGGCCAGCGTACAGGCAACGAACGTCGGCCCTCCGATCCCTATTCCGAGCGTCGCAGCGAAGCCCCCGGCAAAGAGGACGACGCGGCGGACATGAACGACAACGTGGTCTCGCTGCCCTCGCGCGGCGAGGAGGATGACGAGCACCGCCGCGAAGCCGAAGATCGCCGCCTGGAAAAGGTCGCGCCCGCAGGTTCCGCCCTGAACGAGGCGTTGCGCGCAATCATCTCCTCCGACCGTTCCTTCGAGCCGCGCAATTTCGTCAACGGCGCCAAGGCCGCCTACGAGATGATTGTCACGGCTTTTGCGGAAGGCGACCGCAAGAGCCTGAAGGCTCTGCTCTCGCGCGAAGTCTATGACGGCTTTGTCGCCGCGATCACCGACCGCGAAACGCGCAAGGAAACGGTGTCCTCCACCTTTGTCGGCATCGACAAGGCGGAGATCGTCGAGGCCTCCCTCAAGGACAACATCGCCCAGGTGACGGTGCGCTTCCGCTCCAAGCTGATTTCCGCCACCCGCAACGAGGATGGCGCGATCATCGAGGGCGATCCGAACCAGGTGGTGGATGTGACCGACATCTGGACCTTCTCGCGCGACGTGACCCAGCGCGACCCGAACTGGAAGCTGGTGGCGACCGAAACGGCAGACTGACATGCCTCAGATTCAGGGCCCGCAGGCGAGGCGCGACCATGCGCGGCCTGCGGGCCTTTTCGTTTTCATGGCGCTTCTTGCGGGCAGCCTCCCGGTGGCCGGGAGCCAGCCGGCGGGCGCGCACATGACCAAGGACGGCAGGGCGGCACAGGTGAGCGGGTTCAACGACAGAAACGGGCAGGCTGACGGCGTTCCTTCAAAGGCGACGCCAAGGTCGAAACCTGTTTCCGGCGGCACCTGTTCTTCCAGGACGATCGCGTTCGAATGCCTGTCCGGGTGGGCGAGCGACGACCATCTCGCGGCGCTGAAGGTGTTCGTCGAGGACTGCGACACCGGGCTTGAGCGCATGGCCGCATGGACCGGGAAGCTGGGCGTTTCAGGGGCCGATCTCGCGGCCCTGTGCAAGACGGCGCGCGCCGTTGCGCCCACAAAGCCAGCGGCCAGGGCCTTCTTTGAGGAGAATTTCGTGCCCGTGCGGCTGGGAGAGCCGGGCTTCGTGACCGGCTATTTCGAGCCTGCGGTGGCAGGAAGCCGGGTGCGCAGCGCACGGTTCTCGGTTCCCCTCTACGCAAGGCCTGACGATCTGGTCGCCGTTGACGCGAACCGGCGCGCCGCCGCGCGCAAGGCCGGGCTTTCCCGCGACACCGCCTTTGCCCGCCTGACCGGCGACGGCGCCCTTGTCGCCTATCCCGCGCGCGCCGACATCGAGGCGGGCGCGCTTGCCGGTCGCGGTCTTGAAATCGCCTTCGTGGAAAGCCCGCTCGACGCCTTCTTCATCCATATTCAGGGCTCCGCCCGCCTCCGTCTGCCCGATGGCAGCCTCATGCGGCTCGCCTATGCGGCCAAGAACGGCCAGCCCTATACGGCCATTGGCGGCATTCTCATCGCGCGGGGCGAGATTTCGCGCGAGGCCATGAGCATGGAGACCCTGCGCGCATGGCTGGAAGCGCACCCGGAGGAGGCAAAAGCGCTGATGGCGCAGAACCGCTCCTTCATCTTCTTTCGCGAGATCACGGCAAGCGAAGGCCAGGGGCCGGTAGGGGCGGCGGGGGTTTCGCTTTCACCGGGTCGCTCGCTGGCCGTCGACAGGAAACTCCATGCCTTCGGTACGCCGATCTTCGTGGAGGCCGATCTGCCTGAGCGCGCGGGCGGTGCCTTTTCCCGTCTGATGATCGCGCAGGACACCGGATCGGCCATCGTGGGGCCTGCGCGCGGCGACATCTTTTTCGGAACCGGCGAGGAGGCCGGGCAGATTGCCGGTGAAATCCGCCATGCGGCGCGGTTCACGGTGCTGGCGCCGCGCGGCTCGCGGCTTGCGCGCACTGCGCGTGGGGAGATCGCACAGTGAGCAAGGGCGGGAAACGCGGACGTCCGCTCTCTCCGGAGGAAAAGCACCTGTGGCAGCAGGTGACCCGCACGCTGACGCCGCTGCCCGGACGCAGCCTGCCCCGGGACGATGCGGAGGCGCCCAAGGCACCGGCTGCGCCGGAACCGGAAGAAAAATCCGCCATCAAGCGCACGCAAGTCTCCGCCGCAGCCCTCAGGCCGCCGCCCAGCGTTCCCGCGCTTGCGCCGCTCGATCGCCGCATGCGCCAGAAGGTGGCGCGCGGCAAGACGGATATCGATGCGCGCATCGACCTTCACGGCATGACACAGGATCGCGCCTTCGGCCAGCTGCGCATGTTCCTCGCCAACGCCCAGCTCCACCGGATGCGGCTTGTGCTGGTGATCACCGGCAAGGGCGGCGGGCAGGGCAAGGGCGAAGGCGTGCTCAGGCGTATGGTTCCGCTTTGGCTGGAACGCCCGGAATTCCGCACCATGGTGATCGGTTTCGAACAGGCCCATGTGGGCCATGGGGGCGCAGGCGCGCTCTATGTCCGCATCCGGCGGGCGGATCGCGGAGGCAGGCGATGACCCCGTTCGGCGCGAAGCTGCGCGACATGCGCCGCAAACGCGGCATCACGCTGAAGGAAATGGCGGCGACCCTTCAGGTCTCCAGCGCCTATCTTTCCGCACTGGAACACGGAAAGCGCGGCCGCCCGACATGGTTCATGGTCCAGCGGATCATCACGTTCTTCAACGTGATCTGGGACGAGGCGGAGGAATTGCAGCGCCTTGCCGAGGTCTCCGATCCGCGCATCACGGTGGACACGGCGGGCCTTGAGCCGGAAGCAACCGAGCTTGCCAACCTACTGGCGGCCAAGGTGGGCGGGCTTTCAAAGGAAAGCCTGAACCACCTCATCCACCAGCTTCGCGTGGTCGCCTCAAAGGACGGGGTGTGACGGGAAAGAGCCCGCGAACGGCCTCTGGCGTCGGGAGGCGGGGCGCCTAGAGCGCCGCTTCGATTTCCGCAACCACCGCTTCCGCCGCCGCACGACGATCCGTGGCCCCGGTGATCGGACGACCGCAGACGATAAAGTCCGCGCCCGCGCGGATCGCGTCGCCCGGCGTCTTGATGCGCTTCTGGTCATCGGCGGAAGAGCCCGCGGGCCGCACCCCCGGTGTGACCAGCACCATGTCGGGACCGGCCAGTTCGCGCAAGGCGCTCGCCTCGTGGGCGGAGCAGACAAGGCCGCCCATGCCCGCCGCGCGCGCGGCAATGGCGCGCGACTTCACCAGTTCCGCCGCAGCGCCTGCATAGCCGGCCGCCTTCACGTCCTCGTCGTCCATGGAGGTGAGAACCGTGACCCCCAACAGGCACAGATCCGCACCCTCAAGACCGGCGACGGCTGCGCGCATGGTGCGCGGATAGGCGTGGATCGTGACGAAGGTCATGCCCATCTTCACGATGTTGCGTACCGCTTGCGTGACGGTGTTGTCGATGTCGAGCAGCTTCACGTCGAGAAAGACCTTGTGGCCTTCGCGCGCCAGCTCCTGCGCGAAGTCGAGGCCGCCAGCGAACTGGAGCTGCATGCCGACCTTGTAGACGCCGACGACCCCCTTCGTCTCCTCGACGATGGCGCGGGCCTCCGCGACCGTGGGCACGTCGAGCGGAAGGATCAGCCGGTCGGTCGCATTCCGGGGTTTGAAAGACATCGGCAGGCTCCTCGAATCGGTGTTCGCGCCCATGGTTAGTCCATCTGAGCGGATGAGGGAATCGTTGCGACAGATTATAGAAAGCGCGGCCTGAAGAGGGACGAAATCCTGCGTCCTCGCTGCCGACTTGGCAAAAGCCGCGCTCACGAAACGGCAATGGCTATTTTCTCTGGCTCGCTCGGCTGCTAAGAAGCCCCGTTCCTCGCATTCTGAAGGATGGAAATCGCATGCGCTCCGCCTCGATCACGCGCACCACCAAGGAAACCGACATTCAGGTCTCCGTCGCTCTCGACGGAACCGGGTCCTACGATGTGGAGACCGGCATCGGTTTCTTCGATCACATGCTGGAGCAACTCGCCCGGCATTCGCTGATCGACATCACCGTGCGGGCGGCGGGCGACACGCATATCGATTTCCACCACACGACCGAGGACGTCGGGATCGCGCTCGGCCAGGCGCTGCGCCAGGCGCTGGGCGACATGGCGGGCGTGACGCGCTATGCCGACGTGCACCTGCCGATGGACGAAGCGATGACGCGCTGCGCCATCGATGTCTCCGGCCGCCCCTTCCTGGTGTGGCAGGTGGACTTCTCCCGCGACAAGATCGGCGAATTCGACACCGAGCTTTTCGAGGAGTTCTTCCGCGCCTTCGCGATGAATGCCGGGATCACCCTGCATGTCGCCAATCTCTATGGCACCAACTGCCATCACATCGCGGAAACCTGCTTCAAGGCGGTGGCGCGCGCGTTGCGGGTCGCCATTGCGCACGATCCGCGCCAGGGTGCGCGCGTGCCGTCGACCAAGGGCCGTCTGGGAGACTGACGCGATGACCGTTTACATGGTGATGGCGCCGCCGCCGTCACGCGATCTCGCCAGCGATGCGGAAGACATGGTCTTCATCAAGGAAGGCTTCTGCTGGCCTGCTTTCTTCTTCTCCGCACCCTGGCTGGTGTTCCGCGGGCTGTGGCTGGTGCTGTTCGGCTATCTGATCGCGGCCATCGTCGTGGCGGGCGTCGCCAACGTGATCGGCGGCTATGCGCCGACGGCCGTCGGCATTGCCTTTGCAATCCTGTTCGCGCTGGAAGCCAATTCCCTGCGCCGCTGGACGCTTGAGCGGCGCGGCTGGGATTTCGTCGGCCTCGTCGCAGGCGAAAACCGCGACACCTGCGAAGCGCGCTTTTTCGCCAAGTGGGCGCCGCATGTGGATCACGCGGCGCGACCCAAGCCAGGCGCGGCCCCGGCGGCTGCCGCCACGCCCGACGCGCACGGCGCGCGCGCCGGCGTTGCGCAGACCGGCGCAACAACCCTTCGCCCGTCCACCCCGTCAGACGCGGTGATCGGGCTCTTTCCGGAGGCCACACGATGAGTGTCGCCATTATCGATTACGGGTCCGGCAACCTGCATTCCGCGACCAAGGCCTTTGAGCGCGCCGCGCGCGACAACGGGCTCGACACCGAGATCCTCCTGACCGACGATCCGGATGTGGTGGCGAAGGCCGACCGCGTGGTGCTTCCCGGCGTCGGCGCCTTCGCCGATTGCCGCCGCGGGCTGGCGGCTGTTTCCGGCATGGACGAGGCGCTGGCGGACGCCGTCATCGCCAAGGGCCGCCCCTTTCTCGGCATCTGCGTCGGCATGCAGCTGATGGCGGAGCGCGGGCTGGAATATGAGACAAGCCAGGGGCTTGGCTGGATTGCGGGCGACGTCGTGCAGATGAAGCTTGCCGATCCCGCGCTCAAGATCCCGCATATGGGCTGGAACACGATCAATGTTCCGGCCTCGGGTGCGGTTCACCCGCTGCTCGACGGCATCGCGACGGGTTCTGACGGGCGGCACGCCTATTTTGTCCATTCCTACCATCTGGCCGCGACGCGCCCGGAGGAGGTGGTGGCAACGTTCGATTATGGCGGGACGTTCACCGCAATGGTCGGGCGCGACAACATGGTGGGCACCCAGTTCCATCCCGAAAAGAGCCAGCATCTGGGCCTCGCCCTGATCGCCAATTTCCTGAAATGGAAGCCGTGAGGGGCGAGATGCCCCCGGTTTCCCGCACAATGCGGACCCGTTCATGATCCTCTTTCCCGCGATCGACCTCAAGGGCGGCCAGTGCGTGCGCCTGAAGCTTGGCGACATGGCGCAGGCCACCGTCTTCAACGACGACCCCGGTGCACAGGCCCGCGCCTTTCAGGACCAGGGCTTCGAGTGGCTGCATGTGGTCGATCTTGACGGCGCCTTTGCCGGTGAAAGCCGCAATGGTGAGGCGGTGGATTCCATTCTCGCCTCCACCACCAATCCCGTGCAGCTTGGCGGCGGCATCCGCACCATGGAGCAGATCGACGCCTGGCTGGCAAAAGGCATCCGCCGGGTGATCCTTGGCACGGTGGCCGTGCGGGATCCGGACCTCGTCAAGGCGGCCTGCAAGGCCCATCCGGGCCGCATTGCGGTGGGCATCGACGCCAAGGGCGGCAAGGTGGCGGTGGAAGGCTGGGCGGAAACGTCGGAGCTTACCGCCGTCGATCTGGCGAAACAGTTCGAGGATGCGGGCGTTTCCGCCATCATCTACACCGATATCGACCGTGACGGCGTCTTGAAGGGGCTCAACATCCCCTCCACGCTGGAACTGGCCGAAGCCGTTTCCATTCCCGTCATCGCCTCGGGCGGTCTCGCCTCCATCGAGGATGTGAAGCGGCTTCTGGATCCCGACTGCGCCCGCCTTGAAGGGGCGATTTCCGGCCGGGCGCTTTATGACGGCCGCCTCGATCCGGCGGAAGCCCAGGCGCTGATCAAGGCCGCGCGAGGAAACTGACCATGCTCAAAGCCCGCGTTATCCCGTGTCTCGACGTGAAGGACGGACGTGTCGTCAAGGGCGTCAACTTCGTCGATCTGATCGATGCCGGCGATCCGGTGGAGGCTGCAAAGGCCTATGATGCCGCCGGTGCCGATGAGCTGTGCTTCCTCGACATCACCGCCAGCCACGAGGACCGGGGCATTCTTCTCGACGTGGTGCAGCGCACCGCCGAACAGTGCTTCATGCCGGTGACGGTGGGCGGCGGCGTGCGCACGGTGGAAGATATCCGCGCGCTCCTGAAGGCAGGCGCGGACAAGGCCTCCATCATGACGGCCGCGGTCAATGACCGGCAATTCGTGCGCCGGGCGGCGGAGAAATTCGGCAACCAGTGCATTGTCGTGGCCATCGACGCCAAGCGGGTCACCGAGCCGGGGGCAGAAGCCCCGCGCTGGGAGATCTTCACCCATGGCGGACGCAAGCCCACGGGCATCGATGCGGTGGAATATGCCCAGGAAGTGGTGGAGCTGGGCGCAGGCGAGCTGCTGCTCACCTCCATGGATCGCGACGGTACCAAGATCGGCTTCGACATAGAGCTGACCCGCACCATCGCGGATTCCGTTCCCGTGCCGGTGATCGCGTCCGGCGGCGTCGGCACGCTCGATCACATGGTGGAAGGCATCCGCGACGGACACGCCACGGCGGTGCTGGCGGCCTCGATCTTCCACTTCGGGACCTATACGATCGGCGAAGCAAAACGCTACATGGCGGACGCGGGAATTCCGATGCGCCTCGACGCCGACAGAGAATTATCCTAAAGGACGCCTCGCAAGCGCTCGGGTAGGGGTTTATGACCATGGGTCAGGCACCCGGCCCGCAACGCATGACGGCGAATTGACCAGGGCCAGCCATGTCGACTTTTACGCTGAACGATCTCGCCCGCATCGTGGCGACGCGCGCGCATTCGGGGGATCCGGGCTCCTACACCGCCAAGCTGATGGCAAAGGGCGTTTCGAAATGCGCCCAGAAGCTGGGCGAGGAAGCCGTGGAAACGGCGATCGCGGCGGTTGAAGGCGACAGGGACGGGGTCGCCAGCGAGGCGGCTGACCTGCTGTATCACCTTTGCGTCCTTCTGGAAGCGAGCAACGTGCCTCTTGACGAGGTCATGGAGAAACTCGCAGGACGTACGGGACAGACGGGTCTGGAGGAGAAGGCGTCGCGCAAGGCCGAGTAAACGGGACTTGCATGACGCGACGAGGATTGCCGGCATCTTGTCGCCGGCCGCGGATCGACCCTCTGGCCGATCTCACGGTTCTTCCGGAAGGACAGCGCATGCGCTGCGGTTGGGCCTGAACTGCAGGATCGGGTTGGAGCGCGCCGGATTGGCGCGGTGATTGTATGGACGAGATTTTTCCGGCGGAGCTTTCGCCTTACAGGACCTTTTCCGAAGCCGAGTGGGCGGGCCTTCGCGCCGATACGCCCATGACGCTGAGCGAGGAGGAGGTGGTTCGTCTACAGAGCCTCAACGACCCGGTGTCGCTGGCGCAGGTGGAGAGCATCTACCTGCCGCTGTCGCGCCTGCTCTCCTTTTACGTGGAGGCGATGCAACATGTGCATCTGGCCTCCAACCGCTTTCTCGGCAGCCGCGACACGATGGTGCCCTATCTCATCGGTGTGGCGGGCTCCGTTGCGGTCGGCAAATCCACCACCGCGCGCCTGTTGCAGGCGCTTCTGGCGCGCTGGCCGGCCAGCCCCAAGGTGGATCTGATCACCACGGATGGCTTTCTCTATCCCAACGCCACCCTTGAGCGCGACGGCCTGATGCGCCGCAAGGGCTTTCCGGAAAGCTACGACCTGCCGGAGCTGCTGCGGTTCCTGTCCGAGATCAAGGCCGGACGCCGCAATGTGCGCGCCCCCGTCTATTCCCATTTCTATTACGATGTGATGCCGGGCCAGTCGGTCTATATCGACCGGCCGGACATCCTGATCGTGGAAGGGTTGAACGTGCTGCAGACATCAAAGCTGCCGCGCGACGGCAAGGCCGTGCCTTACGTGTCCGACTTCTTCGACTTCTCCGTCTATATCGACGCGGATATCCCGGTTCTGCACAACTGGTACGTGGAACGGTTCATGCGGCTGCGCGAAACCGCTTTCCGCGACGAAGGCTCCTACTTCCACAAATATTCCAAGATCAGCGACAGGGACGCCCTGGAGATCGCGCACGATCTTTGGACCAATATCAACCTGGAAAACCTGGTCGAGAACATCCTGCCCACCCGTCCGCGCGCCGACCTGGTGTTGACCAAGGCAGCCAATCACACCATCGAGCGGGTGGCGCTGCGCAAGATCTGAGACGCCGCGCGGCGGGCAAGCGCAGGGCGCGCGCCAGCGGGCAGCGGGCAGCGGGCAGCGCAAAGATAAAAAAGACCCGCCGGTTTCGTTCCGGCGGGTCTTTCGCGATTTCAGGGACAGCTGTGGGGCCGTTCAACCCGCTTTGCGGGAGACCTTGCCCAGGAATGTCGACACGTTCTTGTTCAGGACGTCGGCCTCGCGCTTCAGCTCGCCAGCCGCCTTGCCAACCATTGTAACCGCCTCGTTGGTGATCTGGGCCACGGAGGAAACCCCCTCGATATTGGCCGAAACGGCCTGTGTGCCGGAGGCGGCTTCCTGGATGTTGCGCGCGATTTCAGAGGTGGCGGCCCCCTGTTCTTCCACCGCCGCGGCAATCCCGGAAGTGATGTCGTTGATCTGGTTCACGGTGCCAGTGATGGTTGCGATGGCGGAAACGGCCTGCTCGGTCTCGCCCTGAATGGAGGCGATCTGTGCCGCGATATCCTCCGTCGCGTTGGATGTCTGGGTGGCGAGTTCCTTCACCTCTTCGGCCACGACCGCGAACCCACGGCCCGCCTCACCCGCGCGCGCGGCCTCGATCGTCGCGTTCAACGCCAGAAGGTTGGTCTGTTCCGCAATGGCCCGGATGAGACTGACCACTTCGCCGATGCGCGTGGCCGCTTCCGAAAGGCCCTTGATGCGAACGTTGGTGCTGTCCGCCTGATCGGCCGCCTTTGCAGCGATTTCACTGGAATTTGCGACCTGACGGGAGATTTCCGACACCGAGGCGGCGAGTTCTTCCGCTGCCGAAGCCACGGTTTCCACGTTGGTGGAGGCTTCCACCGCCGCGCTTGCGACCGCACAGCTCTGCGTCGTGGTCTGTTCCGCCCCGGCGTTGAGGCTCGTGGAGGCGCTCTGAAGGCTATCCACCGAGGTGGCGATGGTTTTCAGGAGCGCGGCCATCTGGTCCTGGAAGGTCTGCGCAGCCGCTTCGAACTCATGGCCGCGCTGGGTTTCGCGTTCCAGGTCTTGAAGGCGCGCCTCTTCCGCGGCATGGCGCTGGCGTTCGTTTCGCGCAAGGACGGCCAAGGCCTTGCTCATCGCGCCAATTTCATCGCCGCGCGCAGGATCGAGCCCCTGCAACGAGCGGATGTCGAGCTCGGTATTGCCGCCCGCCAGCTCGCCCATCGCGACGGTCAGCGAGTGAAGCGGCCTTGTGACCGACCGCATGACCGCAAAGGCCATGGCGAAAGCGATGGCGGCAGCGATCAGACCCAGAACAATCAACAGGCGTGCGCTTTCCCAGAACTTCGCCGATATGTCGGCGAGGGGAACTGCGGCCGAGAAGGCCCAGTCCCAAGGCTTGAAGCTCCGGCTCAGATGGGTGTCATCCTGCGCGGTGGCATGCGCGGCCGCCCCTTCGAAAAGCCGGACACTGGCCCCCGCACCGTCGCCAATTTCATCCAGCAACGCGCGCGCATATGCCGACGCGTCGGATTTGCTCATGGCTCCGGCCTGGACACGCCCTTGGAAGAACCGCGCAACGGTGCTGGACACGTTCAGCGCGTTTTCCGCGCGCGTAGAACGCTCCTGCACCAACTCGTCGTGCAGTGCGCCAAGGGACATGGCTGACAAGAAACAGCCAATAATGGCAAGCGTCAGGACTGGAAACCAGACCTTCTTGCCGATAGCAAACTTATCGAGAGACATTTTGGGGAGGACTCAAGTTAGGGGGAAGTTAAGCCCGGAACCTCCTCCCTCGCAATTAACAAGCTGTTAACGTCCCAATCGAATAGAAGTAAATTTTGTAAATATACGTTTCTCTTACTGTTCCGCGACGTCATAAATATTGCCGCTTTGAAAAATTAGAAATAGTAAATTCTGTTCCTTTCTCTGTATTTTTGGCAATCTAAAGCGCTTTACCGCCTTGCTTTCGCCCAAGAAAAAACCCGCCGGATCGCTCCGGCGGGTGGTTCTCTTCAACACTTGCGCGTGCCTCAGGCAGCATCGGACCTGTTGATGGTTTTGAGGAACACGCCCACCTCTTCACGCAAGACGTTTGCTTCGCGTTCCAGATCCATCGAAGCCTGCGCAACCATGGTTGCCGCCTCGTTGGTGATCTGGGCCGCGCTCGACACGCCCACGATGTTCTCCGAGACGTCCTGCGTTCCGCGCGAGGCTTCCTGAACGTTGCGGGCGATCTCGGTCGTGGCCGCACCCTGCTGTTCGACGGCAGCCGCGATCCCGGATGTGATGTCGTTGATCCGGTTCACCGTTTCGGTGATCTCCACAATCGCCGTCACAGCCTGCTGCGTTTCGCCCTGGATGGAGGAAATCTGGGAGGAGATTTCCTCGGTCGCCTTGGAGGTCTGGTTGGCCAGCTCCTTCACTTCCGCGGCCACGACCGCAAAGCCCTTGCCGGCTTCGCCCGCGCGCGCCGCCTCGATGGTGGCGTTGAGGGCAAGAAGGTTGGTCTGCTCCGCAATCGCCTGAATGAGGCTGACCACCTCGCCAATACGTGTTGCGGCATCGGACAGACCCTTGATCCGCACATTCGTGCTGTCTGCCTGATCGGCGGCCTGGGACGCGATTTCGCTGGAGGAGGACACCTGACGGCTGATTTCGGCAACCGATGCGGCCAGTTCCTCGGCTGCCGAGGCCACCGTCTCCACATTGGCGGAGGCTTCGGCAGCGGCGCCCGATACGGCCTTGCTCTGGCTGGTGGTCTGCTCGGCACCCGCATTCAGGTTCGTCGAGGCGTTCTGCAGGTTGGAGACGGAAGACGCGATGGTCTCAAGCAGCGCGCCCATCTGACCCTCAAAGGTCTGCGAGACGGTCTGGATTTCCTGCGCGCGCTTGCGATCCTGCTCAAAGCGCGTGGCGTGTTCCTGTTCAAGCTCGCGGCGCTTGCGCTCATTGTCCAGGAAGACGTTCATCGCGCCGGCCATGGCCCCGATTTCGTCGCCGCGACCGGCTCCCTCGACCTCGATCTCGGTATTGCCGTCGGCGAGTTCCAGCATGCGCTCGGTCAGGCTCTTGATCGGTCTGGACAGGTTGCGGATCGCCGCGAAGGCGATGCCGAAGGCCAGGAGCCCGCCGACGGCACAGATGGCAATGATCTGGAGGGCGTTGGACCAGAACGTCGCTGCGATATCATCGATGTAAACGCCCGTGCCGAACACCCAGCCCCAGGGCTTAAAGGACTGTGCCCAGCTCAGCTTCGGCAGCGGCACATCTCCGCCCTTGCGCGTGACGTAATAGGGGACGGTCCCGCCGCCGGCGCGGGCGGCTGCCAGCATCTCGCGGACCTGATACTTGCCCTTGGCATCCTGCGTGTTGCTCGCGTCCTTGCCTTCCAGAGACGCCTTAGAGGAGACGATGCGGACGCCGTCTGTCCCATAGACAAAGACGTAGTTGTCCCCGTCGTATCGCATGTCGCGGATGGCATCGTGCGCCGCCGCCTGGGCCTGCTCCCGGGTGAGTTCTCCCGCCTCTTCCAGTTTGTTGAAGTGGGCAGCAAGCGAGATCGCCATATTCACGGCGGTGCGCGTCTTGTCGACACGCTCTCCGTAAAGAGCACTGTTCAGCGAAGAAAGAGAGAAGGTTGCGAGGACGACGATGAGCGCAGCAAGTGTGACCACCGGAACCCAGATCTTGATGCCGATACCGAATTTATTCAGGGACATTCTGGTTTGCCTGCTTGATAGAAGAACCTGAATGAATCAGAAACCTTCCGAGTTAAATATGCGTGAAAAATCGGAACCAACTTTCCATACATATTTACGCTGCGTCAGCTGAATACTATTATTACTTAAATATCCTGTCTTTATAAAACATCTACTGACTTTCAAGCTCTTCTGCCGTTGCGGTTCTTTCGGGACTGGATACGTTCTAAACGCACAGTCAGGTCATAAAGACCGAACTTGGCGCAGGCCCCCGGTCTTCGTGACCAGATCAATGGGAAAGAGGCCGAAAGGGTCCGCGAAAGACATGCCGCCCCTGTCGGTTGGGGCTTGCATTTCTTCCGCGCTTTGCAGCCAATCCCGCCTGATTTATGGACCCCACGCCGGGGAACAGGCCTTGCGGGGCTCCGTGGCAAGACTCAGGACCGAAGCCCTCCGGCGAGAGGGTCACAATCACGCGCCTCTCGGCCGTGGTTCGGCTCAACAAAAAACCCGCCGGATTGCTCCGGCGGGTTCTTCGCCCCAACGCACGTGCACCCCTTAGGCGGCGTCGGACCTGTTGATGGTTTTGAGGAACACGCCCACCTCTTCACGCACGAGGTTGGCCTCGCGTTCCAGACCCGCCGAAGCCTCCGCAACCACGGAGGCCGCGTCGTCGGTGATCTGGGCCGCGCTCGACACGCCCACGATGTTCTCCGAGACGTCCTGCGTGCCGCGCGAGGCTTCCTGAACGTTGCGGGCGATCTCGGTCGTGGCCGCCCCCTGCTGTTCGACGGCAGCCGCGATCCCGGACGTGATGTCGTTGATCCGGTTCACCGTTTCGGTGATCTCCACAATCGCCGTCACAGCCTGCTGCGTTTCGCCCTGGATGGAGGAAATCTGGGAGGAGATTTCCTCGGTCGCCTTGGAGGTCTGGTTGGCCAGCTCCTTCACTTCCGCGGCCACGACCGCAAAGCCCTTGCCGGCTTCGCCCGCGCGCGCCGCCTCGATGGTGGCGTTGAGGGCGAGCAGGTTGGTCTGCTCGGCAATCGCCTGAATGAGGCTGACCACCTCGCCAATGCGGGTTGCGGCATCGGACAGACCCTTGATGCGCACATTCGTGCTGTCTGCCTGATCGGCGGCCTGGGACGCGATTTCGCTGGAGGAAGAGACCTGACGGCTGATTTCGGCAACCGATGCGGCCAGCTCCTCGGCCGCCGAGGCCACCGTCTCCACATTGGCGGAGGCTTCGGCAGCGGCGCCCGACACAGCCATGCTCTGGCAGGTCGTCTGCTCGGCGCCCGCCTTGAGGTTCGAGGACGCATTCTGCAGGTTGGCAACCGACTGACCCACGGTTTCCATCAGACTTCCCATCTGGCCTTCGAAGTGGCGCGAGATTGTCTGGATTTCCTGCGCGCGCTTGCGATCCTCCTCGAAGCGTTCGGCCTGTTCCCGTTCAAGCGTGCGACGCTTGCGCTCGGTGTCCACGAAGACCTTCATAGTCTTCGCCATCGCGCCGATTTCGTCAGATCGGTCGTCACCTTCGATCTGCATCTCGGTGTTGCCCTCGGCCAGGCTCTGCATGTGACCGGTCATCTGCGCAATCGGAACGGTCACGTTGCGGATTGCAGCGAAAGCAACCGAATAGGCGAAGAGACCACCGACCAGCCCGACGCCGATGACAAGGAAAGCGTTGTTCCAGAATGTGGCGCTGATGTCATCGACGAAGACACCGGTGCCCAACACCCATCCCCAGGGCTCGAAAACTTCGCTCCATGAGGTCTTGGGGGAGGTCACGGTGGCACCGGGCCGGTTCCAGTAATAGGTGGCCGGGCCACCTCCGGCCTTCGCGGCATTGATGATGTCACGAATATAGTAGTTGCCGAGCTTGTCCTGCCGGTCAATGACGACCTTGCCCACTTCCTCCGGCTTCAGCGGCAGCAGAATGTAACGCCCCTCGGCCGTGAAACCGAAAACGTAATTGTTTCCGTCGAAACGGAGCATGTTGAGAGCTTCAAGCGCAGCCTGGGTGGCCTCCTCGTGGGTCAGCTCCCCGGACTGTTCCTTTTCATAGTAGCCCTGAACGATCGATTCAGCCGTATGGACCACGACCTTCGTCATGTTCCGGCGCTCTTCGTAAAGCGACCCGTCGAGTGTGTACAAGAAAACGGATGACAGACCGACGCATAGCACCGTGAGCATAAGAACTGGAAGCCAAACCTTAACGCCGATCTTGAGTTTATTGAGGATCATGGTCGTTGCCTGCATGCCGAGTGTAAATATCGACCATCCTCACCATGGGCTATTAACAGGATGTAAAGTGTATAATACACCTTTATACATGCCAGCTACTTCAGACAAAGATATTATCTTCAAATAGATTGGTGTATTCGCTGTCCAGATTATTGCGGACAAGTTATATTTATACCTGCGTGTTAAATATAATTCCTTCCGCATTAATCGTATATTTAAATCTATAGACAGAAATAGCAGACAGCAGCCCCTAACGGCCAATGATGACTAAGTACTTATTCTTATGTCGATTTCTTGTATACATAAGTGACAAGGTCTCCCTCACCTCGGATTCATGAATTGGAATACATCCCTATGCCGTTGGGGTATCTCAGACGGAGTGGGCGTTCATGGTCGCCAAACGCCACCTTCGACATCAAAAAAATATTTTAAAAAATAATTTGACCGGACTTTCTGGTGCTCCCAAGGCACAAAAAGACGGAGCGGAACACGCCTCTGGGTCAGCCGGTTCCTTGCCCGATCTCCCATCTCACCGACCACAATGCGGGCCCCTTCCGGCCTTGCGGTACTGCTTTCTGTTTGCTGAGCGGATTGCGAAAATTACCGGTTGCCGGGCGCAAACCGGGCGCTCTGGAGCGCTCAGGGGCGCGTGGATGCCCTCGTCGCGCCAGGGCGCAAAGCAAGATGCCTGTGGCATGCCTGAGGGATAATGCCCGGTTACCGAGTGGAACGGCCATCAATTCCACCATGAGTACTTGGCTCTCGGCGACATCCAAGTCGTCGCGCCAGATCGTCGCAAGCGGGGCCGGGATTCCTTGCGTTCCCCCCAGATAGTTTTGATGTTTAGTATAATTTTTACAGTGGATTAATTTCTATACATCAGGAATTGCCAATCGCAATCCCTCTAAGGGCAAAATGTCATGAATCTGAGCAAGTTGAATATCGGCTTGAAGATCTGGATCCCGATTATCACCGTCGCGGTCCTTGCGATCATCATCGCGATCTACAGCCTTTACGAAATGCAATCCGTGCTGATGAAAGAGCGGATTGCAAAGATGCGCAATATCGTGGAAGCCTCAACTACGATCGCGAAACACTACAAGGACTTGGAAGATTCTGGCGTCCTCACCCATGAAGAGGCCACAAAGCAGGCGCGCGACACCATTCGCGCCATCCGCTTCGATCAGAACAATTACGCCTTTGCTTACAGTGAAGAGGGCGTTCGCCTCATTTCGCCCGACCCCACCCGCGAAGGCGTTGCCGCTCTGGATGCTCAGGACAAGAAGGGCACCTTCTACATTCCCGACCTTATCGCCCGCGCGAAAGAGGGTGGTGGCAAGACCAGCTACTACTGGACCCGCGTCGGCGGAACCGAGCCCTTGGAGAAGGTCGCGTGGACAGCCTATTTCCAGCCCTGGGGCTGGGTCCTTGGCGCAGGCGCCTATGTGGACGATGTTCAGGACGCCTTCATCTCGCAGGCGATAAAACTCCTGACGCTCGCCCTGATCGGCGGCGGCCTTGCCGGCATTGCCGCGGTGCTCGTGATCCGCAACGTCACCAGGCCGCTCAAGGCCCTCACCGGCGACATGCTTGAGCTCGCGCAAGGCAATATCGAGATCGAAGTCGAGGGAGCCGGACGCGGCGACGAGATCGGCGCAATGGCGGGCGCCATGTCCATCTTCGTTGGAAACGAGCAAAAGCGGCGTGAACTTGAGGCAACGCAGCAAAAACACAACGAAGAGGAAAAGAAGCGGGCCATCGAGATCCAGGCGCTGTCCCAGGAATTCGAAGGGCAGATGGGCTCCCTGCTTGAGACCATCGCGTCTTCCGTATCCAACCTGCAGAGTGCTTCGGCGAACCTGAACGCGGGGGCCGAGCAGACCACGAGCCAGAGCCGGGCGGTTGCCGGCGCGGCGGCAGAAGCCTCCTCGAACGTGGAAACCGTGGCCTCGGCCGCAGAAGAACTCGCCACCTCCGTTGCCGAAATCAGCCGGCAGGTCGCCTCTTCCAACGAAATCGCGACCCAGGCCTCGTCGCAGGCCAATGCCACGAACGAACGCATCGTCGGCCTGTCGGATGCCGCGAGCCGCATCGGCGAGGTCATCGGCCTCATCCAGGCGATCGCGGAACAGACCAACCTGCTCGCCCTCAACGCCACCATCGAGGCGGCACGTGCCGGTGAGGCTGGGCGCGGCTTTGCGGTGGTTGCCGCGGAGGTCAAGGAACTCGCCAATCAGACGTCCAAGGCAACAGAGGAAATCTCCTCCCAGATTTCCTCCATCCAGAACGAAACCCAGCAGGCGGTTGGAGCGATCAGCGAGATCACCCAGACCGTGAACCGGATCAACGAGATCACCTCCGGCATCGCCGCCGCCGTCGAGCAGCAGGGTGCGGCAACGACCGAGATCGCCCGCAACGTGCAGGAGGCCTCCAACGGCACCCGTGAGGTTTCGGTGAATATCGAAGGCGTTTCCAGCGCCGCCGAGGTCACCAATGAAGCTGCTTCCACGGTCTATGACGCCTCCCAGGCGCTGGAAAACGAAGCCCGCGTCCTGCGCGAGCGGGTCTCCAGCTTCCTGTCGGGTATCAAGACCAACGTTGCCTGACTATCCTCCCTGTTCCCCGGGGCACCGATCATCGCCCCGGGGGCAGACACCAACGCTCCGACCAACGGACCGTTGCCAGAACCGGACTTGAAACCCCCGGAACGGGACATGAGAACCAAAGAGCCGCCGTTTCCTTGCCCGGAAACGGCGGCTCTTCGCGTTTGTGGCGGCGCGAAGCGGTCATCGGAGAAGCTCTCCACACGCACCTGCGCACAGCGGGGGGCAACAGCCCTGCGCAGGAAGAACGGACAGGCTCATGATCGGGCTCTGGAACAGGTTCTGGCATGGGGTCAGGATCGGGCACAGGCTTACGATCGGGCACAGATGGGGGCGGGTGGTTTCAATCCCCGCCGAAGAGCCTGCGCAGGAACCCGCCACCGCCCGGCGGGGGCAAGATCCGGTTGCCGTTTTCGATCCTTCGCCCGCCTTCGACAGGGTGCGGCGGGGCCGGTCGCGGCGGCTCCGGAGCGGTCACAGGACCGCCGACGGGAATGCCGGGCAGTTCCACCATCGGCATATGCTCGTGCGCGACTTCCATATAGTCGTGCCAGATCTCGGCCGGCAGGGCGCCACCCGTGACCGAGCGCGTGGGCGAGCCGTCGTCGTTTCCAAGCCACACGGTGGTTGTGTAATTGGCGGTGAAGCCAATGAACCAGGCGTCCCGCATTTCCTGGCTGGTGCCGGTCTTGCCGCCAGCGGGGCGATCGCCCAAGCGGGCGCGCCTGCCTGTGCCGCTATACAGGGTCTCGGCCATCATGGAATCCATCTGGCGCAGCTTGTCGGGGGCGATCACCTGCCCCGGGCCATCGATCCTGCGATGGAAGAGCACCTTGCCGTCCTCTGTCCTCACCTCACGGATGACATGAGGCACAACCCCCCATCCGCCATTGGAGAAGGGGACATAGGCGGCCGTGATCTCAAGCGGCGTCACCTCGGATGTCCCAAGCGTAATGGAGGGATTGACCTTCAGGGGTGAGGAGATGCCGAGCCGGCGCGCGGTGGCGGCGACCCTCTTGGGGGTGACCTCCTGGCCGAGCCTGGCGGCGACGGTGTTGATCGAGGAGGCCAGCGCGCGGCGCAGCGTCACCGGGCCATGGTATTTCTTGGTGTAGTTTTTCGGGCTCCAGCCCTTGATGGATATCGGCTCGTCCACCCGCACGGTGTCCGGTGTCAGCCCCATTTCCAGCGCGGCCAGATAGATGAAGGGCTTGAAGGCGGACCCGGGCTGGCGCATGGCGGAAACAGCACGGTTGAACTGGCTCTTGCGGTAGTTGCGACCGCCTACCAGAGCCTTCACGGCGCCGGACGTGTCCAGCGAGACCAGCGCGCCCTGGGAAACGCCGAGCTTCTTGCCCTGCTCGTTCAGGGCCTTTGACAGGATCTTTTCGCCCTCGCGCTGCAGGCGGCTGTCGATTGTGGTGGCGACGATGACATCCTTGTCGATCCGCCCGATATAGCCCGGCAACAGTTCCATGACCCAGTCGGCGACGTAATTCGTGCCGGAAGCCCGATTGCCCGCAACCGCAAGAGCCGGGTTGGCGATCGCGTTCTTGGCGTCGCGCTCGGAAATGAAACCGGAATTGGCCATGGCTTCGAGGACAAGCTGGGCCCGCTGTTCGGCGAGATCGGGGTTGCGATTGGGCGCATAGCGGCTCGGCGCCTTCAAAAGGGCGGCCAGCGTGGCGGCCTCCGCCAAGGTCACCTGCCGGGCCGACTTGCCGAAATAGCGCCGCGCCGCGCCGTCCACCCCATAGGCGCCCGCGCCGAAATAGACGCGGTTGAGATACATTTCGAGGATCTCGTCCTTGGAGTGACGCGCCTCAAGCCAGAGCGCGAGCACAACTTCCTGCATCTTGCGGTTGATGGTGCGCTCATGCGTGAGAAACAGGTTCTTGGCGAGCTGCTGGGTCAGCGTGGAGCCGCCCTGGACGACACCACCGCGCAACACGTTGGTGACCAATGCGCGCGAGAGGCCGATGACATCGATCCCGAAATGACTGCGAAACCGCCGATCCTCGATGGCGATGACCGCTTGCGGCAGATATTTCGGCAGCTGTTCCAACCGCACCGCTTCCCCGCCGCTTTCCCCGCGATTGGCGAGAAGCTGGCCTTCGGCGGAGACGATCTTCACGTTGGGCGGACGCGCAGGCACGGTCCAGTCATAGCTTTGCGGCAGCTGGGCGGCGAAATAGGCAAGGATGGCGACAACCGTCACCGTCCCCCAGATGCCCGCGACCATTCCCCAGTAGAACAGGCGCTTGACGAGCCGCAGGATCCATCCCTTGCGCGCCCGGTTCCGGCCGCGCGCCTTTGCCGATTTCTTCGCGCGCCCCTTCCGTGCGGGAGCGGCTGCCCCCTTGGCGGGGCGTTTGCGCGCCTTGGGGCGGGGCCGAAGCTCGAAACCGAGGTCCTGCACCAGGGCGGCATCGGCGTGGGTGGGAGCCTTGCGCTTTCCCGACGACGTTGTCCGCGCGGCCGATCCAGAACCAGCCCGCGAGCCTGAGCCTGAGCCTGAACCTGAACTGGCACTCGATTTTCCGGACGTCTTGCTTCCCGTCCCCGCCAGTTTGTGGTTGGCGCGCTGAACGGGCTTTTGGCCAGGGGCCTTGGCCTTTGGCCGTTTGGGACGAGCAGGGCCTGCCGGTCGGTCACGCGGATCGAGCCACAGGTCGGGCGTTTCAAGTCCCCCGCCCATGGTCGGTTCGATCCGATCGCCGCCTTTGCCGCGCCTGGTGGCCATCGACCGCCCCGGCCTCCTGTCGATGAAGAACTGATGATGGCGACGGCGTGAAACGCGTGTCGCACAGGTGGCATCAGCCTAGGACAGCGCGTTTTAAGGGCCAGTTAAGATTGACGGCCTCTTACGGTGTGGCCGCCAGGTCATTTCTGACGATGAAAAAATGGACTGCGCAGATTGGATTTCAGCCTTGAACCGCGCACCCGACTGGCCAAGACTGCGGGCTCGTTTTTTGAGCACAATGGAGACCGATTGATGGCGAAGGGATACTGGATTGCGCGGGTCGATGTGGACGATCCGGAAGCCTACAAGGACTATGTGGCGACGGCGAAGCCGGCCTTTGAACGCCACGGCGCGCGCTTTCTGGTTCGCGGCGGCACCTACAACGCGCTCGAAGGCACCGCGCGCGGGCGCAATGTGGTGATCGAGTTTTCCAGCTATGACGAAGCCATGGCCTGTTACAACTCGCCGGAATACCAGGCGGCCAAGGCCATTCGGCAGAAATTCTCCACCGGCGAACTGCTGATCATCGAAGGCTATGACGGCTGAAGAAGCCTGAGGGACGCGGGCGGCTGAGGCCGCCCGTTCATCCGCCCTGGCGGCGAAATCAGGCTGCGAAGCGCTCCGCGCCGCTGCCGTAATAATTCACGTAACGCGCATTGAGAGATGCGACGGGCGCGACGATCAGCACGTCGGTCGTGCCGAACTGGTGATCAACCACCGCGCCGTCGCCGATCTGGGCCCCCAGCCGCAGATAGCCCTTGATGAGCGGCGGCATTTCGCGCAGCGCCGCGCGCAGGTCGATCGCCTCGGCCGGCATGCGGTTCATGTCGACGAACCGCTCATCGAGCGCACGCACCCGCCATTCATCCGGCGTCCGGGCGAAATGGTGCAGATAGGACAGCGGCAGAGCCAGACGGTTCGGATCCGTGCCCTCGAAAGATGCGCAGCCGATCATCGCATCGATGCCGTGCATCAGCACATAGGCCCAGATGCCGTGCCACAAGAGCTCCACCGTGCGCTTGTTGCGGTAGGGCTTGAGCACACAGGAGCGGCCAAGCTCCAGGAAATTCAGGTCGGGCTTGGCATCCAGAAGAGACTGGATGTCATATTCACCAGCGGTGTAGAAGCCGCCCGCGCGTTCCGCCACGCCCTGGCGCAGCAGACGGTAGGTCGCCACGATGCTCGGCTTGCGCCGACCGAAGGGCTTGGTGCGGGCGGGCACGTCGTGATCAAGCACCAGCAGGTGATCGCAGATATCGTCGAAGGCATCGGCGTCACGGCCCGAGGCCAGCGTCTGGCCATCGGCAATCGCCGACATCTCCTCGTAAAAGACCTGGTAGCGCAGTTCCTGCGCCTTGCGGATCTCGGAGGCCTTGCGGGCAAGGCGGACTTCCAGCGATCCGATGCGGCCCAGCGTGATCGGTACACCGGGCGCGTGACGCGTCTCGGCATCCTGCAGATCCGATGCACTCCCCTGGCCGGGCTTCCAGTTCGCAAAACGGGATGTGTCACGGTGGAGCGGGATGAATTTACGCACCAGTCGCGTGGGCGATAACTTGCCTTGCTGTCTCATGGATTCCTGGCCTCTGCCCACCTTGCCTGCGGCTGGCCCGCAAACGGCTCGGCGTTTCTCCCAATCAGGGCCGACCTTCTGGTCGGCTCATTTTCCCGTCGCGCCGAAGCCGGAGTGTTCGCCCTTGCGGGCACCGGCCTTGCCTGAACGGTCATAAACCACAGGTTTCCAACAATTCTATGACATGGAAAGATCAGGCCCGCGCAGGAGAGAGCCTGCGATATAACCACTGCCATCCTTGTTGATTAGCCGGCAATATAGACCGAGCGGACCGCTTCGTCACGCATGCGTTCACCCGCAAGCACCACGTATCACGCGTGAAGTCACGCGCCACAACTTTGAAGATCCATCGATTTCAGGGACTTTTGGCATCCGCGCGGCCGCGTCGACGGGCTGCCGGATCTGGCGGCGTCAGCGAAGTCCTGCGCGTGACAACAGGCCGGAAAGCGCATCGGGATCGAGCGGCTTTGTCAGGAAATCATCCGCCCCGGCGATCTCCGCCCTGGCGCGCGATTCAGGCGTGATATCCGCTGTGAGCGCAAAGATCGGCACGGTTTCCAGGCCGTGCGCGCGTTCTGATTCGCGGATGCGCCGGATTGCCTCCACCCCGTCTATGCCCGGCATGTGCAAATCCATGAAGATGGCGGACAAGGCCGGGTCCTCGCCATTGCGGCTGCGCTTCACAAGATCGAGCGCCGTCCTGCCATCCTTGGCGACGATCACCTCCGCACCCTGCTTTTTCAAGAGGGCGCGGGTCAGCATGAGATTGATGTCATTGTCCTCTGCGACCAGAACCCGCAGCTTTCCCGCGCGCCGGGCCTTGTGCTCCTGTCCGTCGGCTTCAGGGGCGGCCGCGGCTTGCCAGCTCTCGTCGCCCTGGCCGACCGGTTCACCCGCCAGAAGCGCCTCTGTCACCTTGACGAGCGAGACGCTGCGCACCGGTTTGACCAGATAGGCATCGAAGCCGGCGCGCCTCAGCTCGGGCAGCTGATTGCGCTCCGACGGCGTGACCAGCACAACCGCCGGGGCCAGGCGCCCCTGGCTTCGCAAGGCCGACAGCCAGGCAGGGGCTGCCGACAAGGAGGCATTGTCGGCCAGCAGCAATTCGCAGGATTCCAGCGCCGCGGCCTCCAGCGCGCGTTCATCCAGCATGCTCACGGCAAACCCGAGATCGCGCAGGCGGCGCTGCATCAGGGTTGCGGCCATGCCATCGGCATAAAGAAGCCCCACGCGCCGCCCGGCAAAGGGGGCCAGCGAGGGGGAGACTTGGCGGTCGCCCGCCGAGGCGGCATCGAAATCGAAGGAGAAGGTTGCCCCGCGACCCGGCTCGCTCTCGATGAAGATGCGGCCATTCATGGCGCCGACAATGCGCTGCGAGATGGCGAGGCCGAGACCGGTGCCGCCATAGCGGCGGGCCGGACCGGGGTCGGCCTGCTCGAATTCCTTGAAAAGCCGCGCGGCCTCCTCGCTCGTCAGGCCGATGCCGGTGTCGTGGACGCGGGCGGTCAGGCGAAGCGGGCCATTGGCCGCTCCGCCTGCGGCGGCAGATTTCAGGATCTCGATCAGAACGCCGCCGCGTTCGGTGAACTTGATGCCGTTTCCGGCCAGATTGATGAGCACCTGGCGCAGGCGGGCGGCATCGAGCAGGACCTCTTCCGGCACATCCGGAGCAACATAACAGGCGATATCGAGCCCCTTGGCCTGCGCGCGCGGCGCGAGAAGCTCCACCACGCGCTCGGCAAGCAGCTCCAGACGGGTGGGCGTGGGCTGAAGTTCGAGCCTGCCCGCCTCGATGCGCGAAAAATCGAGCACTTCGTCGATCAGTGACAGCAGCGCGTCGCCGGATGTGGCGATGGCCTCCACATAGCTTGCCTGTTCAGCCGTCAGGCTCGTTTCGCGCAAAAGCGTTCCCATGCCCAGAATGCCGTTGAGGGGCGTACGAATTTCATGGCTGACGGTTGCCAGAAAGCGGGATTTCGCCTGATTGGCGGTCTGCGCCTGATCGCGGGCGACGACAAGCGCCTCTTCCGCGAGATGTCGATCGGTGATGTCGCGCAGGATCGTCTGGACCACCGGCGTCCCGCCTTCGCCGCGCACCGGCACATCGAGACGTGCGAACCACCGTGGTCCGGCGGGCGTCTCAAGCGCCAGATCGCCAGAGCCGGAGAGGGTTTCATCGGCCATCATTGCGGCCTGCGCCCGCGGCAACCGGAAGGGTCTCCCCGCGGCCGAGGCGGCCTGTGCCCCGAAACTGCGGGTGAAGGCGTCATTGGCGTAAATGATCCGGCCTTCGCCGTCGCGCCGGAAAATCACATCGCCAAGCGCATTGATGACGGAGCGGTGGCGATCGTCGGATTCACGCAGTTCCCAGACGAGATCGTCCATCTGCTCCAGCTGCCGACGCAAGGTCTCGATCTGGTCCTGCTGGGCGGCCACATCGGCTGCGTGATAGCCGCCGATATCGGCACCGCGGATAATCGCGACGGCGCCTGCGCCCGCCAGAAAAACCAGCGCAAGCGCGGCAAGCGGGGCCGGGCCCGACTTGTCGATGAGGAAGATCCCGACGGCGATGGCCGCCAGAACGAGCGCGGAGGCTGCCCCCAGAAGCCAGGGCCGGACGCGGCTTTCAGGCTCCTCGAAGCTCTCCGCATTCCAGTCGTCTTCCCATGCGGCTGTCTGATCCGGCCCATCGGGTTCGCTCAGCGCAACGGGCAATTCATCGGGGCCGGTCGCAGACACGGAGGAGCGGTCCGGCGCGCCGCCGTCTCCGCTCTCCGGCGTCATACGCCGATTGTCCGCCCCTTGCCGCATGGCCTCGCTGGCCCCCTTTTCGCGCGCGCCATCGCGCGTCAGACCGGTCGGGTCGCCACAAGGGCGCCCCTGCGCGCGCTCCGCAAACCGGGCACACGCATCCGCAGTCTGCCGTAAAGGCGTTGCGAAACCCTTGCCATTCCCGGCAATGGGAAAACGGGACGCACGGGATGGGGCCGGGCAAGGTCAGCGCGGACTGGTGAGGATGACGGCTTGGAGGGCGGGCCTTCAGGCGGCGCTTGCGCGTTTTTGGCCCAATTGGCGATAGGCGAGCGCCTCGGCAATATGGATGCGCCCGACATTTTCATGCCCGCCGAGATCGGCAAGCGTGCGTGCCAGCTTCAGGACACGGTGATAACCGCGCGCCGACAGGTTCAGCGCATCGGCCGCCTCGCCCAGCAAGGCGAGGCCGGCCTCGTCTGGCTGCGCCACGGTCTCGATGAGGCGCGCGCCCGCCTGCGCGTTGCATCTGGCGCTGACATTGAGGGCGGCATAGCGCTGCTCCTGCCGCCTGCGCGCGGCGGCGACCCGTTCGGCGATGGCAGAGGAGGGCTCCCCGTTTCCGGGGCGGATCAGATCGCGGGCGGTGACGGCGGGCACCTCGATGGAGAGATCCACGCGGTCGAGAAAGGGGCCGGAGATGCGCGCCTGATAGTCGGCGGCGCAACGCTGGCCGCGCGCGCATGTGTGGCCGGGCTCCCTCGCATGGCCGCAGCGACACGGGTTCATGGCGGCGACAAGCTGGATGCGGGAAGGATAGGTGACCCGGTGATTGGCGCGCGCGATCACCGTCTCCCCGTTTTCAAGCGGCTGGCGCAAGCTGTCGAGCACCTGCGGGTTGAATTCCGGCAATTCGTCCAGAAACAGAACCCCGTTATGGGCAAGCGACACCTCGCCGGGGCGGGCCTTGGCGCCGCCGCCCACCAATGCTGCCATCGATGCGGAGTGATGGGGGGCCCGGAAAGGGCGCCTGTCCGACAGGCGCCCTTCGGCCAGTTCGCCCGCCAGCGAGGCGATCATCGACACTTCCAGCAGCTCTTTCGGCGTCAGCGGTGGAAGGATGGAGGGCAGGCGCGCGGCAAGCATCGACTTGCCCGCACCCGGCGGCCCGACCATCAGCAGATTGTGCCCCCCGGCCGCCGCGACTTCGAGCGCCCGGCGTGCGCTTTCCTGGCCGCGCACCTCCGCCATGTCGGGAAGGTCGTCGGCGGGCGGCTTGAGACCGGCGCGCGGGCGGGAAAGCACTTGCGTGCCCTTGAAGTGATTTGCGAGCTGAATGAGGCTTTGCGGGGCCAGAATGTCCATATCGGAACTCGCCCAGGCGGCCTCCGGCCCGCATGCGGCCGGGCAGATCAGGCCGCGCCCCATGCCATTGGCCCCCATGGCGGCGGGCAAGACCCCCGCGACCGGCGCAATCGTGCCATCCAGCGCCAACTCGCCCAAGACGACATACTCGGCAAGCCTGTCCGCCGGAACGGCCCCCATCGCCGCCATCAAACCAAGCGCGATGGGCAGATCATAGTGGGAGCCTTCCTTGGGCAGATCGGCGGGGGCGAGATTGACGGTGATGCGTTTCGCCGGCAGCGACATGCCGGAGGCGATCAGGGCGCTGCGGACCCGTTCCCGGCTTTCCGCAACCGCCTTGTCGGCAAGACCGACAATGTTGAAGACCACCGAGCCCGGCCCGACCTGAACCTGCACATCGACGGCAACCGCCTCAATGCCCTGAAAGGCCACGGTTGTGACGCGGCTGACCATGGCTTGCCCCCCAAGACGTGTGCCCTTATCGCGAAATGCGGGCCGCCCGCCCCTTCAACGCGCGGCCCGAAATGCGCGGCCCTTAAATACGCCCCCACATTGCGCCCCTGACATGAGCACACGACGGACATGAGCGCCTGGCAGATGAAATCCGATCGACTGAAACAGAGGTGACCCTACGTCATTTTGACAGTCATATCAAGAACGGAATGGGAACAAATCGAAACGCCCCGCGCGCCTTGCCGCATGCGGAGGCTGAAAGCAAAGAAGGCCGGCGGAGGCCGACCTTCTTCACGGAGAACGGTGTTGTTTTTACAACCGTTGTATGGGCGGGCCTTCAAGCTCAGGCCAATCCCTTGCAAACCACCCTTATACGCACGCAATCACGATTGCGGTTGCGGTTCCACCGGTGATCAGGGGAACGAGCAGAAAGGGGAACGTCAGGCGAAACATGTTTTTTTCCTTTTCATCGCCGGGTTCAGGGGGGGCACATATAGGCTGCACACGCGGCGATTTCCCGCCGAAAATGCGCTTTCCACGCAAATGTGACCATGTGCGTGGTCGCGCGGGAACCGGAACAGCCGCTTCACGCGAAAAGAGGTTTTGAATGGGCTGCCATTTGCGCCTGATCAGGCCTTGCGACGGGCCTCGATCACGTCCCAGACGCGGGCGGCGATATCGGGTCCGCCAAGGCGGGCGACGGCGCGGATGCCGGTGGGCGCGGTGACGTTGATCTCCGTCAGCCAGCCGTCAATCACGTCGATGCCCACCAGAAGCAGGCCGCGTTCGCGCAGGGCAGGCCCGAGGCGGGCGCAGATCTCGCGCTCGCGATCCGTCAGATCGGATTCCTTCGGCGCACCGCCGCGCACCATGTTGGAGCGCAGATCGCCCTCCGCCGGCACACGATTGACCGCGCCCGCGAACTCGCCATCCACCAGCAGGATGCGCTTGTCGCCATGCTTGATGTTGGGCAGGAACTTCTGGATCACCCAGGGCTCGCGGAAGGTGACGGCGAAGAAGTCGTAGAGCGAGCCGTAATTGAGATCATCCGCCGTGATGCGGAAGACCGCCGCCCCGCCATGGCCGAAAAGCGGCTTCATGACGATCTCGCCATGCTCGGCGCGGAAGGCGTCGATCTCGGCGCGATCGCGGGTGATCAGCGTGGGCGGCATGAGATCGGTGAATTCGGTGACGAAGAGCTTTTCCGGCGCATTGCGCACATGGGTCGGATCGTTCACCACCAGCGTCTTGGGGTGGATCTTGTCCAGCATGTGGGTGGCCGCGATATAGGCGAGATCGAAGGGCGGGTCCTGACGCATCAGGATGACGTCCATTTCGCTCATGTCGGTGCGCACACCTTCACCGAGCGTGAAATGATTACCGGCCTCGTCACGCACCTCCACCGGCTCCAGCCGGGCGGTGACGGTGTTGCCCGTCATGGCGAGGCGATCGGGGGTGTAGTGATAGAGCTGGTGGCCACGCTTCTGCGCCTCCAGCATCAGGGCAAAGGCGCTGTCGCCTGCAATGTTGATCGAGGCAATGTGGTCCATCTGGACGGCGACGCGAAGCGACATGAGCTAGGCTCCGATGAAATCTCGGGTCGCCCGGATGCGGTGACGCTTGCGGGCGGCTCAAACAGGGATACAGAAACGGGACGGCCAACGGGGCCGAACGGGCGGGTGTTGGCAGACATATGAGGCGGGCGAGGCCATTTGTCCACGCCCGCCGAACTTTCGCGACTTCAATGCGTGCCGGTGGAGCCGAAACCACGGCCCCCGCGCACGGTTTCACCAAGATCGTCGACGGGGATGATTTCGGCGCGGGCGACCGGCGCCACGACCATCTGCGCGATGCGCGCGCCGCGGCTGATCTCAAAGGGCTCGGCCCCCAGGTTGATCAGGATGACCTTGATCTCGCCCCGATAGTCCGCGTCGATCGTGCCGGGGGTGTTGAGAACCGTGACCCCGTTCTTGGCCGCGAGGCCGGAGCGGGGCCGGATCTGCGCCTCGAAGCCCGGCGGAAGCGCGATGGCGATGCCGGTGGGAACAAGGGCGCGCGCGCCCGGCTCAAGCCGCATCGGCTCAAGCTCTTCCACCGCGGCCATCAGATCCACACCGGCGGCCTCGTCGCTCTGATAGGCGGGCAGGGGCAGGCCGACACCATGCGCCAGAAGACGCATCTTCACCGGAACGCTCATTCATCCTCCGTCTTGGCCGTGCCACGGAAGTGGGCGGCGATGCGCGCCACCAGCCGTTCGGCCACCTGTTGCTTGTCGAGACGCGGCCAGGGCTCGACACCCTCGCGCGTCAGTATTCGGATCTCGTTCGCATCGCCACCCATGATGCCTTCGCCGCTTTCCGGTACGCTGACATCGTTGGCGATGATCCAGTCGGCGCCCTTGCGGGCCAGCTTGGCGCTGGCATTGGCAATCAGGTCCGCCGTTTCCGCCGCAAAGCCGATGACCAGAGCCGGGCGGCCTTCCTTGCGGTTTCCGATCCCGGCGAGAATGTCCGGGTTTTCGGCAAATTGCAGCGCGGGCGGGCGGCCGGAGCCGTCCTTCTTGATCTTCTGGTCCGACGCCCCCTCGACGCGCCAGTCGGCAACGGCGGCGGCCAGAATGGCGATATCGGCGGGGAGCGCGTCTTCGACCGCGGCCTGCATTTCGCGCGCTGTCTCCACCCGGACAACCCTGACCCCGGCGGGATCTGCCTGGGTGACAGGCCCAGAGACCAGCACCACCTCCGCGCCCGCAGCCGCCGCAGCTGCCGCAATGGCGTGGCCCTGCTTGCCGGACGAGCGATTGGCGATATAGCGCACGGGATCGATGGGCTCGTGGGTCGGGCCGGATGTGATGACCACCCGGCGGCCCGAGAGCGGCCCCTTCTCGGCGATGGCGAGCATTTTCGCGGGCAGATGCGCCTTGGAGAAATGCGCCTCGATGGCGGCGACAATATCCAGCGGCTCCGACATGCGGCCCCGTCCGGCCTCGCCGCTTTCCGCCATCTCCCCCACCTCGGGGCCAATGAAGGAAATCCCGTCCCGCGCCAGCTGGGCGACGTTGCGCCGGGTTGCCGGGTTGGACCACATGGCCGGGTTCATCGCCGGGGCGAGGAGGATCGGGCCGGTACAGGCCAACAGCGTCGCAGAGGCCAGATCGTCGGCGAGCCCATGCGCCATCTTCGCCATCAGATCGGCGGTGGCGGGGGCCACGACAACGAGATCGGCATTCCGCGACAGGCGGATATGGCCGATATCATGCTCGGCCTCGCGGTCGAAAAGCTCGGTGAAAACCTGCTCGCCGGTGATCGCGCCAAAGGTCAGCGGGGTGACGAATTTCTGCGCGGCGGGCGTCATCACCGCGCGCACCTTCGCGCCGCGCTCGCGCAGACGGCGCACAAGATCGAGCGACTTGTAGGCGGCGATGCCGCCGGAAACGATCAGAAGGATCTGCTTGTCTTGCAACATGGGTCAGCCCTTGCGGCGCAGCCAGCGCCGGGAAAGGCCCCTCCCGCCGCGCTGGCGGGAGGGGCGCCTCAATCAGTTGCCCAAATCAGTTGATGGCCTGAAAGGTCTTGGGGGCGGGTGACAGAACCCGCGAGCCGGACCCGGTCGCCTCATAGACGGTGAGCCCGCGCTCGTTGGTGCCATTGCGGTTGAAGCGGAAGACGCCGTCAATGCCGAGGAAGCCGTCGCGGTTGGTCAGGACGCCGGTGGAGAAGCGGCGCTGCCCGGCGCTGCGCACCAGACCGGCGGCCAGCACCGTCGCGTCATAGGCGAGCGTGGCGTTGCGCGGCGGCTGGGAGCCAAAGGCAGCGGCATAGCGCGGCGCGAAAGCCTCGAAGCCCTTCTTGTCGGGGGCAGGATACCAGCCTCCCGCCAGCATGTTGTCCGACAGGACCTTGGGATCGTCCCACTGGCCGGAGCCGAGGAACTTGACCCGTTTTGGGCTGATACCCTGCGCCGTCAGAACACCGATGGCATAGGCGGGAACACCGCCGCCATCGGGAATGAAGATGGCATCGGCCCGGCTGGCGGAGGCCGCCAGCGCCGTGGCGCGGGCCTTCAGGTCCGCCGTGTCGACGCCGCGCGCGGGATCCACCTTGTAGCGCTCGATGCCGACAATGCGCCCGCCCGTGCGGCCGACGGCCTGACGGAAGGCGGCTTCGGCTACCGCGCCGTAGCTGTTGTCGGGAATGAGGGCCGCATAGGAGGACCGGCCCTTGGAGCTTGCATAGGAGATGATGCGGGTCACGTCTTCGCGCGGCAGGAAGGAGAGCAGGTAAACGCCCGGCGACGCGGTGGAGGCGTCGGACGAGAAGGCGATGATTGGCACACCCGCGGTCCGTGCCGCGGCACTCGCACCCGAGACGGCGGGCGCGAAGACGGGACCGAGGATCAGTTCGGCCCCTTCGGAAATGGCGGCCTGGGCCGCGGCGCGCGCGCCTTCGGAAGTACCTCCGGTATCCTTGACCAGCACCTGAACGTCAGCGCCGGGGAAATCCTTCAGCGCGAGTTCCGACGCATTGCGGAAGACGGTTGCAATCTGGCCGGCATTGGAGCCTGCGGAGCGCGGCAGCAGCAGCGCCACGCGCACCGCGCCGGTGCCCACGACCTCGCCGGTCGGCACGCCATTGTTCATGCCCGGTCCGGACTGGGGGTAGAAACCGGGGGTCGAGCCCGTGCAGGCGGATAGCGCCATCGCCATTGCCGCCGCCACAAAGAACCTGGGCCTTCTGATCTGCCCGAATACGCTGCGCACGTTCTTATCCTTCCCCGAACGTCCCAAGTCTTTACGAAAGAATGCCGAATTCTGGCGATTTGGCGAAAGCCTGTCAAAAGGTTCGCGTAAATCGTCTCATCGGCGCGGGAGATCGATCCTCGAATGTACCGGTCGCCCGCTGCCCGCATCATTACATGCGTTGCCATTTGCAGGCCTGACCATTGCCCCGCTAAAAGGATTGCAGCACCGCAACCGGTGCACATGCCTCACGGGCGGGTCATGGCGCATTTGTTCGCAACAGGCAAGGCCGTGAATCGCCGCAAACTCGCAAAACCCGCCGTGAGACATCCATTAAATGCCAGCAACAGCGAACTGGCGATACCGGAAACATGCATATGGCAAGCAAATCGGCAGACGCACACGATCTCTCCGGCCCCAAAGCGGAGACCCGCGACCGGCGCTTCGCCATCGGCGTCACCAGCTTCAACGCTCCGGCTGCGGAACCGGCGCTTCATATCGTCTCTACCCCCATCGGGAATCTTGGCGATATCACGGTTCGCGCGCTGGAGACGCTGGCAGGATGCGATCTGGTGGCCTGCGAAGACACCCGCGTCACCCGCGTCCTGATGGAGCGCTACGGCCTCTCCACCCCGCTCATCGCCTATCACGAACACAATGCCACCAAGACCGGTCCGAAGCTTCTGGCCGCCCTCGACGAGGGCAAGGCGGTGGCAATCGTCTCAGATGCAGGCACGCCGCTCATTTCCGATCCCGGCTACCGGCTGGTCGGCGCGGCGGTGGAAGCCGGGCACAAGGTGATCCCGACACCGGGCGCCTCCGCCATGCTGGCCGCGCTCGTGGGCGCGGGGCTTCCCAGCGACACGATCCTGTTTGCAGGCTTCCTGCCGCCGAAAAAATCCGCACGTCTCGCCCGGCTTGAGGAGCTGAAGGGGGTGAGCGCCACGACGGTCTTTTACGAATCACCCCGACGCCTTTCGGCAACCCTTGCCGACATGATCGAGGCGCATGGTCCCGATCACCGGGTCTGTGTGGCGCGCGAACTCACCAAACGCTTCGAGACCTTCGAGCGCGGAACGCTTGGCGAGGTCGCAGGCCGCTTTGCAGAGACGCCCAAGGGTGAGATCGTGATCGTGCTCGCGCCCGCGCAGGCAAGAGAAGTGGATGCGGCGGATGTGGAGGAGATGTTGCGCGAGGCGCTTTTCGACATGCCGGTAAGCGCGGCCGCCGCCCATGTCGCCAAGCGGACCGGGGGAGACCGCAAGGCGCTCTACAAGCAGGCATTGGCGATCCGGAAGGCATCCGAGGGGGGAGAGACGGGGAATGCGGGGGAGGAAGACTGAGCCGGACCGACATGCCGGGGCAACGCGCCGGGCGGCCTATCGGCTGGGGCTTTCGGCCGAGGGACGGGCAAGCCTCTGGCTGCGGTTGAAGGGATACCGCGTTCTGGCCAAGCGCTACCGCACGCCGCGCGGGGAAATCGATCTCATCGTGCGCCGGGGCCGGACCATCGCCTTTGTGGAGGTCAAAGCGCGCAGCACACGGGCGGCTGCGCTGGAGGCGATCACCGGCCGCGCACAATACCGGATCGTGGAGGCCGCCCATTTGTGGCTCGCGCGCCATCCGCACCTGACGGATTTCACCCTTCGCTTCGATGCGGTTCTGGTCACCCCGCGCCAGGTGCCGCATCATGTGGCCAACGCCTGGGAGGCACATCGCTGAGGGAGGCGAACGGACTGGGGAGGAACTGGAACAATATTTGGCTACTCAAGAGCTTATGGCCGAATGTGAGCATGATTTTGCTCTTTATCTATTGATAATAGAATAAATTACCCTTCATGGCCTTTGCCGGTCCCCTTACCGAACTGGTGGGACGGGGCGGGCCGCACTAGACTCCACGCCCAGAACAGCCCGGATAAATGAAATCATCCGAGCCGCAGCAAAGCCCGACGACAGAGCGGGCGGGGCTTCAATTTGAAAAAGGGAGCGCACCGATGAGCGACAAGCCCGGACGCGGACAGATTTACAATTCCATCATCGACACCATCGGCAACACGCCGCTTGTCCGTCTCGACAAGTTGGCGAAGGCGGAAGGTGTCGAGGCCAATCTTCTGGCCAAGCTCGAATTCTTCAACCCCCTCGCCAGCGTGAAGGACCGTATCGGCTTTGCGATGATCGAGGCGATGGAGGCCGCCGGCCAGATCACGCCGGGCGTATCCACCCTGATCGAGCCGACCTCGGGCAATACCGGCATCGGCCTTGCCTTTGTGGCGGCCGCCCGCGGCTATCGCCTCATTCTGGTGATGCCGGAGACCATGTCCATCGAACGCCGCAAGATGCTGGCGCTTCTGGGCGCGGATCTGGAACTGACCGAGGGCGCCAAGGGCATGAAGGGTGCGGTGGCGCGCGCGGAGGAAATGGTGAAGGAAATCCCGAACGCGGTGATCCCCCAGCAGTTCGAGAACCCGGCGAACCCGGCCATCCATTCGCGCACCACGGCGGAGGAAATCTGGAACGACACCGACGGCAAGGTCGACGCCTTCATTTCCGGCATCGGCACCGGCGGCACGATCACCGGCGTCGGCAGGGTTCTGAAAGAGCGCAAGCCGGACGTGAAGGTGATCGCGGTGGAGCCGACGGACAGCCCGGTCCTGTCGGGCGGCGCACCGGGCCCGCACAAGATCCAGGGCATCGGCGCAGGTTTCGTGCCGGGCGTGCTGGACACCGAAATCTATGACGAGGTGGTGAAGATCTCCAACGACGACGCCTTCACCATGGCCCGGCTTGTGGCGAAAACGGAAGGCGTGCCGGTCGGCATTTCCTCCGGCGCGGCGATCACCGCGGCAATCGAGGTTGGCAAGCGGCCGGAGATGAAGGGCAAGAACATCGTCATCATCATCCCCTCCTTTGCCGAGCGTTATCTCTCCACCGCTCTCTTCGAGGGCTTTGGAGAATAGGCCGTCCGACCAAGGTCGCCACCGCACACAAAAACGCCCCGGCGGATCTCTCCGCCGGGGCGTTTCTATTTTCAGGCCTCGACGGCGCGCTTACTTGCGCGTCGAAACGAAGCCGACGATGTCCTTCACGCCCCGCAGCACGGGCCGCGCAATGGCATCGGCGCGTTCCGCACCATCGGCCAGAACGCCGTCGATAAAGCCCGGATCGTCCTTGAGGCGACGCATTTCATCGGCGATGGGCGAGAGCTTCGCGACCGCCAGATCGGCCAGCGCCGGCTTGAAGGTGGAAAACTGCGCACCGGCATGGTCCTTCAGCACTGAAGCGACGTCCGTGTCCGCAAGGGCAGCATAGATGCCGACAAGGTTCGCCGCATCGGGACGCTCCTTCAGGCCGTCCTCCTCGGCGGGAAGCGGCTCGGTGTCGGTCTTGGCCTTGCGGATCTTCTTGGCGATCGCGTCAGCATCGTCGGTCAGATTGATGCGGGCGAGATCGGAGGGGTCCGACTTCGACATCTTCTTGGTGCCATCGCGCAGGCTCATCACGCGCGTCGCCGCGCCGGAAATGAGCGGCTCGGTCATCGGGAAATAGCCCTCATCCGCGCCAAGTCCCAGTTCGGCAATGCGCTCGGCATAGTCGTTGTTGAACTTGGCCGCGATGTCGCGCGTCAGCTCCAGATGCTGCTTCTGATCCTCGCCCACCGGCACATGGGTGGCCTTGTAGAGCAGGATATCGGCGGCCATCAGACTGGGATAGACGAACAGACCGGCGGAAGCGTTCTCGCGGTTCTTGCCCGCCTTCTCCTTGAACTGGGTCATGCGACTGAGCCAGCCCATGCGTGCAATGCAGTTGAACACCCAGGCAAGTTCGGCATGGCCGGAAACCTGGCTCTGGTTGAAGATGATCGCTCCCTTGGGATCGATCCCGGCGGCAATATAGGCGGAGGCGACTTCGCGGATCGCAGCCTGAAGAGCGGCCGGGTCCTGCCAGACCGTGATGGCATGCATGTCGACGACGCAATAAACGCAATTGTGGGTCGACTGCAGACCCGCAAACCGCTTGATCGCACCGAGATAGTTGCCGAGGTGGAGATTGCCGGACGGTTGGACGCCGGAAAACACGCGAGCTTCAAACGCACTCATCGATGGGTAACCCTTCGTAAAATACCTGCTCCGGTGGAGAGAGCCTGCGCGTTATCGCCGGGGCCGGGGCCCGGCGCAAGGGTTTTGGGTGCGTGTTTTTGCACCGCAGCGCGTCTCGTCAGCCTTTTCGCGCCCTGCGGCGGTTGAGCGCCGCCTTGAGATACCCCATGAGATCGGAGGCACCGGTCAACTGCACGAAAAGCGCGAAGGTGACCATTCCGGCCACAACCAGACCGGCCAGGCTTGCAAACCGCATCGCCAGCGTTCCCGTGGCGAAAATGCCGGAAAGAGGCAGCCATCCGACAAAGACCACCGCCCCCATCAAGACGCTGGCCAGAAACAGCAGCGGCAGGCGCTTTTTCAAGGCCGCATCGGGCACGAACTGGTCGCGCCGCCACAGCATGAAGATCAGCAAGGCCGCATTGACCCAACCGGCAAGCGAGCCCGCCAGCGCAATGCCGACATGGGCAAGGATCGGCGCCAGCAGCAATGCGCCACCCACATTGATCACCATCCCCGCGCCCGCAAACCACATCGGCGTCGTGGTGTCCTCGCGCGCGAAGAAGGCGGGCGAGAAGACCTTGATCAGCACGAACGCGGGCAGACCGAGCCCGTAGGCGGCCAGCGCAGACGTGGTGGCCGAGACATCCTCGGGGGTAAAGGCCCCGCGCTGGAACAGCACGTCGATGATCGGATGGGGGATGACGATCAGGGCAATGGCGGCGGGCAGGGTCAGCGCGAGGCCGAATTCCAGCGCGCGGTTCTGCGTGGCGAGCGCGGCGCGGGCATTGCCGGAGCGCAGAAGCCTTGAAAGGTCGGGCAGCAGCACCACGCCGATGGCAATGCCGACGATGCCGAGCGGCAACTGATAGACGCGATCGGCGTAATAGAGATAGGAGACCGCACCGGCCTGCGTGGAGGCGATGATGGTGCCGACCGCGATGTTGATCTGGGTGATGCCACCGGCCACCGCACCGGGCAGCCCCAGTTTCCATAGCCGCTTCACCCCGAACGTATACCGCGGACGGCGCAGCCTGATCGGAAAGCCGAAGCGTTTCAGCGCATAGGCGAGCGAGGCGAGCTGAACAACGCCCGCAAGCGCCACGCCGCCCGCCAGAACCATGCCGGAGGCATGGCTCGCATCGAGCCCGAGAACCGCGATCATCGACAGGACCGCAATCATCACGATGTTGAGCAGAACAGGGGCCAGCGCGGACGCCGTGTAGCGGTTGAAGGTGTTGAGGATGCCGCCGGTCAGCGCGATCAGCGACATGCACAGCAGATAGGGAAAGGTGATGCGCGAGAGCAGCACCGCCAGATCGAATTTCTCCGCGTCGTCGGTAAATCCGGGCGCCAGCACCCAGACGAGCGCCGGCATGGCGATCTCGGCCAGCGCGGTCAGCCCCACCAGAAGCCAGAAGAGCGCGGCCAGAACTTCTTCCGCAAAGCGGCGCGCGCCGTCGCGACCATCCTCTTCCAGCGAGCGGGCAAAGAGCGGGACGAAGGCGGAGTTGAACGCGCCTTCGGCAAAAAGCCTGCGGAAGAGGTTGGGCAGGCGGAAAGCCACGAAAAAGGCGTCGGCCACCGGGCCGGTTCCGATAAACCCGGCGATCATCACGTCACGCATGAAGCCCAGCACGCGGCTGGCGGCGGTGGCGCCACCGACAGTGGCGAAGTTGCGAAGCAGGCTCATTTGACGGACGCCACAGCGCGCTGTCCGGGCTTTGCGGCCCGGGCCCGGCCCTCGCCGTCAAAGGCTTCGGTGAGCCGCTGACGGATGGTCGCCTGACGCGTGATGTTGGAGATTTTCTGACCGGTCAGATCGGTGACATAGAAGACGTCCACCGCCCGCTCGCCGAAGGTCGCCACATGGGCGGAGGCAATATTGAGATTGAGGGAGGAGATCTCGCGGGTGAGGTCGTAGAGCAGGCCCGGACGGTCGAGACCCGACATTTCCAGAACCGTGTGGTTCTCGGAGACGGAATTCTTCACCAGCACCTCGGTTTCCAGATGGAAGGCGCGGACCCGGCTGCGCCCCATGCTCTTGTGCGCAACACTCTCCGGCAACTTCTCCTCACCGCTCAGCGCGCCGCGGATGATGTTCGTCACCCGTTCGCCGCGGCGGCGCTCATCGGCATCATCCGGCAATTCGCGTGTGACGAAGATCGTGTCCAGCGCCAGTCCGTCTGTGGTGGTGTAGATCTGCGCATCGACGATATTCGCGCCCGCGACCGAACAGGCCCCTGCAATGGTGGAAAGCAGGCGCGGATGGTCGGGCGCAAGCACCGTGATTTCGGTGACGCCTTCGAAGGCATGGGGGTGGACGCGCGTGGCCAGCCGGTTGTCGGAGATGTCGGCGGCGCGAATGAGCTCGGCGTGGACAAGCTGATCCTTCAGATCCACCCGGACCCAATAGGCGGGGTAGTGGCGAGCGCGGTAGGCGGCGATTTCCGTCTCGCTCCAGCCTTTCAGCTTCTCGATGAGCTTGGACTGCGCGGCCGCGACCGGTCCTTCGCCGACATTGGGCGAGCCGCCGGAAAGCCGTGTCTCGGTTTCATAGTAGAGCGTGCGCAGGAGCTGCCCCTTCCAGCCGGTGAAGACGCCAGGGCCCACAGCCTTGATGTCGGCGACGGTGAGGATCAGCAACAGCTTGAGGCGTTCCGGCGTCTGAACGACCCCCGCGAAATCGGCGATGGTCTTCTGATCGTTCAGATCGCGCGACTGGGCGACCGTGCTCATGAGCAGATGATGCTCGATGAGCCAGCTCACCGTTTCCGTCTCGCCCGGCGTCAGACCGAGGCGCGGACACAGGCGCTTTGCGATGCGCGCGCCGACAATGGAATGATCTTCCGGGCGGCCCTTGGCGATGTCGTGGAGGAACAGCGCGACATAGAGCACACGGCGGTTCTGGATCTCCTTGATGAGCCCGGTGGCCAGCGGATGATCGTCGCCGCGCTCGCCGCGTTCCAGCTCCGACAAGACGCCGATGGCGCGCAGCAGATGCTCGTCGACCGTGTAGTGATGATACATGTTGAACTGCATCATCGCCTCGACCTTCCCGAAATCGGGAATGAAACGCGACAGCACGCCCGTCTCGCTCATCCGGCGCAGCACCGTTTCCGGGTCATTGCGCGAGGTCAGGATGTTGATGAAAAGCCGGTTGGCTTCGCCGTTGTTGCGCAGATCCTTGTCGATCAGCCGCCGTGAGCGGCGCACCAGACGCATGGCGTCGGGGTGAAAAAGCAGATCATGACGCTCGGCCAGCGCGAAGATGCGGATCAGATTGACCGGATCGCGCTCGAAGACCTGATCGCCGGTGATGTTCAGGCGCTGGTTCTCGACCACGAAATCCGTGGTGCCGTCCAGCGGCCGGCTGCGGCGTGAACCGCGCAGGACGCCCAGAAACCGCGAGAGGCCCGGCGTGTGCTTGACGTGCTTTTCTTCCAGGTCGGCACACAGGATACGGGTCAGATCGCCCACATCCTTGGCGACGAGGAAATAGTGCTTCATGAAGCGTTCGACGTCGCGCTGGCCGGGATGTTCGGTGTAGCCGAGGCGCTGGGCGATCTCGCGCTGGATATCGAAGGAAAGCCGTTCCTCGGCCCGCTTGGTCAGGAAGTGCATGTGGCAGCGCACCGCCCAGAGGAAATCCTCGCATTGCAGAAAACGCTTGTTTTCGCGCTTGGAAAAGACCCCCGCCTTCACCATCTCGCTGCCTGACTGGACCTGATAGGCGTATTTGGCGATCCAGAAGAGCGTGTTGAGGTCGCGAAGGCCGCCCTTGCCCTCTTTCACATTGGGCTCCACCAGATAGCGCGAGGCGCCCTGGCGGCGGTGGCGCTCATCGCGCTCGGCCAGTTTCGCGGTGACGAATTCGGTCGCCGTGCCCTTCACCACAGAATCGTTGAAGCTCTTGATCAGATTGTCATAAAGTGGCTGATCGCCCCACAGGAAGCGGGCTTCCAGAATGGCGGTGCGGATGGTCATGTCGGAGCGCGACAGGCGCACGCAATCATCCACCGAACGCGTGGCATGGCCGACCTTCAGGCCCAGATCCCACAGCATGTAGAGGATGTATTCCACCACCTGCTCGCCCCAGGGCGTCTGCTTGTAGGGCAGCACGAAGAGCAGATCGACGTCCGACCCCGGCGCCAGCGTGCCGCGACCGTAGCCGCCGGTCGCCACCACGGCCATGTGCTCGGCGGAAGATGCGTTTGTCACCCGATAGACGTGCCAGATGGCGAAGTCGTAGATGACACGGATGATCTCGTCCTGCACATGGGCGAGCCGGTTGGCGCAGCGCAGCCCCCCGCCATCCTCGCGCAGGCGGCGCTCCACCTCGTCACGCCCGGCCTGGTAGGCGAGCTTCAGTTCCGCCAGCACCTGACTGCGGACCCTGGGATCGGAACCATCCCCATCCTTCGTCAGGCCAGACAGCTTGTCCCGCAAGCCATCGGCATCGATCAATCCGGCGAAAATGTCGCTCTTGCTTGTCATGAGGCGGGGTCCGCAAACAGAGATTCGCGCAAGGTTATAGCAGCGTCAGACACAACACACGCGCCGCTTTTGCGGGCAGGCATGCAAAAACGGCAATTGCCATGCCCGGGCTCCGGTCACGTGCCTCACAGCCCGACGGGTCACCGTCACGCATAGCACCATTCGCGAGCCGGGCCGTCAGCCTGAATCCGTACTGCACCGCCGGCCCGCCAAATGGCGGCCCGCCGATTTCAGCCGTTCTGCTCCGTCCGCGCCGCCTTCAGCCGGTAAAGCGCCTCCTGCGCCTGCCGGGGGGTCATATCGTCCGGATCGAGCGTATCGAGAAGCGCGCCCAGCGCATCGTCGAGGGGACCGGCGGCCGCCTGAGGCTTTGCGACATGGGCGGCAAAGAGCGGCAGATCGTCGATCAGCGCTTCAGCGGGGGCACTTCGATCCTGTTCCTCAAGCTGGGTGAGAACAGCGCGGGCCCGCTCCACCACCGCGGCTGGCAGGCCCGCCAGCTTGGCGACCTGGATGCCGTAGGAGCGATCCGCCGCACCCGGCACGATCTCGTGCAGGAAGACCACATCGCCCTGCCACTCCTTGACCTTGACGGTGGCGTTTTCCAGCCGGTCGAGACGCTGGGAGAGCGCAGTCAGTTCGTGATAGTGGGTGGCGAAAAGGGCGCGGGCCCGGTTGACCTCGTGCAGATGCTCGATCGCGGCCCAGGCGATGGAGAGCCCGTCAAAGGTCGCCGTTCCGCGCCCGATTTCATCGAGGATCACCAGCGAGCGCTCGCCCGCCTGATTGAGGATGGCCGCCGTTTCCACCATCTCCACCATGAAGGTGGAGCGTCCGCGCGCCAGATCGTCCGCGGCCCCCACGCGGGAAAACAGCCGGTCCACCACACCCAGATGGGCATAGGAGGCCGGCACGAAGGAGCCGATCTGGGCGAGAACGGCAATCAGTGCGTTCTGGCGCAGGAAGGTCGACTTACCGGCCATGTTGGGACCGGTCACCAGCCAGATCCGGCCATTGCCTCCCGCCGCCCCCGCCTGGGCATCCGGCCCCAGATCGCAGTCATTGGCCACGAAAGGCTCGCCGCTGTCACGCCTGAGCGCCTGTTCCACCACCGGGTGACGCCCGCCCTTTATGTCGAAGGCAAGACTGTCATCGACCAGCGGGCGGGCATAGCCTTCCGCTTCCGCCAGCGTCGCCAGCGCCGCCGTGACATCGAGCACGGCAAGGGCCTCGGCGGCCGCCTTGATCGCATCGCCCGCAGCCACGATGGCCGCCGTCAGATCGGCGAAGACGGCTTGCTCGATGCCGAGCGAGCGGTCGCCGGCATTGGCGATCTTGGTTTCCAGATCGCTCAGTTCGGTGGTGGTGAAACGCATCGCGCCCGCCATGGTCTGGCGGTGGATGAAGGTGCCGGGATCGGCGGTCAGCTTGTCGGCATGGGCGGCGGGCACTTCGATGAACCAGCCGAGCACGTTGTTGTGCTTGATCTTGAGCGCGCGGATGCCTGCGGTGACCGAATAGTCGTTCTGGAGCCGGGCAATGACCTTGCGGCTTTCGTCGCGAAGCTGGCGCAATTCATCGAGTTCCGCCGAATACCCTTCGCGCACGAAGCCGCCGTCGCGCTTCAGGAGCGGCAATTCGTCGGCCAGCGCACGGGCAAGCGTATCGGTCAGATCGCGCGGGGAGGCCGCAAGAGCGCGTGTGGCGGCGTCCAGCTCCTTCGGCGGCGCGCCGGGGCAGGCGGCCATGAGATCAGCGATCGCGTGGCCCGCTTCAAGCCCGTGCCGGATGGCAGCGAGATCGCGGGGGCCCGCACGATCCATCGCGATGCGCGAGAGCGCGCGCGGCATGTCGGGCGCCTGACGCAGCGCCGCGCGCAGGCGATCGCGCAGCAACGTGTCCTCGTGGAGGAAGGCGAGTGAATCGTGGCGGTCCGAGATTTCCTGAGGATCGGTCAGCGGCGCCGCCAGACGGCCCGCCAGCAGGCGCGAGCCGCCGCCGGTCACGGTGCGGTCGATCACGGAGAGAAGCGAACCGGTCTTTTCGCCCGACAATGTGCGCACCAGTTCCAGATTGGCGCGGGTCGCAGGGTCGATGAGCATGGCGCGTCCGGCGTGGTCGCGCTGGGGCGCATCGAGCGGCGGGCGCTGGCCGAGCTGCGTCTTTTCCACGTAGGCGACGACCGCAGAGGCCGCACAAAGTTCCGCCCGCGTGAACGCGCCGAAGCCGTCGAGCGTGGCGACGCGGAAGAAGCCCGCCAGCCGGTCGGCCGCGGTTGCGCCATCGAAAAGCGCGCGCGCGACCGGGGTCACCGACCCGCGCAGGTTCTGCCAGATCGGGCGCAGATCCGCGTCATCGTCAAGCACGTCGGGAATGACGATCTCGCTTGCATCGATGCGGGCAAGTTCCGCGGGAAGGCTGATCGCGTCGGCCTCCGTCACCCGGAAGGCGCCGGTGGAAATGTCGATCCAGGCAAGCCCGAAGGTTCCGGCCCCTTCGCCGGTGCGAAGACGCGACACGGCAGCCAGGTAATTGTTCGCGCCCGCATCGAGCAGGCGGTCCTCGGTCAGGGTGCCGGGGGTGACGAGACGCACCACGTCGCGGCGCACCACCGATTTGGAGCCCCGCTTCTTGGCCTCTGCCGGATCTTCCATCTGTTCGCAAACAGCGACGCGATGGCCCAGCGCGATCAGCTTCTGGAGATAGTCGTCGGCGGCGTGGATCGGCACGCCGCACATCGGAATATCCTCGCCCAGATGCTTGCCGCGCTTTGTCAGCGTGATGCCGAGCGCGCGCGACGCCGTCTCCGCATCCTCGAAGAACAGTTCGTAGAAGTCCCCCATCCGATAGAACAGAAGGCTATCGGGGTTGGCGGTCTTGATCTCGATATACTGCTCCATCATCGGCGTGGCTTGCCGGGGCGCAGTGGACTTGGTTGTGGTGGCGGTGCTCGTCATGGCGGCGACGTTAGCAAAATGAATAACGAGTTTCATCGTCGTGCGGGCCAAGCTTTCCTTGTGGCACCTGTTTTCGGGGGATAATCTGCGCGCCACTTGAAACGGCGGAAGCCGGACATCATCGGGAGGAAATCGATGTCGCCACGAAACCCGACATCCAAGAGCGGCTTGTCTTTCACGGATCAGGAGGCGCTCCTGTTCCATCAGGAGGGCAAGCCGGGCAAGCTGGAAATCGTGCCGACAAAGCCGATGGCCACTCAGCGCGACCTGTCGCTGGCCTATTCGCCCGGTGTCGCCGTTCCGGTTCTCGCCATCAAGGACGATCCCTCCCGCGCCTTCGACTACACCGCCCGCGGCAATCTTGTGGCGGTCATCACCAATGGGTCCGCCATTCTGGGCCTCGGCAATCTGGGGCCGCTGGCGGCCAAGCCGGTGATGGAAGGCAAGGCGGTGCTCTTCAAGCGATTCGCCGATGTCGATTCCATCGATCTGGAAGTCGATACCAGCGACGTGGACGAATTCATCAACTGCGTGCGCTATCTCGGCCCGACCTTCGGCGGCATCAACCTGGAAGACATCAAGGCGCCCGACTGCTTCATCATCGAAAGCCGTCTGCGCGAACTGATGGACATCCCGGTCTTTCATGACGACCAGCATGGCACGGCGATCATCGCGGTTGCCGGCCTGATCAACGCGGCCCAGATCACCGGGCGCGATATCGCCTCCATGAAAGTGGTGTGCAATGGCGCGGGCGCGGCGGGCATCGCCTGCATCGAACTGCTCAAGGCGCTGGGCGTGCCGCATGACAACGTCATCCTGTGCGACACCAAGGGAACGATCTACACGGGCCGTGAAGAAGGCATGAACCAGTGGAAGTCGGCCCATGCGGTGCCGACGGAAGCGCGCACGCTTGCGGAAGCCATGAAGGGGGCGGATGTCTTCGTGGGCGTGTCGGCCAAGGGCGCGCTGACGCCGGACATGGTCGCCTCCATGGCCGATCAGCCGATCATCTTCGCCATGGCCAACCCGGATCCGGAAATCACGCCGGAAGAGGTGGCGGCGGTGCGCGACGACGCCATCATGGCGACGGGACGTTCCGACTATCCCAACCAGGTCAACAACGTTCTGGGCTTTCCCTATATCTTCCGCGGCGCGCTCGACGTGCAGGCAACCACCATCAACGAGCCGATGAAGGTGGCCGCCGCCCAGGCGTTGGCCGCCCTGGCGCGTGAGGACGTGCCCGACGAGGTGGCCGCCGCCTACAAGGGCAACCGCCCGAAATTCGGCCCCGACTACATCATTCCCGTGCCCTTCGATCCGCGCCTGATCGCCTGCGTCTCCCCGGCTGTTGCCAAGGCGGCGATGGATTCCGGTGTGGCGCGAAAGCCCATCATCGACATGGATGCCTATGCGGCGGCGCTGAATGCGCGGCGCGATCCGGTCGCCGGCACGCTCAGCCGCATCTTCACCAAGGTGCGCTCCGCACCCAAGCGCATCGTCTTCGCCGAAGGCGAGGAGCCGCAGGTGATGCGCGCGGCCACCGCCTTCGTCGCGCAGGGGCTCGGCACCGCGATCCTGATCGGCCGCGAGGAGGAGATCCAGCGCGTGGCCACGGAGAACGGCATCGATCTCAGGCCCGGTATCGAGATCCACAACGCCCGGCTTTCCAACAAGAACCGGGATTACGCCGAATATCTTTACACGCGGCTTCAGCGGCGCGGCTACCTGCTGCGCGACTGCCAGCGGCTCGTCAACAATGACCGCAACTACTGGGCCGCGATCATGGTGGCGCGCGGCGATGCCGACGGCATGGTGACGGGCGTGACGCGCAACTATTCGGTCGCGCTCGATACGGTGCGCAAGGTGATCGACACCAAGCCCGGCCACCGGGTGATCGGCGCTTCGCTGATCCTGGCGCGCGGGCGCACGGTTCTGGTGGCGGACACGGCCGTTCACGAAATGCCGAGCGCGGAACAACTGGCCGATATCGCGGTGGAAGCCGCCCATGTGGCGCGGCGGCTGGGGTATGAACCGCGGGTCGCCATGCTTGCCTTTTCCACCTTCGGGCATCCCGACAGCGAACGCTCGGAACGGGTGCGCGAAGCGGTGGCGATGCTCGACAAGCGCCGGGTCGATTTCGAATATGACGGGGAAATGGCCGCCGACGTGGCGCTCAACGCCGACGCCATGGCCGCCTATCCGTTCTGCCGTCTGTCGGGTCCGGCCAATGTGCTGATCATGCCGGCGTTCCACGCCGCCTCGATCTCCACCAAGATGCTGCAGGAACTGGGCGGCTCCACGGTGATCGGCCCGCTTCTGGTCGGCCTCGACAAGCCGGTGCAGATCGTGCCGCTTTCCGCCAAGGACAGCGACATCGTGAACATGGCGGCGGTGACCGCCTACAACGTGACCTGACTTTCGCTCACCGATTGAAAAGACGAAGGCCCGCCCCCGCGGGCCTTCGTCCTGCCCCTCAGGCTTCCTTGGAAGCTTCTTCCTCGTCGAAGATCGAAACATCCGCGGATGTCTGCATGATCTCGATGCCACGCAAGCAATCGGCGCGCTTCTTGTAGCCTTCGCTGCTCACGGCAATCGTGTTGCCGTTGGACGCCCCGAACGACCAGCGCCACTCGCCAGCCTTGTCCTTGTACAGCCTGTAAGACGGAAACGATCTTTTCGACATGGGTTCTCCTTCCCTTGAGGGCTCTTCGATCGAAGAAAACGTGTCGAGCTCGACCGTGGCCTGCGCAAACGCGATTTCGGCCCACTCGGTACTCATCGCCCTGCGCCCGGCACCCGTGTTGCAGGAAGTGCATGGAAAGCGCCTGCGGGATTGTTCCGACCGCTTGCCGTTGCACCGTCCCTGCAACTCTGGTTCATCGGGAGCAGGTGTCAACATTCATATGCCCCTGGGGCAGATTTCTTTGCCCGGCTGCAAAAGCGCGCCCTTTCGAAGGTCCGGGATCGTCAGATCCGCTCAGGCTGTGCAAAGCAGCAAAAGCGCCTATATTCGCAAATGTCAAAACGCTTTCTTTCGGAAATCATATGCCCACCCGGATCAAGATCTGCGGACTTTCAACGCCGGAAACCATGGAAACGGCGCTGGAGGCGGGGGCCGATCTGGTCGGTCTCGTCTTCTTTCCGCCAAGCCCGCGCCATGTCTCCATGGAGCTGGCAGCCCAACTCGCCGCGCAGGCGCGCGGGCGGGCCGGAATCGTTGCGCTGACTGTCGATGCGGATGACGCGCTCATCGACGAGATCGCGAAAGAGGTCGATCCGGACATGTTCCAGCTTCACGGCAAGGAGCCGCCTGAGCGGGCGGACGCGATCCGGGCGCGCACGGGAAAGCCGGTCATGAAGGCCTTCGGCATTCGCGAGCGCGGCGATCTGGACGCGGTCGCGGCTTATTCCGGTCACATCGACCGGGTGCTCTTCGACAGCAAGCCGCCAAAGGACGCCGCCGTTCCCGGCGGAACTGGCAAGAGCTTCGACTGGCATCTCATGGAAAGCCTTGACCTCGATGCGCCCTTCATGCTTTCCGGTGGTCTCGATGCCGGAAATGTCACGCAAGCGCTTTCGATCACGGGAGCGGAGGCGGTCGACGTTTCCTCCGGCGTCGAGGCGGAACGTGGCGTCAAGGACCCGGCGCTGATCCGCGCATTCATCGAGACAGTGCACGCATTCGACAGAGAACGAGGACAGGCGAAGTGAGCCAGAAGCCGAACACGTTGCGTTCCGGACCCGACGATTCCGGTCATTTCGGCATTTACGGCGGTCGGTTTGTCGCCGAAACCCTGATGCCGCTGATCCTCGATCTGCAGGAGGCCTACGATGCGGCCAAGGCCGATCCGGCCTATGCGGCCGAGCTTGAGAACCTCAACACCTATTATACCGGCCGTCCGAGCCCGCTCTATTTCGCGGAGCGCCTGACGGAGGAGCTTGGCGGCGCGAAGATCTACTTCAAGCGCGACGAGCTGAACCACACCGGGTCTCACAAGATCAACAACTGCCTCGGCCAGATCCTGCTCGCCAAGCGCATGGGCAAGACGCGCATCATCGCCGAAACGGGCGCGGGACAGCACGGCGTGGCGACCGCGACCGTGTGCGCGCGCTTCGGGCTGCCTTGCGTGGTCTATATGGGCGCGACCGACGTGGAGCGTCAGGCGCCGAATGTCTTCCGCATGAAGCTTCTGGGCGCGGAGGTCATTCCGGTGACGGCGGGCGCGGGCACGCTGAAGGACGCGATGAACGAGGCGCTGCGCGACTGGGTGACCAATGTCGAGGACACCTATTACCTGATCGGCACCGCGGCAGGCCCGCATCCCTATCCGGAGATGGTGCGCGATTTCCAGTCGGTGATCGGGCGCGAGACGCGCGAGCAGATCATGGAAGCGGAAGGCCGCCTGCCGGATGCGCTGGTCGCCGCCGTCGGCGGCGGATCGAACGCCATCGGCCTCTTCCATCCCTTCCTCGACGACGACAGCGTGCAGATCTATGGCGTGGAAGCCGGCGGGCTCGGCCTTGAAGGCGACGAGCACTGCGCCTCGCTCAACGCGGGCAAGCCCGGCGTTCTCCATGGCAACCGCACCTATCTGCTGCAGGACGATGACGGCCAGATCTATGAGGGCCATTCGATTTCCGCCGGCCTCGACTATCCGGGCATCGGGCCGGAGCATTCCTGGCTCAATGATATCGGACGGGTGAAATACGTGCCGATCATGGACAAGGAAGCCCTGGACGCCTTCCAGCTTCTGACCCGTGTGGAAGGCATCATTCCGGCACTGGAGCCCGCGCATGCGCTGGCGCAGGTGGTCAAGCTTGCGCCGACCATGGACAAGGACCAGATCATCGTCATGAACCTGTGCGGACGTGGCGACAAGGACGTGTTCACGGTCGGAAAGATCCTCGGCTACGATTTGTGAGATAGGCCAGGCATCGGCAGTTTGCCGCGGATGGCGGCGCGCCGGTGCATTGACAGTGGGTCGCCGCACCTCCTACACCCTTACGACATTCCATGCCCGACGCGGCGCGCGGGCAGACAGACCATGGGATACATGCCGATGAGCCCGACGAACGGGACCCGGATCGACCGCCGTTTCGCCGCTTGTGCAGCCGAAGGCCGCCCGGCGCTGGTCACTTTCGTCTCAGCCGGCGACCCGGATTACGATACCTCGCTGGAAATCCTGAAGGCCCTTCCGGGCGCGGGCGCGGATATCGTGGAACTCGGCATGCCGTTTTCCGATCCCATGGCTGAAGGCCCGACCATCCAGCTCGCCTCCCAGCGCGCGCTGGCGGGTGGACAGACCATGAAGAAGACGCTCTCCATGGTCCGCACCTTCCGCGAGAGCGACAACGAGACCCCCATCGTGCTGATGGGCTACTACAATCCCATCTACGCCTATGGCAACGACGCCTTCCTGAAGGATGCGCGCGCGGCAGGCGTGGACGGGCTGATCATCGTGGATCTGCCGCCGGAAGAAGATGAAGAGCTCTGCATTCCCGCGATCGAAGCGGGCATCAACTTCATCCGTCTCGCAACCCCGACCACCGATGACAAACGGCTCCCCGCCGTTCTCGCCAACACGTCCGGCTTCGTCTATTACGTCTCCATCACCGGCATCACCGGCACGGCTGCGCCCGATGCGAACCGCGTGGCGGAGGCGGTGACCCGGATCAAGAGCCATACCTCGCTGCCCGTCGCTGTCGGTTTCGGCGTGACGTCGGCCAAGCAGGCAAAGGAAATCGGCCGCAACGCCGACGGCGTGGTCGTCGGCTCGGCAATCGTCAACGCAGTGCGCCAAAGCCTCGACGAGGACGGCCGCGCCACACAAAGGACTGTTTCTGCCGTCACAGAACTTGTCGGTGACCTCGCCAGCGGCGTGCGCGAAGCCCGCGCCGAGCCGGCGAAGTAACGGCCCTTCGGCAGACCACCCGCTTCAACTCAGATCGGAACTCACGCCGTGAACTGGATCAACAACGTCGTCCGCCCGAAAATCCAGAGTTTCCTGCAGAAACGGGACACTCCGGAAAATCTCTGGATCAAGTGCCCGGAGACGGGAGAGATGGTGTTTCATCGTGATCTGGAGCAGAACCAGTGGGTGGTTCCCAGCTCTGGCCACCACATGCGCATCAGCGCGAAGCGACGCCTTGAGTTTTTCTTCGATGGCGGCGTTTTCGAGACCCTCGAAACGCCCGAGGTCACCATCGATCCGCTGAAGTTCCGCGACGAGCGCCGTTACACCGACCGCCTGAAGGACGCCAAGACCAAGACCGGCATGGACGATGCCGTGGTCGTGGCCAGCGGGTCGGTCCAGGGCCTGCAGATCACCACCGCGGTCCAGGATTTTGCCTTTATCGGCGGGTCGCTCGGCATGGCGGCGGGTGAGGCGATCATCGCCGGTCTCGACCATGCCCGCGAGGCGGGAACGCCCTTCGTCCTGTTTGCGGCCTCCGGCGGCGCGCGCATGCAGGAAGGCATCCTCTCGCTGATGCAGATGCCGCGCACCACCGCCGCCATTCGCCTGCTGCGCGAGGCGGGCCTTCCCTATATCGTGGTGCTGACCAACCCGACCACGGGTGGCGTCACCGCGTCCTATGCGATGCTCGGCGACGTTCACATCGCCGAACCCGGTGCCCTGATCGGCTTTGCCGGGCCCCGCGTCATCGAACAGATCATCCGCGAGAAGCTGCCGGAAGGCTTCCAACGCTCGGAATACCTGTTCGATCACGGCATGGTCGACATGGTGGTGCACCGCCACGACATTCCCGAAACCGTCGCCCGCATCTGTTCGCTGTTGATGAGCAAGCCCGTCCTTGCCAAGCCGGTTGCGGCTGCTCCGGCCCAGGACGCGGAAGAAAAGGCCGACGCGGACGCCTGATCCGCGTTTCATTCCCGAAGTCCGAACCTTAGAAGATCCGCCGATGGATCATAGCACGCCTATCCTGGAGCGCCTTCTCGGTCTCCATCCGAAGGAGATCGACCTGTCGCTGGGCCGCATGCAGCGGCTTCTCGATGCCATGGGGAATCCCGAGCGGCGGCTGCCGCCGGTCTTTCATGTCGCGGGCACGAACGGCAAGGGATCGACCACGGCCTTCCTGCGCGCCATGCTGGAGGCAGCGGGAAAACGCGTTCACGTCTACACCTCGCCGCATCTGGTCCGCTTCCACGAACGCATCCGGCTGGCCCATGAGGGCGGCGGACGGATCGTGGAAGACGATGTGCTCTGCACGGCCTTGAAGGAGGTTGAGCAGATCAATGACGGCGCGCCGATCACCTTCTTCGAAATCTCCACCGCCGTCGCCATGCAGCTTTTCGCCAGCCATCCGGCGGATGTCCTGCTGCTGGAGGTCGGTCTCGGTGGACGGCTCGACGCCACCAATGTCATCGATGCCCCGCTCGCCAGCGTGATCACGCCCGTGTCGCTCGATCATGAGCGTTTTCTCGGCAGCCGGATCGAGGAAATCGGGTTCGAGAAGGCCGGTATTCTCAAGAAGGGCCGCCCCGGCGTGATCGGCCCGCAGACAGATGCCGTGCGCGAGGTGATCGAACGCGAAGCCGCCCGTGTCGGCGCCCCCTTGATGATCCACGGTCAGGACTGGATGGCGCATGAGGAACATGGCCGCCTGATCTATCAGGACGAGCAGGGCCTGCTGGACCTGCCCCGTCCGCGGCTTATCGGCAATCACCAGTTCGAAAACGCGGGAACGGCCATCGCCGCCCTGCGCGCCTCTGGCATCTGGCCGGGATCGGACGCGGTGCAGGAAGGGCTGTCCAGCGTTTCCTGGCCGGCCCGCATGCAGCGCCTGCGCGAAGGCGAACTCCTGAGCCAGATCCCGCAAGACGCGGAAGTCTGGCTCGATGGCGGGCACAATCCCGGCGCAGGCACGGTCATTTCGGCCGCCATGGCGGAGCTTGGCGACAAGGTGGATCGCCCGGTCTATCTCGTTGCGGGCATGCTCAACACCAAGGATCCCGTCGGCTTCTTCAAGGCTTTTGAAGGCCTCGCCCATTACGTGCTGACCGTGCCGATCAACACATCGCAGGCCGGGCGCACACCGGAGGAACTGGCAGGCTTTGCCGCCGAGGCCGGGCTGATCGCGGAACCGGTCGGTGACATCCCCGAGGCGCTCTTGCGCATCCGCGCGCTTTCGGCCGGCGATACCGCCCCGCGCATCTTGATGTGCGGCTCGCTCTATCTGGCCGGGGAAGTGCTCGACCTGAACGGCACCCCGCCGCGCTGAGCGGATCGGATCAGGCGGTGGCGGGCCCCGCCATGCCCGCTTCCCAGCCCAGAATGGCCTTCTTGCGGGTCAAGCCCCAGTGATAACCGCATAATGCGCCGGTCTTTCCCAGAACGCGGTGGCAGGGCACCACGAAGGATACCGGGTTCTTGCCGACCGCTGTTCCCACCGCACGCGCCGCGGAGGGCTTGCCGAGCCTTGTCGCGATATCGGAGTAGGTGGTGGCGCGCCCCAGCGGGATCGCCAGCAGTGTTTCCCAGACACGGACCTCGAAATCCGTACCGATCAGCACCACCCGCAACGGCGTGTCCGGCTGCCAGTTGTCGGGATTGAAGATCCGGGTGGCAAAGGGTGCGGTTGCGGCGCTGTCTTCCCGGTAGTCGGCATTCGGCCAGCGGCCGCGCATGTCATCCAGAGCCGCGGCCTCTTCGCCCGGATCGGCGAAGGCAAGGCCGGCGAGGCCGTGTTCGCTCACCATGATGAGCGCATGGCCGAAGGGCGAGGGGTGAAAGGCCCACCGAATGACGAGACCGCGCCCGCGCGCCCGGTAAACACCGGGAGTCATGGCCTCATGCACGACAAAGAGATCATGCAGCCGCGCGGGCCCGGAAAGGCCCACCTCGTAGCTGGTGTCCAGCACGGAAGCCGCGTCGCGCAGGAGATGGCGGGCGTGGTCCAGGGTGATCGCCTGAAGGAACTGCTTCGGCGTCAGCCCCGCCCAACGATGGAAGACCCGTTGCAGGTGCATCGCCGAAAGGCCGGTCCCGGCGGCGATCTCTTCCAGGCTCGGCTGGTCGCGCCAATTCTGCGTGATGAATTCCAGCGTCCGGCGCACGATCGCGTAATCGCTGCCCATTTCCTCACCGAGCGGTCTCAGAACCGCATTGCTGGATCGATCCAGTGCCATGGTCATGATGTCCCTCCACGCGGCAATCGCGCTGTCCGGCTGTCTTGCAGGAAAGCTAGAGGGCAGTGGGGAGGCAAGCCACCCGTTTCTTGCGCTCAGGCGCAGTCCGACGTGGTTTCGGCGGGCGCGGCGTTGGGGTTGCCGGAGCCGGTGCGCCAGCCGAATTCCGGGATGGCGATCTGGCGGTTGCCGGAAAAGTCCGTGCTGACGACGATGAAATCGCGTTCTTCCATATAGGCGATCAGACGGCGCGCGCGCCCGGTGGAGCGGGTGCCGTAAATCCGCGCGATTTCGGCATCGCTGGGGCAGGGATCCCCGGCAAGTGCGGCGCGCGCCAGCACGAGGAACACGCCCTGCATGTCATCGGGCAGGCTGTGCGAGAGTTCGATCGCATGTTCCCAATCGGGCGTCGCCTCCTCATCCTGCCCGACACCGGCGCGCGCCACGGCAAGGCGCTGGCGAAAGGCGGGAAGGTCCATGGCAGGGCCCAGCCGGGCGATGCGCATGCGCACCTGAAAATCCTGATAAAGCACCGAGACGGAGCGGAACCCGGCCTCCGGATCGTTCAGGATCTCGTGCAGGATCTTGTCAATTTCGGCTTGCCGCTCGCCCTCATCCATCGCGGGGGCCGCGGCTTCCGCCTGAGCGTTGGCGGTAACGCGCGCCTCCGCCAGCTGGGCCAGAAGATCGGGGGCGGGGGCGGGCGCGGGGCGGCGCACGGGACGGTGATATTCCTCCGGCTCGTTCTCGCCGCGGGTGAAGATCAGGTCGCGCGCATCTTCCGGCGGCTGTTCCGGCAGCGGCATCAGCTTCAACCCACCGCTGCGCGATGCCGTTTCCACCGGGCCGATGGTTACCGTCTCGGCGCGCCGCGTGATGGCGGAACCGAGCGCGATGAAGCGACCGCGCTCCAGATTGCGGAAGGCTTCCGCCTGACGGCGCTCCATGCCCAGAAGATCGGCGGCACGGGCCATGTCGATATCGAGGAAGGTGCGGCCCATGAGGAAATTGGCGGCTTCGGCGGCCACGTTCTTGGCAAGCTTTGCCAGACGCTGCGTGGCGATGATGCCCGCCAGTCCGCGCTTTCGGCCGCGGCACATGAGGTTGGTCATGGCGCCCAGCGAAACGCGGCGCGCCTCGTCGGACACCTCGCCACCGACGGCGGGGGCGAAAAGCTGGGCTTCATCGACCACCACCAGCATCGGATACCAGAGATCGCGTTCGGCATCGAAAAGCCCGTTCAGGAAAGCGGCCGCCGCCTTCATCTGAAGGTCCGCCTCAAGCCCTTCCAGATTGAGCACGACAGAGACGCGATGCTGACGCACACGGCCCGCGATGCGGGCAAGATCGCTTTCGCTGGTGCCCTGTGCATCGACGATGACATGGCCGAACTTGTCGGCCAGCGTGACGAAATCCCCCTCCGGATCGATGATGGCCTGCTGCACCCATTGGGCGCTCTGTTCCAGAATACGGCGCAGGAGGTGGGATTTGCCGGAGCCGGAATTGCCCTGAACGAGCAGACGCGTCGCCAGCAGTTCCTCCAGATCGAACATGGCCGCCGTCCCGTGCGACGTCGTACCGATGTCGATGCCGACCTGCATGTCTGATCCTGTCTCCGGGCTGGTTGAGGGCGGCGCGAACTGGGCCGTCATCCTGCAAGCCCCCGAATTAGCACAATTCAGCCCCGCTGCGGCAAGCCGAGGCCCGGTACTCCACAGCTTAAGGACGGATATCGGGTGGTTCAGGCGCCGTGCGGCCCCCCTGCCGGGCGCGGTGCCGGTCCTCCGCCGCGCGCCGCGGACAGCGCACCCGCAAGGGCCGACGCAAAATTCTGTCGGTCGAGCGGGCTCAGGAAGTGGCCGAGCTCGACCTCGTTGCCGTGCGAACGCAGACAAAGCCGGATCACGCCCTCATCCTCGATCCGCTCCACCGCGATGCGCACCCAGACGGGATTGAACCGGTAAACCTGGCTCTCGCCACGCGGGGAAACCTTGCGCAGGATCACTTCTTCGGCGGAAACATGCACTTCCTCAAAGGCGCGCGCCTGGCGATAATTGCTGCGAAAGGCGAACCAGACCAGCGCCACGTCGAGACCGAAGAAACCGAAAATCGGCCAGGCCCCGATGGAGACGAAGAACAGCCCGGTGAAAAAGGAGACGCCGCCGAAAATCAGCATCAACGCGAGAAACCCCTTCGGACCGAGCGAACGGTAAGGGGTCAGGACGGCCGAAAAGAAAGGATCCACGGGATGGTCCCGGCCCGCCGAAGTCTCTTCCGCTTCGGCCGACTTTTTCACGTTGGCGTCGCTCATGGGGGTTCAGTATAGAAGACAAATGACCAGAACCAAGCCAGAGTCGAATTCCACCAGTTCCAAAAAGGCATCTGCCAAGGCAAGGCCTGCGCGAAAGGCACCAGCGACACGCGGGCGGGCCAAGGCCGTGAAATACACGCGCGCCGAAATCGAGGCGATCTTCGAGCGCTTTCATGCGCAGGAGCCGGAGCCGAAGGGCGAGCTTGAATATGTGAACGCCTTCACGCTTCTGGTGGCCGTGGTTCTTTCCGCACAGGCGACCGATGCGGGCGTCAACCGGGCAACGCGCGGGCTTTTCGCCATGGCGGAAACGCCGGAAAAGATGGTGGCGCTGGGGGAAGACGGCGTGCGCGAGGCGATCAAGACCATCGGGCTCTTCCGCAACAAGGCGAAAAACGTGGTGGCGCTGTCGCACATGCTGATCGACAAGCATGGCGGCGAGGTTCCGCGCTCGCGAGAGGCGTTGGAAGAATTGCCGGGCGTGGGGCGCAAGACCGCGAATGTGGTGCTCAACATCGCCTTCGGGGAGCCGACGGTCGCCGTCGACACCCATCTCTTCCGGATCGGCAACCGCCTTGGCATCGCGCCGGGCAAGACGCCGCTGGAGGTGGAGCAGAAGCTGGAAAAGATCATTCCGGACAAATATCGCCTGCATGCCCATCACTGGCTGATCCTGCATGGGCGCTATGTCTGCAAGGCCCGCACGCCCGATTGCGGGCGCTGCATCATCGCGGATCTGTGCAAGTCACCGGAAAAGAGGGTGGCCAACGCGACGGGGGACGGATCCGCCGCCACACCGCGCAAGAGCTGACCCTGCTCAAGGCCCGACACTGCTCAAGGCCCGACCTTGCTCAAAGACTGACGCTGCGACCGCGGCACGTTGACGGTCCAGGCGGACCCAGACGGCGGATCGGGCCAGGCGATGCAACCCGTCAGGTCTGCGGCCACGCAAGCACCAAAAGCGGGCATCATGGTTCGAACCGAACCACGCCCGCAATTATCCACAGGTTTTCAATTTGAAAGCCAAAGGAAAAACGCGGCAGGTTGCCGCGCCATTTTCCCGATCAGGCGTCCTTGCGACGCAGACGCACGACGACATCCACACGCACGATTTCCATGCCTTCGGGCGCAATGGGAAGGCCTTCGACCGACACACTGGGACCGGGGATGTCGACCACGCGGTTTTCACCCTCGATGAAGAAGTGATGGTGATCGCCGACATTGGTGTCGAAATAGGTCTTGGTCCCTTCGACCGCGACTTCGCGCAACATGCCTGCCTCGGTGAACTGATGCAGGGTGTTGTAGACCGTCGCAAGCGAAACGGGGACACGGGCCAGAACAGCCTCTTCGTGAAGAAGCTCCGCCGAAATATGGCGATTGCCCTTCGAAAACAGAAGCTCCGCCAGGGCAAGGCGCTGGCGGGTGGGCCGAAGTCCGGCGTCACGCAGCATGTCGCGAACGCTGTGCCGCGAATGAGGCGTATGAAGGTCCATTGCGTGGTCGGCCATGATGATTTCAAAGCTGCCATTCATTAGCTGACCCCCGGAAGGGCAGCTGCCACAGTTTACGCCGCGTGGAACACGATTTCGGAAACATCGCACTCGACACACGACCACTCGACTGGCTTTTCGCCGAATTGCGCGGAAACAGTCCGGAAAGACGAAAAGGGGCGTCTTTCGTTCCATCAGCCCCGCACAGGACATGATCGCCAGCTTCACATTAGTCTAGATAATAGGAAATCTGCGAACCTTTCGCAACTAGACTGAATTGCCGCACCCTGGACAGGGGTCCCGCGCGAGCTCCGCAATTGTCCGGATTCCGCCGCGCGGCATGGCGCGGGGGCGGATCGGGATCACGACAATCCTCGCTCTTTCGAAGCTGGTACTCCTGTGTTAGGAAGGCGCCATTATTCGAAGCGGCGAATGTCGGCATGATCGCCCTGTGCGTCCCAATGGACCTCGGGTCCGATCATGGACTTCAACTGGCAAGTCCAGGGTTTATCCGGGAGCAAGCCTTCCGGCAGGTCTCACTGAAAGACACCGAGACTTCGCCACAACAACAATGCGGGATCGGAATGCAGGAACGCGCCTCAAGTTACGACTATGAAGACCTTCTCGCCTGCGGGCGCGGCGAACTTTTCGGCGCGGGCAACGCGCAGCTGCCGCTTCCGCCGATGCTGATGTTCGACAAGATCACCGAGATCAGCGAAGACGGCGGTGAGTTCGGCAAGGGTTGCGTGCGTGCCACGCTGGCCATCAAGCCGGACCTGTGGTTTTTCCCCTGTCACTTCAAGGGCGATCCGGTGATGCCGGGCTGCCTCGGCCTCGACGCTTTGTGGCAAATGGTCGGTTTTCACCTCGGATGGCTCGGCTCTCCCGGTCGCGGCCGCGCGCTCGCCGTGGGCGAAGTGAAGTTCACCGGGATGGTGACGCCGGACGTCAAGGAAATCGAATACGGCGTGGATCTGAAGCGCGTCATGCGCTCCAAGCTCGTCCTCGGCATCGCCAATGGCTGGGTGAAGGCCGACGGCGAAGAGATCTATCGCGCGTCTGACCTCAAGGTCGGCTTGTTCCAGAGCTGATCGGCCCGCTTGCGACCGATCGCCCCCGGACAGGTCACGTAAATCCGGCGACAGAACACGAAGGGCGCGGGAATCCGTCGCGCCCCTTTCGGACGAATTGCGTATTTTTACCACGGCGCAACAGCCGTTCTGGCGCAATAATAAGCCATCAGCAATTGTTTACGGTCGCCTGCACCCCATGTGTGTTGGCACGAAACGGAACGAAACAAGATTGAGGAGACCGCCATGAGGCGTGTGGTCGTCACCGGAATGGGCATCGTGTCGTCGATCGGCAATACGACGCAGGAAGTTCTGACGAGCCTTCGTGACGCCAAGTCGGGCATCGTGTTCGCCGAAGACTACGAGAAGCTCGGCTTCCGCTGCCAGGTCCATGGCGCGCCGACGCTCGATCCGGCGGAAGCGCTCGACCGGCGCACGACCCGCTTCATGGGCGCCGGCGCCGCCTGGAACTACATCGCCATGCAGCAGGCGATCGAGGATGCCGGGCTTGAGGAAAGCGACATCACCAACGAGCGCACCGGCCTGATCATGGGCTCCGGCGGCCCGTCGACAAAGGCCATCGTGGAGGCGGCCGATATTGCCCGTCAGAAGGGCCCGCGCCGCATCGGCCCGACCGCCGTTCCCAAGGCGATGTCCTCCACCAACTCCGCGACGCTGGCCACGCCCTTCAAGATCCACGGCGTGAACTATTCGATCTCGGCGGCCTGTGCGACCACCAACATCTGTATCGGCAACGCAGCCGAGCTGATCCAGTGGGGCAAGCAGGACGTGGTCTTCGCCGGTGGCGGCGAAGAACTCGACTGGACGCTCTCGGTCCTCTTCGACGCCATGGGCGCGATGTCGTCCAAGCACAATGACACGCCCTCAACCGCCTCGCGCGCCTATGACGCCAACCGCGACGGCTTCGTCATCGCCGGCGGCGCGGGCGTTCTGGTGCTTGAGGAATATGAACGCGCCAAGGCGCGCGGCGCGAAGATCTACGCCGAAATCGTCGGCTACGGCGCAACCTCCGACGGCTACGACATGGTGGCCCCGTCGGGCGAGGGCGCGGCACGCTGCATGAAACTGGCGCTGGCCAATGTCGATTGCCCGGTTGACTACATCAACCCGCATGCCACCTCCACGGTGGTTGGCGACATCAAGGAAATCGAGGCGATCCGCGCGGTTTTCGGCGACAAGATCCCGCCGATCTCCGCAACCAAGTCGCTGACCGGCCATTCGCTGGGTGCGGCTGGCGTGCAGGAAGCGATCTACTCGATCCTGATGATGCAGAACAACTTCATCGCAAAGTCGGCGCATATCGAGGAAATCGACCCGGATTTCGCCGATCTGCCGATCGTGCGCGAGCGGATCGACAACGCGGATATCAACTGCGTTCTTTCAAACGGCTTCGGTTTCGGCGGCACCAACGCCACGCTTGTTTTCAAGCGCCCCGACGCCTGATATTGAACACGCCTGACGTCAGGCATGAAATTTCCGCCTTGACGCGGTAATCCCGGGCGGCCGAACTGGCCGCCCGAATTTTATGCAACAGTCCGGTTTGCGACGCGCGACCTTCCCGGCGGCGCGGCAACCATCTGAATTCGATAAGGAGAGGTCGCATGACCGGTTTGATGAAGGGCAAGCGCGGCCTGGTCATGGGTGTCGCCAATGATCACTCGATCGCCTGGGGCATTGCGAAGGCCCTGGCGGGTCAGGGTGCGGAACTGGCATTCACCTATCAGGGCGAAGCCTTCGGGCGACGCGTGAAGCCGCTGGCAGATTCCATCGGGGCCGACCTGCTCATCCCCTGCGACGTGGAAGACATCGCCTCCGTCGACGCCGTCTTCGCCAAGCTGAAGGAAGAATGGGGCACCATCGATTTCCTCGTCCACGCGATCGGTTTTTCCGACAAGAACGAGCTGAAGGGGCTTTATGCGGACACCACGCGCGAGAATTTCTCCCGCACGATGGTGATTTCCTGCTTCTCCTTCACCGAAATCACCAAGCGCGCCGCGGCCCTGATGCCCGATGGCGGCTCCATCGTCACGCTGACCTATGGTGGCTCCACGCGCGTCATGCCGAATTACAACGTGATGGGCGTGGCCAAGGCGGCGCTGGAATCCTCCGTGCGCTATCTGGCGATGGATTACGGCCCGCACAACATCCGCGTCAACGCAATCTCCGCCGGTCCGGTGCGGACGCTGGCGGGTGCCGGTGTCGCCGATGCGCGTCTGATGTTCAACTATCAGCGCGAGCATTCCCCGCTTCAGCGTACCGTCACCATTGACGAGGTGGGGGGAACCGGCGTCTACCTGCTGTCGGATCTCTCTTCCGGGGTGACCGGCGAAGTGCATTTCGTCGACAGCGGCTACAACATCGTTTCCATGCCGCGTCTCGATGCGCTGAAGGAACAGGCGAAAGCCACCGCCGAGTAGACGCGCGCCCGGAAAATCCGGGGCAACGAAGAAAATCCAGTCAAACGAAAACGGCCCCGGGCAGTCTGCCACGGGGCCGTTTTTCTGTTCGGCTCGACCGGTACGGCGAATGCCGGATCGATCGGATCAATCGAAGGTCTCGTCGGGATAGACCCCGAAAAGCAGGGTCTGGTCGACCCAGCCGGCCCAGTCCTGCCCCGAAAGCCGGCAGAAGCCCTTGCCACATTCGGCAACGGAGGCCAGCACATTGGGTTCAAGCTCGCCGATGACGGCGGCATTGGAGTTCGGGCTGGCGCGCAGCGGCACGGTGCCCGACTTCTCCCAGGGCTTCACCAGGGCGGTGCGACGCCCGGACAGGAGCGAATGGAAAACCCAGCCTTCGCTGCCTTCCCAGTCGCGGATGCGACGCCAGTTCTCGAATTCCTGCACGATTTCGAGCGGAAGACCGGCGCGCACGAATGTCCATACGACCTCATGGTCGCGCCCCGGCCCGCGGCGCACGTTCACCCGGTCCGACTTGAGGCTCACGAAGCGGGGAACGGGAAGCCCGCTGGCGCCCTCGGTCGTTCCCTGGGCGATGGCATCGCCCCTTACGCAGACGCTGATCGAGACCAGCAACGTAAGCGCAAACAGACCGCGCGCAATGGCGCGGAAACGGTGCGGCTTTGACAGTTTTCGGTTCATATGGCTTCGACGTCCGTAATCCATGTGTCTAATCGGATGCTTCAATGCATTGTTCAGCTTGAAGACACCCACTTGAGGACGCTACGGTCTTATACGAATCCCGCCGATGTTACGCAGCGGGCGCTAGCGCGGGTCACGTAATATGCGCGTCGGGCCGCGGCGGTGGTTGGTTCGGCTTGTTTCTTCCCTGCCATCTGGTATGGAAGCATCAAGTCGAGGCCGAGGCCGCTCGGTGGCACAATGCGACGATTACGGTTAAGGACCCCTCAACGAACTGCCCTAGGCGAGGACCGCAATGTCCATCAAGAAACCCCTTGTCGTCGTCACCCGGACATTGCCGGATGTTGTCGAGACCCGTATGCGCGAGCTTTTTGACACGCGCCTGAATGACAGCGACCGGCCCATGAGCCAGGCCGAACTGGTGGAAGCCGTCAAGACGGCCGACGTGCTCGTTCCCACCGTAACGGACAAGATCGACGCTGCCGTTTTATCCCAGGCGGGCCCGAATCTGCGCCTTATCGCGAATTTCGGCAATGGTATCGATAATATCGACGTGAATACGGCGAACAATCGCGGCATCACGGTTACCAACACGCCGGGCGTGCTGACGGAAGACACAGCAGACATGACCATGGCGCTGATCCTCGCCGTACCGCGCCGTCTGGCGGAAGGCATGAAGGCGCTGGAAAGAGGCGAGTGGCAGGGCTGGTCGCCAACCTGGATGCTGGGCCGCCGGATCTGGGGCAAGCGCCTGGGCATTGTCGGCATGGGCCGAATCGGTCAGGCCGTCGCGCGCCGCGCCAAGGCCTTCGGCATGTCGATCCACTATCACAACCGCCGCCGCGTCCCCACCAAGATCGAGGACCAGCTTGAGGCGACCTATTGGGACAGCCTCGATCAGATGCTCGCCCGCATGGACGTCATTTCGGTTCATTGCCCGCACACGCCGGCGACCTTCCACCTCCTGTCCGCACGTCGGCTGAAGCTGATGAAGCCAGAGGCCTATCTGGTCAACACCGCGCGCGGCGAGGTGATCGACGAAGCCGCCTTGACGCGCATGATCGAGGCGGGCGACCTGGCAGGCGCCGGGCTTGACGTGTTCGAGCGTGAACCGGCGGTCAATCCCAAGCTTCTGAAGTCGGAAAAGGTGGTGTTGCTGCCGCATATGGGATCGGCCACGATCGAAGGCCGCATCGATATGGGCGAGAAGGTCATCATCAATATCCGCACCTTCATGGACGGCCACCGTCCGCCGGACAGGGTTCTACCATCGATGCTGTGATCGGCAGTCCAGAATGGCAAAGGGGCGCAAAGCGCCCCTTTTTCGTTTTCGGATCAATTCGGTCCGGATCGATTTGGCGCAAAGCTGTCTCAGCCCTTGGCCTCGATTTCGATATATTGCCGCCAGACGGCCTCGTCGCCGAGCTTGGCGACGAATTTGGCATGCGCCTCCATCTCCGCTTCGGTAAGGCGCGAGGGCAGGGGCGTAGGACGGGGCTGAATGGAGCGGCCGCCGACGCTCGGGCCGCTTCCGCCTTCTTCGTGTTCGCTTGAGGCGGAGACAAGGCCGAGCGAGGACTGCTTGCCGCCGATCAGCTCGATATAGACTTCCGCCAGCAGCTCCGCATCGAGGAGCGCGCCATGCTTTGTGCGGCGCGAATTGTCGATGCCATATCGCGAACACAGTGCATCGAGCGAATTGGGGCCTGCCGGATGACGGCGGCGGGCAAGGGCCAGCGTGTCGAGCACCTGTTCATTGCCGATGATCGGCAGACCGAAGCGCTCAAGCTCCATGTTGATGAAGCCCATGTCGAAGGCGGCGTTGTGGATCACCAGCGTCGCATCGCCGACGAAATCGTAGAATTCCTGCGCCACACCGGCAAAGACCGGCTTGTCCTTCAGGAATTCCTCCGAAAGCCCGTGAACGTTGTAGGCCTCTTCGGGCATGTCGCGTTCGGGGTTGATATAGACGTGGTAGATCTGGCCGGAAGGGATGTGATTGACGAGCTCCACGCCGCCGATTTCCACCAGACGGTCGCCGCCACGCGGATTGAGGCCGGTGGTTTCGGTATCGAGCACGATCTCACGCATGATGGTCTTTCGGATTTTCCAAGCTGGTCAACGGCGTGCGGCAGGCGGCGCCGCCAAGAGGCGCGCATCTCCTTCCGCGAGGCGCAATGGGGGATTCTCGCCTCCAAAGCGCGCCCCAGCAAGCGCGATGGCGGGGTTATCCCCCCATTGCACGGCTTGCTGTGGCCCGATCCGCCGTCGCCTGGCCCATCGTCGGGCCACTGATTTCAGAATGGCTGCGCACGGGAGCGCCGATCGCCGCCATGGCGCGCAGGATTGCCGCCACGCGGCGGCGGGCCAGATCCACGCCCTTGCCCGTCTCCACCAGGAAATGCGAGCGCAGGCGTTTTTCGGCATCCGGCATCTGCCGTTCAAGGATCGCATCGAGTTTTTCCGGTGTCATATCGGGGCGGTTCAACACCCGTTCGCGCTGGATCTGCGGCGAGGTGGTCACCAACACCACCACATCCACGCGGGCTTCGCTTCCGGTCTCGAATAGAAGCGGCACGTCAAGGATCGCGACATGCGCGCGGTTTTGGCGAGCCTGCGCCAGAAACGTCTCGCGCATTTCACGCACCAATGGATGAATGATCGCCTCAAGCCGCGCCAGGGCCTCCGGCTTTCCCATCACGTGACGGGCAAGCTCATTGCGATCGACGGTGCCGTCTTTCACCGTTCCGGGAAAGGCGTCCTCGATCAGCGGGGCCGCCTTGCCCGAATAGAGCCTATGGACGCATTCGTCGGCGTCATAGACCGGAATGCCCGCTTCAGCGAAAAGCCTGCCGGTCGTCGACTTGCCCATGCCTATGGATCCGGTGAGCCCGACCACGATCATTGACCCACCTCCCGGGTGCTTTCCCGCGCAGCAATCGGGTCCTTCGACGGGTCCTGCGCAAGGCCCATATCGGCCAATACCAGGCGACGCAGCTCGCTTGTGACTTGCGGGCGCCTTTTGAACCAGAGTTCGAACCCCGGAACCGCCTGATGAAGCAACATGCCAAGACCGTCCACTGTCACCAGCCCACGCTCTCTTGCCAGAAGGAGCAAGGGGGTCATGAGAGGGCTGTAGACAATATCGGTGACAACGGCGTTGCCGGGCAGCGGCGAAAGGTCGATATCGAGGGCGGGATTGCCGCCCATGCCGGCGGATGTCGTGTTGACGAGCAGCGAGGCGCCTTCCAGCATCGCCGCCATTTCCTCCGGTCCGTGCACATGGACTCCGCTTCCGAAATGATCGGCCAGAGCGTCTGCGCGGGCGCGGGTGCGGTTGAAGAGATGAACGGTGAGACCGCGCGCAAGAAGCGCCCAGATGATGGCGCGCGCCGCGCCACCGGCTCCCAGAACAACGGCCGATTTTCCGCCTTTTTCCCCGCTCTTATCCCAGTTCGGTGCACTGTGGTCGAGTGAGTTCAGAAAACCCAGCCCATCGGTGTTGCTGCCGAGAAGGCGACCGTTTTCCAGGACAAGCGTGTTCACGGCGCCCAGCGCACGGGCCGTTTCATCAACCTCGTCACAGCAGGCAAAGGCGGTCTCCTTGTGGGGGATGGTGACATTGCCACCGATCAGACCGCTCTCGGCAAAAGACCTGAAAAAGCTCTCCGCCGCGTCCGGCGCAACGGCGCGTCGTTCATAGGAGCCTGCAAGGTTCAGGGTTTTCAGCCAGTGCCCATGGATGAGCGGCGAGCGGGAATGCTCAACCGGCCACCCGATCACCGCGGCGCGCGGCTCGCTTGTCATTTTGTCCCCCTGACGTACCCATCTGCCGGGCCGTCCTGCGCGCCCGTCCCGGTTTTCGACCGGTCTTGGTTTTGAAGCCCTATACACCACGCAGGGTCAAGTTTCGATTATCCCTTCGCCGCGCAGAAACCCGAGCAGCGGCATCAGGGGCAGGCCGATGATGGTGAAATAGTCGCCCTCGATCTTTTCAAAGAGCTGGATGCCTCTGCCTTCGATCTGATAGGAGCCGACGCTCTTCAGGGCGTTTTCCCCGATCTCCGCCAGATAGTGGCCGAGAAATTCCGGCGTGAAATGCCGCATGGTCAAGGTGGCGGTGGCGACATGACGCCAGACCGGCTTGCCGTCTCTCACGCACACGATGGCGGAGCGCAGATGATGGGGTGCGCCGCGCAACGCAAAAAGATTGTCGCGCGCCTCTTCCATCGTTTCCGGCTTGTTGAACATCTCGCCTTCGAATTCCAAAACCTGATCGGCCCCGATCACCAACGCGCCCGGATGGCGCGCGGACACATCGGCGGCCTTGGCTTCGGCCAGAACGAGCGCGACGTCTTCCGGCGCAAGCCGCGCCTTGCGCAAGGGCGCATCGACGGCGCGTTCGTCGATCCTGGCGGCCTCGGCGGTGAGTTCCAGCCCGGCATCGCGCAACATGGAAGCGCGCCAGGGACTGGCGCTGGCAAGGACAAGCTTGGACAAGGCGGGATCTCCGGTTTCCTGGGCCGACAATGGCGGGCTGGGGCCGGCTATTCGCCGACCTGGCTGGGAAGTTTCTTGCGTTCCTTCATCAAGGACATGATCGCGGCCGCCGTTTCCTCGATGGAACGGCGGGTCACGTCGATGACGGGCCAGTCGTTCTGACCACAGAGCCTGCGCATGAAACTGATTTCTTCGGAGATCGCCTGACGATCCACGTAGCGTTCATTCTGGCCGATGGCGTTGAGCGACAGGAGCCGGTTCTGCCGAACCTGAAGAATGCGCTCGGCGCTGGCCACAAGCCCGACCACAAGGGGACGGCGAACCTCGAAGAGAAGAGGGGTGATGGGGACTTCCGGCACGACCGGAATATTGGCGGCCTTGATGCCGCGATTGGCGAGATAGATACAGGTCGGCGTCTTGGAGGTGCGGCTGATGCCGATAAGAATGACATCCGCGTCGTCCAGCCCCTCCGGCACCTGGCCGTCATCATGAAGCATGGTGTAGTGCATGGCGTCGATGCGGTTGAAATAGTCCGCATCCAGCGCATGCTGGCCACCGACCCGGCGCGTTTCCTCCACCTTCAGATAGGACTGGAAGACGGCGAAGACCGGATCGAGGATATTTACGCACGGAACGCCGTGCTTGAGGCAGATCCGTTCCAGGCGCTGGACCTGCTCATCGATCATCAGGGTATAGAGAACAATGCCCGGGGCGGCCTCGATCTCGGCCAGGACCCGGTCAAGCTGGCGATCGGAGCGCACCAGCGGATAGACATGTTCGATCGGCTGAATATTGTCATATTGCGCGAGAGCGGCGCGCGCCACCGTCATCAGGGTTTCGCCGGTGGAATCCGAAATCAGGTGTAGATGGAAGTAGCTACGCGGGTCACCCACGCTTTCATCCCCAGACGAGGTCTTTCCCTGTGTACGAGCGGGCATGAATCTGCCTCCTTTGCGAAAGGACCCTTTCATCATGCCCATATCACTTATTTCATCAACAGCGATCGCCATTTGGGATAATTCCCGGAAGGGGTTTTCCGGAATCGTGGATTTCGCATGTCGCTCACGAGTTACCGACTCCCTTTTCGAGATTTATGCACAGCGCCCAATTCGTTAACGAACCGTTAACAAGCCCGGAATCCTTAAGGTTCGTTTAAGCCGTGTGTCAGAGTTGTGGCTGCCTGTCCAAATCTCTCCCCAATCCCCCCTGTGCGCGGAATAACCGATCGGATAATTGTGGACGGATCGTAATCACGGCAATCCACACACAAACCTAAAAAACAAATCTCATATCTAGATTCATTGATAAGGGATTTGGTGGGAAAAGGGACGAAGGCATGCGATCCGAAGAACGCGCCGTCATGCGGGTGCTCTCAGGAGAGAGGCTCTGGCCGCCTCCCGTCTGGATGATGCGCCAGGCAGGCCGCTATCTACCCGAATATCGCGAGACCCGAGCCAAGCAGAAGGACTTCCTGAAGTTTTGCTATGATGTGGATCTGGCGGTCGAGGTGACGCTCCAGCCCATTCGGCGGTTCGGCTTTGATGCGAGCATCCTGTTTTCCGACATTTTCGTCGTGCCAGACGCGCTCGGATATCCGGTCACCTTCGAGGAAGGGCGCGGACCGGTCCTGGAGCCGCTGTCTCGCGAAATCCTGGGCGGCTTGAACCCGGACAGGGCCGAGGCGCATCTCTCGCCGGTCATGGAGATCCTTCAGCGCTTGAGAGCGGAGCTCCCCGCCCAGACAACGCTACTGGGCTTCTGCGGGGCTCCCTGGACCGTTGCGTGCTATTCCGTGGCCGGTCACTCCACCCCGGAGCAGACAGCGGCCCGTATCGGCGCCTACAGCGATCCTGAGACCTTCCAGATCTGGATCGACATGCTGGTGGAGGCCTCCGCCGCCTATCTGATCCGTCAGCTCGATGCGGGCGCCGACGCCTTGCAGATTTTCGACACCTGGGCCGGGGTTCTCGACGATGCGGGCTTTGAGCGGTGGTGTGTGGAGCCGACGCGGCGGATCGTGGAGAAGGTGCGCGCGGTGAAGCCGGGGGCGAAGATCATCGGCTTTCCGAAAGGCTCCATCGGGCGACTGAAGGGCTTTGCGGAGCGTACGGGTGTGACAGCGGTCGGGCTCGACTGGACCGCGCCGCTCGATCTGGCGCGCTCGGTTCAGGCGAGCCTTCCGGTTCAGGGAAATCTCGATCCGATGCGGCTCGTTGCCGGTGGCCGCGCCCTCGATGAAGGCGTGGATGCGGTTTTGAACGGACTGGGTGGAGGGCCGCTGGTCTTCAACCTCGGCCATGGCATCGTTCCCCAGACGCCGGTCGCTCATGTGGAGCAGATGGTGAACCGGGTGCGCAGCGCGGCAGATCCGGTCTGATCGCATTCGTCCGCGGATCGAGCATCCTGTGGATCGATCCGCATGATCGCTGATTTGCGCGATTCAGGCCGTTTTGCCGGTCTGAATCGCCATTTCAGCTGAGAGCTTGCAACTGTCGGAGGAGAAATCCGGTGCTCTGGGTCAAGGCTATCCACATCATGGCTGTCATCTCGTGGATGGCAGGTCTGTTCTATCTGCCGCGTCTGATGGTCTATCACGTGCAAGCGGAGCCCGGTTCGGACAAGTCAGAGACCTTCAAGATAATGGAGCGGCGTCTCTACAAGGCGATCATGAATCCGGCTATGGTCGTCGCCTGGATATGTGGTCTTGTTATCGCTGTGGAATGGGATTACTTTAGAGATGGTTGGTTTCATGCCAAACTTTTATTTGTCATATTGCTGACTATATTTCATTTCATGCTTGGCAAACGTTTGAAGGAGTTTGCGGCAGACCGAAATAAACATTCGGAAAGATACTTCCGGATGATCAACGAGATACCGACACTGATCATGGTTGTAGTTGTTATCCTGGTGATATTGAGGCCCTTCTAAGGAAGGGTTCCGCATTTTTGCCAGTTTAACTTCAAATGGACATTGAAATTTCAAATCGAATCCCTGGATGCAGTTGCGACGAATTGGCATGGGAGGGGTTCGCCCCCTTGTAATGCCAGACCAAAAATGATTATGTTCGCGGTACCCCACAAAATGCAGACAGGCGTCCGGCGTTTTTAACTTGAGGCGCCAAAGCGGCGTTTTCCAAAGTCGCGATAAGATCTGCTGCCCCCGAAATCGTTTTCATGTATCAAGCCGGCGTGTCCCATCCCCTGCCGGCGTCAATGCGGACCAAGATCCAGCCCATGCGGGAAATGAAACTTCAGGATTTAAAATCCAAAACGCCTACCGAGCTGCTCGGTTTTGCCGAAGAGCTTGAAGTCGAGAACGCCAGTACGCTGCGGAAGCAGGAACTGATGTTCGCCATTCTCAAGCAGCTGGCAATGCAGGACGTCATCATTATTGGCGAAGGTGTTGTCGAGGTATTGCAGGACGGTTTCGGCTTTCTGCGTTCACCGGATGCGAATTATCTGCCAGGCCCGGACGACATTTACGTCTCGCCTTCGCAGATCCGGCGCTTTTCGCTGCGCACCGGTGATACCGTCGAAGGCCAGATCCGCTCGCCGAAGGAAGGCGAGCGCTACTTCGCGCTTCTCAAGGTCAACTCGATCAATTTCGAAGATCCGGAAAAGACGCGCCACAAGATTCACTTCGACAATCTGACGCCGCTCTACCCGGAAGAACGCTTCCGGATGGAAGTCGAAAATCCGACCATCAAGGATCTTTCCCCCCGGGTGATCGATCTGGTCGCGCCGCTTGGCAAGGGCCAGCGTGCGCTCATCACCGCGCCGCCGCGTACAGGTAAAACGATGTTCCTCCAGAACATCGCGCGCGCCATCACCACGAACCATTCTGAATGCTATCTCATCGTTCTGCTGATCGATGAACGTCCGGAAGAAGTCACGGACATGCAGCGCACGGTCGATGGCGAAGTGGTTTCCTCCACCTTTGATGAACCGGCAGCCCGCCACGTGCAGGTTGCGGAAATGGTGATCGAGAAGGCCAAGCGTCTGGTCGAGCACGGTCGCGACGTGGTGATCCTTCTGGATTCCATCACGCGTCTGGGCCGTGCCTACAACACCGTGGTGCCGTCCTCGGGCAAGGTCCTGACCGGTGGTGTCGATGCGAACGCCTTGCAGCGTCCCAAGCGCTTCTTCGGTGCCGCGCGAAACATCGAAGAGGGTGGGTCGCTGACAATCATCGCGACCGCGCTGATCGATACCGGCTCGCGCATGGACGAGGTTATCTTCGAAGAATTCAAGGGCACGGGTAACTCTGAAATCATCCTGGACCGCAAGGCCGCGGACAAGCGTGTCTTCCCGGCGATCGACATTCAGCGTTCCGGTACCCGCAAGGAAGAGCTTCTCGTCGCGCCGCAGGAGCTCAAGAAGATGTATGTGCTGCGCCGGATCCTCAATCCGATGGGGACGACGGATGCCATCGAGTTCCTGCTCGACAAGCTTCGCCAGACCAAGAGCAATCAGGACTTCTTCGACAGCATGAACACCTGATTGCGGTCAGCTGGAAGGCTGATCGACTTTTGACTGACGATTCACGTGAAACGTATTTGAACGCGCCGGAGGGACACTTCGGCGCGTTTTTGTTTCACGTGAATCATTGGATTCGGATGCGGTACAAATCCTGGATGACTGAAATGACTACAACCGACTGTCGCGATCCCGGTTTTCGGATGGAGACGGAGCGGCTGATCCTGCGCGGATGGCGCGAGGCGGATCTGGAGCCGTTTGCCGCGCTCAATGCCGACCCTGAGGTCATGACCTATCTCTTGAAGAAACTGACCATCGAGGAGAGTGCCGATCTCATCGACAGGATGATGGAGCGCACCACCGTCAACGGGTTCAGTTTCATGCCGGTTGAGGAAAAGGCAAGCGGCCGCTTTATCGGATTTGTCGGATTGAACCGCCCGGTCTTTGCAACGCCGCAAGAGTTCGAGCCCTGTATCGAGATCGGCTGGCGACTGGCGCGTTGGGCCTGGGGCAAGGGATATGCGAGCGAGGCGGCGCGCGCCTGGCTTGGATTCGGGTTCGAAACCATCGGACTTGACGAGATCGTCGCTTTCACCGTGCTGGAGAATGCCCGGTCGTTTGCCGTGATGCAGCGACTTGGAATGCGCGAAGAGCGTTTGTTCGATCATCCAGCGGTGCCGGAAAGCATGCCCCATTTGCGCACCCACAGGCTTTGCTCGCTATCCCGTGACACCTGGCTCAGGCAGACAGGTGCGGGGCTCGCCTCGGCTTCCTGAGAGCTTCCAGGAGGCTTTCCCTGTCCGTGAAGGGCAGGGAGCAGGTTTCCCCCTCACACAGATAGGCGGTTGGCTTGCCGGGCGCCTGAGCGGTCTTTCCCGCCGCCGGATGTCCGGCAGGCAGAGCCGGTGCATCCGGCGCAAGGCGGAGGACGGTGAGATTATAGCTCTCCACGTGGCGCATCAGATCGGCGAATGGATCGTCTTCCCCACCGCCGGAGATCAGCACAAGCTGGCGGGCGTGAATGCGGGCATCGAAGGCGCTCAGGAGACTGGCGCCTGAAAACGCGTTCTGGAGAACCTGGGCGGTGAAGGTCGTCAGGATCGCATCGCAGCGATCGCGATAGACGGGATCCCCCGTCAGATGCCAGAGCTCCTGAAGATTGCCCGCCATGACGCCATTGGCATTGGGGGTGGCCTCGTCAATGGCGTTGCGGGGGCGGACGATCAGATCATCGGCATCATCGGCAGTGAGGAAATATCCACCGCTGTCGCGGTCCCAATAGTGGCGGGCAAAGATCTCTTCCCAGTCCTGCGACACGGCGAGATAGGTTTCCTCGCCTGTCACCCGGTGCAACGCGAGGGCGGCCTTGATCATGTTCGCATAGTCGCCAGCCTGGCCTGGCAGGGTCAGACGCCCCTCACGCCAGGAATGTCCGAAGCGACCGTTTTGCATCATCGATTCGGTGATGAAACGGAACGCTCCCTTTGCGAGCTCCAGCCAGTCGGTGCGCGCGAAGACCTGCGATGCACGCGCAAGGGCTGCGATCATCAAGCCGTTCCAGTCGGCAAGGACCTTGTCATCGAGCCCGGGACGGATACGGTCGCTTCGCGCCTTGAGGAGCTTTGCCCGCATCTCGGTGAGCCGTTCTTCCAGCTCGCTGTCCTGGAAGGAGCGGCGACCAAGACGGTTGAAGATCACCTTGCCTTCCCAGTTGCCGTCCGGGGTCACGTCATAGGCTTTGGCGAAGATCTGAAAATCGGTGGCGCCCAGAATTTCTGCGATCTCTTCTGGCTGCCAGATATAGAAGCGGCCTTCCTCGCCTTCGCTGTCGGCATCGAGCGAGGCGCAGAAAGCCCCGCCCTCGATGCGCATTTCGCGAGCCAACCAGTCAATCGTCTCTTCGATTCGGATACGGAACAGGTCATTGCGCATGGCGACAAAGGCTTCGCAGAGCAGTGAGACCAACTGAGCATTGTCGTAGAGCATTTTCTCGAAATGCGGCACGAGCCAGCTTTCATCGACCGCATAGCGCGCAAACCCGCCCCCCAGGTGATCATAGATCCCGCCATTGCAGACCCGCTCCAGCGTCGTCAAAACGGCTTCGTGAAAGTGAGGATCCGCCCCATGGGCCCCCGCGCGCCAGAGAAGTTCCAGCAAGGGGGCTTGGGGGAACTTCGGCGCGCCCTGGGTGCCTCCGTTCAGCGGATCCATGACCGAGAGAAGGCGCTGCGATGCCTTTGCAAACAGGGAGGGGGAGAGGGTGTGCGGGCTCGGCTCCGATGCGCTGGTCTTTTGCAGGATTTCCATGAGCGCGCTCGCATTGGAGGAGACCTTCTTCGGTTCCTTTTCATGGATACGCGCGATCTGGTTCAGCACGTCGATAAAACCGGGGCGGCCCCATCGGCTTTCCTTGGGAAAGTAGGTTCCGCCCCAGAACGGCTCCGCGTCCGGTGTCAGGAACATGGTCAGCGGCCAGCCACCCTGTTGGCCGAGGGCATGAAGCGCGTTCATGTAGATCTGGTCGATGTCCGGGCGTTCCTCCCGATCGACCTTGATCGGTATGAAATGAGCATTGATGACCTCGGCCACCGAGTCGTCTTCGAAACTTTCATGCGCCATCACATGGCACCAGTGACAGGCCGCATAGCCGACGGAAAGAAGGATTGGCTTTCCGCTCTTGCGCGCCTCCCCGAGCGCCGCCGCGTTCCAGGGCCGCCAGTGAACCGGGTTGTCCTTGTGCTGGAGGAGATACGGGCTGGTCTCGTTCGCGAGGTGATTGGTGGCCATGGCTATTGTCTGTCGGTCCCTGCAGTCGACGAAAGGGGGAAGCCTTGAAACGGTGGCTTGGGTTTCCCTGCAAATAGGGTTATCCCCGAAGTCTTCAACATAAGGCGACCGAAGCGGTGCAACGCGCGGCACCGGGTCCCGGAATATGGATCACAGGTGCGATGACGCGGGATGAAACGATCTATGCCCTTTCGAGCGGCACGGTTCCCTCCGGTGTGGCGGTTGTTCGCCTCTCTGGACCTCACGCTCGATTCGTCGTCGAAACGCTGTGCGGTTCACTCCCAAAGGCGCGCTATGCAAGCTTGCGCCGCCTGCGTGATCCCTCCGATGGCGAGGTTCTCGATGAGGCGTTGGTCCTGTTTTTCCCCAGCCCCGCGAGTTTCACCGGTGAGGATGTCGCGGAGCTCCATCTGCATGGTGGCAGAGCCGTCGTGGCGTCCGTGTTGCGGGCCCTTGAGCGTTTCGATGGCCTGACGCCGGCCGGGCCGGGTGACTTTACCCGCAGGGCTTTTGAGGCCGGTCGGCTGGACCTGACGGAGATCGAAGGCCTGGGCGATCTCATCCATGCGGATACGGAAGCCCAGCGCAGACAGGCTCTGCGCCAGATGGGCGGCGAACTTGGACGTCTCTATGAGGGATGGCGCGCTGTGCTGGTGCGCAGCCGCGCCATGATCGAGGCAGAGCTCGATTTCGCGGACGAGGAAGATGTCCCCGGTTCGGTGGGCGATACGATCTGGGCTGATGTGATTCGGATCCGTGATGAAATGCGCGCGCATCTGGCGGACAATCGGCGCGGCGAACGCTTGCGGTCCGGCTTGCATGTGATCTTGCTGGGGCCGCCCAATGCCGGGAAGTCCAGCCTCCTGAATGCGCTTGCGCGCCGCGATGTCGCCATCGTCACCGAGGAAGCCGGAACCACGCGCGACATCATCGAGGTTCATCTCGATCTCGGCGGTTATCCGCTGACGCTGATCGATACGGCGGGCTTGCGCGAGGAGGGGGTGGGGCTCGTCGAGCGGGAAGGGATCAGGCGCGCTCTGGCAAGGGCAGGAGAGGCGGATCTCATCCTCTGGCTTGGTACGGCAGGCGAGGCCCGCGAGCCGCTCCCAGATGGGCTAGGAAACTGCCCGGTATGGCCGATCGCCTCGAAGTCGGACACAAGCACGACGCCGATTGGTGCGGGGGAAATCGCCTGCTCGGTGCGCAGCCCCGGTGGGCTCGATGAACTTCTGGCGCGACTTGAGGGATTCGCAGCCGATACGATCGGGCAGATGGAAGCTCCGGTGCTGACGCGGGCGCGGCATCGCGACGGGTTGATGCGGTGTCTTGAGGGTCTGGATCGTTCGCTGGAAGGGGAACAACGCCCCCTTGAGTTGCGGGCCGAAGACCTGAGGCTGGCCAGCGACGGGCTTGCACGGATCGTCGGCAAGACGGATGTAGAGGATCTCCTGGACGTGATCTTCCGCGATTTCTGCATCGGGAAATGATGTTCACGGGCTGTGGATTGAATTTGAATCACTGGGGATGTTTCACGTGAAACACCCTTAACAAGGGGTTGATTCGCTCCCGTACCGATCCCGCCTCTTGGGGAAAACCCTCGGTCCTCATTTCGCTCCGTTCCTTTTGACCCGACCTCCACCTTGGGGTATGGAAAGGCAATCAATTCATCCCGACACTTTTGGATAACCGGTCCGCCAGGGCGCGCGGGCGTGGACGGCGTGAAGATTGGTGCTGCAAGAGCCATGACGAATTTCGACGTTATCGTAATCGGGGGCGGCCATGCCGGCTGTGAAGCCGCGGCCGCGGCTGCGCGCATGGGCGCCATGACCGCACTCCTGACCCACCGCCGGGATACAATCGGCGTGATGTCCTGCAACCCCGCAATCGGCGGGCTGGGAAAGGGGCATCTTGTTCGGGAGATCGATGCGCTCGACGGCTTGATGGGCCGCGTGGCGGATGCCGCCGGTATCCAGTTTCGGATGCTCAACCGGCGCAAGGGCCCCGCTGTGCGCGGCCCGCGTGCGCAGGCAGACCGGAAGCTCTATCGCGAGGCCATGCAGGCCGCGATTGAGGCCACCGCGAATCTCAGCGTGATCGAAGGCGAGGCGGACGATCTGGAGATCGTGGACGGGCGCGTCCAGGGCGTGATTACCACGGACGGGCGTCGATTCGGATGCGGTTCGGTTGTCCTGACGACGGGCACCTTCCTGAAGGGTCTCATTCATATCGGCGACACACAGACCCCGGCGGGACGGGTGGGCGAGAAGCCCGCGATCGGTCTGTCCGATACGCTCGCGCGGGCGGGCTTTGAGCTGGGGCGTCTCAAGACGGGAACCCCGGCGCGTCTTGACGGGCGGACCATCGACTGGGCGCAGCTTGACGCGCAGCCCGGCGATGAGGATCCGGTGCCTTTCTCCACGCTGACTGAGGCGATTACCACGCCGCAAGTTCCGTGTTTCATCACGCGCACGACGCCGCAGACCCATGCGGTGATCCGGGAAAACGTGCATCGCTCGGCGATGTATTCCGGGAACATCAAGTCCACGGGCCCGCGCTATTGTCCTTCCATCGAAGACAAGATCATGCGGTTCGGGGACCGGGACGGGCATCAGATCTTTCTGGAGCCGGAGGGCCTCGACGACCCGACCATCTATCCGAATGGGATCTCGACCTCGCTGCCGGAGGACGTTCAGGAGAGCTTCCTGAAGACCATTCCGGGGCTTGAGGCTGTGCGGATCATCCGCCCGGGCTATGCCATCGAATATGATCATGTGGATCCGCGGGAGCTGACCCGGTCGCTTGAGACCAAGAAGATCACTGGTCTGTTTCTCGCGGGGCAGATCAACGGCACGACGGGTTATGAGGAAGCAGGCGCGCAGGGGCTTCTGGCGGGCGTGAATGCGGCCCTTCGGGTCGGGGGCGGGGATGAGGTGACCATCGGGCGCGCGGACGGCTATATCGGCGTCATGGTGGACGATCTGGTCACGCGTGGTATCTCTGAGCCCTATCGCATGTTCACGTCGCGCGCGGAGTACCGGCTGACCCTTCGGGCAGACAATGCCGATCAAAGGTTGACGCCGCTGGGGATTGCCTTCGGTTGCGTCGGCCAGGTGCGTCGAGTCGCTTTCGAAACGAAAACCGAGGCGCTGGAGCAGGCGCGAAAGATGGTGAGAGAGCTTTGTCTCTCCCCGGCGGAAGCGCGGCGGCATGGTCTTGAAATCAACCAGGATGGGATCCGGCGCACGGCCTTCGATCTTCTTTCCTACACCTCGATCGATCTGAAGCGGCTTGCGGCGATCTGGCCGGAGCTTGCGACCCTTGCGCCGGCGGTAGCGGAGCAGGTTGAAATCGATGCGACCTATTCGGTCTATCTCGACCGGCAGGAATCCGATATCGCCGCGCTCAGGCGGGAGGAGGGGCTCGCCATTCCCGATGGGTTCGATTATGGGCTTCTCGCCGGGCTCTCCAACGAGCTTCGGCACAAGCTGGAAACGGTGCGGCCGGAAACGCTTGCGCAGGCCGGGCGGATCGATGGGATCACGCCGGCGGCGCTGACGCTCATTCTGGCGCATATCAAGCGCGATGGCGCGGCTAGGAAAACGGGGACACGCGGTGCAGCAGCCTGAGGCGATGAATGACGGCCCGGAGGTCTTGGATCACTATTTCTCTGTTTCACGTGAAACGCGCGAACGCCTGATCGCCTATGTGGGGCTCTTGCGGCGCTGGCAGAAGGCGCAGAATCTCGTGGCGCCCTCGACGCTGTCCCAGGTCTGGCTTCGTCATGTGGTCGACAGCGCGCAAATTCACAGCCTTTCCCCGGATATCCACCACTGGATCGATTTCGGATCGGGTGCGGGGTTTCCGGGCCTGGTGACGGCGATCCTTCTTGCGGAAACGCCGGGCGCTATGGTTCATCTGGTGGAAAGCAACCAGCGCAAGGGGGCGTTTTTGCGCACGGTCATCCGCGAAACGGCGATCCCGGCAAAGGTTCATGCGGTTCGAATCGAAGCCGTTACGGAGCAGTGGGACGAGGAGACAGACGGGCATATCGAAGGGGTTTCGGCCCGCGCGCTCGCCAGCCTCGACCTGCTTTGCGGCTATGCGCAACCTTTCGTGGCCAAGGGCGCCCGGGCCTTTTTCCACAAAGGGCGGGAATCCGCGTCTGAGATCGCTAAAGCGTCTCACACCTGGGACCTGGATCTGGTAGAACATAAAAGTCTCATCGATCCGCAGAGCGTTGTCCTCGAAGTCGGACGTATCGACCCCTTAACCTAATGGATATTGAAGCGAGGGTGTTTTTCGCATGAGCGTGCTTCCTAAGTCTCCGCGTGTGCTCTCGCTCGCAAACCAGAAGGGCGGGGTCGGCAAGACGACAACCGCAATCAATCTCGGAACGGCCCTGGCGGCCATTGGCGAGCGCGTGCTGGTCATCGATCTCGATCCGCAGGGCAATGCGTCGACAGGGCTGGGCATTGACAGGTCCCAGCGTGAAATCTCGACCTATGAGGTGCTCTATGGCGATGCCACGCTGAAGGAAGCGATCCACGAGACAGCCGTGCCGCGGCTGTGGGTTGCGCCCTCGACGATGGATCTTCTTGGTCTGGAGCTTGAGATCGCGGACACCAAGGATCGCGCGTTCCGGCTGCGCAACGCCATTGCCGACTATGTTGCCGACAACGAGCGCCGGGATTTCAGCTATATCCTTGTCGATTGCCCGCCGTCGCTCAATCTTCTCACGATCAATGCGCTCAGCGCCTCCCATTCCATTCTGGTGCCCTTGCAGTGCGAGTTCTTCGCGCTGGAAGGTCTGAGCCAGCTTCTGGGAACGGTGGAGCAGGTCAAGCATGCGCTGAATGCCGAGCTGACCATCCATGGCATCGTTCTGACCATGTATGACAGCCGGAACAATCTGTCGGCGCAGGTTGTGGCCGATGTGCGCGAAACCATGGGCGAGGCGGTTTATGAGACCGTCATTCCGCGCAATGTGCGCGTGTCTGAAGCGCCGTCTTACGGCAAGCCGGTTTTGCTTTATGATTTGAAGTGCCCCGGCAGCCAGGCCTATTTGCGGCTCGCATCGGAGATCATCCAGCGCGAGCGCAAGATCCGGAAGGCTGCTGCCTGAGGACTTTGAACGTCTTTTCCGGGCACGACGCGGGTAAGCGCGTGTCCCACCGCTCCGATTCGGGTCCGAATTGAAAGCGGCAAAACAAAATGTCAGCATTAGAAGACAGCCGCGCACTCATGCGGCGTCGAGGGAAGCGGGAACAAGGCCATGGCCGACGAAGCCGGTGGTACACGGAACAAGAGACTCGGTCGCGGACTGGCGGCATTGATCGGCGATGTGAGCACGGAAGCCCCCGCCAGCAACGATAAGGGCGAGGCTGGAGACAGTGCTCACATCCGCAGTGGCATTCGTCAGATTCCGATCGAGAATATCCGGCCCAACCCGCGGAACCCGCGCAAGACCTTCCGCGAAGACGATCTCAGCGACCTGATTGAGTCCATCCGCGAGAAGGGGGTTGTTCAGCCGATCCTGGTCCGGCCTTCGGCCGCGACAAAGGGAACGTTTGAGCTGATCGCCGGTGAGCGGCGCTGGCGGGCCGCCCAGAAGGCGGGGTTGCACGAGATGCCGTCGGTCGTGCGCGAGGTGACGGATCAGGAAGCCCTTGAGCTTGCGATCATCGAGAACGTGCAGCGCGCCGATCTCAACCCGATCGAAGAGGCGCTGGGCTACGACCAGCTCGTTGCGGAATTCAATTACAGTCAGGCGGCGCTGGCCAAGGTGATCGGCAAGAGCCGGTCGCATGTGGCCAATACCATGCGGCTTCTGAAGCTGCCCAATGCGGTGAAGGACTATCTGGCCGAAGGTCTGCTCACGGCCGGTCATGCGCGTGCGCTGATCACCGTCGACGATCCGGCGGCGCTTGCCGAGATCATCGTGGAGAAGGGCCTCAGCGTTCGCGATGCGGAGAAGCTGGCGCAGGATCCGGAGGCCCTCAAGAAGGCCAAGGGGGCCGCTACACCCAAGGAGAAAGCGCCGAAGCCCGCCGACACGGTGGCGCTGGAGCGGCGGCTTTCCGACGGGCTTGGGCTGGCGGTTGCCATCAATCACAAGCCCAATGCGGATTCCGGCGAACTGAAGATCAAATACAAGTCGCTGGAACAGCTCGATCAGGTCTGCCGCTTGCTTGGAATCAGTAACTGATTGAATTTATTGAATGATAAGGCAAAAAAAAGCCCGGCGCGGGGATGCTCGCGCCGGGCTTTTTCTTTTTGCGTCCTGTCGTGCGATCAGAACCGAGCGATGGCTTGCTCGACCTTTTTCAAGAAGGCGGCGCGCTGGGCATCGGTTGCGTTGTTCATGTCGTAAAGCGCGTGATACTCGACCGGCGCGAACGGCTTGATCACGGCGCGCAACATGCGCTTGACGCTCTTGCGTGGCGGATCGCCCACGAGGAAGGCACGGATCCGCGAGCCGCCATAATGGGTGACGGCGACCATCTTCTTGATGTTGTGGAGGCTCGGGATGACATTCCCGTCCCGCATCTTGAAGGAGACACCGGGGAGGAAAACCCGGTCGAGGAAGCCTTTCAGCATGGCCGGGAAGCCGAAGTTCCATACCGGGTAGCACAGCACAAGCGCATCCGCCGCTTCCAGGCGTTCCACATAGGAAGCGACATTGGCCTGGTTGATGTCGGTATCGTGATAGTCGAGCCGCTCCTGACGCGTCAGGGCCGGTTCGAACCCCTCCGCATAGAGATCGCAGTCATCGACATCATGTCCTGCGTTCTTCAGGGTCCTGACGATCACCTCGTGCAGGGAAGCGTTGAAGCTCGTTTCGACGGGGTGGGAATAAAGAACGAGAATGCGCACGTAAGTTCTACCTCAAGCCATGGAACAGGAAGGGGCCGTCTGCGGTGACGTCGAAATCGGGGTCGTCCCAGGCAATCATCTTGCCGGGGTTGAGGAGGCCCTTGGGGTCGGCTTCGCGCTTGAAGGCGAGCTGGGCTTCATCCGTCTGCTTCATGCCGCCTTCTTCCAGCGTGTAGCGGTGCGGATTGAAGATCGGACAGCCTGCGTCCTCATGCAGACGCATGATCTCTTCCAGCCGCTCTTCGGAGCTGTAGCGCACGACGGGCAGGCCGAAACAGGTGACGTTTCCGTCGAAACGCACGAATTCAAGGTGTCCGGGAACCTCATCGCCGAAGAGCTTGGCAATCGTCTCCACCTTCGCGATCTGGTCGGGATAGGGGTAGAGCACCTGGAGATAGGTGATGGTGTTGTCGACGCGCAGGCCGCGCAGGGTGGTGTGGTTCCAGGAAAGCTCGAAGACGGGCGGCAGGCCTTTTCGTTCCTCCGGCGTGGCGGTGTCGGAGCGGAACAGGATCGGGGCTTTGCGGTGTTCGGTAAAGGCGACCAGCGCCGGCATGGCGAAGGGCGCCACCATCATCACGCAGACCGATTGGTCGGGCTTGATATAGGAGCGGTAGCGCAGAAAATAGTCGTGTGGAATCGGAGCCGAAATGACGCCCAGCTCCTTAAGAAGGATGCCATCCTGCTGGCCCAGCGCATCGGCAAACCTTGCGCCGTCCACGAAATCATCGAAGCCGACAATCACGTCCACCCAGTCATAGGCGGCGGTCAGGGGCATCTCCACCTCGGTGATGACGCCATTGGTGCCATAGGCATGGACGACCTTGGGAAGATCGGCGCCGGTCAGGTCGAGAATGCGCGGCTCCTCTTCCATCGTGATGACGCGCACGCGGATGACATTGCCGAGATCGCGCAAGCCCCCCCATCGGATGGAGCCGATGCCGCCGGACCCGCCCGCAATGAAGCCGCCGATGGTGGCGGTGCGGTAGGTGGAGGGGTGGAGCCGCAGCTCCTGACCCGTCTTTCGGGTCTCTTCGTCGATCGCGGAAATGAGCGCACCGGGTTCGCAGACCACGCGGCCGGGGCCTATTTCCTTGATCTTGTTGAATTCCGCCAGGTTGAGCACGACGCCGCCCGCAAGCGGCATGGCCTGGCCGTAATTGCCGGTGCCCGCACCGCGCACCGTGACGGGGACGTCATGGGCATAGCAGGCCTTCAGGACCCGGATGATCTCTTCCTCGCTCGTCGGTGTCACGACAACATCGCCGGTGACCTGTTCGAGCTGCTTCTTGAGCACCGGCGAATACCAGAAGAAGTCGCGGCTCTTCTGCTTGACGATGGCGGGGTTGTCTTCGATGGCGAGGCCGTTGAGGGCCTCCAGGACCGATTTCAGATCAGGCTGCGTGGCGGTCATGATGCACCTCCCATGAGAGCGTCGAGCTCGCGGTAATCCGGCAGGACCCGCTCCATTCTCTTACCGTAGCGGAAAACTTCCCTCGGTGCGCCGGGGCGCGCCATGACCTCAAACAAATCTCTCCCGCCAAAGGCGATGAAATCCGCCGTGCCACCGACCCTGAGCCGTCCATGCTCGGGGTGCCTGAGGATATCCGCCGGGGTGGTGGTGACGGTGCGGATCCAGTCGGATGTCGGGTGATCGAAATGGGCGATGCGGTTGGCTTGGGTAAAGACCTCCACAAGATCGAGATCGCCGTAGGCATAGAAGGGATCGCGGGTGTTGTCGGAGGCGACCATCACCGGGACGCCTGCCTGTTTCAGCTCGTGCAGCAGCGTGATCCCGCGCCAGCGCGGGGTCCCCGGTGTGGGGCCGGGGGTGATCCGTCCCTGCAGATACATGTTGCACATGGGAAGGGAAACGACGGCGATACCGGCTCTCGCAACGAGGTCGATGGTGCGCTTTGCCTCATCGTCGTCCTGACAGGCGAGCGAACAGCAATGGCCACACAGGATCTTGCCGGAAAACCCGTTGCGAAGGGCGGCCTCAGCGATGTGCGCCAGCGTTCTTGCTTGCGGATCGGAGGTCTCGTCGACGTGGAAGTCGAGATCGAGGCCGCGGGTTTCGGCCGCCTTGAAGATCGCATCGAGATGTTCGTCGAGCCGCGCGATCATGTAGGTGACAGCCCCCAACACGCCACCCGCTTCCTTCACGCGATCGGCGATTTTCTCCAGAAAGCCGTCATCCGCATCGAGCCGGTCGATGCCGAACAAGCAGGCGCCATGGAGCGATATCCGATCCGACCAGTCCTGCATCACCTCGCGCAGCACCGGCCAGGAAATCTCGTCCTGCGGGGGCAGGCTGTCGATATGGGTACGGATCAGGGACGTGCCATGCGCATAGGCGCAGCGCAGCGCGAAATCCATCCGGGCGCGCACGTCTTCCGCCGTCCAGTTGGCGATCCGGTCCTCGCCAACGGATTTCAGCGCGCTCTCGAACGTTCCGTCCGCGTTGCTGTGGCGCGGCCAGATATGGCCCTTGTCGAGATGGGTGTGGCAATCGACAAGGGTGGGCAGGATCAGGCCGTCATCCAGATCGACAGTGAGGGGGGACGGGGCAGCGGTTCCGGCGGGAGCGATCTGGGCGATGGACTTGCCATCGATGCGCATGTCGACCTTCACAAGATCCGTCCCGGCGGTTTCCAGCTCGGCACCTTCCAGAAGGACGGCGGGGACGGTGGCATTGGTCAGCAGATAGCTCGCAGCGCCGGTCAGGGCAGCGAAGTCGGTCACGTCAGTTTTCCCTCTTGAGCGCACTTTCGTGCCACTTGCGCAGGAGCAGGTGGGAAATCGCGTTGGTCGTGAAGAAGATGGCAACGCCGGTCAGCGACAGCAGGAAGAGCGCGGCGAAGAGGCGGGGGATGTTGAGGCGGAACTGGGATTCCAGCAGCCGGAAGGCGAGGCCCGAGCCCGCACCGGCTGACCCGGCGGCGAATTCGGCAACGACGGCGGCAATGAGCGCCAGGCCACCGGCGATCTTGAGACCGGCCAGGAAGTAGGGCAGGGCATTCGGCATCTTCAGATACATGAGCGTCTGCCAGCGGCTGGCGCCGTAAAGCTCGAAGAGATTCAGAAGGTTATGGTCCGTCGACTTCAACCCTTGCGTCGTGTTGGACAGGATCGGGAAGAAGGCGACGATCCAGGCGCAGATGAGAAGGGCGGCCTGCGTGGTGGGCGCGTAGATCAGGATCAGCGGCGCGATGGCGACGATCGGGGTCACCTGAAGCACGACGGCGTAAGGATAAAGCGCCATTTCCGCAAAGCGCGACTGGGACATCAGGATCGCCAGCGCGACGCCGCCAACGAGTGCGATGGCAAGGGCTGTGAAGGTGATCTTGAGCGTGACCAGAAGGGCGGGGGCGAGGATTGGCCAGTCGGTATAGAGAGCCTGCGCCACCCGCATCGGGCTCGGCAGAATGTAGTGGGGCACGTCATAGGCCCAGACATAGAGCGCCCAGACTGCGATCAGCAGCGCCAACATCGTGATGGGAATGCCGATACGCCAGAGGGGCGAAGCATGCCACAGCGTGTCAGGCGCTTTGTGTTTCGCTGCCTTGGCGTTGGCTTGTGTGCGGGCGTTCGGCATCGTCGTTTCCAATGTGGCCATGCTCATGCTGGTTCACTCACGTCCATTGCGCGATGCAGGGCATCGGAGGCCTGTCGGCAGAAGTCGTTGTAGATGGCGGATGTGCGGAACTCTTCCTCGCGCGGATAGGGGGCATCGATGCGGATCGTCTCCACCACGCGGCCCGGACGAGCTGCCATTACGACGATCTGGTTGGAGAGATAGACGCTCTCGAACACCGAATGGGTGACGAAGATGACCGTCCAGCCGAATTTCTCCCAAAGGTGGAGGAGGTCGTTGTTGAGCTTGAAGCGGGTGATCTCGTCCAGCGCCGCGAAGGGTTCGTCCATCAGCAAAAGCTTGGGCTTGGTGACCAGCGCGCGGGCGATGGAAACGCGCATCTTCATACCGCCGGAAAGTTCGCGCGGGTAGCTATCGGCAAACCCTTCAAGCCCCACCATGCGCAGCGCGTCCATGACGTCCTTGTGGGCGCGCGCCCTGGAGATCTTCTTCAGGCGCAGCGGCAGGTAGACATTGTTGTAGACGGTCGCCCAGGGCATCAGCGTGGGCTCCTGGAAGACGAAGCTGACTTCGTTGTCGCCCTTCTCACCGCCCGCGCCGCTATCCGGCCAGACGAGGGAGCCGGAGGTGGCATCGCCGAGACCGGCCATGATGCGCAATGCGGTGGACTTGCCGCAACCGGATGGGCCAAGCAGGCTGACGAAATCGCCCTTGCCGATATCCAGCGTCATGTCGCGCAGCGCAACAGTGCCATTGGCGAAGGTTTTCGACACGTTGCGGAGCGAAATCAGGGGCTGTTCCGCGACATCGGCGGCAGAGGCCGGGGCATTGGGTGTGGGCGAGATGGTCACGCTACCTGTCCGTTTCTTGGCCGGCCCGTGTCAGGGTCCGGCGGATCCGTTTAACGCCAGGAGTGCCGGCGGCGGCCCCCGAACGATGCGGTTCGTCGGGAGAGCCGGTGGAAACCGGCAAGGCCGCTTGGTGTGGAGCAGATCGGAGCGGCAAGGCCCCGGTCCGTTGTCGCAATCGGTGTGCAGACCGCATCCGCAAAGCAGGTAAGACCGTCGGCGAAGCAGAGTGGCCGTCCCGAAGCAGGGTGGCCTAGTTCTTGAGGTCCATGCCGACGCCCTTGCACACGAATTCTGTTGTGTAGAGCGTGGACAGGTCGAGGCCCTCCTGCACGACACCGGCGGCGACCATCTTGTCGTAAAAGCTCTTGATCTGCTCGCCTTTCATGCAGCCAATGCCCTTTTCCAGCGCCACGCCGGATTCCACCAGGCCGAAATCCTTCATCGTGGCGATGGAGAACGCGATCTGGCCGTCGGTCATTTCCGGGTTGTCGGCCTTGATGGCCGCATTGGCGGCGGCGTTGTCGCCATGGAGATAATTGTACCAGCCGATGATCGAGGCATCGACAAAGCGTTGCACGAGATCCTTGTTCTCGGCCACAAAGTCGACCTTGGCCTCGATGGTGGTCGAATAGGTTTCAAACCCCGAATCCGCCAGCAGGAACAGCTTCGGTTCAATGCCGCCCTCGGTCTTGATCGCATAGGGTTCCGACGTGATGTATCCCTGCTGGGCGGACTGTTTGTCGGCAAGGAAGGGCGCCGGATTGAAGGTGTAGGGCTTGTACTGGGCGTCGGAGAAGCCGGAGAAACTGCTTTTCATCCACTGGAAGTAGGTGGAGAAACCGTCTTTGCCCATGAAGATGGTCGGCAGCTTGGCCAGATCCTCGAAGGTCTCAAGGCCCGCATCCGGGTGGGCGATGAGGACCTGCGGGTCCTTCTGGAAAATCGCCGCGACCTCGACCAGCGGAATGCCCTGTTCCGCGGCGGAGAAGGAGCCGAGCAGGTTGCCGTTCATGTAGAAGTGGATCTTGTCGGCCATCAGCAGCGCGCGGTTGGCTGCCTGGGGGCCGCCCTGTACGATCTCGACCTTCAGGCCGTATTTTTCATAAGTCCCGTCGGCAACAGCCTGATAGAAGCCGCCATGTTCGGCCTGGGCGAGCCAGTTGGTGCCGAACTTCACCTCATCGAGCGCAAAGGCGGGAGCCGTCGAGGCGAGTATTCCCGAAGCTGCAACGACCGCGAGGCCGAACCGAACCAGACGCTTCATTGTGTTATCCCCCTGATGACCCTGCGGGTCGCGCCAAGACAAACGGCCACCTTCCGTAGAGGCGGCGCCGGTGAGAAATCGCAAGAGCCGTGCCATTTCGATTTCGTCAGTGTGGAAATGTCCGCACCATGGGACAATCCTTGACATATTGTCCTTCAAACGCTGAGACGCCGCGAGATGTCGCTAGGGTACCTCAGGAAAAGTGCCTAAAAAAGCGCCCCTTGGAGATTGTTTCCAGGGCGACCTTGCACGAGAGACGCTTTTGTCCGGTTCGCGGGCATGACGTTGCGCGAGATTTTTGCGCAGTGAGGTGATTTGCAGAAGGCGTCTTGTGGTCTAGCGTCTAGGCTGTTCATTCGGAGGTTCGCCCCTTGCTCAGGCATCTCGTTCCCGCACAGATCCGTACGCCCTTCGCAAAATACAGCCATGGCGTGGAAATCCCCGCCGGTGCGCGGCTTCTCGTCTGTTCCGGCCAGCTCGGCATCGAACATGACGACACCATCCCCGAAGGGGCGGAGGCGCAGGCCCGGCTGTGCTTTGAAGCCATTCGGGCACTTTTGCGCGAGGCGGGCATGTCGGTGAGCGATATCGTCCGCCTCAACGCCTATGTGACGGGGCGCGAACACATGGCCGGATACATGGCCGCGCGCGACGCCTTCATCGGCACGCCGCCGCCTGCGTCCACGCTGATGATCGTTTCCGGGTTTACCCGGGAAGACTTCGTCGTCGAGATTGAGGCGCTCGCCGCCAGTCTGGACTGAGCGTGTCTTTCATTTCGCCCATCCCGGGGACTTGCCTGTCCGGGCGGGTCTCTACTCAAGGAAGAGATTTCCATGCGTCTTTGGATCAAGGACCCGATCGCCATTCTCGCCGACGGCGCGGAGCGCGGCGTGGTGGTGGAAGATGGCGTCATCGTGGAACTGGTGGGGAAGGGGCGCGCGCCGCAAGCCCACGACATGGTTTTCGATGCCGGGCGGCACGTGATCCTTCCCGGCCTCGTCAACACGCATCATCATTTCTTCCAGACGCTGACGCGGGCGCATCCTGAAGCCATCAACAAGGAGCTCTTTCCCTGGCTGAAGGCGCTTTATCCGATCTGGACGCGCAATGTGACGCCGGAGACCTTCCGGCTGGGGACGCGGCTGGCGTTGACGGAGCTTTTGATGTCCGGCTGCACGACCGCCGCCGATCACCATTATCTCTTCCCCGCGGGGCTGGAAGGGGCGATGGACATTCAGGTCGAAGAGGCGCAGCGCCTCGGCATCCGCATGACGGTTTCGCGCGGCTCGATGAACCTGTCTGAAAAGGATGGCGGGCTGCCGCCCGATGGCGCGGTGCAGGACGAGGACACGATCCTCGCTGATTGCGAACGGGTGCTTCAGAAGTATCACGATCCTTCGGACGGCGCGTTCATCCAGGTGGCGCTGTCACCGTGTGCGCCGTTCACGGTGACCAAGAACCTGATGAAGCAGAGCGTCGCGCTGGCGGAGAAATATGATTGCCGCCTGCACACGCATCTGGGCGAGACGCGCGATGAAAACGACTATTGCGAGCACCATTTCCAATGCCGTCCGGTCGATTATCTGGAAGAAGTGGGGTGGCTGAACGATCGCGTGTGGCTGGCGCATGGCATTCACTTCAATGACGAGGAGGTGAAGAAGCTCGGCCATCATTGTGTGGGGGTCTGCCATTGCCCGACCTCCAACATGCTGCTGGCCTCCGGACAGTGCCGGACGAAGGAGCTTGAGGCGGCAGGCAGCCCGGTCGGGCTTGGCGTGGACGGGTCCGCGTCCAACGACAATTCCAACCTGATGGAAAGCGTTCGCCATGCGCTGATGATCAACCGCCTGACCTATGATGCGACGGTGAGCCATTTCGATGCGTTGCGCTGGGCAACGGAAGGCTCCGCGCGCTGCCTTGGTCGTGAGGATATCGGCCGGATTGCGGTCGGCAAGCAGGCGGACATGTCCTTCTACACGCTCGATGAGTTGCGCTTTTCCGGTGGCGGCGATCCGCTGGCGACGCTCGTCCTGTGCGGCGCGCATTCGGCGGACCGGGTGATGATTGCGGGCGACTGGAAGGTGGAGGATACCATCCCGGTCCACATGGACATCGAACGTCTGCGCCATGAGCACGGTCAGGCGGCGAAACGGTTCCTGGAGAGCATCACGGGTTGATCCGCTCAAGTCGGTTTCATGTCCAGGAGACCGAGCGCGATGCCGATGACAGCCATGATCAGCACGACCCGGCCGGATCCTTGCCGGAACGTGGTGAGCAGCAGGAAGGCGCTTGCCGCAAGGAGCAAGTCAAGCGGGTTCCTGACGCTGGATGTCCAGATGGGCGTTATGAAGGCTGCGATCAGAAGGCCGACGACCCCCGCATTCGCTCCCTTCATGATCGCGCTTGCATGGGGCGAGCTGCGCAAGCCCTGCCAGAAGGGCAGCGCGCCGTAGATCAGCAGGAAGCCGGGCAGAAAGATCGCCAGGAGGGCGAGGGCTGCGCCGACGACCGGATGGGGGGCGAAGGGCAGGAGCGCGCCCAGATAGGCGGAAAAGGCGAAGAGCGGCCCGGGAAGGGCCTGTGCCGCGCCATAACCTGCCAGAAACAAGGTTTCATCCATATAGCCCGGCGTGACGGTGGCCGTCTCCAGAAGCGGCAAAACCACATGCCCCCCGCCGAAAACCAGCGCTCCCGCACGATAGAAAATGTCGAGGATCCGCAGGACCCCGTTGTCACTGGCCCCGGCAAGCCAGGCAAGCGCGAAGAGCAGGACTACGAAAAGGCCAAGCGCAAGCATGGCAGGACCGCGTTTTCCAACGGGAGCTTTCTGGAGTGTTTCAGGGGCGACATGGCTTTTTCCGCGCAGCGCCAGCCAGCCAGCCAGGCCTGAAAGCGCGATGGCGGCGGGTTGGACAAACGGGACAGAGACCAGCAACACGAAAATGAAACTGGCAAGCGCAATCCCTGCGCGCGGGGCATCGGGGCAGAGCGTTTTCGTCATGCCCGCGATCGCTTGTGCAACCACTGCGACCGCCACGAGCTTGAGCGCATGGATGAGCGCGGCGCCCACTTGCGTTGAAAATAATGTGCTGCCGTAGGCGATGGCGAGCATCAGGATCGCGGAGGGCAGGGTGAAGCCGACAAAGGCGGCGATTGCGCCCGGCAAGCCGCCGCGCAGATATCCGATTGCGAACCCGGTCTGGCTGGAGGCGGGGCCGGGCAGAAACTGGCTCAGGCCGACAATATCGGCATAGGCCGCATCATCCATCCAGCCGCGCCGCTCGACGAGTTCGCGGCGGTAGTAGCCCAGATGTGCGACGGGGCCGCCAAAGGAGGTCAGCCCCAGGCGCAGGAAAACGGTGAAGATGTGCAAGGGTGAACTGGGACCGGACATGATGCCCTCAGAATAGCGGCGCCATGTTACGGGGTCACGACATGCGAACCTGTGCAAAGGCGGCATGCGTGTCAGCCGAAGGGCGCGATCATCTGGGCCACCTGCTCGTAGGCACGCTGAGCGGCAAAGCGGGTGTCGACGGAAATGGGGGCGCGCGGCTCGCTGGATTCGGTTTCGAAACCATCTTCGGACCCGTCGCCTTCCCTGGCAGGGTCGGCCTCGCTTTCCTCATCCTCCTGCGCGGCTTCTTCTGCCTGAAGCTGGAGCAGGGCGGCCTGCGCTTCGGCGCGCATCTGGCGGGCGGCGGCGGCGACGCGGAGATCCTGTGGGGAGGGATCTGCCGGGGCGAGTGCGGCGCGCACGATCTGGTCGGCCTTGGCGATGGTTGCTTGCGGGGATCCCGCAGGAGAGGTGTCGATGGCGACTTCCCCGCCCACCGCATAGGTGCGCCCGTCGGGCCCTCTTGTCGTCTCGTAGGTTGGGGCTCCGGCGTAGATGCCGCCGGCAGCGTTATGCGCGCGCTCATGGGCTTTCACCTCGGCATCGCGCTTTTTCAAATCCCGGACCTGCTTCTCCTCGTCCTCGGTGAGCTCACCCGGCGAGGCTGCGGCATTTGTGTCTTTTGCCGTTGAAGGAGAACCGGTGGCGTTCTCGGAAGAGGAAAAGATGACGGCGGGGTCGGACGCGGAGGCAGGGGCGCTGCCGGAGGGTGCGTCGGGCGCATTAAGGCTCTCAGCGCGAGAAGAGGGCGCGCCGTGCGGTCGTATCTGTGCCGCTGATGCCACGGCATGAGAACCGATTTCTGCGACCATAGGTCATAGTTTGCCCGAAAGCCGCATATGAGAAAGTTAACCCAACGGAAGGCATTTGATCTAATCGCATGGTTGTGTTCATGCGGTTTCCTGAAATGCGGATTAAGGTCGCGCGACGACACGTCGCAGCGTCAAAGTGGCTCTTGGTCCAGCCGTTGCAAATACTACTTGTGTTGTACAAACTGTTCATGCGTATCGAATGGAAGATAATAGCCATAAGTTGTGGTTTTCTGTTTGTGAAACCATGGCGAATTCCACCAGATCCGCGTCGGAGTGCCGGATGTGAAAAGCATCCGGATGCCGGACAGGGACAAACAATAACAATACTGAATGCAGACAGCATTCATCGATGTCGACAGCTTTGGGTTGGCGACGGCCTTTTGGGTGAACAGCCTAGGACTGTTCTTTTCCCATTGCCCCGGTTCAGGTCGGATCTCCGGAGGGCTTTGGAGGGTGAGAGATGACGTATTATGAAAAATTCGACGGTCCCGTGATGAACGGAGGCCGGGACCCGTGGTTCAAACGGCGCAGGCCATCCAAGATCTGGACCTCCCGCGCCGGGCTTGTTGCCGGGCTGATTGCCGCAAGTATCCTGACAGCGGCCGCTTTTGCCTTTCTTGTCAGCGGTCCCATCTGGGACTAGCCGCCCGGGGCTGTGATTTCGGCCTTTGCCCCGAGGCACTCCCAAATGATGGTCATATCAAAGAATTCGGTCTGTCCGATCGACAGAAGTGATGCAAACCGTACGTAAGATGCACTAGGCTGGCGGCTCCCATTCCTGTTGAGTCCCCGGAGAGCCTCCATGCGTCCACGACATTTCTGGCACGAGATGACCACCGTCGATTTCGCCGAGGGCGATACGGCCTCGTGGATTGCCGTCCTGCCTGTCGCTGCAATCGAACAGCACGGTCCGCATCTGCCTGTCTCGACCGATACGGCGATCGCCAATGGTCAGATCGCGCGGGTTCTGGAGCTTTTGCCGGAGGAGCTTCCGGTCACGTTCCTCCCCGTTCAGGCGGTGGGCAAGTCGAACGAGCACATCTCGTCGCCCGGCACGCTGACCGCCGATTGGGATACGCTGACGAAGCTCTGGATCAACATCGCCGAAAGCGTCCATCGTGCGGGTGTGCGCAAGCTGGTCATCGTCAATTCGCATGGCGGCAATGTGCCGATCATAGACATTGTCGCGCGCGAAATGCGGGTGAAACACGACATGCTCGTGGTCGCGACCGCCTGGTCCCGTTTCGGTCAGCCGGAGGGTGTGTTCCCGGCGGAGGAATTTGTCTACGGCATTCATGGCGGAGACGTGGAAACCTCCATCATGATGCACCTTCATCCGGATCTGGTCCGCACGGATCTGCGCGAGGACTTCAAGTCCAATCAGCTCAATTTCATTCAGGAATTCAAGCATCTGCGCGGGCATGGGCCGGTGCAGTTCGGCTGGAAGACGCAGGATCTGGGCGCAAAGGGCGCGCTCGGCAATGCCGCGGGGGCGACGGCCGAGAAGGGCTTTGCCTCTCTCGACCATGCAGCGCGTTGCTTCGTGGAGCTGATGCACGACATGCATCGCTTCGATCCGGACCGCTTGTGGCGGCCCGAATAGGGCGCGGTCTTATCCGGCAGCTCTCAGGCGTTCTTCCGCCAGCCTGTCGGCGATGACCTGGGTCGGGCGACCCTCCGCCTCCGCGCGTTCGAAGATGCGGGTGAGGGTGTCGCCGATGGCGATCGTCTTTTCGCGGACAAGCGCGTCCCCATCTTCGGGACCGGCGAGCGCGATGGAGATGATGCCGCCTGCGTTGATCGCATAGTCGGGGGCATAGAGAATGCCCGCGCGCCGCAAGGCCTCGCCATCCGCGTCGGTGGCCAGCTGGTTGTTCGCGGCCCCGGCAACGATCTGCGCCCGCAGTTGCGGAATGGTGGTTTTGTTCAATCCGGCTCCAAGCGCGCAGGGACAGAAAATGTCGGCTTTGACGGCATGCGCGCCGTCCGGCTCGGTGGCGTTCGCTCCGAACGCCTCAACCGCGCGGGAAACGGCGGTCGCATTGATATCGGAAACGATCAGCTTGGCGCCCGCCGCGTTCAACATGCGCGCGACACCGAAGCCGACATTGCCGAGACCCTGAACGGAAACGGTTAGGCCCCCAAGGTCATCGGTTTCGAACCGGTGGCGCACGGCGGCGCGAATGCCTTCGAAAACGCCCAGGGCGGTGTAGGGGGAGGGATCGCCGAGCCCGGTCTGCTTCGTTCCCAGGGCATGGGATGTTCGGCGGGCGACGATTTCCATGTCCTGGCTGGAAATGCCGACATCCTCGGCGGTGCGGTAGCGCCCGGAGAGGCGTTCCACCTGTGTGCCGAAGGCCTCAAGCAGTTCGGGCGTCTTGTCGCGGTTCGCATCGGCGATGATCACGGCCTTGCCCCCACCCAGATCAAGCCCGGCAAGCGCGTTCTTGTAGGTCATGCCGCGCGACAGGCGCAGGGCATCGGTGAGCGCCGCCGCGTCGCTGGCATAGGCCCACATGCGACAGCCACCCGCTGCAGGTCCGAGGCGCGTATCGTGAATGGCGATGATGGTGCGCAGGCCCGATCCGGCGTCATGGCCGAACACCACCTGTTCGTGGTCCCGGAACTCGGGGTGATCGAATAGGGTGACAGGCTGAGAGCTTGGCTCCATGTCGCTCGCCCTGTCTCTGGCGCGGTGCCGGGTGGAGATGTTCATGGTGTCCTCGTTCTCCAAAAAAGGTGTTCGCCGATCATGCGGATCTCTGTCCGGTCTTCGGTCTTTTGGGGGCGGTGGGCCGAGGTTCAACACCCCGGTTGACGCTGTGCCCCGCGAGACGCCTGCGGCGATATGTCTTATCTGGAAGGATGATAAACTTGATTGACGAAAGAAATTGGTTCATTTCGTCGAAGGACACGGGCATGGATAGGCGAATATTTCCAATATGTCGCACCATCGATAAGAATTTTCCGTAGAGGGAAGGGGATTCCGGGACCTTTTGGCCTGTCCGGAAGCGCGCGAGGGAGGGCGGCTTGTGAGGCTGTCTTGCTGTCGCGGTCTTGCTTTCGCCGCCTTCGCACCGCAAGTACAGTTTCCAAAGAGACCGTTGCCGGACAATGACAGCCCGGCCGTCGCTTGATCGGAACATGGATGTCGAACGGACCTCGACTGTTTTCGCTGAAGGGGCTTCTGGTGGCCCTGCCTGCATGGCTCGCGTCGATGTGCGGGGCTTTTGCCCATCCGCATGTCTTCGTGGAGGCTCGCAGCGAGATGGTGTTCGACCCCAAGGGCATGCTGATCAGCGTGCGACAGGTCTGGCGTTTCGATGCCGCCTTCACCGCCTTCGCGGTTCAGGGGCTCGATGCCAATGGAGACGGCACCCTCAGCCATGAGGAATTGCAGCCGCTTGCAAAGATCAATGTCGAATCCCTGAAGGAATTCGACTATTTCACCTTCGTGACGGTGAGCGGGAAAGAGCAGCCATTCGTGGATCCCACGCAATACTGGCTCGATTTTTCCGATGGTCGGCTTACCTTGTTTTTCGATTTGCCACTGAAGGACGCTCTCAAGGTGTCAGGCGGCGAGACGGTGCTTGAGGTCTTCGATCCGGACTATTTCGTCGATTTCGCCATGACCAAGGAAAATCCCTTCGTTCTCGGCAATGCTCCGACTGGCTGCAAACTCAAGACGCAACTGGCCGGCCCTCTCGATCCAAATCTGGCGGCACAATTGTCGCAACTTTCACCCACGGTCCGCGATCTTCCTCCCCAGTTCCAGACCGAGGCATCAACCTGGTCCAATGAGGCTACCCTGACGTGTCCATGATGAAAAACCGCCCGCGCTCCAAGAACAAGACGCCTCAGACCCCCGCTCAGAAACGCATGTGGCGCATCATCCTTCTCGTCCTTGTTGCGGGGTTGGTGCTGAGCTTTGTCTTCGATGCCACCGGCGGATTCGGAGCCTGAACCGGTCTCCTCGCCCTCTCCGGCGAAAGGTCTTGATCCGCCCATGGCCAGAATTCCGATGACGATAGTGCGCGCGCACGCTTCTCGATGCCTTGCCTTGTCGCTCGCCGTGACGTTTGGCGTGTCGCTGGCCTTCAGCCTTCCGGCCCTGGCCGCGCCCTCGCCGTTTGGCGTCGGGTTGCCGGAAGCGCAGGCGGCGCCCGGAGGCTGGTTCAGCGGCTTTTTCGCATGGGTCGCGGCCAACCAGTCGGCGTTCTACCGCGCCTTGACCGAAACGCTGCAGGCGCTGAAAGAGACGCCGTCCGCCGGATGGTGGCTGGTCACCTTGTCCTTTCTCTATGGCGTCTTTCATGCGGCGGGTCCCGGCCATGGCAAGGCGGTGATCTCCACCTATGTGCTGGCGAACGGGCAGACGCTGAAAAAGGCGGTGGCGCTTTCCTTTGCATCCGCAATTGCGCAGGCCGTGACCGCGATCGTGCTGATCGGGGTGGCGGCGGTCGTGCTCAACATGACCTCGATCGCCATCACCCGAACATCGGAAATCTTCGAGATCGGGTCCTATGCCCTGATCACCGCGCTTGGCGCGTGGCTCTTGTGGTCCAAGGCGGTGCGGCCGTATCTCGTCCGCAAGGCTCCCTCCCATGGTCACGATCACGCGTGCGGGCACACCCATTCACACGATCACGACCATGATCATGACCATGGTCACGACCACGCGCATTCCCATGAGGGGGGTGTTTGCAGCTCCTGCGGGCACTCCCATGCGCCCGATCCGGCGCTGCTGAAAGAGCCGGTCACGCTGGCGCGGGCCTGGTCGGTCATTCTGGCCGTCGGGCTCAGGCCCTGCACGGGCGCTCTGATCGTTCTGGTGTTTTCGCTGTCGCAAGGACTTGTTCTTGCCGGGATCGCTTCCACATTTGTGATGGCGCTCGGCACGGGGCTGACGGTTTCAGCCCTTGCCGTCTTTGCGGTCGTCGCCCGGGGGGTGGCGGTGCGGTTTGCGGGCGAGAGCAGCCCGCTGGCGCGCCGCATTCACCACGGTGTGGAGATCGCGGGCGCATTGCTTGTCTTCCTGCTCGGTGCCGTCCTGCTGACGGCAACCCTGGGCTGGGGCTGAGTGTAACTCGGCATTTATCGCGTATGGTCAGCCGGACCCGAACAGGGTACGGAACAGGACAGACGACGGAGAATGTGATTTCAGGACCGGCTGATCCGGTCTGATGAACGGGACGATGTTCGATGAGCGACTTAGAAAAGCCTGCCACCGATGGCGATGCCACCGCCGCCAATTCGACCCCGGTCGATGCCACTTTTCCCAGTGAACTCCTGAAGGGCTACGGCCGCTACCGCGAGAAGTCCTTCCTGCCCAATCGCCGCGCCTTGGAGGATCTGGCCGTCTATGGTCAGCAGCCGAAGGTGCTGGTCATCGGCTGCTGCGATTCCCGCGTGACGCCGGAAGGCATTTTTGATGTGGGGCCGGGCGAGCTTTTCGTCGTTCGCAACGTCGCCAATCTCGTGCCGCCCCATGAGGAAAACGGCGAGTTTCACGGCACAAGCGCCGCGGTCGAGTTTGCCATTCAGGGGTTGAAGGTGGAGCACATCATCGTGCTCGGCCACGCCCGCTGCGGTGGTATCGAGGCTTTCCGCTCTGAAAACCCGCAGCCCCTGTCGGACGGCGATTTCATTGGCAAATGGATCACCTTGCTGGAACCGGCCGCCCGCACGCTGGCCTGCAATCCGGTCGATCGCAATATCGAGCCTCAGCTTGCCATGGAATATGCCGGCATCCGCCAGTCTTTGAAGAACCTGCGCACCTTCCCCTGGATCGCCGATCTGGAGGCAAAGGGCGCTCTTGTGCTCCATGGCGCCTGGTTCGATATCCGCACCGGGCTGCTCAAGATCATGGAGCCGGAGACAGGCATCTTCCATGACGCGCCGACAAATCAGGTCGTCATCGGCGTCTGAGACCGTCGCAACGGTGCGGCTTCACGCCTCCATCGGCACACGCCCGATGGTCCGGTGGTGCATGTCACCGGTTGGCCCCAGGTCGTGCAAGGCACCGTGGTGGGGGGAATGGATGCAGGTCGGGTCAGTCGCGCCCGCATCTCCCGTCATCGCGAAAGCCTGACAGCGGCAGCCGCCGAAATCGACCTCCTTGCGCGGGCATGACTGGCAGGGCTCCGGCAGCCAGTCGGTGCCGCGATAGCGATTGAAGCTCTCCGAGTTCTCCCAGATGTCGCGCAGGGGTCGGGTTGCAATGGTCTCGAATGTGAGACCGGTGATGCTCTGGGCCGCGTGACAGGGCAGCATCATGCCATCGGGCGTGAGCACGAAGGCGTCCGCCGCCCAGCCCCCCATGCAGGGCTTGGGATAGTCGGCGTAATAGTCGGGCGTCACGAAATCGATGTTCAGCCGCCCTATCAGGTCCGCGCGGGTGCGCTCCACATAGTCGACTTGCCGCATCACCGCTTCACGGTCGGGAAGCAGATTGGCCCGGTTGAGATAGGCCCAGCCGTAATACTGGACATTGGCGATCTCCAGGCGCTCCGCATCAAGCTCCAGCGCCAGATCGACGAATTCCGGCACTTCCTCGATGTTGAGGCGGTGGATCGGCGCGTTGATGGTCAGCGGAAGGCCTGCTTCGCGGGCCCAGCGGGCAACGGCGCGCTTCCTTTCATGCGCTGCGCGATAGCGGCCCACCAGCTCAGTGGTTTCCGGCCGCGCGCCTTGAAAACTCACCTGGATATGGTCGAGCCCGGCATCGCGAAGGGCAAACAGGCGGTCCCGGGTCAGCGTCACGGCGGCAGTGATCAGGTTGGTGTAGATCCCGAGCCCCGACAGGCCGGAGACGAGAGCCTCCAGATCGGTGCGCAAGGTCGGTTCCCCGCCGGAAAGATGGACCTGTCTGACGCCGAGCGCCTCGGCCTGCGCGAAGGCGGAAAGCCAGGTCGCGGTGTCCAGTTCGCGATCCGCTTTCAGAAGGTTCAGCGGATTGGAGCAATAGCCGCATTGAAGCGGGCAGCGGTGGGTGAGCTCGACCAGCATGCCGAGAGGGGGCTGAATGGTCATGTCTGCGTCCCCGCACCGTTTTCGCCTGTCGCCACCTCGATCAACAGCCGGTCGGCCCAGTCTTGCAAAAAGGCGATGATATCCGCCTCGATCTCGGCAGGCGGTGCGGCGTAGTCGCGGGCGAAGTCCTCCGCCATTTCGCAGACCGTCGTCTGTCCGTCGCAGCGTGTCAGGATCGCGGTGGAAATCTCGTCCGGCCAGAGCACCCGTTCCGGGGCGAGCACGATCGGCTTTTCGCGCAGGGCGTCGAAACGCAGATGCACGTGACGTGGCAGCCGCGGGCGACTTGAAGCGGTGATGTCAAGGCGCGCGGCGCGCATGGTCTATGTCCCTTCAGGCACGAAGGCGCCGGGCGGAATGTGGCCGGGATCCACATAGGCATGGTGGAGCGCATCGAGCATCGCCCAGAGCATGTCGCATTTGGCGATCAGCGCGTTGACCGCATCGGCCTGCATCTGCGGCGTCACCGCGTGGCGGCAGACATAGGCAAGCGCGAATTCCGCATCGCGCGGGGCCTGTGTCAGGCGCGGGGTGAAATAGGCCAGCGTTTCTTCCGTGATGTAGCTGTAACGCGCCAGCATGGCCGGCACGCGCTGGGCGATCGCCGCGCCTGAGAACATTTCCGTCAGCGAGGAGGCGACCGCCACCAGCAGGGAATGGTTCGTCACCAGATCGAGATAGGAGGCGACCGCATAACGGGTGGCGGGCAGGGCAAGGCGGGTGGAGATCACCATCTCAGCGTCGAGGCCGACGCCTTCGGCAAGCTTGATCCAGCGCTTGATGCCGCCTTCGGAAGGGGTGCCGGTGCCATCGTTGTCTTCGCCATCATGGTCGATAATGCGCTTGCGCCATTCGCGGCGGAAGGCCGGGTCCTCGCTGCGGCCCAGAATGACCGCATCCTTGCGCGGGATGACCGCCTGATAACAATAGCGGTTGAGGGCCCAGGCCTGCATCTGGGCAAGCGTCAGCTCACCCGCATTCATGCGCTGGTGAAAGGGGTGATGGACATGGTAGCGCGCCGCGCCGACCCTTCGAAGGGTGGCTTCCAGTTCCTCAGGCCTCAGCAGCCGCTCGGCACTGTCGCCGGGCAGGAATTCGGCCGCCGGACCCGCGTCGTAGGGAATGCGAAACGTCGCGGCGCCAAGGGCTTCGGACGCCAGCCGGTGTGCGGATGCGCTCATAGCTCGATCTCCATCCCGTCAAAGCCGATCTCCCATCCAGCCTCCTTCACGGCGGCTTCTGCCGCGGAGCCGGGCTCAAGGATCGGGTTGGTCGTGTTGATATGGACATATATGCGCCGGCCAACATCGACATCGCTCAGCGCCGCCAGCGAGCCGCTCTCGCCCGATATCGACATGTGGCCCATGCGCGCGCCGGTCTTCTCGCCGACGCCGGTGCGCCGCATCTCGTCATCCTGCCAGACCGTGCCGTCGAACAGCAGGCAGCCCGAACCATCGATCCGGCGGCGCAGATCCGCGCTCACCCGAGCGCAGCCCGGCACATAAAGAAGGGTCTTTCGGCCGTTGGCAGGTGCATTGCCGTTCACCGAACCGCCCGCATGGAGCGCGATGCCGATCGTGTCGCCCGATTCGGATCCGAAATCATCGCGGTCGGCCTCTTCCAGAAACAGCGCGATCTTGCCGGGCACGGAGAAGGTCTCAATGGTCAGCCCGAGCGGCCCGTTCGGGCCTTCAAGCTCCGTGTGTCCCGACAGGGGCAATTCGCGACGGATGACGATGGCCGGATCGAGCACGCGGAAGATGGAATTGGCCTCCAGCGTCTCCAGCACACGGGCGGTGGCATAGAGCGTGAAAGGCTCGCGCTCGCGCAAGGACAGCAATCCGGCGATGTGGTCCACATCCGCATTGGTCAGAATGACGGCGGAAATCGGCGTATTGCGCAAGGGGCCCTGCGGATCCGGCTGAAGGATCTCGTTGGCCGCGATCTGGGCGCGAATGTCGGGAGATGCGTTGAAGACCGCCCAGTGCTTTCCGTCTGCGCTTGCGGCCATGGAGGACTGGGTACGGGGAAGATAACCGGACCGGCCTTGTCGCACGGCCCGGCTCAGCGGCGCGTTGCAGTTCCATTGCGGAAATCCGCCGCCGGCGGCGGAGCCGAGAACCCGGATTTTCACGGCTCGTCTACCGCGGGTCTATTTCTTCGCGCCGCAGCTGCCGATTTCGGCCGGCATGTAGCGGGTCACTTCGAAACCGGCTTCAACGACATTCATTGTCGGCTTTTTCCAAGTCTTCATGATGCGTTCTCCTCCAAATGTTGCACAACACAACGAGAGAAAGCGTAACGAAGCCGACAATGAGAAATATAGTACTTTGGTGCCAGCCAGAATTACGCGTATCCGGGCTGGCACCAAGATGCTGAAAAGAAAGTGTCTTTAGGTATACTGCGAGATCCGGCGCAACAGCCGCGTGAGGGAAATTGCGCCGTCTCTGTCAGGCCGCGTTCTGCTTCTTCAGCAGACGGCGGTTGACGAGCACTTCCGCGATCTGCACGGCGTTGAGCGCGGCGCCCTTGCGCAGGTTGTCGGAGACCACCCACAGGTTCAGACCGTTCTCGACCGTGGCGTCTTCACGGATGCGGGAAATGTAGGTCGCATCCTCGCCGGTCGCCTCGTAAGGGGTCACGTAACCGCCGTCTTCGTGCTTGTCGACCACCAGGCAGCCGGGCGCCTCGCGCAGGATGTCACGGGCCTCATCGGCGGAAATGGGGTTCTCGAACTCCAGGTTCACGGATTCCGAATGGCTGACAAAGACCGGCACGCGCACCGCGGTGCAGGTAACCTTGATCGCCGGATCGAGCATCTTCTTGGTCTCGGCCAGCACCTTCCACTCTTCCTTGGTGTAGCCGTCCTCCATGAAGACATCGATATGCGGGATCAGGTTGAAGGCGATGCGCTTGGTGAACTTCTTCGGCTCGATGGGATCGTTCACGAAGATCGCGCGGGTCTGCTCAAAAAGCTCGTCCATCGCTTCCTTTCCGCCGCCGGAAACCGACTGGTAGGTGGAGACGACGCAACGCTTGATCTTCGCCGCATCGTGCAGCGGCTTCAGCGCGACGACGAGCTGGGCGGTGGAGCAGTTCGGATTGGCGATGATGTTCTTCTTGGAAAAGCCGACAATCGCATCCGCATTCACTTCCGGCACGATCAGCGGAACGTCGGCGTCGTAGCGCCAGGCGGAAGAGTTGTCGATGACCACGCAGCCCTGCGCGGCGATCTTCGGCGCCCATTCCTTGGAGATGTCGCCCCCGGCGGACATCAGGCAGATGTCGGTGTCGGAGAAGTCGTAATTGTCGAGCGCCTTCACCTTCAGGGTCTTGTCGCCATAGGAGACTTCGGTGCCCTGCGAGCGGCGCGAGGCGAGGGGGATGACCTGATCGGCGTCGAACTGGCGTTCTGCGAGAATGCCGAGAATTTCCCGGCCCACATTGCCGGTGGCGCCAACTACAGCGACCTTGTAACCCATGATGCGTCCTTCCTGATTTCCATAGGAACTGCATGAGGTTGCAGCTCCGAATGCCGGTTTCGTCTCCCCTGAACCGCGACCTCTTCGGTCGACCGGTCCTTCGCACCCCTCGACCCCGGGGAGTGCGGGACGAGAAGCACCGTCAGACGGTCGTCGTGGCGGTCGTTTTCGTCGTTTTGGTTTTCGTGGAGACGGCAGCACGGTTGCCCCCGCAAGAAGCGCGGGTGGTTTCAGTCGCAGAGCAAGCGTTCAGGCGCGGCATCATGTTGCGAAAAAACCGTGTTTCCGATGCGGTTCTCATGACGGTAATCACGACAAAAGTCAACCGCGCCGTGTGATGTGGGAATTTTGGCTGATGCGTCCAATTACTACGTGTAATAAACAACATATATTCGTCAATAGTCACAATCTGATGTACTAATATATATTAGATGAACGTTGAAAAAAGTTTCTTCATATATAACACAAATAGTATTTGCCAGTTTGTATTTCAGATTGGCAGCTCAAGTATGATAACGAACGTTACGTCTGGAATTTCCAATATCAAGGTGAGAACGCGTGTACTTGCGCTTTCCGCCCTTTCCGTGCTTGCAGCATTCGTTCTCGTGGCCGTGTATTTCTTTGGCGACCGCCTCGTCGCAAATGATGTCGCGCGTCAAGCGGAGTTCGTCCGGCTCGCGCAGCTATCACAGGAGCTCCAGACGGGCGCGCTGCAGATGCGCCGGCGTGAGAAGGATTTCCTCCTGCGCAAGGACATGGAATATGCTGCGAAGTACGGAGAGGAAGTGGCCGCCGTGCGCGAGACGATCCGTGAAATCGCGGCCCTGCCTGCCGCGCGCGCGATAAAGGCGGATCTGGATGATCTGGTGGCCGGGATCGACCTTCTGAACGCAAAATTCCAGTCGGTCACGGAAATCTACACAGAACTGGGCCTTTCCGAGGAAGAGGGCGTGCAGGGCCGGCTGCGCAAGGCGGTTCATGAAGTCGAGAAAACGATCGGGGAAGCCAATCTCGATGCGCTGACCGTGAAGATGCTGATGATGCGTCGACACGAAAAGGACTTCATGCTGCGCGGTGGCGCCAAATACATCAAGCGCATCGATGAACGACGGGGCGAATTCGACAACCTGCTCAAGGAAGCCGCCCTTGACGGTGCCGTGAAGGCGGAGTTGGGCCGACTGATGGATGTCTACCAGGCGGGCTTTCGCGAATATGCGCAAACCTCGTCGAAACTGGAGACTGCAATCAAGGAGCTGAGTACGACCTTTGCGGATCTGGCGCCTGTCTTCGACGCGGTTTTCACCGAGGCGGAAGCTGGCAAGGCCAAGGCCGAGGCCCACCTGCTTGGTCTTCGCGAAACCACCCGGCAGACATTCATCTTTGCTGCCGGGCTGGTTCTTGTCCTGGCCTGCGGTTTCGGGTTTCTGATTGCGGGCAGTATCACCGGACCCTTGCGTCGGCTGACGAGTGCGATGCGGGTCCTCGCTGATGGGGAGACATCCGTTCGAATTCCCAATACACAAAGCGCCAACGAGCTTGGCGACATGGCCCGAGCGGTGGAGATCTTCAGGGCGAATGCCATTCGCAATGAGGAACTCATGGCGGAACAGGCAAGGCACGAAGAGCGGTCCCGTGCAGAAAAGACGGCTCTGATGCAGCAACTGGCCGATTCCTTCAATGAAAGCGTCGGCCAGATCGTCTCGTCGGTTTCCGCGGCTTCCGAACATCTGAACCACATGGCGAGCCAGGTTTCCGGCTCATCGCAGAACACCAACGAGCAGGCCTCCGCCGTGGCCGCAGCAGCCGAACAGGTGGCGGCCAATGTGCAATCCGTTGCCACCGCCACGGATGAGATGACGGCCTCGGTTGCAGAGATCAACACGCAGGTTGCGCGGGCTTCGGAGGTTTCCAGCAAGGCGACAAGCGCCGTCGGCAAAACGTCACAGCAGATGAAGGTGTTGTCCGGCATGACGGACAAAATCGGCGAGGTCGTTTCGATGATCTCCGACATCGCATCGCAGACCAACCTGCTGGCCCTGAATGCGACCATCGAGTCCGCGCGGGCAGGCGAGGTCGGCAAGGGCTTCGCGGTCGTGGCGGGCGAGGTCAAGGAACTGGCGGGACAGACCTCGAATGCAACCGGGAATATCGCCAAGCTGATCGACGACATTCAGGCCGGAGCACGGGCCGCGGTGGACGGGATCTCGGAGATCGGAACGGTCATCAACGAGTTGGAAATGCTCTCCAACGGCATCGCCGCCGCGATCGAGCAGCAGGGGGTGACCGCGCAGGAAGTGGCGCGCAACATCACCGAAGCAGCCGTGGGCACGCAATCGGTCTCCGGCAGCATTGTCACCGTTTCACAAGCGTCCCAGGAAACAAACGCCGCCTCCACGCAGGTTCGCTCCTCCGCCGATGATCTTTCGTTGCAGTCAGGTCGCCTGCGCGAAGAGGTCGACCGGTTCCTCGAAACGATCCGGGCCGCCTGAACGGGGCTTGGTCAAGGCGCTCTTGTGGCCGCGTTCGTGAGCGGCGCTCGGTTTACTGGGCGCGGCGATAGATCGTGGTGTCGACGACGCTGGTGTCGTCAGGCAGATGAACGGTCTGGGTGATCGTCATGGTTGCGGCGTCGTCGGACAGCTTGCGAACGGCCGTCATCAACGCGGCTCCTCCGCGCCGGGCCTCCGAGACGAGCGCGCCATCGTCGCGAACGAACAGCACCATTGCATCGATGAGGCCGCTTTCCTCCATCTTCTTGGGGCGACCGTCGGGAACGCCCTTCAGTTCCGCCTCGATGCGCTCGCCCTTGCTGTCGATGGTCACCATCTTGAACACGATGCGCATGCCGTCCGCGGAGATCCCACAGCTTCCGCCCTGCGGCGGGTCGCCCTGTTCGAAATCACTTTCATCGACATCGAGTATCCAGTCGCCGAGGAAGGGGACGATGGGGTCGGACATGGGAAGGCTCCGGGTGAGGGGTGAGACCGTGTGTCCGCATAGCCCAACGGGGCCTTGAGGGAAACCGTCACCCTTCGGAAAAAGGCGTGCAGGTTGGGGAGAAAGAGCGGGGAGGGAGAGCGTCGGCCTATTCGGCTGCTTCGCGCGGCACGCGCAGCGGCATGGCGACGTCCACGCTGTTGCGCAGGTCGCGGATGACCGCACGGCGGGCATCGGGTTCGCGGGCCAGCAGGTGAATGAAGGTTTCCATCCGGCGAGATTTGCGCCCGATGGCAGCACCGTGTTCGAAACCGAGCGGATCAATCTCTCCGACCCAGACAATACGGCGTCCATTGCGGCGCGCGCTTGTGCGCACGGCAACGGCCCCCGGATAATCGGAAAGGCTCTCTTCGGGAACGCTGGTGAAGAGATACCTCTTGCCGGAGGCTCCGCTCAGGTAACTGTAGGTTTCGACCAGCCCCAGCGCTTCGGCGGCGCGCGGAGCATCGTGCTGTAAATGACCCATCGACCCGATAATGTCCCCAATATGAGAACAAATTATGAACATTAGGCGGTGCGCGTCAACTCTCTTCCACAGGCGCGTAACAGCCTTTCCACATTAGGTGGGGCCAGCAATAGCAAATAGCAAGGGCCGGAAACGTGATGCGAATCACGTAATTGCGAGAAATGCGAGCAAAATCGTGAGCAGGTTATCCAGAGGCTTGTTCAGTTCGCCGCTCCCGGATCAGGGCCGCGATTTCCCTTGCACGCGGCGGCGGGTTCTTCGCCTCGGCCGCTTCAAGAACGAGATCGTCGCTGGCTTCTTCAAGCGGGTCCTTCAGCGCGGCAATGAACTGGTCCGACTTCAGTCCGGGCTGGATGGGGGGCAGGATATTGATGGTGATGGTGCCGGGATAGCGCAGAAAGGTGCGACGTGGCCAGAACAGACCGGAGTTGAGCGCCACGGGGAGCACCGGGCAATCCAGTTGCCGGTAAAGATGGACGATGCCGTATTTATAGTTGGGTTCGGCACCCGCCGGCCGCCGGGTGCCTTCGGGAAAGATCAGGATCTGTCGGTTTTCGTCGATGGCCTCGCGTGCGGCAGTGGCGAGGGCCAGAAGCGCGGCGGAGCGCTTGCCCCGGTTCACCGGGATCATCTTCATCTTCTTGGTGTACCAGCCGAAAAGGGGCAGCCAGATCAGCTCGCGCTTCAGCACATAGGTGGGGTCGGGGAAAAGCGTCAGAAGGGCGAAGGTTTCCCAGGCCGACTGGTGCTTGGAGGCAACAATGAAACCGCCTTCGGGGATGTTCTCTCGTCCGCGGACTTCCATGCGAACTCCGCAGATCACACGCAGCATCCACAGGCTTGCCCGGGCCCAGAGCACCACCAGCGGCCAGCCGACGCGGCGGGGCAGCAGGAAGGCAGGCATATAGGCGAATACCGCAACCGCGATGTAGAGATAGAAGGCGAGATTGAAGAGCGCCGAGCGCAGCTTTGTCATCGAAGAAGGGTCCGGGTCTGGGAGATCTGGTCCGGGATGGGTCGGAGCGCTTCCCGAGGGAGACCCGGCATCAGGGCTTGGCGGTTGAGCCGGATGCGGCATCTTGCTTGCGCTGCGCCGGCTCCACCCCCGAGCGCAGCCAGGCCACGATATACTTCACATACTCGCGCATGAGAAGCTTCATCGTCGTCGCTTTGGCGTACCAGTGCGGCAGGTTGAGCTCGCTGGCGAAAATCGGATAGGGCAGAAAACGCATGTCGGGCATGGCGCGACGCAGCTCCAGGATGCCACGGGGCATGTGATAGGCGCTGGTCACCACGATCAGGGAGTGAAATCCGTTTCTTTCCGCCCATTTCCGGCTCTCCTGCGCATTGCCGAGGGTGTTCATGGCACGGCGGTCCAGATCGACGCAGCAGGTGAAGATGTCTTCCTCGCTCTCCGTGAGCTGCATGATCTGGCGCGGTGTCGTCGCCGGATGGACACCCGATATCAGCAGGCGGCGCGCCCGGCCGCCTTGCAGCAGATCCAGGGCGCCGGAAACCCGTTCACGCCCGCCGGTCAACACGACGATGCCGTCGGCTTTCACCTCCGGGTCCGGCACGATGGAGGCGACGTGAATGGCGAAGAGCACATAGCCCGCCAGAAAGGCCCCAACGGACAGCCCGAGCAGAGCGAGGACGGCGACGAAAACCCGTCTGCGAAAGCCCGCCTGGCGTTCGGCAGCCAATCTGCTGGATTTATCGGGGGGCGAAAGCAGCGTCCTGTCTCCAGATGAAAGCGTCGATGCGACCGGATTCAACAAGGCCGATCTGAAGCAATGCTAGCAGAATGAGGCCGGGCCGGGGCAGACGGATACGCATATCGGCGCTGCAAGAACCGGCATTGGTAAATTGCGTCGTGGAAAAGAAGGTTCTGCGCGGTTTTCTCAGTCCATTCGGGTGAGGTGGTTGTGAACGGCGATCCGGGATGTCAGCGCGGTGAGCGCGGCAACGAGCACGACGATACCGGCCGCGCCCAGAAATCCGGTCAGGCCGATATAGGCGCCGCCGGAAAGGGCGGATACCTGATCGGCGCCCGCATAACCGGTTTCCGGCCGGGTCAGCAGGTTGAAGAGCAGGAAGGCGATGCCCGCCGCGCCGCCACCGGCAATGCCGCCCTTCAGGCCGAGCCACAGGAAGTGGCGCTCGAATTCGCGGGCGATGAAGCTGTTTTCCGCTCCCACCAGGTGCAGCACCTCGACCACCTCGCGATTGCCCGCCATGGCCGCGCGCGTCGCGAAGACGACGCTCAGCATCATCGCGGTCAGCATCAGGATGAGGATCGCGATGCCGCCATAGACGACGGCCCCCGCCATGGATGCGAGGCGGTCGGTCCATACCGAGTGATCATCGAAGCTGCCGCCCTTGACGTCCCGGGTCACCGCATCGCGTAACGCGGCGAAGTCGACAACCTGCGGGTCGGTCAGATTGACGACCACGAGCCGTGGGACGGGGAGGGTCTCAAGATCAAGGCCGGACCCGAGCCAGGGCTGGAGCAGGGCCTTCGTTTCTTCATCCGAGAGCGCGCGCACCTCGCCCACGCCCTGAAACTCCTGGGCGAGCGCGATGGCCTTGTCGATCTCACGCACCATGTCGACGCCCTCGATGGGCTTGATCTGGATGGTGACCTCGCGCACGAGGTCGTTTTGCCAGTCATGGGCCGCATCGCTGACCAGCGTCACGCCGCCGACCGTGAGGCAGGCGAGAAAGGCCATGATCGCGACGACGAGCGTCAGCGCGCGACCGGCAACGGATTGCTGGGGCACGATTGCGGCGGGCGGGCGGATCTTGTTCTGGCCGGACTTCTCGCCGCCGCGCTTCGGCTTGCCCTTCTTCTTCCTGTCGCGCAAGGGGCCGACAAGTCCAAGCTTGGGGTTGCGCGGCTTTTGCGTCGCCGGCCCGGCGCCCTGGTTGCCGGAATTCGAAGACCCGGACGCCCGCGCGGGCCGGTCGCCCGCGCCGTTGCGCTCGCGATCCCCCGCGGGCGCAGCGGGTTTCGAAGAAGACTTGTTGGTCGGCAGCTTTGTCATAGCGCCTTCATTCGTAAATGCTCAAACGCCCATCCGCCAGCACCATGCGACGGGCGTCGATCTGTTCCATCAGCGCAAAATCGTGGGTCGCGATGATGACGGAGGTGCCGAGGCGGTTGAGTTCGATGAAGAGCCGCAGCAGACGGCGCGCCAGCGGAGGGTCGACGTTACCGGTCGGTTCATCGGCCAGAAGCACTTCCGGCTTGGTGATGAGCGCGCGGGCAATGGCGGCGCGCTGCTTCTCGCCGCCGGACAGAACCTGCGGTTGCACATGCATGCGCTCGCCCAGCCCGACCCATTTGAGCAGCTCGATCACATCGCCCCGATACTGGGATTCGTCGCGACCCAGAACGCGCAAGGGCAGGGCGACATTCTCATAGGTGGTCAGATGGTCGAGGAGGCGGAAATCCTGAAAGACCACGCCAATGCGGCGGCGCACCGCGGGCAGATCGCGCTGCGAGATATTGGCCGTGTCGCGTCCGAAGGCCTTGATCAATCCCCGTGTCGGTTTCAGCGCCATGAACAGCAAGCGCATCAGGCTCGTCTTGCCAGCCCCCGAAGGGCCGGTCAGAAACTGGAACGACTGCGGTTCGATCCGGAAGGTGATGTCGCGAAGCACCTCCGGGCCCATCCCGTAGCGCAGGCCGACATTTTCGAAACGGATCATGAGCGTTTTTCCCCACAGGCGGTCCCGAGGCGGGCTTTGAAGGTCCGTTTGGTGCAGGCGCAAGGCCGCCGCGTCAATACGGATATGCGATTTTCGTCAAGGATCGGGACGTTGCGCATGGTATTATCCATCGAACGGGGTTGACCGGCGTTTTTCCGCAATCTGTTCCAGGAACGTAACGTTCGAGAGCCGCGCGCGGTCCAGTCATCAACAGGCAAATGCCGTTCAGGAAATCCGGTTAACGTTTCGTTAAAGATATCGGCGTCCCCTGTCATGTGCGATTTCGCATACCGGGAGACACGGATTCCCGGCGTTCAAGGCTTGCGTGAAATACCCGGAATCGGTCGCTTCAACGCAGTGGCGGGAGTGATTCGGACTTGAAGATCGTTTGTCCGAACTGCAGCACAACCTATGATGTCGGGGCAACCAGCATTGCGCCGAGCGGTCGGGATGTGCGCTGTTCACGCTGCGGCCTGACCTGGCATATCGACCCCGAAACGATCCCGGAAACCGAAGATGTTTCGCAGAGCGAAGACGAAGCGGTCGATTGGGACGCGGCGTTCGCCGAAGCTGACGATGACGATGACGACGGCAACGGGGCCGACGACGAGGACGATGGCAATCTCGCCTTTGTCCGCGCGCTTGATGAAGACGACGCGGACGAAGGCTCTTCCGACAATAAAGGTGAGCGGGAGGCTCTGGAGAGCGATCCCAACTGGGCCTTTGTCGGTGATGAGGACGAGGAGAGCGACGACGACGCGGGCGAAGACGACGACGCGGACGACTGGCAGAACGAAATAGGGCTGACGGCGCGGGACGAAGACCTGGCGTCGGACGACGATCTGTCGGAGACGACGGCAGACGCGGATGAGCCCGTGCTGAGTGTCGAAGAGGCCGTGAAGTCGGAGCGCTGGTGGCGCAGGCGCAAGAAAGCGACGCGCGATGCGCCGGGCTACCGGGTCTCGCGGCAAATGCGCGCCGCAATGGGCCTTGCGCTGTTTGCCGGCTCGATCGTGCTCGGGGTCGCCATTGTCACGCTTCGCGAACCAATCGTGCGCATGTCCCCCAATCTCGCCGAGCTTTACGCCAAGGTCGGACTGGAAGTGAACCTGCGCGGCCTGGAATTCCGGGATTTGCGCACTTTCAGGGAATATGACAAGGGCGCGCCGGTTCTGATCGTGGAAGGCACGGTGGAGAACGTGAGGAACACCTCCGCCCACGTGCCGGCGATCCGTTTGTCGCTTCGCAGCGGTGATGCACAGGAAATCTATGCATGGACGGTGGAACCGCGCCAACTGTGGTTGCGCGCCGGGCAGACCCTGCGCTTCAGTACGCGTCTCGCATCGCCGCCCGATGTGGCGGCGGACGTGTTGCTGCGCTTCACCGACCGCACAAGGCGTCAAACCGACATCTGAGACCCGAGACATACATGACAACCGAGCCTGAAATCGCCGTCCTTTATGACGAGGACGCCATCGCCCGACGGGTCGATGCCATCGCCGCCGCGCTTGCTGAGGCCGACATGGACCGTCTTCTGGTCGTGGCGGTTCTGAAGGGCAGCTTCGTTTTCGCAGCCGATCTGATCCGCGCCATGCATCGCGCGGGCATCGCGCCGGAGATGGAGTTCATCCATCTGTCGAGCTACGGCGCGGGCAAGACATCCTCCGGCACGATCCGCGTGGTGCGCGATATCGAGAGCGATGTTGCGGGCCGGGATGTGCTGCTGGTCGACGATATTCTGGAATCCGGCCGCACGCTTGCCTTTGCGCGCGATCTGATCATGGAACGCGGCGCAAGGGCCGTGAAAGTGGCGGCCCTTCTCGACAAGCCGCACCATCGGGCGATCGATCTTCAGGCCGACTATGTCGGCTTCGATTGTCCGGACAAGTTCGTCGTTGGCTACGGGATGGACGCAGCCCATGCTTACCGTCAGTTGCCGTTCATCGGCTATATCGTCGAGGAGAAATAGGACGCGATAGCTTTGTGCGGAACCAATGGCCTCAAAAAGGCCTTGTATACCGGCGATTCTCGCGAATCGGCGCAATAACATGATGGAAAGAAATACCGGGATATAGTGTTGCCAGGCGAGCTTACAGGCAACAAGAGGCCCAGACGTTCCGACGCCGCTCGGCTCGGCGTTTCGGACAGGAGGTTTGAGAATGGCACGGATACTGGTGACCGAGGACGACGAGGCGGTCCGCTCTTTCGTGAAGCGGGCGCTCGAACTCGACGGCCATTCGGTGGAAATTGCTGAGGACGGTGGCGAGGCGGTTGACGTCCTCAAGCAGTATGGCGGTGCGTTCGATCTGGTGTTGTCGGATATCAAGATGCCGGTCATGGACGGCATTGCGCTGGCGCTGGTCGTCGCACGCGACTGGCCGTCGCTTCGCATCCTGTTGATGACCGGGTTTGCCGATCAGCGTGAACGTGCGCACAATCTCGACGCTCTGGTCCACGATGTGGTGACCAAACCCTTCTCGTTGGCAGATATCCGCCGCGCCGTTTCCATGGCCCTGGCCGGCATCATCAATGAGGATGACCGCAAGCTCTATGCCTGAGGGCAGGCGGTCACATTCCAAGGCGCACCGCCCGGCACACCCCTGTGCCGCGCGATGTTCCGTTTCAGCCTGATTTCCGAAGACCTTTTTCAGACACGGACGCGACGGCTCAAGGTTCGATGATGACCTTGCCAAGCGCGCGCCGTTGCGCCAGCTCCTCAAGGGCCCTGGGGGTTTCCGCCAACGGATAGACCGCATGGATATGCGGCTTCAGTTCGCCCTTGGCGACCCAGTCGAGAAGCTGCTCCACGTCCTTGCGGTGCTGGTCCGGTTCGCGCTCATTGGCTGCGCCCCAGAACACGCCGCGTATGTCGCATCCCTTCAAGAGCACCAGATTGAGCGGGATCTTCGGGATCGCGCCTGCGGCAAAGCCGATCACCAGGTAACGCCCGCGCCAGGCGGTGGCGCGCAGGGCCTGTTCGGCATAGTCGCCGCCGACCGGATCATAGACAACATCGACACCGGCCCCGTCCGTCAGCTCCTTGAGGCGTGTCTTCAGGTCTTCTTTCGCGTAATTCACCGTGTCGGTCGCGCCGAAACGGCGGGCGAAGGCGAGCTTTTCTTCCGACGAGGCACAGGCGATGACACGCGCGCCCATCAGGGTCGCGATCTCCACCGCGGCCTGACCGACACCGCCGGATGCGCCCAGAACGGCGACCGTCTCGCCGGGCTTCAGATCGCCGCGTCCGCGCAGCGCATGCAGGGTGGTGCCATAGGTGACCATCAGACCGGCTGCGAGGGCAAAGGGCACATCGTTCGGCAAGGCGGTCACATTGGCTTCCTTCACCGCCACCTTTTCGCGACAACAGCCAAAGCGATTATAGGCGACCACGCGGTCGCCGGGCTTGATCCGGGTCACGCCTTCGCCGACGGCTGAAACGATGCCCGCCATTTCGGCGCCTGGCGAAAACGGCAGGTCCGGCTTGGTCTGGTAACGGTTCTCAATGATCAGCGTATCGAAGAAGTTCAGCGCGGCGGCTTTCATTTCCACCACCACTTCGCCCGGCCCGGCTTCCGGCTCGGCAATGTCCTCAAGGACAAGTGTCTCCGGCGGCCCGTAGGCCTTGCAAAGGATCGCCTTCATTTGTGTTTCAGCCCGTTTTTCGTTAGATGCCCTCACCGCTGGTACCATGAGGCCGGCAGTTTTGAAAAGTTACAATGTCATCCCTGGCAGGGACCGGGGGTGCCATATGGCCGTCTGCGTGACGGCTTTCAGACAGGACGAGACGAGACATGCGCGGCTATTTCGCTATCGGCATCGAAGGGGTTTCCAAGGTGATGAACCTCGGCAACCTCATACGCACCGCGCACGGCTTCGGCGCGTCCTTCGTGTTCACGGTGGACGCCGACAAGCGTCTCGGCCGGGTGCCGAAATCCGATACCTCGCGGACGCCCGACCACACGCCCTATTACGCGTGGAAGTCGATCGACGACATGCAGCTTCCCGGGGGCTGCAAGCTGGTGGGCGTGGAGCTGACCGATGATGCGGTGGAACTGCCGAGTTTCGGCCATCCGCTGCGCGCGGCCTATGTGATGGGCCCGGAACGGGGGTCGCTTTCACCGGAAATGCTGGCGCGGTGCGATCATGTGGTGCGCATCCCGACCGGCTTTTGCATCAACGTGGCGACCGCAGGGGCCATCGTCATGTATGATCGCGTGCGCACGATGGGGCGATTTGCGGAGCGGCCTCTGGTCGGCGGCGCGCCGCGCGAAGGTTTGCGCGAACATGTGCATGGCGGCCCGATCACGCGGACGGGAAAAAAGCGCAACACGCTTGCGACGTGAGCGCCGGGCGAGGGGAGGGGGACACACTCTTGCCCGATTTATCGTGCCAGCGTTGATGCGAACCCACCGAACAGTTCGATCCTGCGATGGCGAGGGTGCCTTTGAATGGGGTCAACCCTTTCGTAACCCAACTGCGGGTAACCTTTGATTGAGGTTTACGACCGATGAATTCGGACGGCCCGATTTAATTAAAGCAAAGCGGTTTGGAGATGATGCACGCACGTATGCTGGCCACGGCCATTCTGGCACTCGCTCTGTCGGGCGCTGCCGCGAACGCGCAGTCCCCCTCCCTCCTGAGCACGTTCAACGATTGGGCGGCCTACGCCCACTCAGGCCAGAAGGGCAAGGTGTGCTACGCCTTGTCGAAACCGACCGATATGCAGCCTGCCGACCGTAACCACGGCGATGTTTTCGTCTTCGTTTCGACCCGGCCTGGCGAGAATGTTCGTGATGAGCCCAGCTTCCTGGTCGGTTATCCGTTCAAGGAAGGCTCGTCCGTTTCGGTCGATATCGATGGAAACAAGTTCTCGATGTTCACCAAGGGCGACGGCGCCTGGGTGGAGAACGCGGCAGAAGAACAGCGCCTGATCTCGGCCATGAAGGCCGGTCGGTCGATGAAGCTCTCCGGGGTTTCATCGCGCAACACCAACACGTCCTATACGGTGTCGCTGTCCGGTGTGACGGCGGCCATCAACGCGGCCGACAAGGCCTGCCAGTAGGAAAGGCGGGCCCGTCCGTTCAGTGGGCGGCGCCTTTCCAGAGGTCAGTTGATGCGCTGATCGCGCGGCACGGGACTCGCATTGCCGGCGAAAAGCGATATATAGACACAAACAGGCTGGGGGTGGTGACGAAGGTCGCTGCCCCTTTTGCCATACCGAGACCATTCAGCGCAGCGGGTTCCCCGGTTGCGACAGCGCGAAGCGAAAGCCCATGGCGGTATCACTCGATCTGACCCGAAAGGGGTCGAATGTCACCCCGGAACAGGCGGGTATCCAGCAGGAAGACGCTGTATCCGTGCCCGTGGCACCCGTCTCCGCGCCTGAAAAACCGTCTCTGCTCGGTTTGAACAGGCCGGAACTGGCCGCGGCGCTTGCGCGGGTCGGTGTGCCGGACAGGCAGCTGCGCATGCGCGTCACGCAGCTCTGGCACTGGATCTATGTGCGCGGCTTCACCGATTTCGAGCGCATGACAAATGTCTCCAAGGAGCTTCGCCAGACGCTTGCCGACGCCTACACGCTTGCGCGCCCGGAACTGGTGGTGGAACAGATTTCCGTCGACGGCACCCGCAAGTGGCTGATGCGCTTTCCTTCGCGCGGTGCCGGACGCCCGGTGGAGATCGAAACCGTCTATATCCCCGAAGAAGGCCGCGGCACGCTTTGCGTATCCTCACAGGTCGGCTGCACGCTCACCTGTTCCTTCTGCCACACCGGCACGCAGAAGCTGGTGCGCAATCTCACGTCGGAAGAAATCATCGCGCAGATCATGGTCGCGCGCGATCGCCTTGGCGATTTCCCGGAAATCGATACCCCGCAAGGAGCCATCGTGCCTTCCGAAGGCCGCCTCGTGTCCAATGTCGTGATGATGGGCATGGGCGAGCCGCTCTACAATTTCGACGAGGTGAAGAAGGCGCTGTTGATCGCCTCCGACGGCGAGGGTCTCAGCCTTTCCAAGCGGCGGATCACGCTGTCGACCTCCGGCGTCGTGCCGGGCATCCAGCGCACGGGCGACGAGATCGGCTGCATGCTGGCGATTTCCCTGCATGCGGTGCGTGACGACCTGCGCAACACGCTGGTGCCCATCAACAAGAAGTACCCGCTCAAGGAGCTGATGGAGGCCTGCCGCAACTATCCGGGGCTGTCCAATGCCAAGCGCATCACCTTCGAATATGTGATGTTGAAGGGGGTGAATGACTCGCTGGACGACGCCAAGGAACTTGTGCGGCTGCTGAAAGGCATCCCGGCGAAGATCAACCTGATCCCGTTCAATCCCTGGCCGGGGTCGAATTATGAATGCTCCGATTGGGAGCAGATCGAGGTGTTCGCGGATTTTGTGAACCGGGCGGGCTATGCCTCTCCGATCCGGACACCGCGTGGACGGGACATTTTCGCCGCCTGCGGCCAGCTCAAGAGTGAGTCCGAACGGCTCAAGCGCACCGAGCGCGAAAGGCTGGAGGCAGCCGCGCACGGCTGATTGTCCGCCATGAGCGCGCTTCATCTTCTCGGCCGTCTCTTCGCGATCCTGTTCGGCTATTGCCTCGCCATCGTGGCGGCGAGCCTGTTCCTGACCTTCTATGTGCCGGGCTGGGCGCCGGTGGAATGGATTTCCCAGCACTGGGCCATGGGGCCGGACTTTTTTGTCTACGGCTACCGCACCTCGCCGGACATGGCCGAGACCATCGACAGGGTTGCCCGCGTGACCATGGGCCTGATGAGCGCAAGTGCCGTCGGCGCCATGGCCTTCGTTCCCGCGGGCCTGTGTATCGTGGCCTCGGAAGCCTTGCGGCTGCGCAGCGCCATCTTTCACGTTCTGGCCGGTGGCGGCATTTCGCTGGCGCTTCTGGCCGTCACCTTCATGCCCGCAAGCGGTCCCGCGCGGTTTCCCGATGACTGGAACCTCTTTCTGGCCGCTGGTTTCATCGGCGGGGTCGTCTACTGGCTGATTGCGGGACGAGGGGCCGGGATTGTCGGTCCGAGCGTGCCGCCCGATCAGGCCTGATCCCGTTCGTCCAAGCATTGAGCCTTGCCGATCCCGGCGGGGCCTGATAGCCCGAACCGTACGTTTTCCAACCCTCTTCGGATCTCCAAGGTCGTCATGCCAACGCTCGCTCCCCAAACCTTTGATGCCTTCGTCGTTTCCGCCGGGTTTCTTGGCGATACCGCCTTCTTCGCGCTCGGCGACGGTACCGTTCACCTGATCGGTGCGCAAAACCATGTCGTGCAGGCGCACAAGGGCTCGGTGCTGGCGGCCTGCGTCTCGCGTGACGGACGCCACCTCGTGACCTCCGGCGACGATGGGCGGGTGATGCAGATTGGCGAAGACGGTGCGCTTGAATGTCTGGCGGAGCGTCCGCGCAAGTGGATCGACATTCTGGCGACCGGACCGGACGGGGCTGTCGCCTTTGCCTCGGGCCGCACCGCGTGGACGCGGGATCGCACCGGCGCGGAGAAGGAATTTCCCATGGAGCGCGCGGTGGGCGGGCTCGCCTTCGCGCCCAAGGGCATGCGGCTGGCGGTGGCGCGCTATGGCGGGGCGACGCTTTTCTGGGTGAATACGGCCGGCAAGCCGACCGAACTCTCATGGGCCGGCGCGCATAACGGCATCACCTGGTCGCCGGATGGCAAATATGTGGTCACCACCATGCAGGAAAACGCGCTGCATGGCTGGCGGCTTGCCGATGGTCAGGACATGCGCATGACCGGCTATCCGGCCAAGATCAAGGCGACCTCCTGGTCCACGCGCGGTCGCTATCTGGCGACCTCGGGGGCGGGGGCCGCTATCTTGTGGCCCTTCTCCGGCAAGAACGGCCCGATGGGGCAGACGCCTCTTCAGCTTGGCGCGATGGGCGAGGATGCGCTTGTGAGCATGGTCGCCTGTCATCCGGACGAAGATGCGCTCGCCATCGGCTATCAGGACGGCATGGTGCTCGCCAGCCGGTTTGAGGATGGCGCGGAGCGCGTGTTGCGGCGCCCGGGCGAGGGCCCCGTCACCACGCTTTCCTGGAGCAAGGACGGCATGAAGGTCGCCTTCGGCACCGAAGGCGGGGCGGGCGGGGTGATCTCGCTGCCCTGAGCCCGGTGCGGCGGCCTCAGCCGCCCGCCTGCCAGACGCGGATCGCATCGACCGGATGGACCAGCATGATCACGTTCAGCGTGAGATTGTCCCGGATCACCCAAAGCGCGGCCAGTTCGAAGACGACACCGATGAGCACTGTCAGCCAGACGGGCGCGCGCGCCGCGAAAGCGAAGCCCAGCAACATGGCCAGAATATCGCTGACCGAGTTCAGCACGCTGTCGCCCGTGTAGCCGACGGCAATGGTCGCCTCACGGTAGCGGTCGATGATCCACGGGCTGTTTTCCACGATCTCCCAAGCGGCCTCGATGACGAGCGCGATCAGGGCGCGCAAGCCAAGCGGCTGACGGCGCAGCACCAGCCACAGGGCCGCGTAGAACAGAAAGCCGTGAATGATATGGGAGGGCGTGTACCAGTCGGCGATATGCTGGGAATTGCCCGCCAGATCCTCCGGGGGCGACCAGAACCGGACATAGCCGCATTCGCAGATGGGGATCCGGCCCATGGCGAAAAGGATTGCCGCGGTCGCCAACAGGAGGACCCCTCCACTTATCCAGTATCCGCGCTTCGTCATGTCTTTGCCCGCAACCCTTGTCCTGTCGATCCGCTGTTTCGGAGCGGCACTGTAGGGTTTTGAGAGGATTTGCCAATCCCGTTTTCGGGTTTCGCCCGGGCGTTTGCTGGTGCATAGATGCAGGAAAACAGGGTCCGGTATCGGGAGACCGGACGCGTCTTGGGAGATCCTCATGGAAACGATTTCGTCCAGTGGCGGCATGGTCGTCGCCCCGCATATGGCGGCTGCAAAAGCCGGTGCCGATGTGCTCAATGCCGGGGGCACCGCCGTCGATGCGATGATCGCGGCGGCCGCGACCATCGCCGTGGTCTATCCGCACATGAACGCCATTGGCGGCGATGGCTATTGGCTGATCGCGCCGAAGGGCGGCGATCCCTGGTATGTGGAAGCCTGCGGCTGGGCCGGTGCGAAGGCCACGATTTCGGCCTATCGCGAGGCGGAATGCGAAACCGTTCCAACGCGCGGGCCTCTGGCCGCGCTCACCGTTCCCGGAACGATCGCGGGCTGGGCCAAGGCGCATGAGATTGCGACGCATCTGGGGGGTGGGCTGCCGCTTCGCGAGCTTCTCGACGATGCAAGGCGCAGGGCGCGCGAGGGCATCATCGTCTCGCGCAGCCAATCGGACCTGACCGCCCAGAAGCTTGCCGAACTGAAGGACCAACCCGGCTTCGCCGATATCTATCTGGCGGATGGCGCGGCGCCCGAAACCGGCGCAACGCTGGTGCAGGAACGCCTCGCCGACACGCTGGAGCATCTTGGCCATGCGGGCGCGGATGATTTCTATCGTGGGGACATCGCGGCGACGCTTGTCGCGGATCTTGAGAAGATCGGCTCGCCCGTGACCCGCGCCGACCTCAGGGCCTTCGAGGCGCGCCTGCGCAAGCCGCTCACGACGCGTATTCGGCAGGGGCACCTGTTTAACTCCGCTCCGCCAACGCAAGGTCTCGCCTCGCTGATCATTCTGGGGCTCTACGACCGGCTGAAGGTCGCGCGCGCAGAGGGCTTTGATCATATCCATGGGCTGATTGAGGCAACCAAGCGCGCCTTTCTCGTGCGCGACCGGATCATCACCGATCCAGGCCAGATGGAGGAGAACCCGGCCGATTACCTCAGCGCCAACTGGCTCGACCGCGAAGTGAGCCGCATCGATCCCGCGCGCGCGGCCCCCTGGCCGCATGTGGGCGATCCGGGCGACACGGTCTGGCTCGGCGCAATCGATGCGGCGGGCAATTCGGTGTCCTTCATCCAGTCGATCTACTGGGAATTCGGGTCGGGCTGCGTGTCGCCGCGCACCGGCATTCTCATGCAGAACCGCGGGTCGAGCTTTTCGCTCGATCCGGATGCCCTCAATCCGCTTGAGCCGGGCCGCAGGCCCTTCCACACGCTCAACCCGGCCCTGGCGCGGCTCGATGATGGGCGCACGGTCGTCTATGGCACCATGGGCGGCGAAGGCCAGCCGCAGAGCCAGGCGGCGATCTTCTCGCGCGCCATCCTGCATGGGCGCGATATCGGCGAGGCCATCGATGCGCCGCGCTGGCTGCTGGGGCGCACATGGGGCGACGAGGCGACCGCGCTCCGCCTTGAAAACCGTTTCGATCCCGATCTCGTGCGTGCGCTTGAGCGCGCGGGCCATCAGGTCGTGGTCATGGACGAGGCCTATTCCGACACGATGGGCCATGCCGGCATGATCGTGCGCGCGGTCGATGGCGGCCTCCTGGGCGCCCACGATCCGCGCTCGGATGGCGGGGCGGCCATCGGCTAGGGGGAGCAGTCCTCGAAGCCGATCGTTTTGCGGATTTCGGCGGGCGTCGCCCCCGCCTCGCGTAAAGCGCCGAGCCCGGTCGATGCGATGGATTTGGAGAGCTTGCGGCCATCGTGGTCCAGGATCAGCCGGTGGTGGTGATAGTCCGGCGCGGGCAGCTTCAAAAGCTCCTGAAGCAGGCGGTGGATGGAGGTCGCGGGATAGAGATCGCGGCCCCGCACCACCTCGTCGATGCCCTGAAGCGCATCGTCCACCACGACGGAGAGGTGATAGCTGGTCGGGATTTCCTTGCGCGCGAGAACGACATCGCCCCATGAAAGCGGATCGGCGACGATCTCCTGATCCGCGCCGAAACCGCTCTCGCACCAGCGGGGGATCTCGCCCAACCGGGCGAGCGCGGCCTTTGTGTCGAGCCTCAGGGCCTGCGGTTCGTCCTGCAGGCGGCGTCTGATCTCGGCCTCGTCGAGGATGGCGGCATCGCCGGGAAAGAGCGGTGCGCCGTCGGGGTCGCGCGGCCATGGATTGCCGGAGGCTGCCGCGCGGGCGGCCGCCTCGCGGATTTCGCGGCGGCTCGCAACGCTGCGGGTCACAAGGTTCATGGCGTCCAGTTTCGCAAGCGCATCGCGATAGGCGTCGAAATGTTCCGACTGGCGGCGCACCGGCGTCTCCCAGCCGATGCCGAGCCAGTCAAGATCGCGGAAGATCGCGTCTTCGTGCTCTGGGCGGCAGCGGGTGGTGTCGATATCCTCGATGCGCAACAACAGGCGACCGTCCGTCTCCTGCACCCGCCTTTGATTGATGAGCGCCGAAAGGGCATGGCCCAGATGGAGGGGGCCATTGGGTGAGGGCGCGAAACGGAAGCGGCGGTGCTGGGACATCGGGGTTTCAGACGGGGTCCGGTTGATCGGATCGGGGGTCCATGCGGCGTTCAGGGGAGAAGAGCCATTTCAACGTCAACGGTCATAGCAGACGAGAGGGATGTTCAGAACGGGCTTTCGGCGCTTTTGCGGCTCGATCCGCGGCTGATGCCGGTGGCGGAGGCTGCCGGGCCCTTGCCGCTTCGCCGCCATGAAGCCGATCTGAAGGGGCTCGTGCGGATCATTGTCGGTCAGCAGGTCTCCGTGGCGAGCGCGGCGGCGATTTTTGCGCGGCTGGAGGCGTTGGTGGCGCCCTTCAATGTCGCGACCCTGAATGCGCAGGACGATGCCGCGTTGACGGGCGCGGGGCTTTCCCGGCCCAAGGTGCGCACGCTTCGCGCTGTTTGCGAGGCGGTGGAGGCGGGGCTCGATCTGTCGCAACTGGCGCGTGACGAAGCGAACGAAGCCCATGCGCGGCTTTGCGCCATCTCCGGTATCGGACCGTGGACGGCGGACATTTTTCTGCTGTTCTGCGCGGGCCATCCGGATATCTTCCCGGCCGGTGACCTTGCGTTACGCGAGTCGGTGCGCGCCGCCTTCTCATTGGCTGAGCGCCCCTTGCCGCGCGATGTTGCGGTGATGGCGGAGCGTTGGCACCCCTGGCGCGGCATCGCGGCCCGGCTTTTCTGGGCCTATTACAGAACGCTCAATCGCGATCGGGAGAGCATGCCTGTGTGAACGGGCATTTTGACAGGGGCCGGGCCCCTTGAGGGAAGGAATTGAACATGGCTGCATCGTTGCCCGTCACGACGGCGCTTGTTTCCGGGCTCGCCATTCTGTTTCTCGTGCTGACCGCGCGTGTCATCCGGCTTCGGATCCGGCACCGGGTTTCGCTGGGTGATGGCGGAAACGCGGAACTGACGCGCGCCATTCGTGGGCATGGGAACCTGGTTGAATCCGCCCCGCTTTTCGTCCTGATGCTGCTTCTGGCGGAGTTGCAGGGCGCGAACACCTGGCTGATCGGTGTCCTGGCGGGCGGATTTCTTGTCGGGCGTACCATGCACGGCATCTGCCTCGGCTTCATGAAGCCGACCATGGTGCTTCGCTCCGGCGGCATGCTGCTGACGCTGATCACGATGATCGCGATGACCTGTGTCGATCTCGCGATCATCCTGCTCTAGGACGCGGTCGGCTGATGCCCGCAGGCCCAGTGGCTTCCGGGCGTCAGCCGTTGGCGATGTATTGCGCACCATTGATGGTGAGCACAGCGCCCGTCATGAAGCCGGCGGCCTCGGAGGCGAGATAGGCGGTCAGCCCGCCGATTTCCTCCGGATGGCCAAGGCGGCCGACGGGGATCGTGGCGATGATGCTCTCCAGCACCTTCTCCGGCATCGCGGCGACCATGTCGGTGTTGATGTAGCCCGGGCAGATCACATTCGCCGTGATGCCCTTGCGCGCGTTTTCCTGGGCAATCGCCTTGGTGAAGCCGATCACGCCCGCCTTGGCGGCGGAATAGTTGGCCTGCCCCATCTGGCCCTTCTGGCCGTTGATGGAGGAAATGTTGATGATGCGGCCATGGCCGCGCTCGCGCATGCCCTCGATGACGGGGCGTGTCATGGCGAACATGCTGTCCAGGTTGGTGGACATGACATCGCGCCACTGGTCCCAGCCCATCTTGTGGAACATGGTGTCGCGCGTGATGCCGGCATTGTTCACGAGAACGGCGACGGGTCCCAGTTCGGCCTCGACACGGGCGATGCCTTCGGCGCATTCGTCCGGATTGGCCACATCCCATTTGTAGACATGGATCCCCGTTCTGGCCTTGAATTCCTCCGCTTTCTCCACGTTTCCGTGGTAAGTCGCGGCAACGGTGAAACCCGCATCCCTCAATGCAAGCGAGATGGCCTCGCCAATACCGCGCGTTCCGCCGGTCACAACAGCGACTGTATTCATAATATTCCCCCTGACTACCCTCACCGCGGGCCTGGCCTTGCCATGCCCCACGTCCTCACGTGTTTTTACGCTCCCAGCGTAAGGGTCCTTTTTTCATTCATAAATGACAATCTAATAAAAACGGGCGGGGTGCTTGCACCCCACCCTTGGTCGTAGGCGGACAGTCCCCACCTGATCAGATGGCCTCCACGCACATCGCGACGCCCATGCCGCCGCCGATGCACAGGGTCGCCAGACCCTTTTTGGCCTCACGGCGCTTCATCTCGTGCAGCAGGGTCACGAGGACGCGGGCCCCCGATGCGCCGATCGGATGGCCAATGGCAATCGCGCCGCCATTGACGTTCACGATGTCCGGGTTCCAGCCCATGTCCTTGTTCACCGCGCAGGCCTGTGCGGCGAAGGCCTCGTTGGCTTCCACCAGATCGAGATCCTCGACCTTCCAGCCAGCCTTCTCCAGCGCCTTGCGCGAGGCGGGGATCGGGCCGGATCCCATGACCTTCGGATCAACGCCAGCCGTTGCCCAGGATGCGATCCGCACCAGCGGGGTCAGGCCACGCTTGGCGGCTTCCGCAGCGCTCATCAGGACAAGGGCGGCCGCGCCGTCATTGATGCCCGAGGCGTTGCCCGCGGTGACCGTGCCTTCCTTGTCGAAGGCAGGACGCAGCTTGGCGAGGCTTTCCAGCGTCGCGCCGTGGCGGATGTATTCGTCGTCTTCCACGACGGTCTCGGCCTTGCGCGTCTTGATGGTGACCGGGGTGATCTCGTCCTTGAAACGACCGGCCTTCTGGGCGGCCTCGGCCTTGTTCTGGGAAGCGACGGCGAACTCGTCCTGTTGCTCGCGGGTGATCTGCCACTGGGCGGCCACGTTCTCGGCGGTGTTGCCCATGTGATAGCCGTTGAAGGCGTCCCACAGACCGTCCTTGATCATGGTGTCGATCATCTTGAAGTCGCCCATCTTGTAGCCCGCGCGCATGTGGGCGCAATGGGCCGACTGCGACATGGATTCCTGTCCGCCCGCCACCACGATGGAGGCGTCGCCGGAGGCAATCTGCTGCATGCCGAGGGCCACGGTGCGCAGGCCGGACCCGCAGACCTGGTTGATCAGGAAGGCGGTGGCGCTGTCGGGGATGCCCGCGGCGATGGCGGCCTGACGCGCCGGGTTCTGACCCTGACCGGCGGTGAGGACCTGACCGAAAATGACCTCATCGACATCCTTGGCATCGACGCCGGCCTTCTCAAGGGCGCTCTTGATGACCACAGTGCCGAGTTCGTGCGCGGGTGTGTTGGCGAAGGAGCCGTTGAAAGACCCCACGGGAGTGCGCGTGGCGCTGACGATGACGATATCGGTATCTGCGACCATGTAGATTCTCCAATTTGTCTCGGGCCTGAAGGCACGTTCGAATTGCGACGGTCGAAAGTGCCAATAGGAATTCGCCTCAATTACTGCGCCGGTCCCGTTAAGAGTCAACTGCCGGTTCAGGTACCAGTTATGTCAGTCCCCGAGCCTGCCATGTCAATTGAGGCAATTTCGCGGGTTCTGCCGCCGCAACCTCGGATATCGCAGGCGCGAGAAAAAGCGGTGGTGATTGCATGGGGGTTTGGCATATCGTGTTGCAATAGGGGGGACGGGACAGGCGATGCTCTTTCAGGTTGATGCCGGTCCAGTGCCTTGCAAACAATTGCGTGCAACAACGCGGTAGGCAAAATGGCAAAGAAAGACGGACCGACGACGATCAAGAAATATGCGAATCGTCGCCTCTACAATACGGGAACCAGCACCTATGTGACGCTGGAAGACCTCGCGTTGATGGTCAAGAGTGGTGAGGACTTTCTCGTCTATGACGCAAAGTCAGGCGAGGACATCACCCGATCCGTGCTTACGCAGATCATTTTCGAGCAGGAAGCGAAGGGGCAGAACCTGCTCCCCGTTACCTTTCTTCGGCAGCTTATCGGCTTCTATGGCGATCAGATCCAGACGCTGGTTCCCAGCTATCTGGAATATTCGATGGCCTCGCTCACCAAGGAGCAGAGCAAGTTGCGCGAACAGATGTCGCAGGCCATCGGAACCAGCGCTTTCGATGCGATGGAAGAACAGGTGCGGCGCAACACGGAAATGTTCGAGCGTGCCATGCGCATGTTCATGCCGTTCCCCGGCGCAGGGGAGAGTGCCCGGGACACGTCGTCACCCGCCGAGACTGCCAAGAGCGAACCGGCGGGCGACAAGGGCGATCTGAACGCCCTCAAGGACCAGCTTGCCGAGATGCAGAAGAAGATCGACGAGCTCGCCAAGCCGAAAGGCTGACCGTCGTCCGCGATCTGTCGCCGAAAGAGCCGGGACACGGATTATCCGAAGTCCCGGCATTCGCTTCGGCTGATCGCGGTCTCAGGCGCCGGTATCGGCGTTGAGACCGGCGGCCTTGATGCCCGCGACCGCGCAGGCCTCGTCATTTTCCGACGTGTCGCCGGTAATGCCGACCGCGCCGACGACCTTTCCAGCCTCATCGCGCATAAGCACGCCGCCGGGCACCGGAATGATGGCGCCGCCGGAGGCGCCGTTGAGAGCCTGGATGAAATGTGGGCGGCTTTCGGCATTGGCGTTGAGCCAGCGGCTGCCGGTGCCAACCGCAAGCGCGCCGTAGGCTTTGCCGTAGGCGATCTGCGGACGCATGATCGAGGAGCCATCCTGGCGGACCATCGCGGTCAGGTGCCCGCCCGCGTCGAGCACCGTGACGGTGATCGGCTTGATGTTGAGTTTGCCGGCCTCCACCAGCGCGGCGGCAATGATCGTCTGGGCGGTGGCGAGCGTCAGGTCCGACATGGGTTTCAGCCTCTTCGACTATGTGATTTCTTGCAGGATACACCAGAATTAGCAGGCTTCCGGGCTCGGGAAAACAAACGCTGGAGAAAAACAGACCTGCGCCAGGCGCACCTAATCAATCGCCTTTGCAGGCCTATCATTGCAAACGCCGCCGTGCCCGCCTGGGCCGGTGGGGCGCGGTTCAAGCCGGCCGGAGGAGGCCACACCGCACATCATGGGGGACTTTATGCTTCGCGATTTCCAGTTGCCCGGACGCTCGCCGGTTCATGCCCGTAGGGCCGTTGCCGCCACGTCTCATCCGCTCGCGACCTCTGCCGCATTGAACGTGTTGCGCGAGGGCGGCAATGCCGCGGATGCGGCGGTTGCCGCGGTCGCGGTGCAATGCGTGGTCGAACCGCACATGACGGGTATCGGCGGCGACTGTTTCGCCATCGTGGCGCGGCCCGACGGCAGCATTGACGGGTTGAACGGCTCCGGGCGGGCGCCCGCCGGGGTGACACCGGAGGCGCTGATCGAGGCGGGGCTCACGGAGATTGGTGACGAATCCATCCACGCGGTGACGGTGCCGGGAGCGGTGAAGGCGTGGGAGCTTCTTCTGGAGCGCCACGGAAGCTGGTCGCTCGCCCGCGTTCTGGCCCCTGCCATCGACTATGCGCAGAACGGCTTTCCGGTGACCCCGCGCGTCGGGTCCGACTGGGCCGGTCTGGTCGATCTCATCAAGCGCGACGAAGGGGCCGCCAAGCACTACCTGGTGGATGGAAAGGCGCCTGAAATTGGCAGCCTGCACAGGCTTCCCGCTCTCGGCGAGACCTTGAGCGCCATTGCCGAAAGCGGATCATCCGCCTTCTATGAAGGCCCCATCGCCCAGGAAATCGCCGCCACGGTGCAGGCGAAGGGCGGTTTCCTGAGCGAGGAGGATCTCGCCGGGATAGATGTCATGCCGGTCAAGCCGGTCGCCAGCGACTATCGCGGCGTGACCATGCTCGAATTGCCGCCCAATGGGCACGGCGTGACGGCACTTGTTCTTCTCAACATCCTTGAGACATTCGATCTCGGATCGCTCGATCCCCTGGGCCCGGAACGGTTCCATCTGGAAATGGAAGCGGCACGGCTCGCCTATTCCGTGCGAGACCTTCATGTGGCCGACCCCGATACCATGTCGGTGAGCGCCGAGGCGCTGATCTCGAAGGACTTCGCCGCCGGGCTGGCCGCCCGGATCGATCCCGCACGCCGGATCTCCGGTCTGCCGGACGATGTCCTGACGCCGGATTCCGATACGGTCTACCTCACGGTCGTCGACAGCAGCGGGATGGCGGTTTCACTGATCAACTCCGTCTATTGCGGCTTTGGCGTTGGCGTCGCAACGCCGCGCTCCGGCATCATCCTGCAAAATCGAGGGGCCTGCTTTCAGTTGAAGCCCGGGCATCCCAATTGCATCGGGCCGCGCAAGCGTCCGCTTCACACCATCATTCCCGCCATGGCGCTGCGCGCGGGCAGGCCCTGGCTTTCCTTTGGCGTGATGGGTGGGGCCTATCAGCCCTGTGGGCATGCCCATGTGCTTGCGAATATTGTCGATTTCGGCATGGACGTGCAGCAGGCGATCGATGCGCCGCGGATCTTCTTCGACGGGATCGAGGGCGACCTCATGGTCGAGCATGGCGTCAGCGCGGAAACACGCGAGGGGCTCGGTGCCCGCGGACACAGTCTCAAGGATGCGTCTGAGGCGATTGGCGGCAGTCAGGCGATCATGATGGAGAAGGGGATGCTGATCGCAGGCTCCGATCCGCGCAAGGATGGCTGCGCGCTGGGTTGGTAGCGGCAGGCCGGGCGGTTCAGGCGGACCGGTTCAGGATCATGCCGGCGGGAAGCGAGAAGGTGGAGCTGCCAGCCTCCGCATAGGCACGTGCGGAAGGCTCCGGCTCCGCGCGTCTGCGCATGCGTGTCTGCGGAACGCCGGCATCCGTCGCGATCAGGTGCGTCAGGAAAGCGGCGTTGGCGCCATAATAGTGGTAGCGCGCGGGCTCTCCACGGACCGGCTTTTCGACGACGACGAGCGTTCGGTTCTGGCTGACCGGCCTGTCATGGGGGTTGTTGTCATTGGGCGCAGCACTCGATACAGGCTCGACGCGGCGGTGCCCGTCGGCGCTCCATCTGCCATTTCCGCCCGGCCTGACCGGTCCCACCATCGGCTTTGTCTCCTGCTGTCCCGCAACGGGACAGGTGCGCTGTGTTCCCTCTTAAATCCGCAAGTCATGTGCCACTTGATAACCTTTTGTTAACCTTTGCGTGGACGCAAGAGAAAAACCCCGGAAAACCGGGGCTGTTCGCGTAAAATTGAGTAAATTGCGGGAATTGCGTAGGGGAAGCGGAGAGAATTACCGTTTGGCGCGCAGAGATACGCCCCGGCTGGGGTGGCCGGATTCGAGACAATTCCAGATAGTCACGGAATAGAGTGGTACAGGCGGTCTCGGCTGCAGCTCAGATCTGTCAGGCGTGATCGCCGGGTCCAAAGGCGACATCGCGCCGGGCGGCATTTATGGCGATGGTGAACCCGGCAATCATGTCGAACATCGAGATCAGCATCAGCGTGAAGAAGACCGAGGTCGCGGCTTCCCCGACAACAAGGAATTCCACCAGAAAGACCACGAAAACCAGTGTGGAGAGAATGTGATCCAGCACGGCGCCGCGTCCCACGCGGGTGGCCTTGACGACCTCGATGAACAGCAGAAACAGGCTTGCGGCGATCATCAGATCGCCAAGCAGCAGCGACCAGCGCGCATCCGATGGCAGCTGAATGGTGGCGACCGGCAAAACCCACGGATTGCCCGGCTCCGGGCCCAAAAGGCCGAAGGCGATGATGTTGTAGACGATCAGCGGGGCAATGGTGAGCGGGATGTTGATCATGAACGGCATGGCGGTCTCACACGATATGGCTGACCCAAAGGGGAGCCCGGACGAGGAGGAGTGCGAACATTCCCCAACGTCTTAACCATCGATATGGTTCAACCGCAATTGTCCATGTGGATCAGAAAGCCGTTGGCCCCGGCGTCAGGAGCGGTCCGGCGCGCGCCCGGTCGCCGTGAGGGGGGCATGACGGAGGCCTGCGGAAGGCGGACATGAAAAAGGCCGGCGAATGCGCCGGCCTTGATCATTTCAGTGTCTCGACGTTCGCGAGTGATCGCGAGAGCCGTCAGGATGCTCAGATGCTATCCTTCGGCTCAAGGATCTGACGCCCGCGATACATGCCGCTCTTCAGGTCGATGTGGTGCGGGCGGCGAAGTTCGCCCGAATCCTTGTCCTCGACATAGGCCGGCTGCTTCAGGGCGTCCGCGGAACGGCGGAAACCGCGCTTCATGCGCGACGTCTTTCGCTTCGGAACGGCCATGCTCAACTCTCCAAGTGGTCAAAGGCGGGCCAGGTCCTTCGCGGTGTTTTCCGCTCGGACATGCCTCGCCTGAAAGAATGGCGCGCTTTATACAGCCATCCGAGCGGAAGCGCCACCCCGTAAGCGCATGTTTTTTGACTCATTCGCGCCCGACGGGTCACGCGGGCTTTCCCATTTCACATGCAATCCAGCAAATCGCGCCCGATATCGGCTCTCTTGCGGATCGTCGCGGCATGGCTCGCATGGCGGTGCGACAATTTCAAGGGGTTGCGCAGGATCGGATTGGGCAGCGCCGTGGCGAGGCGTGCGGCCTCGGTGCGGGTCAGCTTGTCGGCCGATTTGTTGTAGTAATGGCGCGCTGCCGCCTCGATCCCGAAAATGCCGTCGCCCCATTCCGCGATGTTGAGATAGAGCTCGAACACGCGCCGCTTGGACAGGACCAGATCGATCCACATCGCAAGCGGGATTTCCAGCCCCTTGCGGATGTAGCTGCGGGAATTCCAGAGGAACAGGTTCTTGGCGAGCTGCATGGTGATGGTGGAGGCGCCGCGTATTTCGGACCCGTCATCCAGCCGGGTGATCTGCGTCCTGAGGGCCCCCCAGTCGACGCCGCCATGCACGCAGAAGCGGGCGTCCTCCGAGGCGATGACGGAGCGCTGAAGGGCCGGGGAGACGGCATCCAGCGGCGTCCAGATCCGGTTGACCTCCCGGCCCGTCAGAAGACGCGCCAGCATCGGGGTGGAGATCGGTGGCAGCACCGCATAGACAAGCGTCAACACGAAGGGCAGCGCCGCGATGAAGATGGCGATCTTGATCAGGAAACGTCCGAGCGGCGCGCGGATCAGGCCCGACACCCCTGCGCGGGTCGCATTGGCGTTCCGGCCGCCTTTGCGGGCGGCCTGAGCCTTCTTCTTCCAACGCGCGACCCAGTTGTTCGCAGCCACCGGCGCTGTCCTTTCCTGTCGCGCATTTGAAGGTGCATTTGTCTGCAATAGGTCGTGTGCGGGCGCGCGCGTCAAGACCCGGAGGAAAATGCCGGTGCGGGACCCCGAAGGGAACCCACGCCTTTCGACGCAAATCCCGGTAACGGGGCACGGCTGTGAGGAAGCCGCCCTGCGCCGATTGACATGACCGCACCCTTGGGGCACTCCGGAACCATAACGATGACCTTACAGATCCGGTTCCCTTGCCCGTGACCACCGATTTCCAAGATGGTCTTTCCGAGACCGCCAAACGTGTGCAGGGCATGCTTGATGCCCTTTTGAGTGAGGACCTGCTGCCGGGAGAGACAGCGCGCCCGGTGCGGCTGATCGCGGCCATGCGCCACGCGGTGCTGGCGGGGGGAAAAAGGCTCAGGCCTTTCCTGCTGATCGAGGCTGCGCGGTTGCTGGGGCGCGAGGATGAGGGTGTCCTGCGCGCCGCCGCGGCGCTTGAATGTGTCCATTGCTATTCGCTCGTTCATGACGATCTGCCCGCGATGGATGATGACGATATCCGGCGCGGACAGCCGACGGTCCATCGTGCTTTCGACGAAGCGACCGCAATTCTGGCGGGCGATGCCCTTTTGACCTTCGCCTTCGATCTGCTGGCCGATCCGGCAACGGACGAGGATCCGGAACTGCGGTCCATGCTGGTGCTGGACCTTGCGCGGGCGTCCGGGCTGGGGGGCATGGCCGGGGGGCAAATGCTCGATCTGCTGGGTGTCGCCGTTTCCAAGGCCGAAGATCAGATCCGCCGCCTGCAGTCCATGAAGACGGGCGCGCTGATCCGCTTTGCCACACGGGCCGGTGCGCGCATGGGCGGGGGAAGTGCGGCAGATGTGGAGAGGTTGACCCGTTTCGGCGAGATCGTCGGGCTTGCCTTCCAGCTTGCCGATGATCTGCTCGATGTGATCGGCGATGCGGATGCTCTTGGAAAGGCGACCGGAAAGGATGCCGATCTGGGCAAGGCGACGCTGGTGGGGCTGCACGGTGTGGAGTGGACCCGCAAGACGCTGGCCGAGCTGGTTGCCGAGGCGGACGGCCTGCTTGCGCCCTATGGCGAGCGGGCGGACATGCTGCGTCAGACGGCACGGTTCATCGCCGACAGGGACAGCTGAGTGGGGGCTTGCGCCGGGTGAAGGCGCTGCCGGCGTTTGTTGCGGCGCCGTTTTGGGACGCGCGGTGACCGCGGCCGCAATGGCCCGAATTGACGCAACGCCAGCGTAAAGGAATAGTTAATCCATTCTTGAGACGATTCGCTGCCGAAATGGCCCAGAACGGGCTGTTCATTCGGATTGGCCGGGGCATGGTGCCCCGAGGGCTGTGACTAGGGCAGGAAGCCGATATGTCTCAGACGATCGACAAAGTGACAGCGCCCCTTCCACTGGTGAAGGCGGCTGAGCAATCCTCCGATCAGGCTCGGCGGCAGCAACAGGCTTTTGACCGGGACGAGGAGCACGCCCAGGGCCATTCCTCTCCGCTGGTCGATCCCTCCGTTTTCAATGACGACGAGGAGGAGCCCGCGGTGGTTGTGGACACGGCGCCGCGTCCCACGCAGACGCTTGGAGGCGTCGCCGCCTATCAGGCGGCCGCGCGCCACGCCATGGAAGTGTTGGGCCGGGACCCGGCCGCGGAGGATGAGCCGGTGATCGAAGATGTCGAAGCTTCGCCTTGGCGTCTGAGTGACGAGGATTCCTGATCCCGGCTGCGGCGGGCGAAAGCACGGTCGCGCAGATGCTAGTCGCTGCGCGCCTCTTCGGAAGCTTCCACATCGTCCGTCCCGGACAGGGAGTGGCGGCTGATCATCGGGATCTGCGCGAAGGTGAAGATGAAGGTGATCGGCATGATGCCGAAGACCTTGAAGGTCACCCATGTGTCGGTGGAGAAATTGCGCCACACAACCTCGTTGACGATGGCGAGGAAGTAGAAGAACAGCCCCCAGCGGAAGGTGAGTTTGCGCCAGCCTTCGGCATCGAGCCGGAACACGCTGTCGAAGACATAACCCAGCAGCGCGCGCCCGAAGACAAGCCCACCGAGCAGGACGGTTCCGAACAGTCCGTTGATGATGGTCGGCTTGAGCTTGATGAAGAGATCGTCGTGCAGATAGAGCGTCAGCGCGCCGAAGACCAGCACCACGACGCCGGTGACCAGTGGCATGATCGGCAGATGGCGCGTCATGATGTAGGAGACGATCAGCGACACGGTGATGGCGACCATGAAGGCGGCGGTGGCGACGAAGATCGGCCCGCCGAAGGCCGCAAGCGCGGGAAAACTCTCGGCAAGCTGCGCGCCGCGCGCATTGGCGAAGAAGAACACGCCGAGCGGGCCCAGTTCCAGGGCAAGTTTCAGCAGGGGATTCATGGAATCCCGCTTTCGGTCGGCTGCGCCCGGATCGTGTTCAAATTCCACGTCGACAATTCCCCGTTTGTCTGTGTGTGGCCTCACGCCCTGTGGCACGCGGCAATCAGGTTGAGCTGGGTCTTCAAATCTCCGGTTCAACCGCGCGCGGTTCCGGCGATGGCAGAGGCGAACTCGCTGGCTGTGAAGGGTTCCAGATCATCGATACCCTCGCCGACACCGATGAAATGGACCGGAAGGCCGTGCTTGGCGGCAATGGCGACCAGAATGCCGCCGCGTGCCGTTCCGTCGAGTTTGGTCATCACCAGGCCGGTCACGCCCGCGGTGCGCCCGAAGATCTCCACCTGGTTCATGGCGTTTTGCCCGGTGGTGGCATCCAGCGTCAAAAGCACCGTATGCGGGGCCTCCGGGTCGTGCTTCTTGATCACGCGGACAACCTTTTCAAGCTCCGCCATGAGTTCCGCGCGGTTCTGAAGGCGGCCGGCGGTGTCGATCAGGAGCACGTCGCTGCCCTGTGCCTTCGCTTCCTTCATGGCGTCGAAGACGAGGCCCGCAGCGTCGGCGCCCGTCTCGCGCGCAACGACCGGCGATCCGGTGCGATCGCCCCAGATCTTGAGCTGTTCGACGGCGGCGGCGCGGAAGGTATCGCCCGCGGCCAGCATCACTTTCTTGCCCTCGCGGGTCAGCTTGGCGGAAAGCTTGCCAATGGTGGTGGTCTTGCCCGTGCCGTTGACGCCGACCAGCAGGACAACATGCGGCTTGTGCCCGGTATCCAGATTCAGCGGGCGGGCGACCGGTTCCAGGACCTTTTCGATCTCCTCCGCCAGAACCTTGCGCACTTCCGCCTCGGAGATCTCCTTGTCGAAGCGGCCTTCGGCAAGTCGCTCGGCGATGGTAACGGCGGTATCGGCGCCAAGGTCGGCCTGGATCAGGAGGTCTTCCAGTTCCTCCAGCGTTTCCGCATCGAGCTTGCGTTTGCGGATGAGCGAATTGAGGCTGTCGCCAAGCGCGGAAGAAGAACGCGCCAGTCCTTCGCGAAGTCGCTGGAACCAGGACTTGCGCGGTTCTGCGGTCGCTTCGGTGACGGGCAGGGGAGCCGGTGCGTCCCCCGCATCCGCCTCGGGCTCGATGGCGGCTTCGGCTTCCGGTTCGGTTTCGCGCGCTTCTTCGCCAGACGATTCGACGGCAGGCGCTTCGACGGCAGGTTCGTCCGGTGTCAGGTCGTCGGCGATGATCGGCGCCAGCTCCATCGGCATGACGAGCGGATGGTCGATGTGGTGTTCGGCGGGCGTCTCGTCGGTGGGCGCCTCCTCAAGAACCGCATCGTCGCCCCGGCCTTCGACGGGCGAACCGTCGGCGGGCGAACCGTCAGCAGTCAGATCTTGAGGGGACTGCGCGCTTTCGTCCTGACTGCCGGAATTTTCTTCGGCGGGTTCGCCGGTCGGTTCGAGGAGGGTGCCCGTGTCGACGTCGGTATCTGTCGTCGGGGTCGCTTCTTTCTTGCCGCCAAACAGCCTGCCAAAAAAACCGCGCTTCTCGCTCTCAGCCATGAAAATCCGTTCTTTGTCGTTTGCCAGGCGGGCCCGGAACCCGCCGGGTGCGCTCTGGCCTTCATCTCTAAAACGTCTGACGCTGCGAGGGAACCGTGCTCTTACGCCGTTTCCGCCAGGAGGTGTCGATGGCTGTGGCCGGTGATCCTCGCGGTCACGATGGTTCCCGGCTCGCCGCATGCGATTTCGGTCTCGGTGAATTGCTCGGTGCGGCCCAGGCCCTCGCGCTCCACGAGAATGCGCCGGGTCAGGCCGACCTCACCGGCAAGATGGCGCATGAGGGCGGCTTCCCCGGCCTCGCGCAGCCGTCCGGCGCGCTCCTTCACGAGCGCGCGCTCAAGCTGCGGCATGCGGGCGGCGGGCGTTCCCTTGCGCGGCGAGAAGGGGAAGACATGGAGATGCGTCAGGCCGCAATCCTCCACGATCGCCAGAGAGTTTTCGAACATCTCGTCCGTTTCGGTCGGGAACCCGGCGATGATGTCGGCGCCAAAGACCACATCGGGGCGATAATGGCGCACATCCTGGCAGAAGCGGATCGTGTCCTCGCGCGAATGACGGCGCTTCATGCGCTTCAGGATCATGTTGTCGCCCGATTGCAGCGAGAGGTGGAAATGCGGCATCAGCCGGTCCTCCTCGGCAATCGCCCGCATCAGGGCGTCATCGGCTTCGATGGAATCGATGGAGGAAAGCCGCAGCCGTTCCAGATCGGGCACGAGCTTGAGGATCTTCTCAACCAGCGTGCCGAGCTTCGGCTCACCGGGCAGATCCGAACCATAAGAGGTGATGTCGACGCCCGTCAGCACGATCTCGCGATAGCCGTTTGCGACAAGGCGGCGGATCTGGCCGACCACCTCGCCCATGGGGACGGACCGGGAATTGCCGCGCCCGAAGGGGATGATGCAGAAGGTGCAGCGGTGGTCGCAGCCGTTCTGGACCTGCACGAAGGCGCGCGCGCGGCCTTCCAGCCCGTCGATCAGGTGACCGGCGGTCTCGCGCACGCTCATGATGTCATTGACGATGACCTTCTCGTTCTCGTCGATGCCGAAATCGGCGACGCGGGCGTAGGACTCGCGCTGCAGCTTTTCGGTGTTGCCGATGACGAGATCGACCTCTTCCATGGCGGAAAAGGTTTCCGCTTCCGTTTGCGCAGCACAGCCTGTGACGATGATGCGCGCATCGGGGTTGTCACGGCGCGCGCGGCGGATCTGCTGGCGGGCCTGACGCACGGCCTCGCCGGTCACCGCGCAGGTGTTGACCAGAATGGCGTTGTCGAGGCCCGCGGCTTCCGCCTCCCGACGCATGATTTCCGACTCGTAGGTGTTGAGGCGGCAACCGAAGGTGACAAGCTTGATGGTCATGGACTTATGCCGCGCCCTGTTCCGCGCGCCGCCAGGCGAGCGTGTCGGCATCGAGCGTGCCGAAGAATTCCACTTCCGTATCGCCGGTCATCATCACGTGGTCGTCGCTCTCGCGCCATTCGATATGAAGAGGGCCGCCGGGCAGCGTGACGGTCACGCTGCGCCCGGTGAGCCGCTTGCGGGCGGCGGCAACACCCGTGGCGCAGGCCGCCGTGCCGCAGGCGCGCGTCAGGCCAACGCCGCGTTCCCAGACGATGGCGCGGATCTCGTTTTCGCCGGTGATCTGGGCGAGCGTGATGTTGGCGCGCTCGGGAAAGACCGGGTGATGTTCCAGAAGGGGCCCGAAGCGGGCGAGATCATGAGCCTCGATATCGTCCACGAAGAAGATCGCGTGCGGATTGCCCATGTTGACGACCGCGGGCGAATGCAGCACCGGCGCGTCGATCGGGCCGATCTGCAATTCGATGGCGCGGGTGTCGCGGAACTCTTCGGCCAGCGGAATGTCCTGCCATTCCAGCCTTGGCTTGCCCATGTCGACGGTGACGCGGATTTCGTCGTCGGTGGCAAAGGCCTTCAGGATCCCGGCATTGGTCTGGATCGTGGCGCGGTTGATGTCGCGCTCTTCCATCACCAGCCGTCCGATACAGCGCGTGGCGTTGCCGCAGGCGTCCACCTGAGAGCCGTCGCGATTGTAGATGCGCATGAAGGCGTCGAGACCCAGCGGGGAGGGCTCCACGATGATCATCTGGTCAAAACCGATGCCGCTCTGCCGGTCGCCAATGGCGGCGATTTGCTTTTCGCTCAGGCGCACGGGTTCCTCGCGTGCATCGAAAACGACAAAGTCGTTGCCGAGCCCGTTCATCTTGACGAAGGGGATTTCACGCGAAGTCATGAGCAGGGCGCCTTTCTGACACCGGTTGAAAACTGTGCCCTATATGGCGGAAACCCATGCCGATTGCCAGTGGCAGGGGTTGCGGAAAACCACGTCCGGGTCAGCCGATACGCATATAAGTGTCGCGCCCGGCGCGCGCCAGCAGGCGCCGCATATCCGCAAGCTTCACCGCGATGCAGCCCTCTGTCGGCGTGTAGCCGGGGCGGGCGAGGTGGAAAAAGACCGCACTGCCATGCCCGCGAACCCGCGGTTTGCGATTGTGATCAAGCACGACGATGACATCGTAAAGATGATCGTCGCGCCACAGCTTTTCGTGTGAGGCGGCAAGGGGCGCGCGAGCCGGGCGGTTGTAGTGCGCGCTTTCGGGATCATCGCACCAGATATCGTCGCGCCGGATCGCGCGCACGGGCAGCCTGGTGACCGGGCGGGCAATGCGGTCGGCACGATAGAGAACCTCGATCAGGCGATATTGTCCCACGGGCGATGCGCCGTCGCCTTCGCGCTTTCGCCGCGACAGGCCGCCCCGCCCGAGGGCGCACGGGGCCCGCAGCGGACCGAATTGCAGCAAGCCGGTGCGGCTTCGGGCTGAAAGGGTCCGTACGCGCATGCCGGCTTTCCGTGAGTTTTCCGCCTTTTCAGACATTTGATCTCTTTCGCTGCCTTTCCCGTGCTCGCCCGCGGTCATCACTGGCGCGTGATGATAAATTGAACCCGTTACCGTACGGGGCTGGCCATTGTTCTCTCGCAATCGTGAATGCAAACTGCCATGAAGGAGCGAGATTCGTCTGCCGATCAACGCAACGCGATTGCAAGACGGATCCGCATGATCGCAGGGAGAGCGCCGGAGGGCTTCATGACCGCTCGCAGGATTCTGATTATCGATGACGATGCCGATCTGCGCGAGGCGCTGGTTGAGCAATTGTCGCTCTTTGAGGAATTCGAGACGCTTGTCTGCGACAGTGCGGCCTCCGGCATCCGCGAGGCGCGCGGGGAACGGATCGACCTGCTGGTCATGGATGTGGGCCTGCCGGACATGGACGGGCGCGAGGCGGTGAAGGTGCTCCGCAAGGGCGGCTTCAAGGCCCCGATCATCATGCTCACCGGTCATGACACCGACAGCGACACCATTCTCGGTCTTGAGGCGGGCGCCAACGATTATGTGGTGAAGCCCTTCAAGTTCGCGGTGCTTCTTGCCCGCGTGCGCGCTCACCTGCGCCAGCACGAGCAGAGCGAGGACGCCACCTTCGCCATCGGCCCCTATACGTTCCGCCCCTCCGCCAAGCTTTTGCTCGACGACAAGGGCGGCAAGGTGCGGCTGACGGAAAAGGAAACGGCGATCCTCAAATATCTCTACCGCACGGGCGAAAAGCCGGTGACGCGCGACGTGCTGCTGCACGAGGTGTGGGGCTACAATTCCGGCGTCACCACCCACACGCTGGAAACCCATATCTATCGTTTGCGCCAGAAGATCGAGGCAGATCCCTCCAACGCTTCGCTGCTGGTGACGGAAGCCGGCGGCTACAAGCTGGTTCCCTGAGCCGCCGACATTTCCGCTTTTGCTAGTACCCGGCGGCGAGGTCGCCGTCGGTGCGCGGATCGGAAGCGCCCATCAGCATCCCGTCCTGCGCCATGATGGACTGGGTGGAGCCCATGGCGTTCTTCTCCGCGATCTCGTAGCCCATGTCCTTCAGAAGCTTCAGCGTGTCGGGGCTGAGGCCCTTTTCCACGCGCAGCTCGTCGGGCCACCACTGGTGGTGCACACGCGGCGCCGCATTGGCCTCCGCCACGTTCATGTGATGATCGACGGTGTTGAGGATTACCTGCAGGACGGTGGTGATGATGCGGCTGCCGCCGGGCGAGCCGGTGACGAGCCAGGGCTTGCCGTCCTTGAAGACGATGGTCGGGCTCATGGAGGACAGCGGGCGTTTGCGGGGCTCCACCGAATTGGCCTCGCCACCAATCAGCCCATAGGCATTGGGCACACCCGGCTTTGCGGAAAAATCATCCAGTTCGTTGTTGAGCAGCACACCGGTGCCGCGCGCCATGAAGCCCGCGCCATAGGAGAAATTCAGCGTGTAGGTGTTGGAAACCGCATTGCCTTGCGAATCCATGACCGAGAAATGGGTGGTCTGGTTGCTTTCATAGGGCAGCGGGTTGGCGGGGCCGATCTCGCCGGAGGGCGTCACCTTGCCCGTTTCGATGCCCGGGCGAAGGCCATCGGCATAGGACTTCGCGGTCAGGCCGTCGCTCGGCACGTCCACGAAATCCGGATCGCCCAGATATTTCGACCGGTCGGCATAGGCGCGCTTCATGGCCTCCGCCATGACGTTGATGGTGGCTGCCGAATTCGCACCCGTGGCCGTAAGATCAAAGCCTTCCAGGATGTTCAGGATCTGGATGATATGGATGCCGCCGGAAGACGGCGGCGGCATGGAGGCGACCGTCAGGCCGCGATAGGTGCCGGTTACCGGCTCGCGCAGCACGACGTTGTAATCGGCGAGATCCTGCGTCGTCATTGCGCCGCCTTGCGCCTGCACGGTCGACGCGATCGCCTCGGCCACGGGGCCGCGATAGAAGCCGTCAGCGCCTTCGTCCGCGATCTTTCTCAGCGTGGCGGCCAGAGCCGGTTGCTTGAGGCGCGAGCCGGGAACAACCGGCAGTCCTGCTTCGCCATAGAAGGTGACATAGCTGTCCGCATCCTGACCCAGCCGCTCCCGGACCTGCTCCAGCGAGCGGGCGAGGGCCATCGGCATGTCGAAGCCTTCTGCGGCGAGCCGGATCGCGGGCGCCATCACCTGAGCGCGGCTCAGCTTGCCGGATCCGTAGTCCTTGTGGGCGCGGAGCAGGCCCGCAACCGTGCCGGGAACGCCGACGGCAAGACCTGAAAAGCGCGACTTCTGCGGGTCTGCCTCGCCCTTTTCATCGAGGAACATGTCCCTGAAGGCGGCCGCCGGGGCCTTTTCGCGGTAGTCGATGGCGACCGTTTCGTTCTTGTCGGCGCGGTGCAGGACCATGAAACCGCCGCCGCCGAGATTGCCCGCCCGCGGCAGGGTGACGGCAAGTGCGAAGCCAACGGCGACCGCAGCGTCGACCGCGTTGCCGCCTTGTTTCAGGATTTCCACGCCGACGCGGGTTGCGATGGCCTCCTGGCTTGCCACCATGCCGGACGTGCCGAGAACCGGGCGCACGATGTCCTTTGCGGAGAGAATCGGCGTCATCTCCTGCGCATGGGAGGCGACGGGGGCGAAGGCAAGGGCTGCGCCCAGCAGCGCGGGCAACAGGCGGGCAATGGGTCGTCGCATTTCGGATCCTCACAAATGGGTGGTCGTCGACTTTCCGTTTTCCTGACTATACTGGGATACGTAACGGAAGCCGCCAGTCCGATGGCCCGCGATCATGACCCGGCAATGTGGAAATTGCCATCGTGGCGGAGCGCCGGAGGGCGTCAGGGGGCCGCCGGGAGGGAGACGACAGCCATGTTTTTCGCACCTATTTCATCATTTGTTTCAAGAGCCGTCCCGGCAAGTGTCGGACTTGTCTGTCTTTTCGGGCTCTCAGCCCAAGCGGGCGTAACGATCGCGGCGGGGGAAAGGCTGGCGCGGCTCTGGTGCGCGAACTGCCATGTGGTGGCGAGCGATCAGACAACGGGCAATCCGGATACGCCGCCATTTTCCGAAATCGCGGCGCGGCGGAACCTTGATGAAGACGCTCTGGCGACAATGCTCGCAGGCACGCATCCGGTCATGCCGGACATGTCCTTGAGCCGCGCCGAGATCGGGGCGCTCGTCGCTTATATCGAATCACTTGCCGCCAAACAGGAGTGATCAATCGGAGAAACTTGCGACCAGCGGCGCATGAAACGAGCCGAGAGCCGCGACCGTGCCGGAATCTTCCACTTCATCGGCCAGGTCCCTGTTCAGGATCGCAACCTGCGTCAGGCGGGCGGTGAGGGCGGGGCTCGTCAGGATATGGTCGAGCATGTGATGGCGGCCCTTGTGGCTCACCGTGTAGCGACGCTCCCTCGCCACGGATGACTCAACCGGCGTGAGCTGGCGCGCGGCGAGCGCCGGATTTCCCGTGTCATCGGGATCTGCCAGCACGATGCGCAGCGCCGGCTCCACATCGACGGCGTTGAAATCACCGAGTGCGGCGATCAGGGCGCTTTCGTCGGCGTCGAAAACCGCATCGATGGCATGGCGCAACTCAAGCGCCTGTCCGGTGCGTTTGATCGCGGCCAGAAAATAGCCCTCCGCCCAACCGGGCACGGATTTCCAGACATTGGCGCTCAGTTTCTGGCCCGGCACAGGGGCGGCGAGCGGTGCGCGCAGGTGGACGCAAAAGAGATGGAGCGGGCGGCCCTCCGGCAGATCGATGCTCACGGAGAGAATCGGGCGGTCGAACTCGATAGGGGGGGCGCCCTCATCGGGCGGGTCGGCATGGCGACGGCGCCATTGCGGCGGGTCCACATGCTCGTTCAGGATGTCGCGGACGCTGCGGATCGGATAGCGCGAGAGCACCGCCATGTTGTGCCGTTCCGGCGGGTCGCCCGCGCCGCTTGCAGCAAGGTGAAACCCTTCGTATCGCGTGTCCTTCAGCAATTCGGCCAGGGCGTCGAAAGCCCGTGCCTCCTCGTCCTTGCGGTGCTGGGCATTGATTTCCTGCAGGCACAGGATATCGGCCTTGAGCCCTTCCAGCGCGGGGCGCAGACGCTCAAGGCGCGGCGCGAGAGCCTGCGCATCGAAAGTGTCTTCGCCAAAGGATTCCAGGTTGAAGGTTGCAATCCGCATGCTGGCAGAGTGCCTCCTTCCGGGCCCGGTGTCGAGATGGGGGGCACGGGTGCGACCTTGCGCTTCAAGGCGCATCGGGGCATGACGGGCGGAAATGAGCAAGATCAGCAATTGCGAGGAAGAGCATGACCGCCTGCCCCTGTTGTTCCGGCAAGGACTATGAGCTGTGCTGCGGGCCGGCGCTGGAGGGACGCGCCTGGCCGGAGACGGCCGAGGCGCTGATGCGGTCGCGCTACACGGCCTTTGCGCGACGCGACGTGAAATGGCTGAAGCAGAGCCTTTGGCCGAAATACCAGAAAACGCTGGATATGGAAGGACTTACCGAATTCGCGCAGACGCGCGAATGGGTCGGGCTGGAAATCGAACGGGTCGAGCAGGGCGGCGTGGACGACAAGACCGGCATGGTGCGGTTCGTCGCCAAGGCGTTGAGCGAGGGGACGATCAGGGATCACCGCGAGGCGAGCCTTTTCCGCAAGAAGAACAAGCGTTGGTACTATGTGGCGGCGATTGCGGAGGACCAGGCCAACGTTTTGTTGCGCAAATAGCCGCACCCCGTTGCGCGATCATCGGTGCGGATGTTTGGTGGAGCGCCATTCGGCTGAACGGGGCCCTTTCCCGGCCCGCGGTTCGGCAAACGAGAAACAGCCGCAGCTTTGCGGTCAAGTGAGGCCCTGTCGTTGGATCAGCTCATCACCTTGATCCCGCCGGATATCTCTCCGGCCTTCGCGATCATGCTCATCGTCTTGTCGTTTCTCACCTCCATGATGACGGCGGCTGTCGGCATCGGGGGCGGGGTCGTGCTGCTTGCGGTGATGGCGACGGCCGTACCCATGACCGTTCTCGTGCCCGTTCACGGGGTCATCCAGTTCGGATCGAATGCGGGGCGCGCGATCGTCCAGGCGCGTCATGCCGATCGCGCCATCATGTTCTATATCGCGGCCGGTGGACTTCTCGGCGCCTGGATCGGTGGTCATCTGGCCGTTCAGCTTCCCGATACCCTGCTGAAGGCCGGGCTCGGCGCTTTCGTGCTCTGGTCGCTTTGGGGGAAAAAGCCGACCTACGCCCGGCTGTCCCGGCCGCTTTTGCTGCTTGCGGGCTTCGTCACGTCGATCCTGACGATGTTCATCGGCGCGACAGGGCCCTTCATGGGGGCGCTCCTGGCGCCGATGATGAGCAACCGGCATGTCTTTGTCGGCACCTTTGCTGCCTGCATGACCTTTCAGCATCTGATCAAGGTCGTCGTCTTCGGCATGCTCGGCTTCGCTTTCGGGCCCTGGATCGTGCTGATGATCTCGATGATCGGCACGGGGTTTCTGGGCACGCTGACGGGCACCATGCTGCTCGGGCGGATGCCGGAGGCGGTGTTTCGCAAGGTATTTGCGGTCGTGATGACAGTCCTGGCGGCGAACTTGCTCCTGCAAGGCGCAGGGGTGGAGCTGCTTTGAGCGATCCTCACCCGGCAAGCCGCGCCTGAAGACCGGCCTTTACCGCAGGCCATTCCTGCGCAAGCACGGAGAAAAAGACGGAGTCGCGCCAGAGGCCGTCGGAACGCACCTTGTGATGGCGCAGCGTGCCTTCGCAGGTTGCCCCCATCTTGGTCATGGCGGCCTGCGAGTGCAGGTTGCGGGCGTCTGTCTTGAGCTGCACCCGCTCATATCCGCAGCCTTCAAAGGCATGGGTCATGAGCAGCAGCTTGCACTCGGGATTGGTCGGTCCGCCCCAGAAGGTCGGGTGATACCAGGTGTAGCCGATCTCCAGACCGCGGTCGGACGGCAGAATGTCGAAAAGCCGCGTCATGCCGATAAAGGCGTCGGTGCCTTGCGCGCGGACCACGAAGGGCAGGTGATGATCGGGTGTCAGCGCGGCAAGGGCGGCATCGATGTAATCGTCGAAAGAGCCTGGAAAGGGCGAATTCCGGAAGATCTTCGCCCCGGCATCGGCATAAAGCGCGGCAAGACCGGCGCGATGATGCCCGGCAATCGGCTCCAGCCGGACGAAACGGCCTTCGAGCGTGATCGGCAGCACGGGGCGGGGCGGCGTCTTGGGGGCAACATCATTCATGGGAAGATCCTGCGATGATTTGCGTCAGGCCGTAATGGCGACATTTTCCAACGTCAAACGATAGAGTATCAGTGAGATCTTGCGTCGCGTTCGACAGGGTCGGAGAAACGCAAGGCAGATCGCGGGGAGGGCAGGCGAAACGCGGGCCTGAGGTCCGGCCCGAAGCGCGCGCGGGCGTCCGTGCGTGTTTACGGCGCGGTTTCGTCCCGGCGACAATGGAGTACAATGGATGAAATGTCCCCTCGTGAACGGCTTTTCTCCCAAGGTCGGTTGCGAGAAAGGCAGGTCTGTTCTGTCCTATGGGATATACCGGCATTCAGAAGGCGCTGCGAATCGGTCCTAATGACCACTTTCGTCGAAGGGGCAAGATTGTATGCTTGCCTGAATTGGCGATCCGGCGCAGCTGACACGCGCGAATTTTGAGGAACGGAATGGCTTCCGAAAAAGACAAGACGTCGACCGATAACGTCAAGGCGGATGACAAAAGCGGCGTCAAGCCGGCCGAGAAGGCTGGCGGCGCATCCGGTGCTGCGGCAAAATCCGATGCCAAGGAGGCGTCCGGCGCAGCCAAATCCTCTGAGAACAAGCCTGGCGAGAAAAAGGCGGGAGCATCGCCTTCCGGCTCCGGCAGCGCCAAGGCGGGCGAAGCCAAACCGGGAGCGTCCTCCGCACAGGCCGGGCGCAGCAGTGCGGCACGCGCTGGCAAGCCGCTGACCATCGATCTCAAGGCGGAGGAAGTGCGCGCCAGGCAGGCATCGAAGGAAGCTGGCGCCCGGGACAATGACGCCAAGGCGGGCCTTGCATCGGGCGCGGCCTCGCAGGCCGGGGGCGCTGCGGGCAACGACGGCAGGTCGGCTTCCGGGTCAGACAAGGGCAAGGATCCGCTTGCCGCCGAGACGCGCCGCCGGGCAACGCCGCCACCGGCCAAGAAGGGCTTCGGATATGGCGGGCTCATTCTTGCCGCCGGTATCGGCGCCGCCGTCGCATTCGGCGGCGTGTGGGCGGGTGCGAAAACCGGCTATCTCGTTTTTGAAAGCGGGCAGGAACTGACGCGGCTCAAGACGGCTCTGGCCAGTGCGGATGCGCGTTTCGCGGCCCTGGACGAGCGCATGCGTGAGATTTCGAGCGCCGAGGCGTCGCCGACGGTTGCACCTTCCGTGGTCAATGACCTGGCGGAGCGTTTGCAGGGTCTGGAACAGACGGCGAAGACGGCCGCCGGGCTTGAAGGCGACATGCAGGCCTTAACTTCCGGGCTTGAGGAGTTGCGCCGGTTCGTTTCCTCCGGTGGCGCGGGCGCTTCGGCTGCTTTGGCGAGCCTCGATGACAGCGTGGAGAAGATCCAGGGCACACTCGCCACGCTCGGTGACAAAGTGACCGCGCTGGAAGAGGATACGAGCCCTGTCGTCCAGAAGGCGCTGAGCGACATCGACCAGAAGATTGCCGCTCTGGAGGCGCGCACGACCGCGGCGACCGAAGCGGCCAGCGCCGCGGCCAAGGCCGCTGCCGAGGGTGATTCGGTCGCTGGCAATGCGATTAAGACATTCTCCAGTCGTCTGGATCTGATGGTGGAGACGGTGAAGCAGGTGCGCACCGATTTTGACAGTCAGGTCGCGCGGCTTGGGACGCTTGAAGCGGCCGCCGATGCGGCGCGCACCGGTCTTGGCGATCTGACCACCAAGGTGGAAAGCGTGGAGGAGCGGGTCGCGGCGCTGGAAGACATCATGGGTGGGCCGGGTGCGCGTGAAACCGCGTCGCGCGCGGTTGCCGTTTCGCTGCTCAAGAACGCGGTCGATGCCGGGCGTCCCTATGCGGTCGAACTTGCCGCCGTGCGCAACGCCTTGCCGCAAGGAACGGATCTCGCGGCGCTCGACGCGCACGCGCAGCGCGGACTGAAGACCCTCACACAGCTGACCCGGGAGTTCCCGGAGGTCTCCGCCGAGATGGCCTCGACCCTGGAACGGGTCGATACCGGCAATAAGGTTGCCAACACGTTCCTGAACAACATGCGGTCGCTCGTGCAGGTTCGCGCCACCGGCAGCGGTGCGGGATCCGGGCCGATGGGCGCACTCGGGCGCATGGAGGCCAGTGTCCGTGCGGGAGATATCGATCAGGCTCTGGAAATCTACGAAACATTGCCTGAAGGCACCCAGAATGCGGGCAAGGACTGGGCGGCTTCTGCCCGTGCGCGGCTCGCTGCCAATGCTCTGGTCGACAAGGTGACCTCCGAGGTCATCGAGGCGCTCGCCAAAGACAGCTGATCCGGAGACACCTTAAATGGTCCGCGTTCTTTCCTTCTTCGCTATCGTCTTCGTGCTCGCGCTGGGCTTTGCCTGGATGGCCGACCGCCCCGGCGATGTCATCATCGACTGGCAGGGCTATCGCATCGAGATGGGCCTGATGACCATGCTGATTTTCCTCAGCATGCTCATGGTCGTGCTCGGGATCGTGTGGTCGATCCTGCGTTCGATCCTGCACACGCCAGGGACGCTGTCGCGCTTCTTCAGCCGCCGTCGTCGGGACAGGGGCTATTCCGCCCTGTCGCACGGGCTTATTGCCCTGGGGGCAGGCGATGCGCGCGCGGCCAGCAAATATGGCAACGAGGCCAGCAAGCTGTTGCGCAACGAGCCCGCCGCTCTCCTGCTGCTTGCCCAATCGGCCCAGATGTCTGGCCGCCGCGAGGAGGCTCAAAGCCACTTCGAGGCCATGCTGGAGGACGACGAAACCCGCCTTCTCGGTTTGCATGGGCTGTTTGTCGAAGCCGAGCGCCAGAAGGAACCCCTTGCCGCGCGCCACTATGCGGAAGAGGCCCACAAGCTCTCGCCGGGCCTTGCCTGGGCAGGCAAGGCGGTGCTGGCCTATCAGGCGGCCGCCCATGACTGGGAGCAGGCCATTGTCACGCTGGAGCGCAATGCGCATGCCAAGCTCATCGACAAGCCGACGCTGCGCCGTCAGAAGGCCGTTCTTCTGACCGCACGTGCGATGGAACTGGAAGACCACGAGCCCGATCATGCGCGTCAGCTTGCGCTGGAGGCGCATGGCCTGGCGACGGATCTCGTTCCGGCTGCGGTCATCGCGGGCCGATTGCTCACGCGCCGTGGCGATGTGCGCAAGGCTATCAAGGTGCTGCAGGCGACATGGAAGAAGTCTCCGCATCCCGACATCGCGGAAGCCTATGCCCATGTACGCCCCGGCGACAGCGCGCGCGACAGGCTGAAGCGCGTCAGCGCACTCAACGATCTGCGCGGCCATCACGTGGAAGGTTCGCTCGCCATTGCGCGCGCCGCCATTCAGGCGCGCGACTGGAAGCAGGCGCGCGAACAGCTGCGCCCGCTTCTGCGCACACAGCCCACCCAACGCGTCTTCCTTCTGATGGCGGATCTGGAAGAAGGCGAACACGGCGATCGCGGCCGCGTGCGCGAGTGGCTCTCGCGCGCCGTTCGTGCTCCGCGCGATCCGGCCTGGACCGCTGACGGCATCGTCGCCGATGCCTGGGCCCCGGTTTCGCCGATTACCGGCAAGCTCGACGCCTTCGAGTGGAAGGCTCCGGTGGAACGTCTCACCGGTCCGGAGGACGAGGACAGCACCGATTTGCTCGATATGCCGCTGGAGCGCCCGGTCGCCGAAGATGCAACGATTGTCGGCTCTCCGATGGAAACCCTGAAGGCCGCAAGCAAGCCCGCTCAGACCGCTTCCGGCCCGATCGTCACCTGTGCGCCAACCACCGAAACGGTGTCGCCCGGCGCCGCGGCACCGGCGGCGCCCTCTGCCGGCATCCGGCCTGAAGAAAAGCCGCCTGTCGAGACGCCGGTCAAGGCGGAGCCGGCGCAGAAGATTGTCGAGGTCGCGGCGGCGCTTGCGGAAACCAAGGAAGCGCTGAAGGCGGAGGCCGAGAAGGCCAAGGCCCAGAAGGCCGCCGCCGAAAAGGACAAGGTCCAGACGCAGGAAGGCGGCAGCCAGGCGGCGAAACCGGGCGAGGACGCCAAGGCTCCGGCTGAAACGCAGAGCCCGGCGGATCGGGTCAAGGCGAAGGTTGCCCAGCGTCTTGCCGAGGGCAAGAGTGCGCCGTCCACCGCGACCGGCCCGTCTGCCGACGCGAAGACGGAGGCACCCGCGGATGCCAAGGACAAGTTTGCGGCCAAGGATGAAGATGCGGCGCGCACCGTGAAGGGCGACGATCTGGAGACGGTCGGCGAGGTCAAACTGCCGCGCCCGCCGGATGATCCGGGTGTCGATGGCGACGATGACATTCCCCGTCGGGCCCGCAAGTTCTTCTGAGAACCCGGACGTCTGCGGCTGGTGGCAGCCCTGTTCGCGACGTGTGTAAGCAGGGAAAATCGGGGTCCGCGGCGGCAAGCTGCGGTTCCCTGTCGACAAGAGGCAGGAAACAGACGTTTCGCCCCTTGCATCGCTTCGGCGAAGCGTATATCAAGCGCTCACTTCGGGCCTGAGCCTGAGCGCCGCTTTAGCTCAGTTGGTAGAGCACATCATTCGTAATGATGGGGTCACGTGTTCGAGTCACGTAAGCGGCACCACTCCTTCTCCTCCACGATCCTCCTTCCTTCCTGATCTCGATGCGTTGTCGCCCGGTCGTCCGGGGGCTGCGGGGATTGGCGTATCGGCGCTCCGCCTTTGGCAAGGCCTGCGCGCGTCACGGCGTGGCTTGGGCCGGGGCCTGCGTTGATTTGCGTGCACGCTCACCGTCGATCACGTAATGCGTCACGCCTGCGGATAGCCAGATGGCGGACAGCGTCACCCATGCGGTGAGGGCGAAGACCGATGCGCCGGTAATGCCCGCGCCGACCGCGCAGCCGCCCGCCAACATGCCGCCGAAGCCCATGAGGGCTGCTCCTGCCAGATAGCGCCGCATCGAGGGCCCGTCATGGAAGCCCACGAGGCGCCATTCGCGGGCGATCAGCGCCGCAATCGCCGACCCCAGAAACACGCCGGGCACAAGCCCCACATCGAAATCCAGCGCGCCGCCGGGCGGTGACAGGATCAGCATCAGCGTGTCGGCGGACGGGCCGGTGAAGGTGACGCCTTCCACCTGGACCGGGTCGAAGGCTTGCGTGGCCATGCTTGCGGTGAACCACCATGCAAGCGGAATGGCGAGGCCGGTCACGATGGCTGCGAAGGCCCGCCATGGGGAAAGGCTTGCGCGCCATGTGAAGAATATCCCCGCCGCTATCCAGGCGAGGGCGAACGCGATGGCCCATTCCACCGATGCGCCGGAAAAGGCGAGGAGATCGTTGCCGCCGATCTCGTTGGAGGTGAAGCCCGCGGCCAGGTATTCGCGCAAAGGCCTGAGACTGCCGCGCAGGCTGGCCTGCGCCACCACCGCGAAGACCAGCCCGGATAGAAGCGCGCGCAGGTTTCCGGTGGCCGAGAGCACCAGGAGGCGGCTTGCGCAACCGCGCGCAAGCACCATGCCGGCCCCGAACATCAGCCCGCCAAGGGCCGCGCCCGACAAGCTCTGCGGGGAGGCGATCTGACGGGCCTCGGAGAGCTGGGCGAGATCCATGAGGGCCAGAAGCTGGGTGCCGGCCAGGGCCGCGCCGAAGGCGAGCAGCCAGATGGCGAGTTTGGCGCCCGGTGCGCCGGCCACGAACTCGATTGCCGCCGCGCGCAGGCAGAAGCGGCTTTGCTGCGCGAAGGCGCCGAAGGTCAGGCCGATCAGCAGACCGCCAGAGGCGAGAATTGCGGGCTCGCCATAGCGGTCGAGCAACAAGGAAAGGTCCATGGCCGAGATCCGTCCTGGCTTTCAGCGGCGAAACATGACGTAACGAAAGATGGATCGGGCCCGCCCGCATTGACGCGGGTCAAGCCGCCACCCTATAAATTCAAAAAATTATATACTTTTGGGAGGAAACGTCATGACGCTGAAAATCCCGATGCTCGACCGGCGTGCCTTGCTTGCCGGTGCGGGGGCCGCTGGTGCCCTGGCGCTGGCCGGTTCGCTGCCAACGCCGCTGCGCGCCCAGACGCTTTCCCTGGGGGATGCGTCGCTCAAGGTCGTCAGCGACGGCAATCTCGTGTTGCCGATGAGTTTCCTTCTTCCCGGACGTGAGGCGGGCGAAATTGAAGCCTTGCTGGGTCCGCACGGGCTGCCGCTTGATCGCAGCGAGCCGGATTGCAACGTGACCCTGCTTCAGACCGGCAACCGGCTCGTGCTGTTCGATGCAGGCGCAGGGGCGAACTTCCAGCCTACGGCCGGACGGCTTCTGGACAGCCTCGCAGCGGTCGACGTGGACCCATCGGACATCACCGACGTGATCTTCACCCATGCGCATCCGGATCATATCTGGGGCACGCTCGACGATTTCGACGATCCGCTCTTTGCCGAGGCGCGGCACTGGATCTCGCAGGCGGAGTGGGATTTCTGGCGGGCCGACGATACGTTGGCCAGGATGCCGGAGGAGCGGAAGTCCTTCGTGGTCGGCGCGCAGAACCGTTTCGACGCGATCGAGGAACTGGTCAGTTTCTTCAAGCCGGGCGATGAGCCCGTGGCGGGTATCGAGATCGTGGATACGGCGGGCCACACGCCGGGCCATGTTTCGGTCATGCTGCATGGCGGGTCGGACCCGCTGCTGATCACCGGCGATGCGATCACCCACCCGGTGATCTCATTCGAAAAGCCCGACTGGGAAATCGGGTCGGATCAGGACCGGGCGCAAGGGGCGGCCACGCGGGTGGCGCTGATGGACCGGCTGGCCGGGGACAAGGCCTCGATCATCGGCTTTCATCTGCCCTATCCGGGCATCGGCACGGTCGAAAAGGCGGGCTCGGCGTTCCGCTTCGCGCCCACAGCCTGAGGGCTCGTGTCGACATCCGTGGCGGCGCGCCCTAAGGGGCGGGCCTGCCGAGGCCTGGCACGAGCGGGCGGATCGAGCCTTCGATCAGCCATGCAAGGCCGATGCGCGCGCCAAACGCGATGGAGACGAAAACGATCGGGGCGGAAATTGCCAGCGTGGAGACCGCGGTGATCCCCTGACCCACCGTGCATCCCATGGCGAAGACGCCTCCGACGCCCATCAAAGATGCGCCGATGAAATGGCGCCCAAGCTCGCGCGCGTCATCGCACGCCTCCCAGCGTCCGTCCCTTTTGCGCCATGCGCCGAGCGCGGCGCCCAGAAACGTGCCGATCAGCAGTCCGACGCCATAATCGGGAAGGGTCCCCGTGTAGGTGACAAGCTGCAGGATCGTGTCGCCGACGGGCACGACGAAAGAGGCCGCCTCGATCTGAATGGGGTCAAAGGCGTTGCGCGATGCCCAGGTGGTTGCAAGCCAGCCGAAGGTTATGCAGAGGCCGACCAGGGAGCCGCTTACGATGAGGGCGCCTTCGCGCCGGTAGGCGCGGTCGGAAAAGATCCAGCCAAGCAGGCCAAGGCTTGCGAGCACCGGCACGGCGAGGCTGAGGTCGGCCCCGGTGAGGTGGGAGAGAAGCTGCGTGATGGACTGGCTTCCCGCGGCGGAGAAGTCGAGCGCGAGGTCATCGACGAGCAGAATGCGCAAGGGCGCGAGCAACCCGCGCTGGGCGGCGAGCGCCGTCAGGCCAAGAACGATCAACACCACGGCGGCGCGCAGGCTGCCGCCACCCAGGCGCACGATCGCGCCAAAACCGCACGTGCCGACAAGCGCCATGCCGAGGCCGAACATGACCCCGCCCAGGACAGCTCCGGTCAGCCCGAAGTCGGGTTGCAGATAGAAGCTCAGGGACAGATCCGCGAGGCCGAGCGCGGCGGCCGACTGGCTGGCGATCAGGGCAATTGTTGCGGCGAGTATCCAGGTGCGCAGACCGCGCGAATCACCCGCATACCAGAGCCGCTCGAACGCCGACAGCGTACAGAAGCGGTTGACGCGCGCGACATATCCCAGGACCGTTCCTGCCGCGACGCCCAGAAGGGGCAGCAGGAGCGAAGGGTCCGTTGCGTTCATGGTCGTTTCCTCCCGGGCCCGCTCTTTGGCGATGTCCCATTCCGTGGAGATTGACCATGACGTTACGGAATGCCGGTTTCAAGACAAAAGCGCCATCGGCGTGGCGGCGCGGCGGGCGGGGCGGCGATGGCGACGCCGGGGTCGATCCGGTCAGGCCAGAGGCTTGCGGACCGGGGCGCAGAACATGGAATAGAGGTTTTCGACAATCCCGCGGACCTCGTCGTCAACGAGGGAATAGTAGATCACGCGGCCTTCGCGGCGCGGATTGACGAGCCCTTCCATGCGCAATCTTGCCAGCTGCTGGGACACGGCGGCTTGCGGCATGGTGAGGATATCCTCCAGCTCGGAAACCGATTTCTCCCCCTCCGACAGGATGCAGAGGATCAGAAGGCGGGTTTCGTGCGACAGCGCCTTCAACAGATCGCTGGCCTTGCGCGCCTGTTCCATGAGTTTGTCGCGTTCTACCGGATCGGTCAGGGTGTCCAGTGCGGGCAGGTTGATCATCGTCGGACCATCTCGAATACGAAATCCATCTGGACGAACAGCCCGGATCCCTCCCGTTCCGGGTATTCGCGGCGTTTATTTTCCCGTGCCGACATGCGTCTGATCTCCGGGGGCGTCATCATCTGCCTTGTCTGCAGGGCGGGCCTGTGCGGCTACCAGCTTTTCCATCATTTCCTCCAGCATCGGCCAGAAGAAGTTTTCACCCGGATACCCGCGCAGCCGGGCGACTTCATGGCCGGCTTCCACCAGAACGAATGTGGGCGTCAAACGTTCCGGCCTGATGGCGGAAAGGTCATCGGGCCAGGGCTCGGTGATATCGACGCGGCGCAAGGGGGCACGGCGTCCCTCTTCGGTCTTGGCGTAGGCGGGCGCGATCTCGGCATGGAAGCGGGCGCACCACACGCAGCCGGGCTGCTCCATCATGATCAGTTCGGCGGCCTGGACGCATGAGCCGCCCATTGCCGCGATTGCCCACGCAATCACGCCAAACCCCGCGGAAAACCGCCAATATGCGAAGCCGCGCCCATCGGGCATCCGGGACCCCCTACGTTTCACCAGTTGAAAAATATAGTAACTTCTGAATATTTTCATCCTTCCAGTTTCAAAAAAGTCCATGTCGTGGCTTGCCGAGGCAACGGGGAACGCGACAGGAGGGGGAGGCAACGGATGCTTGACGTATCCTACAGCGCGGCGTTCCTGGCGGGGCTTCTGTCCTTTGTGTCACCCTGCGTGCTGCCAATCGTGCCGCCTTACCTGTGTTATCTGGCGGGTGTCAGTTTCGAGCAGCTTTCAGGCGAAAAGCCCGACACGGCCAGTGGGCGGCGGATTGTTCTGACAGCCGTGTTTTTCGTCCTGGGCTTTGCGACCGTGTTTGTCGCGCTGGGCGCGACGGCCAGTTTCATCGGTCAGGCGGTGGCGCGCTATTTCAACATCATGTCGATCATCGCCGGTGCCATGATCGCGATCATGGGTCTGCATTTTCTGGGCGTCTTCCGCATCGGGCTGCTTTACCGGGAAGCGCGGGTGCGTGTCGCGAACAAGCCGGCCGGGCTCATCGGCAGCTATGTGATGGGACTGGCCTTCGCCTTTGGCTGGACGCCCTGTGTCGGGCCGGTGCTGGCGGCGATCCTGTTCTATGCCGGGTCCACGGCCACCGCCGCCAAGGGCGCGACGCTGCTGGCGGTCTATGCGGCGGGCATCGGCGTGCCGTTCATCCTGGCTGCGGCCTTTGCCGGGCGGTTTCTGGCGTTTGCAGCCCGGTTCCGCAAGCATATGGGGACGGTGGAGAAGGTCATGGGTGGATTGCTGGTGCTGACCGGGCTCCTGTTCATGACGGGCCAGATGTCGGTCATCTCCCAGTGGCTCTTGGAGACATTCCCGGTCTTTTCGCAGATCGGGTAGCCGAACTTGCCCGCCGGGCGGGCGCATTGGAGGAGGAGAGGAAGATGTTCAGGACAATCTGTGCCGCAGCCTTCGGGCTCACGCTTCTTGCCGTTCCCGTCTCGGCTCCCGCAGGGGCCGCCCAGATGGGCGATGACGGGCTCCACAAGGAAGACTGGTTCGCCATCACCTTCAAGGATGTTGCAGAAGACATCGAGGCCGCGCGCGAGGAGGGCAAGCGGCTGGTTCTCGTCTTCGAACAGCGCGGCTGCATCTATTGTGCGAAGATGCACGAGACGCTGCTCTCCGATCCGGAGGTCGCCGACTATATCAAGGCCAACTTCAAGGTCGTTCAGTACAACATGTTCGGCGACGAGGAAGTGACGGATCTCGACGGCGAGGTGCTCACCGAAAAGACCGCCGCGCGCAAGTGGGGCTATGTCTTCACGCCGACACTGGTCTTCATGCCGGAAGAGGCTCCTGAAGGTCTCAGCGCGGGGCAGGCGGCGGTTGCCACCATGCCGGGTGCTTTCGGCAAGTGGACGTTCCTCAACATGTTCCGCTGGGTGCATGAAAAGGGCTACGAGGGCGACGAGCATTTCCAGAAATACCACGCTCGAATCATCCAGGACTTGCGCGACGCCGGGCGTTTGAAGGGCGAATAATTACGTAATTACAACGTATTGGCCCGCGTTGAGATTCGCCGCTTCACAAAGCATGCAAAAAATCATATCTTTTGATGCGTCGAAACGTCGCATCGGGGTCGGCCGTGGCTGGACCCCGGGGGTTGGAGGACCTGCGCGACGTGGGAGGAATGCAGGCCGGGGGGTACCGGCCGGGAGAGGGGAGGAAGCGGCGAAACATGCGCACGCACATGCACAAGGCGATGGCGACCCTGGTGGTCGGCTCGGCCCTTCTGGGGACGGGCTATGCACTGGCCGGGACGATCGCGCCGGACGAGGTCCGGATCGAAGACATGGAACTGAGCCAGCCGCTGACGGACATGGCGGGTGACCCGGTGAAGGGGCGGGAGGTCTTCGCGGCCCGCAAGCTCGGCAATTGCCTCGCCTGTCATGTCAACAAGGATCTCAACAACGAGCTCTTTCACGGCGAAGTGGGACCGGTGCTGGATGGCGTTGCCGCGCGCTGGTCGCCCGAGCAACTGCGCGCGATTGTCGTGAACTCGAAGCTGGTCTTCGGCGACCAGACCATCATGCCCGGTTTCTACACCCTCGATGTGGGCATCAATGTCGACGAGGATTTTGCCGGCAAGACCATCCTGTCGGCGCAGGACGTGGAGGACGTCGTCGCCTATCTGACGACGCTCAAGGAAGAATAGTCATGAGAGGAGAACGCGATGACGCTTAATCGTCGCGAAGCGCTGGCCGTTGTTGCAGGGGCTGCCGCCTTTGCGGTGAGCGGCGCCAAGGTGGCCTTTGCCACAGCGGACGACACCCGCAAGGCCATCCTGGCTTTCACGGGTGGGGCTGAGCCGGCCGAGGGCAAGATCACGCTCGATGCACCGGAAATCGCCGAAAACGGCAATACCGTGCCGATTTCCATTTCGGTCGAAAGCCCGATGACGGAGGAGGATCATGTCGAGGCCGTTGCCATCCTCGCGGAAGGCAATCCGAGCCCGGCGGTCGCCACCTTCCACTTCACCGCGATGAGCGGCCAGGCGATGGCCTCCACGCGCATGCGCCTTGCCAAGACCCAGAACGTCATTGCGGTCGCCCGCATGAAGGACGGTTCGGTGTTCATGGACACCAAGGAAGTGAAGGTCACCATCGGCGGCTGCGGCGGCTGAGGCTATTTGAAGGAGAGCCGTCATGGCTAATGTGAAACCCCGCGTGAAGCTGCCCAAGAAGGCGGACAAGGGCGAGATCATCACGATCAAGACGCTGATCAGCCATCCCATGGAGTCCGGCCAGCGCAAGGACAAGAGCGGAAACGTCATTCCGCGTCAGATCATCAATACCTTCAAGTGCACGTTCAATGGACAGGAGGTCTTCTCCTGCGACATGGACCCCGCCATCTCGGCCAACCCGTATATCGAGTTCACGGCCAAGGTGGAGGAAAGCGGAACGTTCGCGTTCACCTGGCAGGACGACGACGGAAGCGTCTACACCAAGGACGAGAAGATCACGGTCAAATAACGGACGGCCCGTGGTCGGGGGGAGGAAGCCTATGGGAGGAAGGCACTTGAAGAAGGCAATCTTGACGGGCGCGGCTGCGCTCGCGCTTGTCGCCACGGCGGCAGGCAGCTTCGCCGAGCCCGTGGATGATCAACTGGTCATTGACGGGGAAATCGAAATGGTCACCCGCGTCAAGACGCCGGAGGGCCACCCCCTGGAGGAGGCCACGTCCGGCTGGCTATACCGCACCAAGGAAACGCGGGCGCTGGAAGCCGATACGTTCGAGAACCCCGGCATGCTCTATGTGGAGCGTGGCGAGGAGATCTGGAACACGGTGGAGGGGGCGGCGGGAAAGTCCTGTGCGGAATGCCACGGTGATGCCGCGGAGAGCATGAAGGGGGTGGGCGCGCATTACCCGAAATGGAATGCGGCTGCGAAAAAGCCCTTCAATCTGGAACTCCAGATCAATGCCTGTCGCGAAGCCAACATGCAGGCCGAGCCCTACAAGTTCGACGCCGCCGACCAGAAGGCGCTCGTCACCTATATCAAGCACCAGTCCCTCGGCATGCCGGTTGAGGTCAATCTCGATGCGGGCGAGATGCAGGCCTGGTGGGAGAAGGGCAAGGAAACATATTACACCCGCACCGGCCAGCTGAACCTGTCCTGTGCGAACTGTCATGAGAATTACAACGGCAAGTACATCCGGGCCGACCATCTCAGCCAGGGCAATACCAACGGGTTTCCCACCTACCGGCTGAAACAGGCGAACATGGTGTCCTTGCACAATCGTTTCCGCGGTTGCATCCGCGATACGCGCGGTGCGCAGCCCAAGGCTTTCTCCGACGAACTGATGGCGCTGGAGGTCTATGTGGCCTGGCGCGGAACGGGGCTTTCGGTGGAAACACCGGCGGTCCGTCAGTAGGCACTAGACAGGCGAACGGGCCGGGCGCGCCAATCCCGAAACGATCTGAAGCGGCGCGCTCCGCCCGTCGGACCTAGCAAGAAATCGGCAACGGCTTGTCCGGTGCGCGCGGTGTCGTGTGCCAACGGGAAAGCCATGCCTTGAGGCGAGAAGGTTTCAGCATGTTCTCCAGACGCGAATTCCTGATGGCGGCGACCGCCGCAAGCGCGGTGTTGGGTTCCGGGATGGCGGGACGCTGGTCACGCGTGATGGCGCAACAGGGGCTCAGCGAGGATGCGCTTGTCTCGATGAAGCCGGTGGGCAACCTGACCCTTGTCCACATCACCGACATTCACGCCCAGCTCAAGCCGATCTATTTCCGCGAGCCGTCGATCAATCTCGGCGTCGGTCCGGTCGCCGGCAAGCCGCCGCATGTCACCGGGGCGGATTTCCTCAAGCTCTACAACATCGAGGCCGGATCGCCCGACGCCTATGCGCTGACATCGGAAGATTTCACTTCGCTTGCCAGGGCCTATGGGCGCATGGGCGGCATGGACCGAGTGGCCAGCGTCATCAAGCGGATCCGCGCGGAACGCGGGGAGGACAATGTGGTCCTGCTCGACGGCGGCGACACCTGGCAGGGCTCCTACACCGCGCAGCAAACGCAAGGCGCGGACATGATCGAGGTGATGGAGGCGCTGAGCCCCGACGCCATGACCGGTCATTGGGAATTCACCTATGGAACCGACCGGGTTCAGGAGGCGATCGACAGCCTGTCCTTCCCGTTCCTCGGTTCAAACATCTATGACAACGAGTGGGACGAACCCGCCTTCGAGCACACGGCCATGCTGGAGCGCGGCGGCACCAAGGTCGCCGTTATCGGTCAGGCCTTCCCCTATACGCCGATCGCCAATCCGCGCTGGATGATCCCCGGCTGGTCCTTCGGGATCCGCGAGGAGGACATTGCCAAGCACGTGGAGGATGCGCGCGCGGACGGCGCCGAGGTCGTCGTCCTGTTGTCGCATAACGGCTTCGATGTGGATCGCAAGCTTGCCTCCCGTGTCCCCGGCATCGACGTCATCCTGACCGGTCACACCCATGATGCGCTGCCCGAGCCTGTCATGGTCGGCAAGACGCTGGTGGTGGCTTCCGGGTCCAACGGCAAGTTCGTCTCGCGCGTCGATCTCGATGTGCGCGACGGGCGCGTCGCCGACTGGGCCTATCGCCTGATCCCGGTCTTCTCGGATGTGATCACGCCGGATGCGGAGATGGCTGCGCTCATCGACAAGGTGCGCGCGCCTTATGAAGCGGAGCTGGCGCGCGAGCTTGCCACGACGGATTCGCTTCTGTTCCGGCGCGGCAATTTCAACGGCACCTTCGATGATCTGATCTGCCAGGCGCTGCTTGAGGAACGCGATGCGGAGATCTCCCTGTCGCCCGGTTTCCGCTGGGGCACGAGCGTGCTGCCCGGTCAGGCGATCACGGTGGAGGACCTGCACAATGCCTGCGCCATGTCCTATCCGGCGGCCTATCGCTCCGCCATGAGCGGCGCGACGCTGAAAGACGTTCTGGAGGATGTGGCCGACAATCTCTTCAACGCCGATCCCTATTACCAGCAGGGCGGCGACATGGTCCGTGTCGGCGGCATGGGCTACACGATCGACCCCTCGGCCGAAATGGGGTCGCGCATTTCCAACATGACGGTGCTTTCAAGCGGCGAGCCGGTCGATCCGGCGCGCGACTACACGGTCGCGGGCTGGGCGTCGGTCAATGAGGGCACGGAGGGGCCTGCGATCTGGGAGGTGGTGGAGAATTATCTCACCCGCACCGGCACCGTCGCCCTGCCAGAAAACCAGTCGGTCAAGGTGGTCGGCTGATGCGAGACGAGACGAGACGCGTTCAAGGGACGAGGATGATGGAGACGAAGGACAAACCGGCCATGCGGCTGGACAGGCGCGGTTTTCTGAAGGCCGGGCTTGCTGCTGGCGGCGCCGCCGCGCTGGGCGGATCTGCCGTGGCAGCCGAAAGCGATCCGCTCATCACCGAGGTTCAGGACTGGAACCGCTATCTGGGCGCGGGTGTGCAGGCCGCCCCCTATGGCATGCCGTCCGAATATGAGGCCGAAGTGGTCCGGCGCGACGTGGAGTGGCTGACGGCATCGACCGAAAGCTCGATCAATTTCACGCCGCTGCATGAACTCGATGGCATCATCACGCCGAACGGGCTGTGCTTTGAGCGCCATCATGGCGGTGTTGCGGATATCGCGCCCGCCGATCATCGCCTGATGATCAATGGTCTGGTGGACAAGCCGCTTGTCTTCACCATGCAGGACCTGATGCGTTTTCCGCGTGAAAACCGCGTCTACTTCCTCGAATGCGCGGCCAATTCCGGCATGGAATGGCGCGGCGCGCAGCTCAATGGCTGCCAGTACACCCATGGGATGGTCCACTGTGTGATGTATACGGGCGTGCCGCTGAAGCTTCTGCTGGAAGAGGCGGGCGTGAAGACCAACGGCAAGTGGGTGCTGGCGGAAGGCGCCGACGCGGCGGCCATGACGCGCTCCATCCCGATGGAAAAGGCGCTGGACGATTGTCTCGTCGCGTTCAAGATGAACGGCGAGGCGCTGCGCCCCGAACAGGGCTATCCGCTGCGCCTGTGCGTTCCCGGCTGGGAAGGCAACATGTGGGTGAAGTGGCTTCGCCGTCTGGAAGTGGGCGATCAGCCCTGGCACCAGCGCGAAGAGACCTCCAAGTACACGGACCTTCTGGCCAACGGGAAGGCGCGCCGTTTCACCTGGGTCATGGATCCGAAGTCGGTGATCACGAGCCCCTCGCCGCAAAAGCCGATCACGCATGGCAAGGGGGCGCTGGTGATTTCGGGCCTTGCCTGGTCGGGCAATGGCAAGATCTCGCGGGTGGATGTTTCGCTCGATGGCGGGCGCAACTGGAAGAGCGCGCGCATCGACGGGCCGAGCCTGTCCAAGTCGCTGCACCGCTTCTATCTCGATATCGAGTGGGATGGCTCGCCGTTGCTGCTGCAGTCGCGCGCCCTCGATGAGCACGGCTTCTATCAGCCGACGAAAAACGCGCTTCGCGCCGAACGCGGCGAGAATTCCATCTACCACAACAATTCGATCCAGACCTGGCATGTGAAGGCGGACGGGACGGTTGAAAATGTCGAAGTTTCTTAAATCCCTGGTCGTTGTCGTCACAACGTCGACCGCTGTCCCGGCGCTGGCCGGGGAGGGCGGTCATTTCGGACTGGGCCGTGCTGCGACGCCGGACGAGATTTCCGCCTGGGACATCGATATTCGCCCCGACGGCGCGGGATTGCCGGAAGGGCGCGGCACGGTTGCGCAAGGCGAGGAAATCTTCACCGAGCAATGTGCCGTCTGTCACGGCGATTTCGGCGAGGGCACGGGCCGCTGGCCGGTTCTGGCCGGTGGTCAGGGCACGCTCACCCATGAGCGGCCCGAAAAGACGATTGGCTCCTACTGGCCGTATCTTTCCACCGTCTACGACTATGTCCGCCGCGCCATGCCCTATGGCAATGCGCGCTCGATGACGGATGACGAGGTCTACGCGCTGACCGCGTATCTGCTCTATCTGAACGATATCGTGACGGATGAAGAGTTTGAACTCTCCAGGGAGAACTTCATCGAGATCCATCTGCCGAATGAGGCGAATTTCATCGAAGACGGGCGTCCCGACGAGCCGTTCAACGAGAAGAAGACCCCGCTCTGCATGACGGATTGCAAGGACAGCGCGGTTGAAGTGACCATGCGGGCGCGCATTCTCGATGTGACGCCGGGAAGTGCCGACGATGACGGTGCTGCCGGCGGGGCGGTCGACTGACGCGCAGGGGAGGGCAATAGGATGCGGCAGCGAGGACGGTTGGCCGCTCTGGCATGCGTTCTTGCCGTGATCGGATCTGCGGGAATTGCCGCCGAACCGTCCCGCCCGGGCGATGCAGAACGCGGCAAGGCCGTGTTCTCCGCCTGCAAGGGATGCCATCAGGTGGGCGCGGATGCGCGAAACGGCATCGGTCCCCACCTTGATGGCCTTTTCGGGCGCGTCGCCGGATCTCTGGACGGCTTTTCCTATTCCAGCGCCCTGCGTCGTCACGGGGCTGACGGTCTCGCGTGGGGCCGGGACAGCCTCGGCACTTATCTCCGCGACCCTCAGGTGATGATCCCCGGCACGCGAATGTCCTTTCGCGGCATGGAGGATGCGGCAGCCCGTGCCGATCTCATCGCCTATCTGGAAAAAATCACTGCAAGCGCGCCAGCAAGCGACCCGGCTCCGGTCGAGGAACATCGCGCGGAAATCGGATCGGCCGCCATGGGCCTTGTCGGCGATCGGGCTTACGGTGAATATCTGGCGAGCGAATGCCTGACCTGCCACCAGCAATCGGGCCGCACGGATGGTATTCCCTCCATCGTCGGATGGCCCCGGGAGGCGTTCATCCGCGTGATTTTCGAATACAAGACCAATGTGCGCAGGCATCAGGTGATGCAGCTCATGACCGCCAATCTCGGCAATGAGGAGATTGCGGCGCTGGCGGCCTATTTCGGCGGGCTCGATCCGCAATAAGTCTTTTTAATGGGGAGGAATGACGATGACGGGTCTTTCAAGGCGACAGTTCGGACTTCTCGCCGGGGCCGCGATCACAACGCTCGCGGCTCCTTCCATCGTGCGGGCATCCGGTGTGCCGAAGGTGGTTGTCGTGGGCGGCGGTCCGGGAGGGGCGACGACGGCGCGCTACATCGCGAAGGATGCCCGTGATGCGGTGGATGTCACGCTGATCGATGCCAATCCGCGCTACACGACCTGTTTCTTTTCCAACCTCTATCTCGCAGGCATGCGCAGCTTCGAATCCATCACCCATGGCTATGATGCGCTTGAGGCCAATTACGGGATTTCCTTCGTCAACGCCCGCGCCGCGGCGGTGGAGCGGGACGCGAAAGAGGTCGTGCTGGCCGACGGTTCCCGCGTTCCCTACGACCGGCTCGTCATTGCTCCGGGCATCGACGTGATCCATGAGAGCGTTCCGGGCTATTCCAGGCAAGCGGAAGAAATCATGCCCCATGCCTGGAAGGCGGGGCCGCAGACCCAGCTTCTGAAACAGCGTCTGGATGCGCTGGAAGACGGGCAGCAGATCGTCATGGTCGCGCCGCCCAACCCGTATCGGTGCCCGCCGGGCCCCTATGAACGCGCGTCCATGTTCGCCCATGTGCTGAAGGCGCGCGGGCACACCCGCTCGCGCATCATCATTCTCGATTACAAGCCGAAATTCTCCAAGCAGGCTCTTTTCGCCGAAGGCTGGGAGGAATTCTATCCGGGCATGATCGAATGGTACGGGCCGGACGTTCACGGCGGCATTCTGGGGGTTGATCCGGAAGCCGGCACGGTGGAAACGGATTTCGATACCTTCACCGGTGCGCTCGTCAACGTGATCCCCGCGCAGAAGGCCGGGATCATCGCGCGCGAGGCTGGGCTTGCCGATGACAGCGGTTTCTGTCCCATCGACGCCGCGTCCATGCGGTCCGCCTTGGATGACAACATCTTCATTCTGGGCGATGCGTCCATTGCCGGGGCCATGCCGAAATCGGCCTTTTCCGCAAACAGCCAGGCCAAGGTGGCGGCGATGAATGTGCGCGGTGATCTCGTCGGCTCGAAGATCTTCCCGGCGCGGTTCACCAATACCTGCTGGAGCCTGATTGAGACCGACAACGCCGTGAAGGTGGGCGGCCAGTATGCGCCGGGGGCAGACGGCATCGCCTCCACCTCGACCTTCATCAGCCAGATCCACGAACCGGCGGATCTGCGCAAGACCAACGCCGAAGAGGCTGTCGGCTGGTATCAGGGCATCACGGCGGACATTTTCGGGGCCTAGCAATCGGATCGGGGCTAGCGCCGCTTGCGGCCGTAAAGCTCCAGGCGGTGATGGACGATCTCGTAGCCGAGCCTTCGGGCGATTTCTTCCTGCAGCTCCTCGATCCTGTTCGAGGTGAACTCGATCACGTCACCGGTCTCGATATCGATCAGGTGATCATGGTGGGAGCTGTCGGCCTGCTCGAAGCGCGAGGGGCCGCCTTCGAATGTGTGACGGCGGATGGCGCCCTTGTCTTCGAGAAGCTTCATCGTGCGGTAGACGGTGGAGAGCGAAATGCTGGCATCCACGCGAACCGCGCGGCGGAAAATCGCCATCGCGTCGGGGTGGTCGTCGCGTTCGGCCAGGATTTCGAGGATGACCTTGCGCGGGCGGGTGATGCGTACACCTGCCGCGCGCAGGATCCGTTCGTAATCGCTCTGGTTCGATTCATCCGCCATGGCTGCAAAATATCCAGTTGAGAAGCGTTTGCAAGTGCGGCGGGGTCCGGCTGCGTGTTCAATCCGTGCAAGGTGGCAGCCGGCATGGGCCGGCCGCGCCGGATCAATAGATCGTTTTGGCCATGTGCTCGGGGTAATTCGCATCATAGGCCGCCGCATCGAAGGCGTCATCGAGCGCCTTGATGATCGTTCCCGTGGATGGCAGGCGGTCCCGCTCGATCTGGGTTTCGCGGGCCCAGAGCCGGGAGCGTGCGAGCGCTTTCTGGCATTGGAAATAGACGCGATCCACACTGACGTTCAGGACGGTGGCCGGGGTCTTGCCGTTGATGGCGAAGGTGGCGCAGAGGTCGGGGTCGGTCGTGATCTCGGCCCGGCCGTTGATCCGCAGGGTTTCGCCGATGCCGGGTATCAGGAACAGCAGCGAGACGCGCGGATCGCGCACGATGTTGCGAAGCGTATCGATGCGGTTGTTGCCGCGCCGATCCGGGATCTGAACGGTCTTGTCATCGCGCACATGCACGAAGCCCGCCGGATCGCCACGCGGCGAACAATCCAGCCCCTCTTCGCCCACGCTTGCGATCACCACAAAGGGCGCGGCTTCGATGAAGGCGCGATAGTGATCGGAAATGTGGTCGAGTTCCTTGATCAGAGATCTGTGCGCCGGCTCTCCGTAAATGCCTTCAAGCGCCTCCATCGTGGTGACGGCATGTGGATCGGTCATGATTTCCTCCCAAAATCGGTCAAGTTGCCCGGGAACGCGGATTGCTCTGGCCCAAACAGAAAAGGGCCACCCATTTCCGGACAAGTTGCCTGAAACGGATGGCCCTGTGGGTGCGAACAAGTCCCGTCCTTGCGGGAGAGGTGGCTATCAGGCCAGCGCTTCGATTTCCGCCAGGATCGCATCGCCCATCCGGGTGGTGCCGACCTTGGTCATGCCTTCGCTCATCAGGTCGCCGGTGCGCAGGCCCTTGTCGAGGGCGGCGGAGATCGCCTTCTCGACCAGGTCGGCTTCTTCCACGAGGCCGAAGGAGTAGCGCAGCGCCATCGCGAAGGAGGCGATCATGGCGATCGGGTTCGCGGCGCCGGTGCCTGCGATGTCGGGAGCGGAGCCGTGGACCGGCTCGTACATGGCCTTGCGCATGCCGGTCTTGGCGTCGGGCGCACCCAGCGAAGCGGAAGGCAGCATGCCCAGGGAGCCGGTCAGCATGGCGGCGATATCGGAGAGCATGTCGCCGAACAGGTTGTCGGTCACGATGACGTCGAACTGCTTGGGAGCGCGCACAAGCTGCATGCCGCCGGCATCGGCCAGCATGTGGGTCAGCTCAACGTCCTTGTACTTGGCGTCATGGACGGCGGTGACGACTTCGTTCCACAGAAGGCCCGACTTCATCACGTTGCGCTTTTCCATCGAGCAGACCTTGTTCTTGCGCGTGCGGGCAAGATCGAAGGCGACACCGGCGATGCGTTCGATTTCGAACGTGTCATAGACCTGCGTGTCGATGGCGCGCTTCTGGCCGTTGCCGAGATCGGTGATCGTCTTCGGCTCGCCGAAATAGACGCCGCCGGTCAGCTCGCGCACGATCAGGATATCGAGGCCTTCGACGATTTCCGGCTTCAGCGAGGACGAGGCGGCCAGCGCCGGGTAGCAGATGGCCGGGCGCAGGTTGGCGAAAAGCTCCAGATCCTTGCGCAGACGCAGAAGACCGGCTTCCGGGCGCTTGTCATAGTCGACGCCGTCCCATTTGGGGCCGCCCACCGCACCGAAGATCACCGCATCCGCGGCCATGGCCTTGGCCATGTCCTCTTCGGAGATGGCTTCACCATGCGCATCATAGGCTGCGCCGCCCACGAGGCCTTCCTCGATCTCGAAGCTCACGGTGCCCTTTTCATTGAACCAGCTGATGATCTTCTTCACTTCAGCCATGATTTCGGTGCCGATGCCGTCACCGGGGAGCAGCAGGAGATTGTGCGTTGCCATGGGAGTTTCCGCGCCTGTTTGAGAAATTCGTGCAGGAATTGCTAGAGCCTGACAGGGCGGTTGGCAAGACTGGGCAGGGCGCTTGCGGTACGCCTTGGCCGGAAAGGTGAGGGGAAGCGGACCGGCGGTGTATCTCGCAAGGTGAGGACGGGCCGTTGCGGCGCGTCGTCAGGCGGCAAGAAGGTCGAGCAGAGAGGGCTCGTCGGGGTAGGACGCCACTGAAACGCGCGCGCCGGCCCGTTCCAGCGCGGCTCCGGCGTTTTCGGAGATGGCCAGCACATGCAGGGTGGCAGGATCGATGCCTGCCGTTTTGAGGGCATGGACAAAGGCTTCGCCGGTGCGCTTGGAATAGATCAGCACCCGGTCGATTGCGCCCTGCAGCATCGCTTCGCGGATATCGGCGGGCAGGGCCTCAACCATGCGGGCGCGGTAAAGCTCCACGAGGCGGACGGAAAAACCGGCGGCCTCCAGGGCCTGGTCGAGTTCGCCGCGCCGTTCGCAACCACAGGGATAAAGGATGGTCCCGGCGGACGGGGCGAGCCCGTCAATGGCCGCCTTGGCAAGCGAGGTCGCATCACCGGCTGCGGCGGCGACCGCGGTGAACCCGGCCGCGCGCAGCGCCTGTGCCGTTCTTTCGCCAACGGCAAAGGCGGTCTTAGCCCGCAGTTCCGCGCATTCGCGGCGCTTTCCCAGTTCCTCCACCGCCCGCGCGCTGGTCACAGCAAGGGCGGCGATATCATGGGTGGGAAAGGGCGGCGCATCGACCGGCTCGATCCGCAGCATCGGCGCGATCAGCGCCTCATGCCCGGCCTCACGCAGGAGCGCGGCGGTCGCACGGGATTGATCTTGCGGTCTGGTGAGCAGGATGCGCATGCCGTCCGCCTGTCTATTCGGCCAGGAAGCCGGGGCCGGCCGCAGCCTTCAGCGCCAGGCCGAGATCTGCCCCCATCGCGGCGGCATCTGCAATATTCGCCTCGCGCACGCCTTCGTGGCACAGGCTGCCATCGGGCTTCAGGATGAGGCCGCGCAGTGTCACCGTGCTGTCGGCAATCCGTGCCAGACCCGCGATCGGTGTGCGGCAGGAGCCATCCAGTTCCCGCAGGAATGCGCGTTCGGCTGTCAGGCAGATGGCGGTCTCTTCATGATGGATCGCGGCCAGAAGCGCGCCGATCCGCTCATCCCCGATGCGGCTTTCGATGCAGATCGCGCCCTGTCCAACCGCCGGCAGGAAGGAATCTTCGTCAATCACCGACGTGACCACATCGCCGAGCCCCAGCCGTTTGAGGCCCGCATAGGCGAGCAGGGTGGCGTCAACGACACCTTCGGCCAGCTTTTCAAGCCGTCTTTGCACGTTACCGCGATAGGTCACGACTTCAAGATCGGGCCGCAGGCGCTTTACCATGGCCTGACGGCGCAGCGAGGCGGAGCCGACAACCGCGCCTTGCGGCAGGTCGAGAAGCGTCGACGCCTTGGGCGAGATGAAGGCGTCGCGCACATCTTCGCGCGGCAGAAAAGCGGAGATTTCCAGCCCGTCCGGCAGCAGCGTCGGCATGTCCTTTGACGAATGGACCGCAAAGTCGATATCACCGGAGAGAAGCGCGTCTTCGATTTCCTTGGTAAAAAGGCCCTTGCCACCAACCTCCGACAGCGCACGATCGAGAATTCTGTCGCCGGACGTCTTGATGATCGCAATCTGGAAGGCTTCCTCCGGCAGGCCGTGGGCCTTCATAAGCCGATCGCGTGTCTCATGAGCCTGGGCAAGCGCCAGCGCACTGCCGCGCGTGCCGATCCGGACAGGTTTCGATTGCAATGATCTTGTTCCCGGGTTAGGGCCGCTTGCGTCCGGCTCGTGGAGAACCGAAAAAGAAGCGGCGACAAGTTGGCCGGCGAGACCGGCAGACAGAGCGTAATGATAAGGCCCGAAGGCGCCATGTCCAATGAGCTAGCCGGAGACGACCCGGCACTGCAAACAAATTTCGCACCGGCAGATGTGGCGGGGGCACTCGTGCTCGGAATCGAGACGAGTTGCGACGAGACCGCAGCTGCCGTCATCCGCCGAAACGCCGACGGAACCGGCGAGATCCTGTCCAATATCGTGCGATCCCAGATCGAGGATCATGCGGCTTTTGGCGGCGTCGTTCCGGAAATCGCGGCGCGCGCGCATATCGCGCTGCTGGACGGGCTGGTGCGCACCGCCATGGATGAGGCCGGGGTCGCGTTCGACGATCTCGACGCCGTGGCGGCAACCGCCGGGCCCGGGCTCATCGGCGGCGTCATCGTGGGGTTGATGACCGCCAAGGCGATCGCACTGGCCGCCGACAAGCCGCTTGTCGCGGTCAACCATCTGGAAGCCCACGCATTGACGGCGCGGCTTACCGACCATGTTTCCTTTCCCTACCTGATGCTTCTGGTTTCCGGCGGCCACACGCAATTCGTGTTGGCGCGCGGGGTCGGCGACTATGTCCGCCTCGGCTCCACCATCGACGATGCGCTGGGCGAGGCCTTCGACAAGACGGCCAAGCTCCTGGGGCTTGCCTATCCGGGCGGGCCTGCGGTGGAACGGGCCGCGAAGACGGGCAACGGCTCGCGGTTCGATCTGCCGCGCCCGTTGCTCAATCGCCCCGGTCTCGACATGTCCTTTGCCGGTCTGAAGACGGCTGTCCGCGTGGCGGCGGAGCGCGCCGCCCCCTTGAGCGATCAGGATGTGGCGGATCTGTGTGCCTCCTTTCAGGAAGCCGCCGCCGATGTGGTCTCGCAGCGTGCGGGGCGGGCGCTGGCGCTGTTTGAGGAGGAATATCCGGGCGTGGAGCCGGTGCTCGTCATTGCGGGGGGAGTGGCTGCGAACCAGCGCATCCGCGACGGGCTTGAACAGGCCGCGGAAGCTGTGGGGGCACGGCTCGTTGCGCCGCCGCCGCAGCTTTGCACCGACAATGGCGCGATGATCGCCTGGGCGGGGGCGGAGCGGTTCGTGCTCGGCCTGGTGGATGAACTGGATGTCAGCCCGCGCCCGCGCTGGCCGCTGGACGCGACGGCGCAGCCGATGCTCGGAGACGGGCGCAAGGGAGCGAAGGTATGAGATTTCAAAGGATCGGTGTCGTGGGCGGTGGCTCATGGGGCACGGCGCTGGCGCTGGTCGCCGCGCGCGCCGGGCGCGATGTCTCGCTCTATGCGCGCGATGCGGAGACGGTCTCCTCCATCAATGCCTCCCGCCAGACCCCGCGCCTGCCCGGCATCACGCTTGATCGGCCGATCAAGGCGACGGGAGACCTGGCGCAGGCGGTCGATGCGGATGCGGTGCTGCTCGTGACCCCGGCCCAGACGACCCGCGCGCTGGCGGGGCAAATGGCGCCTTTCCTTCGTGCCGGTACGCCGGTGGTGCTGTGTGCCAAGGGGCTCGAACATGGCTCGGGCAAGCTGCTGGGCGATGTGCTCGCCGAAACCTTGCCCGGCGCGTCGGTCGCGGTTCTCTCCGGCCCGAGCTTCGCCAGTGACGTGGCGCGCGGCCTGCCGACGGCGGTGACGGTCGCCGCTGGTGATGCGGACCTTGCCGACGATCTGGCCCGTGCGCTGGCCTGCGACAGTCTCCGGCCCTATTCCTCAACGGATCTTGTCGGTGTGCAGATCGGCGGCGCACTCAAGAATGTGCTGGCGATCCCTTGCGGGGTGATTGTCGGGCGCGGACTGGGCGCGAGCGCGCAGGCTGCCCTGATCGCCCGCGGCTTCGCGGAGCTTTCAAGGCTCGCCAAGGCCATGGGCGCGCAGAGCGAAACCCTGTCGGGGCTCTCGGGGCTGGGGGATCTGGTCCTTACGGCGTCCTCGCCGCAATCGCGCAACATGGCGTTCGGCATCGAGGTGGGCAGGGGGGGCTCTGTGGCCGAATTGACCGCGCCGGGCACAAAGCTCGTCGAAGGCGTTCACACCGCGCCAGTGGCGGTGGAGCTTGGCAGGCGGGAGGGCGTGGAGCTTCCGATCTGCGAGGTGGTGGCAAGTGTGCTGGCCGATGTGCTTTCCGTTGATGACGCGCTGCAAACGCTCATGAGCCGTCCGCTCAAACGCGAGATCTGATCCCGCGCCAGGCAGGGACGGCGAGGCTCAGGGCCGTGTGCGCAGGGCGTCTGCCAGCCAGTGCAGGCCGCTGTCATGGATGCCGAGTTCGTAGAGGTGGTCGGCGGTGTTCAGCACATAGTCGCGGTTGGGGCCGGACTGGCCGTGGCTGTCGCGCACGATTTCCAGCTGATGCTCCAGCGCAAGCGCGCCGGCATATTGTGCATGGCCGCGTTCCACCACATAGCTCAGCGCCTTGACGCGCCGCCCGTCATCGAGCGTCACGTCCCGGTAAACCTCGCGATAGACCATGGTGACCTGCTCGCGTTCGCGCAGATAGGCGATGACCTCGTCGCGGTTTTTCGCCTCGACGCGGAAGGCAAGGCCGCGGCAGGCGCCGCCGCGATCCAGCCCGAGCACGAGGCCGGGGCGGGCTTGTGTGCCGCGATGGACCCAGGAATAGACACAGAGCGAACGATGGGAGCCGCGCAGGAGGGCGGGGGCGGTTTCGACATGTGCGAAACCCGGACGCCAGATCAGCGATCCGTAGCCGAACACCCACAAGTCTTCCATGCGCTTTGCCTCTCCAATCTGGTTCCGGCAGATCTGCCGCAGCGAAAGCCTGCCGCTCTATCAGCGCCGCCGCGCAGGTGCAAGGCATGAGGGGGCTGCGGGGAGGCATTTGCGCGCACAGGCTATGATCCTGCGGGAAATTTGCTATTGCTCCGCCACCATGCTGCCGCCCTTGTCCGTCAGGGAAAGGGCGCACAAGTCAATTCAGGAATCGCCTGTCGATGAAAAGCCTTCGCCACACCTTTATGACCGCCGCCGTTCTTCTCGTGATCGGCGGCTGGTCCGCGTTCTGGTTCTATGCGTCGGGCATGGTGAAAGAGCAACTCGATGCCAGGCTCGCCCTTCTGGCGCAGCAAGGGGTGCAGATCTCCTGCGCGGACCGGGAGATTTCCGGCTATCCGTTCCGGATCGAGATTCACTGCGCCGCGACGGATGTGGCGCTTTCCGGCGGGGAACAGGTGTCCGTCGCGGGGTTCCGGGCCGTGGCGCTGATCTACAAGCCGTATCACATCATTTTCGAAGCCGACGCCCCGCTTGCCGCCCGCATGTCGCCGTTTGCGGCGAGCATCGAAGGCGGATGGACCATCGGTCACGCCAGTCTCGAACTGGATGACTGGGAGCTGAGCGAGGCTGCGCTTTCCTTCGAGGATCTGAATCTCGGCCTGCTCGGCGGTTCCACCTCGCAGAAGGCGACGGGCAAGCTTGCCGAACTGCATTTGCGCCGTGCATTGGATAATCCTCAAGCCGCCGATATCGCGCTGACGCTGAAGGACGTGACATTGGTCGGGACGGTCGCCAATGCCACTCCCTTCGATGGCGGTGTTCTGGTGCGCGTGCCGGATGGCCGCGATCTGCTGACGGGGAAGATCGAGGCGCGGGATCTCATCGGCCGGCCTCTCGATATTGAGGAGGTCTTTCTTTCCCGCGATGGCGCGCGGCTTGCCGCCCATGGCGAGCTGACGGTGACCCGTGAGGGGTTTCTTGAGGGCGAGCTGGACGTGAGCGCGGTGGAGCCCGGCCAGGTGGCAGGGCTGGTTGCGCCCTTCTATCCGGCCGATTCCAGGATCCCGATGGCCTTTCAGGGCGCGCTGATGGGGTTTGGCAAGAAAAGCGGGCCCGACGAGGCGGCCGCGGTCAGCGCGACACTCACCTTCCGCGATGGGATGATCCGCATCGGTCTTATCCCGATTGCGCAGATGACGCCGCTTTTCTGAAGTGAGCTAGTGGAAATTGCGCCCCTTGGGCATGACGGCGGCTGCGGGCGCCTGATCGCGGGCGGCGGGTTCCGGGCCACGGGGGTCGCCGATCAGGCTGCGGACACGGGCGCCGGGCTTCGGCTTGTGGCGGAAATCCTCAATGGGGCGTTTGACCTCGTCGCCGCGCGCGGTGGCATCCATGTCGCCCGCATCGCTTGAGAGAACCTGCAAGAGATCGCTCACGTCGCGAAGGTCGTGGGCGACCACGTGGATGACCCCTTCGGCCGATTGCAGCGTGCCGCGCACCTGAACGAAGCGCGCGCCCAGAACCACGGCGCGGAACTTCTCGAAGACCTTCGGCCAGACGATGATATTGGCGACGCCCGTCTCGTCTTCCAGCGTCATGAAGATGACGCCCTTGGCCGTGCCCGGTCGCTGGCGGATGAGCACCAGCCCGGCCACGCAGATATTCCGCCCCGAAGGTGTGGCGGCAAGGTCCGCATTGGGGCGCACACGGGCGCGGTGGAGATGGGCGCGCACGAAGGAAACCGGATGCGCCTTCAGCGACAGGCGCAGGTAGCGATAGTCGTTGACGACCTGTTCGCCCATCGGCATGGGCGGCAGGTCGGCGTCCGGCTCGCGGGTGAGATCGCCGTGATGCTCCACATCGAAGAGCGGCAGGAGATCGGCCTTCGCGCCGGTTTTCCCCTTGGCCAGCGCCCGCGCCGCCCACAGCGCCTCGCGCCGGTCCAGCCCGATGGAGCGGAAGGCGTCCGCATCGGCCAGCCGTTCGATGGTCGCCCGCGACAGCCCGGTGCGCAGCCACAGGTCGCGGATGGAATCGTAGCCCCGCCCGCGCGCTGCCGTCAGTTGTTCCATCTCGTTCTGTTTCAGCCCCTTCACCTGCCGGAGGCCCAGGCGCACCGCATGACGGGCCCGGCTGACGCCCGCCATGGCACGGTGGTTGGCGTGGAGCGGCGGGGCGGGCGCCTCCGGCTCGCGGGCTTCAAGATCGTTGTCCCAGCCGGAATGATTGATATCGACGGGCCGGATCTCCACGCCGTGTTCGCGCGCATCGCGCACGAGTTGGGCGGGCGCATAGAAGCCCATCGGCTGGGCGTTCAGGATCGCGGCGCAGAAGGCGTCCGGGTAGAAGCATTTCAGCCATGAGGAGGCATAGACCAGCAGCGCGAAGGAGGCGGCGTGGCTTTCGGGAAATCCGTATTCCCCGAAGCCCTCGATCTGGCGGAAGCAGCGTTCGGCGAAATCGCGCTCATAGCCGTTGGCGGCCATGCCCTCGATCATCTTGGTCTGAAAGGTGCCGATGGTGCCGACCCGGCGGAAGGTCGCCATGGCGCGGCGCAGGCGGTCGGCCTCCGACGGCGTGAAGCCCGCGGCGACGATGGCGATGCGCATGGCCTGTTCCTGAAAGAGCGGCACGCCCAGCGTCTTGTGCAGCACCGCGCGCAGCTCCTCCTTGGGATAGCTGACATCCTCCAGCCCCTGCCGCCTGCGCAGATAGGGATGCACCATGTCGCCCTGAATGGGACCGGGGCGCACGATCGCCACCTCGATGACGAGATCGTAGAATTCGCGCGGGCGCAGGCGCGGCAGCATGGTCATCTGCGCCCGGCTTTCCACCTGGAAGACGCCGACCGAATCGGCCCGGCACAGCATGTCGTAGACGGCGGGCACCTCCGCCGGGATGGTGGCGATGGTGAGGGGGAGGCGATAGTGGCGCTGCAACATCTCAAGCGCCTTGGAAATGGCGCTCAGCATGCCCAGTGCCAATATGTCGATCTTCATGATGCCGAGGGCATCTAGATCGTCCTTGTCCCATTCGATCACCGTGCGGCCCGGCATGGCCGCGTTCTGGATGGGGGCAAGCTCGTCAAGCCGTCCGCGGGTGATGACGAAGCCGCCCACATGCTGGGAGAGGTGACGGGGAAATCCGGCAATGGCGCGCGAAAGTTCCAGCACTTGCGAAAGCGTGTGTTCCTTCGGGTCGAGGCCTGCGCGAAGGGCGGCCTCCTGGGTTCCGCTTTTCGATGAGCCCCAGATCGTTCCGGCAAGGGCGGCGACCGCATCCTGCGACAGGCCGAAAGCCTTGCCGACCTCGCGCAGCGCGGAGCGGGCGCGGTAGGTGATGACGGTGGCGGCAAGGCCTGCGCGCTCGCGGCTGTAGCGGGCATAGATGTACTGAATCACCTCCTCGCGCCGTTCATGCTCGAAATCGACGTCGATATCGGGCGGTTCGCGGCGTTCCGGCGAGATGAATCGTTCAAAGAGCAGGTCGGCGCGCGCCGGGTCGACCTCGGTGATGCCGAGGCAGAAACAGACCGCGGAATTGGCCGCCGAACCACGCCCCTGACACAGGATCGCGCGCGAACGGGCAAAGCGCACAATGTCGAAGACGGTCAGGAAATAGGGCGCGTATTGCAGCTCGCGGATGAGGCCCAGTTCATAGCTGAGCGCGGCGCGCACCTTGTCGGGAACACCATCGGGGTAGCGCAGCCGCGCGCCTTCCTGCGTGAAATGTTCCAGGGCCGCTTGCGGGTCGGCAAAGCCTTCCACCGGCTCGTCCGGATATTCATAGGCGAGATCGTCCAGCGAGAAGGTGAGGCGCTCCAGAAGGCGCAGCGTCTCGTCGATGGCGTCTGGATGCGCGCGGAAAAGACGGGCCATGTCGGGCGCGGCTTTCAGGTGACGCTCGGCATTGGCCTCAAGCCGCCGTCCGGCCTCGCGAAGGGTGACATGCTCGCGGATGCAGGTGAGCACATCCTGAAGCCTGCGCCGGTGGGGGGCGTGATAGAGCACGTCATTGCTCGCCATCAGCGGCACCTCCGCCGCGCGCGCCATCTGGGCAAGGCCGGCCAGCCTGCGCCCGTCGCTCGGGCCGTGGGGCATGGTCGCGATGAGGCGGACGGCACCGGGAAAGGTGTCTGCGAGTGCGCGCAATGTCTCAAGGATGGGCGCCTTTGGGGCGGTCGGGCTTGCAGGCGGCATGACGCCCAGCTCCAGACCCTCGCCCCATGCGCGCAGATCATCGAGGGCCAGAAGGCACTGGCCCTTGGGCGCACGGCGATTGCCGAGGGTGAGAAGGCGCGTCAGGCGGCCATGGGCGGCGCGGTCGCGGGGCCAGGCAAGCACGTCGGGTGTGCCATCGGCAAAGACAAGCCTGCAGCCCGGCGCATAGCGTAAGCCTGCTTCCTTGGCGGCCAGATGGGTGCGCACGACGCCCGCCAGGGAATTGCGGTCGCACACGCCAAGTCCGGCAAGGCCCATCTGGGCCGCGGCAACGGCCAGTTCCTCCGGATGCGAGGCTCCGCGCAGGAAGGAGAAATTGGTGGCCGCACACAGTTCTGCATAGCGGGTCATGAAACCGGTCCACTCATGCGAAAAGCCCGTGCAGATACCAGCGTGGGGCGGCTGTCTCGCGCCCGTAAAGGCCCTCGCGATAAAGCCAGAAGCGCCGTCCCGTCGTGTCCTCGACGCGGAAATAGTCGCGGGTGGGCGCGTCCGCACCACGGCTCCACCATTGTGCGGCGAGCCGTTCGGGGCCCTCGCTTCTGGCGATTTCGTAGAAAGCACGACGCCAGCGGAACCGAAGCGGCGGGCCATCGGGCACACCTGCAACCGTTTCCACCGGTTCGGCGCGCTCCAGAAGGCGCAAGGGGCGAGTGGGACCGGCCCCGCCGGTCGCCTCGGCAATCCAGAAAAGCGCGTCTTCGCGCGCAAGGGCGGCGGGCACACTTGCGCTTCTGTGTTCCGGCAGGTGGGTGTCGCAGGGCAGGAAACGGGTGACCGCGCGAAGGCCGAGGCGTGCGCCGAGACGATCGATCAGGTGGGCAAGCGCGTCGGCCTGCGCCGCTTCCTCGCCCATGCCGATCTGGGTGCCGTCGTCGCGCTGGCTTTCCAGAACCGACAGACGCAGCAGATCGAAGCCGAAGCCCGCATCGAGCTCATCGCCCGCCTTGCGCAGCTTCTCTGCGAAAAGCGAGAGCACCCGGGCGGGGCTGCGCAAGGGCGCGCCGGTTCCCACGACCAGTCTGCGCACCGCGCCATCGACGCGAAAGAGCGTGAATTCCAGCGCGCGCGCGCCAAGGCCTGCCTTTTCCAGTCGCCGGGCGAGCAGGGAGGCGAGATGGCGGAGCGCCTCGCGCACATCCTCCTCGCGCGCAATGGGCTCCGCCAGGCGTCGTTCGACGGAAAGCTGGGCGACGGCCATGCGCGGGGAGATCGGTTCCTCGGCAAAGCCCATGGCCTGGTCGAGCCGGGTGATGAGACCCGGCCCGAAGCGGCTGGCAAGCGGCGCGCGCGGGCGATCGGCGATATCGCCGATGCGTTTCAGGCCGACGCGATCAAGAGCCGCCACCGTGTCCGGCTCCAGCCGCAGGGCGCAAAGCGGCAGGGGGAGCAGGGCCTCGCGGGTCTCGCGCGGGGGGATGCGGATCGCACCTTGAAGGCCGGGACGTCCGCCGAAGCGCGCCACCGCCCAGGCCGCGCCCGGCGTATCGGCCAGACCGGCGCGCACCGCGAAGCCTTGAGCGCGCAAGCGGGGTGCCAGATCATCGAGCAGGGCGCGTTCGCCGTCGTCCCCATTCTTGCGGTCGGCAAAGAGATGGGCGCAGCCGGAGATGTCGAGAAGCAGGCCATCGGGCGGATCAAGAGCGACCAGAGGGGTGTAGCGGTCGCACCAGTCGGCGATGTGTTCCACAAGGGCGGCATCGGCCTGAGGGTCCGCATCATGGGCAATGAGATCGGGCACACGGGCGCGGGCATCGGCCAGCGGTTCGCCGACACACAGGCCCCGTCGCGCGGCAATGGCGTCAACCGCCGCGATCCTGAGCGCGCCTTTCGCTTCCTCCACGATGATATGGGGTCGGTCGGACGTGGGCTCACCGGCCGCGCCCGCCAAAGCGCAGGCGGATGAGTTCGCCGCCGACATGCGCGGTCCCGCTGTCGCCTTGCGGGCGATCCTGTCGGTCGCAAGGCGCGGCAGCCACAGGCTCAAGATGCGTTGCCGTCCGGAAGATGCGCTCATCGCAGTCCCACTCCAGATCGAATGCGGCGGGCTTGCCCGCGCGGTTCCGTTCCAGCCGCACCCGCCATGCGGGGAAGCCCAATTCACGTTCACAACCCGGTTCCGCTTCATCCGTGGCGGCATCCGGCTGTGGGCCGGCGGAGGCGCGGCTCGGCCCATTGGCGATGCGCCAGCGCGTGGCCGCGGCTCCCGGTGTCGAGGGGGCGGCGTGGCTGACCAGAAACCCCGTGACGCCCCCTTCTGCGGCGCGCAGTGCAAGGCGGCGCGAGGCGGTGAGATCAAGCGCGCGCGGGGCTTGAAGGAATTCCCCGATCACGCCGACCAGGCCTGCGCAGCCAAGGCCCTCCTCCAGCGCCCACAACGTGTCGCCGGGGCTGTGCGTACGCACTTCGATGATCCTGTCCGGATCGAGCCCGAACTGCGCCAGACCCGCCGCATGGAGCCGTCCGGCCTCCATCGGCACACTGGCATCCGAGACCCAGAGCAGGGCGCCGGGGCAGGCGAAGGCGAGCCGGGTTACCAGCGCCAGTGCGAACCCCGCTGCCGCCCCCGCCTGACGCGTCTCGTCGCTGACGATTTCGTGCAGCGCGCCGCAGGCAAGGCCCGCTTCCAGTCCTGTCCCCGCCAGCACCGCGCCAAAACCGGGATCGAAGCGGCGCGCGGGGGCGGAAAGGCCGGTCGTCCCACCGGCGCCCAGGCGTTGTCCGTCATCCCTTGCCGCGGGGGCCATGGACCGCGATTTCGGGCGCACAGAGCCGCTTTCCAGTTGCGCGATTCGTCGTCGAAGCTCGGCAAGATCCGGCTCCGCCTGAGCGCCAGCCATCGCCGCACCTCATGTTTGTTCCTGTTATGTTCTATTAGATTCCAACAAGAGCGCACGGAGTCAAGCGGACAGAAACGACAAGCCCGGACGCTGTGCACAGGAGATGGATGAGGGGATGGGGGGGCCGGAAAATGCCGGGGCAAGGCCACATCGCAGCGGTGGACAAGGGCGTGGAAAACGCCGCTCTGGACCGCCGTCTGGCATTGGATTTTCGGGTGACGTGGGACGGTTGGAGGCGGCGGCAGTCGCAATCGGGGGGACCGCCGAAGGTGGCAAGGGGGCCTGGAGCTCCCACGTTACGTGCCTGAACGTTATTCTATCGGGGTGTGATAATCGTATGATGATCCACGGGTAACCGGGGGAGGTGTTGCCTCGGGACGCAGCGTGAGGCCTCTGCGAACGGTGTTCCGGCAAGGTGCGATCAGATATAGAAAATTAAGGTCAATGTGTCATTTCTTGCATGTTTTTAAATTGCGTCCTGCGATGGCGGGAGGTTGTGGCCTGCGATAGGGGCTCGCCGGCTTCAAGAACAGGGACGGTTCATGACGATCTTTCCGCATGCCGGAGGTCCGCGTACGCCGAAGTTGGATCAGAACAATTTGGATCAGAAGAATACTGACACGGCGGGCGAGACGGTTGGTCTTGTCGGACGCATCCGCGCAATTCTCGGCAGTACGACCGATTCCGCAAAAGCGCAGCGCATGGCCCTGTTCACCTTTGGGGTGCGCATTCTGGGCGCGGCGCTTGCCTATGGTCTTCAGGTGTTTCTCGCGCGCTGGATGGGCAGCCACGAATACGGCATCTATGTCGTGGTGTGGACGGTGGTGATCATTCTGGGCGTCATCGCGCCGATCGGTTTCAATTCCGCCGTGCAGCGGTTGATCCCGGAATATCTGGCCACCGGCAAGCTTGATCTTCTGCGCGGCGTTCTCAGTGCCAGCCGCATCATCGCGGTGACGGCGGCCACCCTATTGATGCTGGTCGCGATGGCGATCGTCTGGATCGGGTCCGACCACATTCCCGATTACTACATCATGCCAGCCTATCTGGCGGCGCTGTGTCTGCCCATGTTCACCCTGACCGATGTTCAGGAAGGGATCGCGCGGGCGCGCGACTGGGGCGATCTGGCGATGTTGCCGACCTATATCTGGCGACCGCTTCTGATCTTCGTGGGGGCCGTCGCCGCCAGCCTTGCCGGGTTTTCACACACCGCCACCACCATTTGCATCGTGGCGATTGTCGCGACCTGGTGCGTCGCCCTGCAGCAGCGTTTCGCCATGAACCGCCGTCTGCGTGGTGTCGTGGAGGCGGGGCCGAAACTCTGGACGCCGGGCGACTGGATGCGCCTGTCCCTGCCGATCTTTCTGGTGGAGGGCTTCTTCACGCTGCTGACCAGTGCCGATGTTCTCATGGTCAGCTATTTCGCACCGCCCGATGAGGTGGCGGTCTATTACGCCGCCGCAAAGACGCTGGCGCTCGTGCATTTCGTCTACTATGCGGTCAAGGCGGCCTCGGCCCATCGCTATTCGCGCTTTCATCACAGCGGTGATCATGAGGGACTGGCGGACTATGTGCGCCAATCGGTACGCTGGACCTTCTGGCCCTCGCTGGCCTGCGCGGGGCTGCTGGTGCTGTTCGGTGAGTATATTCTCCAGCTTTTCGGCAAGGATTTCACCGGCGGTCATGCCATTCTGTCGGTTCTGATGGTCGGTGTGCTGGCGCGCGCCTCCGTCGGTCCGGTGGATGCGCTTCTGACCATGGCCGGTGAGCAGAAGCGTTGCGCGGTTGCCTATGCGGCGGCCTTTGCGGTGAATGTCATCCTGAACGTGACGCTCATTCCGCTCTATGGTCTCATCGGGGCTGCCATCGCGACGGCGATCTCCATGTGCTTTGAAGCCTCCAGTCTGTTCTGGGTGGCCCGCAGGCGACTGGGGATCCACTCGTTCATCTGGACGCGGCTTTCGTGGCAAAAGCCGGATGCGACCTGACGCAACGCGAAGGCGATGCGCGAGGGGTGCGCGACCATGGTGGACGGGCCATGGAAGAGGAGGGGACGATGGACAGGGACGACATGATGCCCGCAGAAGGCGACGCGCCACTGGCGGCTCCGGTCGCGATTTCCGCGCTCGAACCTTTGTTGATGACACCGATGGAAGCGGTGGAGGAGGCCGGGGCCTGGGCCGAGCTGGCGGAGCAGGCGATGGAGCCCAATCCGTTCTTCCGACCGGAATTCCTGTTGTCCTACCTGCATCATGTGGAAAGCGAACCAATCACCATCGCGGCGGTGCGCAGGCGTGGCGGCGGCGGACTGGCCGGGTTGATGCCCCTTGGTCGCAAGCCGCTGGGGCTGGCCTGGAAGACGCCGCATGTCTGGACCCATGCCTACGCTCCCCTCGGCACCCCGCTTCTTTGTGCCGATTGTGCCCAGGCGGCGGCTGAAAAGCTTCTCCGGGTGGTCATGTCACACGTGGGAACGTTTCTCGCCATGCCCCAGCAGAGGCTGGACGGAGCGGTCGCCGCAGCCTTTCGCGATGCGGCAGCGGCAGCGCGCCTGAAACTCGACGATACCGCTCACTACGAACGTCCGGTCCTGTCCCTTGAGGGCACGATGGAGGCGTTTCTGCAGCGGATTTCCGGACAGCGGCGTCGACGCTACGCCAAGGGATACCGGCGTCTCAAGGAGCAGGGGCACCTGGTGCGCGATCACCTGAGCGGGGCGCAGGCCGTGGAGGCGTTCGAGGCGTTTCTGGAGCTGGAACAGTCCGGCTGGAAAGGCGAAAGCGCAACGGCGCTCGCCAGCAACCCCTATCACGCGGCCTTCGCACGCGAAGCGGTTCAGGAATTTGCGGCTTCGGGCAAGCTGCTTGTAGACCGGCTGCGGCTCGATGAACGCACGATTGCCGCTGTGGTCGCCTTCCGGGACGGGCCGCGCGTCTATGAGTGGAAGATCGCCTTTGATGAGGAACAGGCCAGCCAGTCGCCCGGCGTTCAGGTCGTGCTTGCGGCGATGGAGAAGTATTTCGCCATCGACGGCCTGCTGGAGGTGGATTCACTCTCCGGCCAGGCTCCATCGCTCATCGACGGAATGTGGAAAGACCGCGAAATTTTCGGGACTATGCTCATAGCGGGAGGTCGCGGGGCGGGCGCGCGCATGGCCATGGCCCATGCCGATATCGCGGCCTACGAGACCGCCCGACGCAGCGCCAAGGGGGTGCTTTCGCGCCTCGGCAAGAGGCGAAAGGGCTGAGAGACGGCAAGATCCGGGCGAAAAGTGTCTTTCGATCGGATCTTGCGTGTTCCGGATGAGAATTTTCTCAGGCCGCGCAGGCGGCAAAATGGGCTTCCAGCATTTCCACCGGAAGGTCGCGCCCGATGAAGACGAGGCGGCTTTCGCGTTTCTCCCCGTCCTTCCATGCGCGCTGATGGTCGCCTTCCACGATCATGTGAACCCCCTGCAGTACATAGCGATCGTCATCTCCGGCAAAGGCCAGGATGCCCTTCAGGCGCAGGATGTTCGGGCCCTGCATCTGGGTCGTCTGCTGGATCCAGGGGAAGAATTTCTGCGGATCCAGCTCACCGGCGGTGAGGGAAATGCTCTTCACGCCATGCGGGTCGTCATGATGATGGTGGTGATGGCCGTGATCATGGTGGTGCTGATCGTGCCCATGATCGTGGTCATGCCCGTGCTCATGGTCATGATCATGATCATGGTGGTCGTGGTCGCAGTTCGGGCCGCAGACATGACCGTCCTCGGCGAGGAAATTCGGGTCGAGCGACAGGATACGGTCCAGATCGAAGGAGCCGCGGTCGAGAATCTTGCCGAGATCGATGGAGCAGCGTTCCGTCTTGTGGACGATGGCATAGGGATTGATCGCGTGGATCGCTCCTTCCACGTCGCGCAGTTCGCCGTCGGAGACGAGATCGGTCTTGTTGAGCAGGATCACATCGGCAAAGGCGATCTGGTCGGCCGCCTCGTCGGTGTCGGCGAGCCGCGCGGGCAGGTGCTTGGCGTCGACCACGGCCACCACCGCGTCGAGCTTGGCGGCCTGGCGCACGTCCTCGTCCATGAAGAAGGTCTGGGCGACGGGGGCAGGGTCGGCGACACCGGTCGTTTCCACCAGAATGGCGTCGAAAGCCCCTTTGCGCTTCATCAGATTCTCCACCGTGCGGATCAGGTCGCCGCGCACGGTGCAGCAGATGCAGCCATTGTTCATCTCGAAGATTTCTTCGTCCGATTCCACCAGCAGATCGTTGTCGATGCCGATTTCGCCGAATTCGTTGACGATCACCGCGTACCGCTTGTCATGGTCCTCGGTGAGGATGCGGTTCAAGAGCGTGGTCTTGCCGGAGCCCAGATAGCCGGTCAGCACGGTGACGGGGATCTGGCGCTCGCTGGACGGGGTTGCGGACATGATGCTTCCTTCGCGCAAAACAGAGCGGCGGCCGCCGGACCATCGTCCGGCGCCGCCTTTTCTCGCCCAATATAGGGTGTCGACAGGCCCACGCGAAGGGGGCGGGCCCGTCGTTTTCACGAAAAGGCTTCACCAGCACCCACAAGAGAGAGTGTGGCAGTGCCTATTCCCCGGCAAGGCAGTTGTGCAGGGTGTCGGCCAGGGCCTGCATCATCGTTTCATAGGCGTCGGGGCCGGGCGCGATATCGGCCCCCAGCGGATCAAGCACACCTGCCCGCGCGGACGTGCCTTCCAGAAGCGTGTCGACGAGACGCGGACGGAATTGCGGTTCGGTGAAGACACAGACGGCGGATGTCTGCGCGATACGATCGCGGATCTCGCGGATGCGGGCCGCGCCCGGCTGCTGCTCGGGATTGACCGCGACGGCGCCGACCGCTTCCACCTCGAAGCGATGCTCGAAATAGTGATAGGCGTCATGGAAGACGATGAAGGGGCGTCCACGCACCGGGAGCAGTTCGGCCTCGATCTTTTCCTCAAGCGCGGCCAGCCGCCCGTTCAGCTTCGCGGCATTGGTCTCGTAGGTGGCGGCGTGGGCGGGATCGGCGGCGATCAGGGTCTTGGCGATGGCGTTGACCATGGCCCTTGCATTCGCCGGATCCAGCCACACATGGGGGTCTTCGCCATGGTGGCTGTGTTCGTGGGCGTGGGTCTCGTGTTCGTGGGCGTGGGTTTCGTGGTCGTGGGTCTCGTGGCCGTCATGGCCATCGTGGTCCGCCTCATGGGCATCCCCTTCATGGGCGTCGTGGCCGTGGTGATCATGGCCGTCCTCTTCCCACAAGGCGCCTTCCCGGAAACCGAGCGTGTGGACCCCGTCGACCTCGGCAAGATCGACGACCTTGGCCTTGGCGCTCAGCGTCTCCAGCGGATGATTGAGAAAGGTTTCGAGATTTTCGCCCACGCGGAACACGATTTGAGCTTTGTCGAGGGCGCGGGCATCTGACGGCTTGAGGGCATAGGCATGCGGAGAGGCCCCGCCATGCACCAGCAATGTCGGCGTTCCCAGATCCCCCATGACGCCGGCAACCAGCGAATGGATGGGCTGGATGGAGACGACGACATCCGGCGCCGCGCCGGGGACGTTGCTGTCCTTGTTCGTCTGGGCGTGGGCAATGGGAAACGTGGTGGCGGCAATGCCAAGAAGAAGGCCAGCCGCCATCGCGCGCAATCCAGCTTGCTGGAGAGGCATGAAGGTTACTCCGTCAGAATGTTACGTTATAACATTACATTTCATTTGACGGCGGGCCCGTCAAGGGGGCATTTGAGGGCATGTTCAAAGGCAGGGCACTCGCATTCATGCCGGTTGATGGATAGACAGGTATGCTCAACGCTGAAATATCGCCGCTTCTGGAAAACGGACAGGGCATGACGAGAACGATGGACCTTCCCCGCTCAAGCGCCCTGCAGGCGGCGGGCGCGCTTTTGATCAAGGCGACGAATATCGGTGTGCGGCGGTCCGGGCGGCAACTGATAGAACACGTCGATCTGTCGGTCTCGCGTGGCGAGATCGTCACGCTGATTGGCCCGAATGGAGGCGGCAAGACAACCCTCGTGAAGACGGTGCTCGGTCTGGAAGTCGCCGATGAGGGGACGCTGGAACGTGCGCCCGGGCTCCGGGTCGGCTATGTCCCTCAGAAATTCCATCTCGACTGGACGATGCCGCTGACGGTGGCCCGGCTGATGACGCTGACCATGCGCGCCTCGCGCGCGCAGGTGGCCGCGGCCCTTGCGGAAACCGGTGTCGCGCATCTGGTCAAGGCGCAGGTTCAGGCCCTGTCTGGCGGCGAAATGCAGCGGGTTCTTCTGGCGCGCGCGCTGTTGCGCGAGCCGCATCTTCTGGTCCTCGACGAGCCGGTCCAGGGCGTGGACTTCGCCGGTGAGATCGAGCTTTACGAATTGATCTCCACGATCCGGCGCAACCGCGGCTGTGGCGTGCTTCTGGTGTCCCACGATCTGCACGTGGTTATGCGCGAGGCGGACCGGGTGGTGTGTCTCAACCGCCATGTGTGCTGCTCCGGGGTGCCGCATCGGGTTGCCAACAGTCCCGAATACCGGACGCTTTTCGGCCCGCGCGCGGCGCAGGCCGTCTCCGTCTACCAGCATCATCACGATCACGATCATGCGCTCGACGGCTCGTGTCCGGGGGCAGACGGTCATGATCACGCCTGTTCGGGCGATCACCATTCCCACACTCACGGGGATGGCCCCAAGGCGCAGGAGCGTTCCGATGTTTGACGATTTCATTCTGCGCGCGTTTCTGGCCGGAATCGGCGTGGCGCTGGTGGCGGGGCCGCTGGGCTGTTTCATCGTCTGGCGGCGCATGGCCTATTTCGGTGACACGATGGCCCATGCGGGACTGTTGGGCATCGCGCTCGCCTTTCTGCTGGATGTGGATGCGACGCTGGCGGTGCTGGCCGTGTCGCTGGCGATCGCGCTGGTGCTTCTGGCCCTGCAGCGCCAGAAGGCTATTCCGGGCGATACGCTGCTCGGCATTCTCTCCCATTCCGCGCTTTCCATCGGTCTTGTCACCGTGGCCTTCATGTCCTGGCTGCGGATCGACCTGCTGGGCTATCTGTTCGGCGACATTCTGGCGGTGGGCAAGAGCGATCTGATTGTCATCTGGGCCGGCGGAGGGCTGGTGCTGGCGGCGCTGGCCGCCGTGTGGCGCCCGCTTCTGGCAGTGACCGTGGACGAGAACCTTGCGCGCGCGGAAGGCGTGCCGGTGCTGGCCTGCAAGCTGGTCTTGATGTTTCTCGTGGCGGCCGTCATCGCGATCGCGATGAAGATTGTCGGCATCCTGCTGATCACGTCGCTTCTGGTTATCCCGGCTGCTGCCGCGCGCCGCTTTTCTGCGACGCCGGAGAGCATGGCGATCATCGCCGCGCTTATCGGGGCCGCATCGGTTGTGGGTGGGCTTGGCCTGTCGCTGGAGGCCGACACGCCAACCGGGCCGTCGGTGGTGGTGGCCGCGCTGGTGTTGTTCCTTGTCAGCCTGATCCCCTTCGGCGGGGTGCGTCGGGTCGGATAAACCACGGGGACGGGAAAGCGTCGCCGCCGACATTGTGGCGTGATACGTTCGCTCCTCGCCAAGCCGGATCATCCGGGCGCCGGGTGTCAGAGCCGGGTGCCGGGTATCGGGGCGAGGGGGATCGGTCGCCGGAGCACGTCGCCACTTCATGTTCATTCCACTTTATGATCACAACCCGCGCGCCCATATCCGGCGCCAATACGTCACCTGGGCGCTGATCGCGCTCAATGTCGCGGTCTTTTGGGTGGTTGAGGCGGGCGGCGCGGCGCGCGCCGTCAACGCGGCGGCTGTCGCTCACGGCGCGGTGCCGATCCTGTTCACCGCTCCAACGGCTGAGACCTACGCCTCGCTCGTCACCTATGCCTTCCTTCATGGAGATTTCTGGCATCTGGCGGGCAACATGTTGTTCCTGTGGATCTTTGGCGACAATGTCGAGGATTCGCTGGGGCACCTGCGCTACCTCATCTTCTATCTGCTGTGTGCTGCAGCCGGTGCCTTGGTCCATGTCCTCATGCTGCCGCAGTCGAACGTGCCGGTGATCGGGGCTTCCGGTGCGGTGGCCGGCATCGTCGCCGCCTATCTGATGCTGCATCCCCATGCCCGGATCTGGGTCCTGCTTGGCCGGATCCCGCTGCGGGTGCCCGCCTACTGGTTTCTCGGCGCGTGGGTCGTGTTCCAGATCTATATGGTCTTGCAGCCTGTTGGGGAAACGGTTGCCTGGTGGAGCCATATTGGCGGTATGGCCGCGGGCGCCATGCTGGTCCTCGTCATGAGGCGGCCAGGGGTGCGGCTCTTTGCGCGGCGACCATCACCTTGAAGGCAATAGGTTTATCGCATGACTGACCCGGTTTCCCCATAGGCATATACGGGTTTTTTGCAGTTTGCTGCAGCGCGAACGTTGACACATATTCAAGGCCCCAGTACCGTCCCCGCCCGAACTTCTGCGGGGGGCAGAACCCCGCATTTGCAGGCCAAATCCGGCCAATCTACCGACAGCCGGTTGCATAATTCCGGCGCGCTCCCGGCGCCCCTTGCGGCGGCGGCCAATGCGGAGGTCCACAACCCATGAAAGTGCTCGTGCCCGTCAAGCGGGTGATCGACTACAACGTCAAGGTCCGCGTGAAGCCGGATGGTTCCGGTGTTGATCTGGCGAACGTCAAGATGTCGATGAACCCCTTCGACGAAATTGCCGTCGAGGAAGCGATTCGTCTGAAGGAGGCCGGCAAGGTTTCCGAGATCGTGATTGCTTCCATCGGCCCGCAGCAGGCGCAGGAAACGATCCGCACGGGTCTCGCCATGGGCGGCGACCGTGGCATCCTGGTGAAGGTCGATGAGGCGGTGGAGCCGCTGGCCGTTGCCAAGATCCTGAAGGCGATCGTTGACGAGGAGAAGCCGGAGCTGGTCATTCTCGGCAAGCAGGCCATTGATGACGACAGCAACCAGACCGGTCAGATGCTGGCCGCGCTTCTGGGCTGGGCACAGGGCGCTTTCGCTTCGAAAGTGGAACTGGGCGACGGGTCTCTCCAGGTGACCCGCGAAATCGACGGCGGCCTGCAGACGGTGAAGCTCAGCCTTCCGGCGATCGTCACCGCCGATCTGCGCCTCAACGAGCCGCGCTACGCTTCGCTTCCCAACATCATGAAGGCGAAGAAGAAGCCGATCGAGGAAAAGGCCGCGGGCGACTATGGCGTCGATATCACGCCGCGCCTGACGGTCGTGGCCACGAACGAGCCGCCTGCGCGTCAGGCCGGCGTCAAGGTGGCGGATGTCGCGGAGCTTGTCTCCAAGCTCAAGAACGAAGCCGGCGTGCTTTGATCGGGACCATTGAGGAGTAGGACCATGACCACGCTTCTTGTGGCCGAACACAATAATGCAAGCCTTTCCGACCAGACCGCCAAGGCCCTGACCGCGGCGAAGGCTCTGGGCGGTGACGTTCATATCCTGGTGGCCGGCAAGGGCTGCAAGCCGGCGGCGGAAGAAGCCGCCAAGCTCGACGGCGCTGCGAAAGTGCTCGTTGCCGAGGCGGACGCGTTGGAGCATCAGCTGGCCGAGCCGATGTCCGCGCTTATCGTCTCCATGGCCGAGGGCTACGACGCCATCGTCACCGCGGCGACCACCTCGGGCAAGAACTACATGCCCCGCGTGGCCGCGCTGCTCGATGTCATGCAGCTTTCGGAAGTGATCGAGGTTGACTCCGCCGACACCTTCAAGCGTCCGATCTATGCCGGCAACGCCATCCAGACGGTGAAGTCGGCAGACGCCAAGAAGGTCCTGACCGTGCGTACCGCGTCCTTCGCGGCGGCGGGTGAGGGCGGCTCGGCGGCGATCGAGGATGTGGCGGTCCCCGCCGATCCGGCGCTGTCCAGCTTCGTGGGCGAAGAGCTTTCCAAGTCGGATCGTCCGGAACTGACCGGTGCGAAGATCATCATCTCCGGCGGGCGCGCGCTGGGCTCCAAGGAGAAGTTCGAGGAGTTGATCGTGCCGCTGGCCGACAAGCTCGGCGCCGCTGTCGGTGCCTCGCGCGCGGCGGTGGATGCGGGCTATGCGCCCAATGACTGGCAGGTCGGTCAGACCGGCAAGGTCGTTGCCCCGGATCTCTACATCGCCTGCGGTATTTCCGGTGCCATCCAGCATCTGGCCGGCATGAAGGACTCCAAGGTGATCGTCGCGATCAACAAGGACGAGGAAGCTCCGATCTTCCAGGTCGCGGATTATGGCCTTGTTGCCGATCTCTTTGACGTCATTCCGCAGCTTGAGGCGGAACTGGGCTGAGACTGCGTGGCAACACGCAGTCGCCCTGGCGGCTAAATACGGAAACTGGCCGGCGTGACGCTTGCTCTCGCCGGCCATGCCTGCAAGAAATAATGCATGAGCGGGATGGAGGTTTCCGTCCCGGCAAACACTATTCCCAAGGGGCGGAAATACGCCCTGGAGAGACCGGGTAAATCATGGCTGTCGAGATCAAGAAGGTAGGCGTTATCGGCGCGGGCCAGATGGGCACCGGGATCGCGAATGTGTGCGCGGTCGCCGGATACGAGGTCTATGTGCACGACGTCTCTGCCGAGCGCCTGAATGCGTCGCTTGAGGACGTGGCCGCCAACCTCGACAGGCAGGTTTCCAAGGGGCAGCTCACGCAGGACCTGCGCGATGCCGCCGTCGCCCGGCTACACACGGCACCGGCGCTGGAAGACCTGTCCGACTGCGACATGGTCATCGAGGCCGCATCCGAAAACGAGCAGATCAAGCGCAAGATCTATTCCCAGCTCTGCCCCTCCCTGAAGCCGGAAGCGATCCTGGCGACGAACACCTCCTCGATCTCGATTACCCGTCTGGCGTCCTCCACGGATCGTCCGGAGCGGTTCATCGGCGTTCACTTCATGAATCCGGTGCCGAAAATGGAACTGGTGGAGCTGGTGCGCGGCATCGCCACCGAGGACGAAACCTTCGAGACTTCCAAGATTCTCGTTGATCGAATCGGCAAGACCATTGCGGTTGCCGAGGATTTTCCCGCCTTCATGGTCAATCGCATCCTGCTGCCGATGATCAACGAGGCGATCTACACGCTCTATGAGGGTGTCGGTTCGGTGGAGGCCATCGACACGGCCATGCGGCTGGGCGCCAACCATCCGATGGGGCCGCTGCAGCTTGCCGATTTCATCGGTCTGGATACCTGCCTGTCGATCATGCAGGTGCTCTATGAGGGGCTGGCCGACAGCAAGTATCGTCCGTGCCCGCTGCTGGTGAAATATGTCGAAGCAGGCTGGCTCGGTCGCAAGACCCAGCGCGGCTTCTATGACTATCGCGGCGAGACGCCGATCCCGACCCGCTGAGGATCCCGTTTCCGCCTCCAGACATGCAAAAGCCCGGTCGTGAAGCCGGGCTTTTCTTTTGTCCGCGCCGTCTCAGACAAGGCTTGTGGCTCAGTCTTCCAGCTGGCGTGCCTCGTCGGGCAGCATGATCGGGATGCCGTCGCGGATGGGATAGGCAAGGCGGGCGGCGCGGGAAATCAGTTCCTGCCGGTCCTTGTCGTATTCCAGGGTTGTCTTGGTTACCGGGCAGACCAGAATCTCCAAGAGTTTCCTGTCGATGGTGTGCGCTTGCGCCTCGCTCATGCGTCGTCCCCTTCCTGTCGTTCCGTTTGTTCTTAACGCCTGCACATGTCCCTGTCGCGCCTCATCTCGGCTCGCGCCGCCGTCAGGGCTCTATTGCAGCGTTGATCCGGGATCGCCGCTTCGGGCCAATTCCATCTCGGTGATGGCGATCAGCGTCTCCGCCCGCGCCTTCAGGTCGGGGGCTTCCAGAAGCGCCTGTTTTTCCGCAGGCCCATAGGGGCTCATCATGGAGAGCGCGTTGACCAGGATCTCCGTGGAGGCCTTGCGCACGCTCTCCCAGTCGGTCTCCAGATTGTTCGCTTCCAGATAGGCCTTCAGCGTGTTCAACAGCGCAGCCCTGTCCACGCTCGTGCCGTCGTTCTCGCTCAGGTCACAGGCGAAATCGCCAAAGGAGACACGGGCCTGACGGAAGGAGGTGCGTCGATCGATCTCCTCCAGGAGACGGAAGCGCGCAACCCCGGTCAGGGTCAGGTGATAGCGCCCGTCGCCCGATTCCACGAAGCCTGTGATGCGGCCCGCGCAGCCGACCTTGCACAGATCCGGATTGCCGCTGAGTTCGTCTTCCGTTGCCGTGAAGACCGGCTGAATCATGCCGATCAGGCGATCATGCGCCAGTGCCCAGTCGACCATCGCGATATAGCGCGGCTCGAAAATCTGCAGCGGCAGCTCGCCGCGCGGAAGCAGCAAGGCGCCCGGCAGGGGGAAAACCGGAATCATCTCCGGAAGGTCGGCCGGACTGTCGTATCGCTTGTTACCTGCAAACATGATGTCGCCGATCTGTCCTTGTTTCTCGCGTCCCTCGTCGTTCAGCCTCTGTCGCGCGCATCCCTTGGGCCGGGTCGCCGCATTCGTGTCTCAAGAAAACAGTACTGCGGAAAGCTTCCGGCGTCCGTAGGCGGAGGCGGGATCCTTGAAGCCCCAAGCTTCAAAAAACTGAAGAAGCTGCTTGCGCGCGGCCTCGTCGTTCCACGACCGGTCACTGCGCACGATCTCGATCAGGGCATCCACCGCCTCGTTCTTGCGACCTTTGGCGCCAAGCGCCACGGCGAGATCGAAACGGGCCTGGACGTTGCCGGGATCGGCCGCCACGGCGGCTTCCAGCTCTGAAAGATCTCCGGTTTCTTCCGCCTGCGCGGCAAGCTCAAGCGCCGCCCTGGCTGCGGCAATGGCCGGGTCGTCCGCCTTTTCCGCGGGTACGCTCTCCAGGATCTGGCGGGCTCGGTCGAGGTCTCCGGCCTTGATCTGGCACTGGACGATCCCCGCGATCGCGGCCGCGTTTTCAGGCTCACGGCCCAAAACGCCGGCAAAGAACTGCGCCGCATTGGCGATATCGTCCGCGGCCAGCATGGCCTGCGCCTGTTCCAGCATCAGTTCGGCCTCAGAGGGGCCGACGGGTCCGGCGAGCTTTTCGACGAATTTCTGGATCTGGCTTTCCGGCAGCGCGCCGGAGAAGGCGTCAACCGGGCGACCACCGACAAAGGCGACCACGGTGGGGACGGACTGAATACCCATCTGGCCCGGAATTTCCGGGTTCTCGTCGATGTTGAGCTTGACCATCTTCACCGCGCCGCGGGCGTTGGTCACAACCTTTTCGAGCGCCGGGCCCAGCTGCTTGCACGGGCCGCACCACGGGGCCCAGAAATCCACGAGCACGGGAACCTGCTGGGAGGCCTCGATGACATCTGCCATGAAGGTCTGCGTGGTCGTGTCCTTGATCACGTCGCTGGCGCCATTGGCCGCCGCGCCGCCAAAACTCGCTCCGCCCGTATCGCCGAACGTGAAGGTCGGTTCGCTCATGTCGTCTCAATCCCCGGTTTTCGCCGTATCGAATGTGTCTGGTGCCGGTTGGAAACAGCGGTGGCGGCGCATGCACGCAAGGGCCGCCGCGTCCGTGTCCTGTCTTCGCCCTAAGATGGGGTAACGTGACAGGAATTACAAACGATCCGCGCAGCCTTTTACCGGTGCCTTCACGCCGTCTCTTCGCCCGCCGCCCGCTCTTCTTCGCTCACCGGCAGGACCTGCGGCTCGTGTCCGCAGGCGCGCACGAAGGCCAGAAGGTCGTCGCGCGAGATGGAGGTCGTCGCGTCGTTGGAAAGCGGATGATAGTTCAGCGTCTCAAACGCCATCATCGCCGCATCGAGAACCGGCGTTACCCGGTGTTCGGTGTCGTTGATGAGGGCAAAGGGCGTGACGGAGCCCGGCTTGACACCCAGGACCTCCTCCAGAAGCTCCGCATTGCCAAAGGAAACGCGCCCCTGTGCGCCGATCACCTTGTGCAGCTGCTTGAGGTCGATCGTCGCGTGCGCCAGCGCCACCACGAGGAAAAGTCGCCCCTTCTTGTCCTTCACGAAAAGATTTTTCGTGTGCCCACCTTCCAGTTCGCGGTCGAGCTTGGAGCTTTCGGAAACCGTGAAGACGGGCTCATGATCCATGGTCGAGGTCTCGATGCCCAGCTCCTTGAGCCGGGTCATCAGGTCTTCGCGGGTGGCGGGCATCACATTATCCTCGGATTCGGGCGCATCCGGCGCGCCTGTCGCGGTCGCATCCTGTTGGCAAGGTTTCTAGCGCGCGGGCGCGGAAGCAGACAAGGCCCGCAAGCCGCATGGCGCGCCTGCCCTGACAAGAAGCGACGGAAATCGGGCTTTTGCACGGGCCCGGTCCGGCCGGGGTGTTCGCAAGCGCGCCGGGATCCGCTGGATTCAATCGCTTGTTTTCAACAGCAATCCACATCTGCGATTTTCGATAAAATAGTCTGTTGCATTCGCCGATTTCTTGGTCCATATAGTGCCCCACCCCGCCGGCCACACCAGCCGGCAGCCAAATGGATGCGGGCGTAGCTCAGGGGTAGAGCACAACCTTGCCAAGGTTGGGGTCGTGAGTTCGAATCTCATCGCCCGCTCCAATTTTTCTCCAGAAATTCAATCGCTTCGCGGCGTTCGCCATGGACCGGAAACGGGCCGTGGATTTCCGCGTTTTCGTCCGTGAGGGTGGCTGGCGGGCGTTTTTTCAGGCCTCTATTTCGGGCGCGCGCTTCCGGCTTGCACCAAGCTACACCGGGCCCTCGGTGGCGCTCGGCCAGGGTGATCCGCATCTCCCGGGGACCGGGCTGGATACAAAAATCCCCGGCCTGCCAGAGGCGGACCGGGGATGTGTCTCGTGCGGGTTAACGGCGCGGGGCGGAGCCCGCGCCATTTGAGCCTGTCAGTCAGGCGTGTTGCGGGCTTGCCGGTTGGCCCGGCGCCGCATCGTTGTCCTCTTCGTCTTCATGCGCCCGGTCGGCATGACCCAGATACATATAGAACATCGGCACCACGAAGAGCGTGAAGATCGTACCGATCGACATGCCGGTCATGATGACGAGGCCGATGGAATAGCGCGCAGCTGCGCCAGCACCTTCGGAGAACACCAGAGGAGCCACGCCCAGCACCATGGCGCCCGTCGTCATCAGGATGGGCCTGAGGCGCTCGCGCGCGGCTTCGATGATGGCTTCCAGCTTCGTCAGACCATGCTTCTCGCGCTGATCATTGGCGAAGGCGACCATCAGGATGCCGTGCTTGGTGATCAGGCCGATCAGCGTGATCATGCCCACCTGGGTGTAGATGTTCAGCGTTCCGAGCCCGAGATTGAGCGGCACGATGGCGCCGAAGATCGAAAGCGGCACCGACATCATGATGATGAACGGATCGCGGAAGCTCTCGAACTGGGCCGCCAGCACGAGATAGATCACGATCACGGCCATCAGGAAGGCGATGATGATGGTGTTGCCCTGTTGCACCTCAAGGCGCGACTGGCCGGCATAATCGAGGAAGAAGCCGTCCTGAAGCGCGTTCGTGGCAATGGTCTGCAGCTCTTTCAGGCCTTCGCCGGAGGTCACGGTGGGCAGCGGCAGGGCGGAGATGGTGGCGGAGTTCAACTGGTTGAACTGTTCCACCGCGGCCGCCGAGGCCTGGGTGGAAATGTCGATCACCGCCGACAGCGGGACCATTTCGCCACTGGCCGAGCGCACATAGAACTTGCCCAGGTTTTCCGGGTTCAGCCGGTAGTCGTCCAGCACCTGCGGCACGATCTTGTAGGCGCGTCCCTCACGGTCGAACTTGGAGACCTGCGCGTTGGACACGAGCAGGTTCAGCGTCTGACCGATGGTGGAGATCGGCACGCCGAGGGCAGCGGCTCGGTTGCGGTCGATGGTCACGCGGGCGAGCGGATTCTCGAAGGACATGGAGTTCTGGACGATGATGAACTTGCCCGATCCCATGGCCTCGTTCTTGATCGATTCCGCGACCTCGTAGACCTGTTCGGGGCTGCCGGTTGTCTGCAGCACGATCTGGATGGGCAGGCCGCCACCCGACCCGGGCAGCGATGGCGGCGCGAAGACAAAGGCCTGCACACCCGCGGATTTTTCGATCCGCGGCTGGATCATCGCCTTGATCTCGTCCTGGCTCTGTTCGCGTTCATCCCACGGCTTCAGCGCCCAGATGGCGAAGGCGCTGTTGACCCCGTCGGCACCGACGAACTGGAAGCGGGCTTCCACGCCGGGGACATCGTCGGTCATCTCGTAGAACTGCTTCGTGTAGAGTTCGGTGTAGTTGGCGGTCGCGTAATGCGGCGCCGAGACAATGGCGAACAGACCGCCCTGATCTTCATCAGGGGCCAGCTCGCTCGTCGTCTTCACGAACAGGAAGCCGGTCGTTCCCATCAGGATGAACACGATCAGCAGGATCAGCGGCTTCATGCGCATCGCGCCCTGCAGGCGGCGTCCATACCAGTTGGCCAGACCGGTGAACGTGCGGTCGACCAGATCCTGGAACCGGCTGCCATGCGCCGACAGAAGGCGGGCGGACATCATCGGCGACAGGGTCACCGCGACGAAACCGGAGATGATCACCGAGCCTGCGAGGGCGAAGGCGAACTCGCGGAAGAGCGCGCCGGTCACGCCCTGCACGAAGCCGAGCGGGGCGTAGACGGCGGCCAGCGTGATCGTCATGGCGATGACGGGACCGAAGATCTCCTGCATGCCGATAATCGCCGCCTTCATGGGTTTGAGGCCCTCTTCGAGGTGGCGGTGAATGTTCTCCACGACGACGATGGCGTCATCGACCACAAGGCCGATGGCCAGCACCATGGCGAGCAATGTCAAGGTGTTGAGCGAATAGCCGACCATCCAGAGCAGGAAGCACACGCCGACAAGCGACAGGGGGATCGTCACGATCGGAATGAGGATGGCGCGGAACGAGCCAAGGAAGAGAAGGATCACCAGAACGACGATGATCACCGCCTCGCCGATGGTCTTGAACACCTCCTCGATGGAGGCGGAGATGAACTTGGTGGAATCGTAGACCACCGTCATCGACATGCCTTCGGGCAGGTTGCGCTCAAGCCGGGGAAGAGCCGCGCGGACCGCCGTGGCGGTGTCCAGCGGGTTGGCCGAAGGGGTCGGCATGATGCCGATGAAAATGCCCTGCTGGTTGTTGAACGACACGCGCACGTCGGTCGACTCCGACCCCAGTTTCAGTGTCGCCACATCGCGCAGGCGCACGACCTCGGCATCGTTGGACCGGATCGGCAATTCACCGAAAGCTTCCGGTGTCTGAAGCGTCGTCTTCGTTTCAACGGTGAAGGCGACGTATTCGTTTTCCGTCTTGCCCGGAGAGGACAGGAAATTGGCGTTCTGGATCGCCTGAAGCACTTCCGCCGCCGTGACGCCGCGCGCAGCGAGACGGACCGGGTCGATCCAGACGCGCATGGCGAAGGTCTGGTTGCCGAGCACCTGCGCGTCCGCCACGCCTTCCACGGTCGCCATCTGGGGCTGGATCACGCGGGTCACATATTCGGTGATTTCCTGCGGCGACATGCGCTCCGACAGCACCGACAGGTACATCAGGGCGAAGGTCTGGCCCGTGCCCTTCTGGATCACCGGGTCTTCGGCTTCGGTGGGCAACTCGCTGCGCACCTGCTGAACCTTGGTCACGACTTCCGTCAACGACGCATCGGGATCCGCGTTCAGGCGCATGTGCACCGACACGGTGGATGCGCCGAGCACGCTGTTGGAGCTGACATAATCTACGCCTTCAGCCGAGGCGACCGCCTTGGCGATGGGGGTGGTGATGAAGCCCTGGATTAGCTCGGAATTGGCGCCCGGATAGGCGGTGGTGACCGTGATCACCGTCTCGTCGATCTTCGGATATTGCCGGATCGACATGGAGAAGATGCCTTGCGCACCGATGAGCAGGATCAGCAGGGAGACGACGGTCGAAAGGACCGGTCGACGGATGAAAAGCTCGGAGAAATTCAAGGCTATTCTCCCTGCTTCTTGGGGCCGGCCATCTGCTCGTCGAACGGCTTGCCGGGATCGATCGTGTTGTCGATGCGAACGGGGCTGCCGATGGAGAGCTTGTTCTGGCCGGCATTGACGACGATCTCGCCGATCTCAAGCCCACCGGTGATTTCCACCTTGCCGCCGAAGCGGCGACCGGTTTTCACGAAAACCTGGCGCGCCACGATCTTGGGGCCGTCCGCCTCGGTTCCCTCGCGCGCCGCCTTGGTGGCCTTTTCCAGAAGCTCCGGCGAAAGCGGGCCGGAATTCTCCTTGTCCTCGCGCACCACGTAGACATAGGTGCCATAGAGGCTTTCCACGACGGCGGTCTGGGGCAGGGCGATGATATCGGTTTCCTGCGGCAGCTCGATGCGGACAAAGGCGAACTGGCCGGGACGCAGGCCGTTCTCTTCATTGCTGACTTCCGCCTGCACCTTCACGAGACGCGAGGAAGGGTCGATCTTGGGATCGATGCCGATGATCACGCCGCTGTAGTCGAGCTTGTCCTCGCTCAGACCCACGCGCACGGGCTGGCCGATGGAAAGCTGACCGAGCTGCTGCTCCGGCACCGTGAAGTCCACCTTCATCCGCTCAAGATCCTGAAGCGTGGCCACGACCGTGCCGGGGGTGACATACTGGCCGGGATCGACGCGGGCGATGCCGATCGTGCCGGAGAAGGGGGCGTAGGTCTTCTTCTGGTCGATCAGGGCCTTGACCTTTTCCAGCTGCGAGCGGGACGCATCAAGGGCGGCCTTGGCATTGTCGAGGGTCGAGGTGGAGTTGAAGCCGCGATCGGTCAGGGTGGAGGCGCGCGAGAGGGCCTGCGTGTCGCGGGTCACATTGGCCTGTGCGGCAAGCAGGTCCGCCTGTTCGAGCGCATCGTCCAGCTGAACCAGCAGGGCATCGGCCTTGATCGGGTCGTTGGCCTTGAAACGGACTTCCTTGACGATGCCTGAGGATCGGACCGCCACGTTGACGCCCTGGCGGGCCAGAACCGTGCCGATGGTCTCGATGCCGGGCAGCCAGTCCTGTGTGGCGACGCTCATCGTGGAAACGGTCACTGTCGGGCGACCTCGATTGGCGAAAAACTCGCCGATCATTTTGTCCCGAAACATGTTGAACCAGATCAGCCCACCCGCGATGACCGCGACCAGGACGAGAAAGACAATGGAAATAGTAAGCCGTTTCATGCGCCCGCAACCCGGCGGCCGGTGACCGCCTGCAAGAGATGGAAAGCACAAAGCAACCTCCACGCGCCTTTCCCTTGGGAGCGCGTCTCGGTCGCCTTGCAGAGAGGTGTGCGACCTGGGGGGGTCGCTGGAATTGGCTTGCCATCTTTACCGACCGGACGGTAAAGTCAAGGTAACGATGTCGGGAAATCTCCTGGTCCGGCGCAAAAAATCACGAGGCGAGGAAGCCGTGTCGCAAGGGCAACAGCCACACCCACTCGAATTGCTCGCCATATCAGGCGTGACTGGCACAAAATCGAAGTCACCCAAGGCGGAGCCGCGAAACGCGCGCCCGACCTCAGCCAGCAAGCCCGCAGGTCAGAATTCGCGGCGGGCCAATTCGCGTGAGCGGATCATCGATGCCGCGCTCGATCTGTGTTGCATTCAAGGTGTCCGCCATCTCTCCCTTGACGCGGTCGCCGAGCGAGCCGGGCTTTCCAAGGGTGGGCTGCTTTACAATTTCAATTCGAAATCGGCTCTGCTTCAGGCCATGGTCACCCGCCACATGGATCTGCTGGAAACGGCCAAGGCACGCGCGCTCGCAAGCATCGCCAATGACGGCAAGCCGAATGTCCGGATTCGGGCCTATCTGCTGGCCATCAAGGGGCTGATTTCGAGCGAGCATAATGCGCCCGCCGGTTTTCTGGCGGCGATCGCAGAGGAGCCGGAGCTTCTCGATCCCGCGCGCGAACACCATGAGCGTTTCGTGCGCGAGATCCGCGCCGAGAGCGAGAACCCCGATCTTGCCATCTATGCCTTTGCCGCGGTCGAAGGCTTGCGAAGCTTGCGGCTGTTCGGCATGAGCCCCTTCTGCGAGAAGGAAATGGCACGTCAGCTGGATGGTCTGATCAACCTGCTCGGCGCGCCGGAGGGGGCGGCCTCTTCAGGCACCGGTCAGGCCGGGTAGTCACGCTTGCCAAAGATCGCGCTGCCGACGCGCACGTAAGTCGCGCCCTGAGCGACCGCCATTTCGAAATCGCCCGACATGCCCATGGACAGGCCCTCAAGCCCGTTGCGCGCGGCAATTTTCGCCAGAAGCGCGAAATGCGGCGAGGGGGCCTCATCGACCGGCGGGATGCACATCAGGCCGCAGATCTTCAGGCCAAGTTCGTCCCGGCAGTGGGCGATAAAGGCATCCGCCTCGTCGGGGCTGACGCCTGCCTTCTGGGGCTCATTGCCGGTGTTGATCTGGATGAACAGCTTCAGATCGCGGCCCTGCGCCTCCATTTCCGCCTTCACGGTGCGCGCAATCTTGTCGCGGTCGATGGTGTGGATCGCGTCGAACAGCGCAACCGCCTCGCGGGTCTTGTTGGACTGGAGCGGACCGATCAGATGCAGTTCGATCTCCGGGCAGGCTTCTTTCAGGGCAGGCCACTTGCCCTGTGCCTCCTGAACACGGTTTTCGCCGAAAATCCGCTGGCCGGCGGCAATCACCGGCTCGATGTCGGGGGCATCGAAGGTTTTCGAGACGGCGATCAGCGTGACGGCGCCCGTCGCGCGGCCGGTTTCGCGCTCGACGGTGGCGATTTGGTCGCGGATGTGGTCAAGGCGCGCCGCTGGGGTTTCCGCCATCACTCGAACTCCCTTGAAGATATTTCCGTTTTCACATGCACCGACGGACAAAAAAATGCTACCCCGCATGCGGCGCGTTCTCGCATTCAGACACCGCTTTTGGTTGACCACGGGGCCGATTTCTGGTGACTGTCGCGCCGACGAGACTTAACTGAACCCCCGCGGAAAAAGAAGACGGCGATATCAATGGCGAGCGAGCGATACAACGCGCGCGAGGCGGAAGCCCGGTGGCAGAAGATCTGGGACGAAAAGGCGGTCTTTGAGACCGACAATGACGACCCGCGTCCGAAATACTATGTGCTCGAAATGTTCCCCTATCCTTCGGGGCGCATTCACATGGGCCATGTGCGCAATTACGCGATGGGCGACGTGGTCGCGCGCTACAAGCGTGCCAAGGGCTTCAACGTTCTCCATCCGATGGGCTGGGACGCCTTCGGCATGCCGGCGGAAAACGCCGCGATGCAGAACAAGGTCCACCCCAAGGGCTGGACCTATGACAACATCGCCACCATGCGCGCGCAGCTCAAGTCCATGGGCCTGTCTCTGGACTGGTCGCGCGAGTTCGCCACCTGCGACGTGGATTATTACGCCCAGCAGCAGCATCTCTTCCTTGATTTCCTGAAGGCCGGGCTCGCCTATCGCCGCAAGTCCAAGGTCAACTGGGATCCGGTCGACATGACCGTGCTCGCCAATGAGCAGGTGATCGATGGGCGCGGCTGGCGGTCCGGTGCGGTTGTCGAGCAGCGCGAGCTGACCCAGTGGTTCTTCAAGATCACCGAATTCGCGCCCGATCTGCTCGATGCGCTGGAAACGCTCGACCAGTGGCCGGAAAAGGTCCGGCTGATGCAGAAGAACTGGATCGGCAAGTCGGAAGGCCTGCGGGTGCGCTTCGAATTCACCGAGCCCGCGCCCACCGGCGATGCGACGCTTGAAATCTTCACCACGCGGCCCGACACGCTGTTCGGTGCAAGCTTCCTGGGGTTGTCGGCGGATCACCCGATCACAGCGAAGCTGGCCGAAGACAATCCCCAGATCGCGGCGTTCGTGGAAGAGTGCCACCGCATCGGCACCAGTGCGGCTGCCATCGAGACGGCTGAGAAAAAGGGCATCGATACCGGGCTCAAGGTCCGTCATCCCTTCGATCCGGAGCGTCTGCTGCCGGTCTATGTCGCGAACTTCATCCTGATGGACTATGGCACCGGCGCGATTTTCGCCTGTCCGGGCCATGACCAGCGCGACCTCGACTTTGCCAACAAGTACGGCCTTCCGGTTATCCCGGTGGTTCTGCCTGCGGGTGAGGACGCGGCGACTTTCCGCGTCATGGAAGAAGCCTATACCGGCGACGGCACGATCTTTAATTCCGACTTCCTCGATGGCATGGAAATCGAGGCGGCCAAGAACGAGATCGCCAGCCGTCTGGAAGCGCGCATGATCGACGGTGCGCCGCAAGGCGAACGTCAGATCAACTACCGCCTGCGCGACTGGGGCATCTCCCGCCAGCGCTACTGGGGCTGCCCGATCCCGATCATCCATTGCGATGATTGCGGCGTGGTTCCGGTGCCGGTGGAAGACCTCCCGGTTCAGTTGCCCGAGGACGTCGCCTTCGACAAGCCGGGCAATCCGCTCGATCGTCATCCGACCTGGAAGAATGTCGACTGTCCGTGCTGCGGCAAGCCTGCCCGGCGCGAGACGGACACGATGGACACCTTTGTCGACAGCTCGTGGTATTTCGCCCGCTTCACCGCGCCGCGCGCCTCCACGCCGACGGTCCAGGCGGCCGCCGATGGCTGGCTGCCGGTCGATCAGTATATCGGCGGCATCGAGCATGCGATCCTGCACCTTCTCTATTCGCGCTTCTTCTCCCGCGCCATGAAGGTGACGGGCCACATGAATGTGGAAGAGCCGTTCAAGGGCATGTTCACGCAAGGCATGGTCACGCACGAGACTTACCGGGCGGCGGACGGCTCCTGGCTCAATCCGGCGGAAATCAGCCTCGAAGGCGAAGGCGGCGACCGCCGCGCGGTTCGCCTTTCCGATGGCGCGCCGGTCACCATCGGCTCCATCGAGAAGATGTCGAAGTCGAAGAAGAACACCGTCGATCCGACCGACATTCTGGGCGCCTATGGCGCGGATACCGCGCGCTGGTTCATGCTGTCGGACAGCCCCCCGGAACGGGATGTGATCTGGACGGAAGAGGGGGTGCAGGGAGCACACCGCTTCGTGCAGCGCGTCTGGCGGCTGATCGGCGACATCGCCGAGCGTCTGCCCGCCGATATTGCGAAGCCTGCGACATTCGGCGAGGCGGCAACCGCTCTTCGTCGCGCCACCCACAAGACGCTGGCCGGTGTCGAGCATGATATTGAAAGCCTCGCCTTCAATCGCGCTGTCGCCAAGCTCTACGAACTGGTCAACACCCTGGCCAAGGCCGCGGGTGAAAAGGCGCCGGGCGAGGATCTCGTCTGGGCTATCCGCGAATCGGCAACCAGTCTCGTTCAGATGATGGCGCCCATGACGCCGCATCTGGCGGAGGAATGCTGGACCGTTCTGGGCGGTGAGGGACTGCTGTCGCAGGCGGACTGGCCTGAGGTGGATCCTGCTCTTCTGGTGGAAGATTCCGTCGTGCTGCCCGTTCAGGTGAACGGCAAGAAGCGGGCGGAGTTGACCATTGCCCGTGATGCGTCGCAATCTGATGTCGAGGCGGCGGCGCTGGCGCTTGAGGCCGTGCAGCGGTCTCTCGAAGGCCGGGCGCCGCGCAAGGTCATTGTCGTCCCACAGAGGATCGTGAATGTCGTCGTCTGATCTCACCGGTCGCCTCCGCGTCCTTGCCGTTGTCTGTGTGTTCGCCGTGCTGGCGGGCTGCAACGTCCGCCCGCTTTATGGCTCCCTGGGACCGGCAGCCCCGGCGCAGGAGGAGCTTGCGGCCATCGAGATTGCGCCGTCGGAAAGCCGGAGCGAACAGGTGCTGCGCAATGCGCTCATCTTTGCGTTCCAGCGGGGTGGGGAAACTGCGCCGGTGCGGTACCGGTTGAAGTTCATCACCAACATGACCCAGTCGTCGGTTGCGGTGGAAGAGCTTTCCGACGTGCCCGCCGCCTATCTGGTTCAGATGACGACCAGCTTCTCGCTCTCCGACATCGAGACCGGGCGTACGCTCCTGACCGGCTCCAGCTTCGCCAATGCCTCCTACGATTTCTCCAACCAGCGTTTTGCCAACCAGCGCGCTGCGAGGGAGGCGGAAGATCGGGCGGCCAAGGTGATCGCCGAAGACATCCAGGTCCGTATCGCGGCCTATTTCGCCGATAGCCGCAGCTGACATCGGATCCGACCGCCGCTTCGTTGTGAGGCGGCGGCGGATTGCTCATCCGGGCGCGGCGTCTCGCGCGCGGCGCGTTTTCCGGCCCTTCCTATCGATGCCGTCTGGACAAACCCATGGTCGCGCTGAAGCCTGCCGAGATCGACCGTTTCATTGCCAACCCGCCGGCCACGATCGCGGTGGTGCTGGTCTATGGTCCCGATGCGGGGTTGGTGAACGAGCGGGCGAAGGCGATTGTCGAGGTCGCCGCCAAGGGCAATGATGACCCCTTCAGCCGGGTCAAGCTCGATGCCTCCGACATTGTGTCGGATCCCCAACGCCTCGTGGATGAATATCTGACGGTTCCGCTTTTCGGCGGGAAGCGCATCATCTGGGTGCGCGATGCGGGCGGAAAGAACCTCTCCAACGCGGTCGAGCCCGTCTTGAAGGCGGAAGATGGCGATGCGCTGGTCGTCATCGAGGGCGGGGATCTCAAGAAGGGCGTTGGTCTGCGCAAGCTTGTCGAAGGTGCGCGCAACGCGGCCGCGATACCTTGCTATGCGGATGCAACGCGCGATCTTGAACGGCTGATCGACGAGGAGACCCGCGCGGCCAATCTGACGATCACGCGCGAGGCGCGTGCCGCCCTTCATGCCTTGCTCGGTGCTGATCGTCTGGCCTCGCGCGGCGAGATCGCCAAGCTCTGCCTCTATGCGCTGGGAAAGGGCCGGGTGGAGGCGGATGACGTGGAAGCGGTGGTTGGTGATGCCTCTGCCTTCGCGCTCGATGCCCTGATCGATGCGGCGGCAGGCGGCGATCTGGCTACGCTCGATCATGGTCTCGATCGGCTCGATGCCTCGGGCCTTGACGCGTCGGTGATCGCGGGATCGGCGCTTCGCCGGTTCCAGTGGCTTGAGGCGGCTCGGGCGGAGATGGAAGCGGGCGTCTCGCCCGACGATATCGTGAAGAGGGCGCGCCCTGCGGTTTACTTCAAACGCCAGCCGCTTGTCGCACAGCACATCCGGATTTGGAGCCTGCCGCGTGTTGCCCGTGCGCTTGAAATTCTGAACGAGACGGCTTTCAAATCCCGCACCATGCCGCATCTGGCGCGCGCGCTCGTTTCCGACACGCTGCTGACGCTTGCCCGCGTGGCGCGCAGTTCAGGTGGCCGGCGCTAAGGCGATTTATCGTTTCAGTCAGGCGGTTTGCGCTGTGCGTGGCCGATCCTTCGAGACGACGCTGCGCGTCTCCTCAGGATGACGTTGTGTATGTGGTTGGCATCCCGAAAAGCTATCAACACGATAACGTCATCCTGAGGAGGCCCATCAGGGCCGTCTCGAAGGATCGGCCACGCACTCCGGCACGCGCCTTAGATGCCGGTCGGATCGCACCGATCCGACCGGCTTCAAACCCTACAGCGTGCCCGACGCCATTTCGCCCGCGATGAACTCCGCCTGGCGGATGGCCAGCGAGACGATGGTGAGCGTCGGGTTTTCCGAGGCTCCCGTCGTGAACTGGCTGCCGTCGGAGACAAAGAGATTGGCGATGTCGTGGCTCTGGCCGTGCTTGTTGACCACGCCGTCGCGCGCCTTTTCGCTCATTCGGTTTGTGCCGAGATTATGTGTCGATGGGTATGGCGGCGTGGGGAAGACCCGCGTTGCGCCCACGGCGTCGTAAAGTGCGGAACCTTGTGCATAGGCGTGGTTGCGCATGGCGATGTCGTTGGCATGGTCGGAGAAATTGACGTTCGCAACCGGCATGCCGAAGGCGTCCTTTTCTGTTGCGTGCAGGGTGACGCCATTGCTTTCCTGCGGCATGTCCTCGCCCACCAGCCACATGCCGGCCATGTTCTCATAGGCATCAAGCGCGGATGTGAAGGACCGGCCCCAGCCACCCGGATTCAGGAAGGCGGCCATGAAGGGCAGGCCCAGCGACAGGGTTTCCATCTCGTAGCCGCCGACAAAGCCGCGCGAGGGATCAAGCCGGGCCTCATCCTGGATGATCCCGGCCATGGTCGTGCCGCGATACATGTGGACCGGCTTGTCGAAGACCGCATAGACCGACCCCGTCATGTGGCGCATGTAGTTGCGCCCGACCTGGCCCGATGAATTGGCGAGCCCGTCGGGGAACATGTTGGAGGCGGAGTTCAAAAGCATGCGCGGGCTTTCGATGGAGTTGCCTGCAACCGCCACGATGCGTGCCTTCTGGCGCTGCTCGACGCCGTTCTTGTCGGCATAGACGACACCGGTCACCTTGCCGGACTTGTCATGCTCGATGCGCAGCACTTGCGAATTGGGGCGGACCTCCATGTGCCCGGTCGCCTCGCCCTTGGGGATTTCGGTATAGAGCGTCGACCACTTCGCGCCCCACTTGCAGCCCTGAAAGCAGAAGCCCGTCTGCTGGCAGGAATTGCGCCCGTCGCGCATCTGCGAATTGATCGCCATGCGGCCCGTGTGGCACTCGGTGTAGCCGAGCTTGTCGGCCCCGGCCTTCATGATCTTGAAGTTGTTGTTGCCGGGAAGACCGGGGATGCCATTGGTTCGCGTCACGCCCATCTTGTCTTCGGCGCGGGCGTAATAGGGCTCCATCTCAGCCAGCGTGATCGGCCAGTCTAGCAGGTTTGCGCCTTCCAGCGCGCCGTAATGGGTCAGCGCCTTGAATTCGTGCTCCTGAAATCGCAGCGATGCGCCCGCCCAGTGGGTGGTGGAGCCACCCACGGCCTTGACGATCCATGCCGGCAGGTTCGGGAAATCCTTCGCAACCCGCCAGTCGCCCGAGGTCATGCGCTTGTCGGTCCAGGCAAGCTGCGAAAAGCTGGCCCATTCGTCATTGATGAACTCGTCATATTCGTGCCGGGCTCCGGCTTCCAGAATGACGACGTCGATGCCCTTCTGGGCGAGTTCGTTGCCGAGCGTCCCGCCGCCGGCACCCGAACCGATGATGACGACAACGCTGTCGTCGTTCAGCTCATAGGGAGCAGCCATGGTGTTTCCTCCAGTATCGCGTTTGTTCTTTTGGGCGTTCGGGCCTTTGGGCCGCGCCTAGAGCCAGTCGATGTCGTCGAAGCCGCGGTCGATGTAACCGCCCTTGGAGTAGGACTCGCCTTCGTATCCAAAGAGCGGCCAGATCTCCTTCTGGTTGTAGAGCGAGACGACAAGACCTCCGCGTATGGTCTGGAAGAAGGGGCTGTCTTCGATCTGGTTCAGGACAGCGACGCGCTGTTCCTCCCAGCCGAGGTTGCGATAGCCGGTGCCCCCGGCGCGCTGATCGAGATCGCCGATGCCGCTTTCGATGAGGTCACGATAGCTCTCATCGGAAGCCGCTTTCTCGTCATGGCCTTTCACGGCGATGGCGTAGAAGCGGTCGGCAACGTTGTCGTGGGGGTAGATATCCCGGGCCATCTGAATCAGCGTGGCCATGGTTTCGGGCTTGAGCGAGGTGGTCTCTAACCCCCAGGCCTGGCTGGGGCAGATCACAGCGCGACCGGAGACCAGCAAGAGCGCGCCAAGGCCGGTTGCGGCCGTGCCGCGCAGCAGCGTACGGCGGGTGAGACCCGCACATGCATCATCTTTCGGGCGCGTGCGCCCTTTCGCGTCGATGGATGACATTGTCTTTCCTCCCATTTCCAAAAACCGGCGCCGCCGCGTTCTCCCAAACGCGACGGCGACGGGCTTAGCGGTATCGACCGTGCTTCTGCAGCACCTCGATCTTGTAGCCGTCCGGGTCTTCAACGAAGAAGAAGCGGGCCATCAGCGATCCGTCGCGATGGAATTCCTTGATATCACGCGGCGCGAGGCCGAGCTCTGCGAAGCGGGCATGTTCGCCATCGAGATCCTCGACGCAAAAGGCGACGTGGCCATAGCCGTCACCCAGATCGTAGGGGGCGCTGCGCCCCTTATTGACCGTCAGTTCGACCTCGAAGTCGGCCTCGGCATTGCGCAGATAGACAAGCGTGAAGTCGTCGAAATCGTAGCGGTCGGCCACGTCCAGGCCGAAGGCCTTTGAATAGAAGTCGATGGAGCGGGTCTCTTCGAGAACGCGGATCATCATGTGAATGGCTTTTGCCACGGATAGCCTCCGTTTGTTGTCCTGATGCCGACGGTGAGACGGCGTTTGAGAATGAGTATGGGGGCGCTGTCGGGAAAGTGGTGGCAGTTGACTACCACGCCAAAAACTTGCGACGGGGTTGGCCATGGAGAAGTTGTTAGAGCGAAGCTATTCGGCGAAGTTGTCAGCGCGAGGCAGGCAGGGCAAGGCCCGAGGCGGGCAGGGCAAGGCGCGAGGGGGTGATAGAGCTTCTCCAAAAGCACGGTTGCGCCCCGGCCTGTGAGCGCGAATACTAGCGGATCCGCGGCTCGGGAACCCGCGGCAAAGGGGAGAAAACGCAAAATGTGCAGGGTATTTGCAGGGCAGGACCCGGCCGGGTATCGGCAGATCAACCGCTCGGTCCGCATTGCCGGCCATTCCACCAGCATTCAGCTTGAGGCGACCTTCTGGGACTTGCTTGACGAAATCGCCGCGGGCCAGGGGCTCACCACGCCGAAATTTCTCTCCCAGCTCTATGACGAAGCGATCGAGATCAACGGCACGATCCCGAATTTCGCCTCCATGCTGCGCACCACCTGCGCACTCTACCTGAAGGGCGCGAGCCCCGAGCGGGAAGAGCTGGAAGCCCTGAAGAAGATCGCCTGACGCGGCAGGCAACATCTCGGTAAGCATTTCATTCAGCCGCATCTCTCGATGCTCGGGTTTTGTTTAGGTGTAACTACGTGCGCACCGATTGTGCGAATCCCTGCGGCATGCCATGTTTTGCCTCATGGGGGACCTGAGACTTTTCATCAGTTATTGCCACAAGGATCGCGCCGCGCTGGAGCGGCTGCTGACTCACCTGAAACCGGATCTCGACCACTTTCGCATAGATGTGTGGTTCGATGACCGACTGACGGCTGGCACACAATGGGACGACACCATCCGCCGCGAGATCCAGCGCGCGGATCTTTTTCTTCTGTTGCTCTCGCCGGATTTTCTCGCCTCCTCCTACATCATGGATACCGAATGGCCGGAGATCGAGCGGGCGCGTCAATCGCGCGATGCCTTCGTGGCTCCGGTTCTGGCCAAGAAGTGCAGCTTCAAGCGCCGTTTCGGCGCGCTGCATGTTCGCCCGCAGGATGGCAACGGCAACCTCAAGGCCATCGCCGCATGGAAGCCGCAGGATGAGGGGCATTACAGGGCCGCGCAGCAGCTTTCCGCCGACATTCACCAATGGCGGAACAAGCCACCGGAAGGTACGAACGACCCCGGCGGTCTGCGGTTGGTCGCCACCCCTGACGGCTACGACCTCGTTGAAACGCCGCCGTCACGCCACGAGCGTGAAGATCCGCTCAATCGCACCCTGCACGAGGAGTTGAAGCGAAACGCTGAAGCCCTGGCGAAGCGCGCGCAACGCAGTCTCGGCAATACCCATCCCCGCCTTGCAGGTGTCGTCTCCGGTCTACGGGAGGTCATTGCCGAGGATCTGGCGGATATCGACGTGCCGCTTTTGTGGACCCGCGCGCGCGCTCTGCAACAGTATGCCGAGGCTTTCGCCGCGCCGGACCAGCGGGCCATGACCGAGCCGCTGGAGCCGGAAGATCAGGCGCAGACCGCCGCACTGGCCAGTGAGGCGATGTTCTTCGCCGATGGCTTTGCGGAAGGTCGGCGCTTGAAGGCGCGGGTGCGCGCGCAGGAGGCCGAACAGGACCCGGCAGAAACCCTGGAGGCGACACGCGATACACTGAAGGGACTACTGGAAACGCCGGACCTCCTGACCGAGCGGGCCGAGGCGCGGGTCAAGGCGTTGAGCGGGGAAGCAGAGGCGACAGCGCCGGAAAATATCGAGGCGGTCGCGTCCGTTGCGGTTCAGACGGAAGGCGCGGTCGGCTCGCTTGCCCGTACGCTCGCGGCAGCGGTGGCGAGTGTCGGCAGAGCGGCCAATAATGGCGTCAAGGCCGTTGGCGATTACTGCTCCGTCGCGGCGTTGGCTCTCGCACTCTCGGGCCAGCCGACGGCGGGGACGATCGAGGCCACGCAACGGTTTCTGGCGACCTATTCACGTCCTGTGATGCGTCTGGCGCGCGACAATGCCATCCTGCGTCGTCTGTCGCTCTGGGCAGCGGACTATGCGCGCGACGAGTTGCCCGGTCCTGCGCCGGACAAGGGGCTTCCGCCCGGCGTGCCGGGGCGGAAGCGAGAGGACGACGAGGAAATTCCGGAGGATGTCGAGGATCGGGCAAGAGAAATGATTCTCGCTGGCCAAGCGCCACCAGAGGCTTGGGTGCCGCATATTCGGGAGTTGTTTTTTAGAACCAACGATCTGATTGACCTTACTTTGTTATCCGGCTTGACGGCCCTCCAGTCGCTCCATCTCTCCCACACGGAGGTCACGGATCTCACGCCTCTGGCTGGCTTGGCAGCCCTCCAGTCGCTCGGTCTCTCCGGTACGCAGGTCACGGATCTCGCGCCTGTGGCTGGCTTGACGGCCCTCCAGTCGCTCTATCTCTCCCATACGCAGGTCACAGATCTCTCGCCTGTGGCTGGCTTGACGGCTCTTCAGTGGCTCGATCTCTCCGAGACGCAGGTTACGGATCTCACGCCTCTGACTGGCTTGACTGCCCTCCAGTCGCTCGGTCTCTCTGCTACGGAGGTTACGGATCTTACGCCTCTGGCTGGCTTGACGGCTCTTGAGACGCTTTGGCTCTCCGGCACGCAGGTCTCGGATATAGCAGCCCTTGCCGGTCTGACTGCGCTTGAGACGCTCGATATCTCCCTCACGCAGGTCACAGATCTCGCGCCTCTGGCTGGCTTGACGGCTCTTCAGTCACTCGACGTCGAAGGCTGTGTGATCCGGCGGTTGCCAAGCGCAATGCCGCAAGGCTTGCGGCAACTCAATCTCCAGAGGGTCAGATGGCCGATGGATCGGCCCTTGCCCGATGTGCCGAACCGTATCGATCCGGACGGAACAGTGCATGAAATGGAACCAGCCTCCCGCCTCTTCAAATTCTGGAAACGTCGTCTCATACGCGGTAGCGGGCCTGAAAATGCTGCCTGAGCCGCACCCGCTGCGCCCTTCTTCCCCCGTTCCCAAACACCAGCAGCATCATTAAAACCAAAGCCCGACGCCCATTTGGCTGGCGGACAGTTCGAACGTCCGGGAGGACCACTCATGCTCACCACCATTTCCGGCTTCGACCGTATCGGCGAGGAAAACGCCTTCGCCGTTTTGGCGCGCGCAACTGAGCTTGCGGGTGAAGGCAAGGACATCATCAATCTCGGCATCGGCCAGCCGGATTTTTCCACGCCCGATCACATCGTGGAAGCGGCCGTGAAGGCGCTGCGGGATGGGCATCACGGCTATACGCCCGCAACCGGCATCGCGCCCTTGCGCGAGGCCGTGGCCGCGGATCTCTTGAAGCGCACGGGGGCGGAGGTGTCGCCTGAGCGGGTGATCATCGTTCCCGGCGGCAAGGTCACCATGTTTGCCGCGATCCTGATGTTCGGAGAGCCGGGCGCGGAGATCCTCTATCCCGATCCGGGCTTTCCGATCTATCGCTCGATGATCGAGTTCACGGGCGCCACGCCCGTTCCCGTGCCGATCCGCGAGGAAAACGGCTTTGCCTTTTCCGCCGATGAACTTCTCGGGCTCATCACCGACAAGACCCGGCTGGTGATCGTCAATTCGCCCGCCAATCCGTGTGGCGGCGTGACGCCCAAGGCGGAGATCGACACGTTGGTTGCGGGCCTTGAGCGCCACCCCCATGTCGCCATCATGTCGGACGAGATCTACGGCCAGATGACCTATGACGGCGAGGCGCATGTCTCGCTTTTGAGCTATCCGGAAATCCGCGACCGGCTGATCCTGCTCGATGGCTGGTCGAAGACCTACGCCATGACCGGCTGGCGGCTCGGCTATTCGCTCTGGCCGGATGCGCTTTACGACAAGGTGCGCAAGCTGGCGGTCAATGCGTGGTCCTGCGTGAACGCGCCGACGCAATATGCCGGCCTTGCCGCGCTCACCGGTCCGCAGGATGCGGTCCGTGAGATGGTTGCGGAATTCGATGCCCGGCGGAAGCTGGTGGTCGACGGGCTCAACGCCATCGAGGGCATCAGCTGCATCCTGCCCAAGGGCGCCTTCTATGCGTTTCCCAACATCAAGGCGACGGGCTGGCAGGCCAAGAAACTCGCTTCCGTATTGCTGGAAGAGGCGGGCGTGGCGCTGATCGGCGGGCCGGATTTCGGCACTCTGGGCGAGGGCTATGTGCGCGTTTCCTACGCCAATTCGCGCGAGAATATCTCGCAGGCGCTGGCGCGCATCGAGGCGTTTCTCGCCAGGGGCGGCTGAGCGCTAGACGATTGCCAGAATTTGCAGAAGGCCTGCGCTCATTGCGGCCAGTGCCAGCAGTGACAGTGTGGCGGCCAGGATCACCCTACCGCCCGCGTGGGCGAGTGTGCGGATATCGACATTGAGGCCGAGAGCCGCCATGGCGACGATGGTGAGCGCGCCGGAGGCCTGTTTCAGCGGGATTTGAAAGCCCTGCGGGATCAGGTCGGCGGAACGAAGGGCCATCAGCAGCAGAAAGCCGATGATGAACCAGGGCACCAGCTTGCTGACAGAGGCACCCGCCTCCCGGTTTCCGGGCAGGAGGCCGAGCGTGAAAATGACCGGGCCCAGCATCAGCACCCGCACGAGTTTGACCAGGGTGCCGACCTGCACCGCGATGGTGCCCATGGGGGCGGCCGCGGCCAGAACCTGCGGAACCGCGTAGACGGTGAGCCCTGCCATCACGCCGTATCGGGTTTCCGACATGCCGAGCGCGGCGCCGATGACGGGCAGGAGGAGGACAACGGCGATGCCGAGGGCCGCGGTGAAGGCAATGGAGGCGGCGACGTCCTCGCCTTCCGCTTTGATCACCGGAGCCGTTGCCGCAATGGCCGAATTGCCGCAAATCGCGTTGCCGCAGGCGACCAATGTCGCAAGATGGTGCGAGAGACCCAGCGCCCGGCCGATCATGTAACCCGCAGCAATCGCCAGAACCACGATGCAGGCGATGCCGCAGACCAGGCCCGGCCCGGCTGCCTGAATGGCGCCGAGGCTGATCGTTCCGCCCAGAAGCACGATCGCCGCTTCCAGCACTTGCTTGGCCGCAAAACGTATGCCCGGACGAAGACTGTCGGGATGGGGCAGGAAGGAGCGCGCAAGCGCACCGAGCAGAATGGCGATCACCAGGCCTTCGAACCAGTTGCGTCCGAAAACCACCGTCTGGACCTTTTCAAGGCCGATGGAGGCGACGGAGATGGCAAGGGTGGCGAGAAGGCCGGGAAGCAGAGGGGAGAAGGGAAAACGAAACGGCATGAGGCAGCACCGGGGAGGAAGGGAGGCGCAAGCTCGCATGGAAATTCGTTTTGCTCCATCGGATAATTCTGGATATTTGTTTCAAGAAAATCGAACGATTGAGCATTCAATGCCCTCTCGTTGGTTCTGTGAGGGTGCCGGGCGGTCGGTCTGTATCGGCATCCGGGCGAACCGTGGGCCGGGACCCATGTCATGACTTTTGAACAACTGTCCATCTTTGTCGCCGTCGCCGAGCGCGAGCATCTGACGCGTGCGGCCGAAGCGTTGCACCTGACCCCATCCGCCGTCAGTTCCGCCGTGCGGACGCTGGAAGGCTATTACGGCGTGGCGTTGTTCGACCGGGTCGGGCGTGGCATTGTTCTCAATGAAAACGGGCGGGTGTTTCTGGACGAGGCAAAGGCGGTTCTGGCGCGCGCGGACGAGGCGCAGCATGTGCTGGCGGAACTTGGCGGATTGCGTCGCGGCCGGCTTGCCATCGCCGCCAGCCAGACGATCGCCTGCTACTGGCTGCCCGCACCGATGGTGCGCTTCCATGAGCGCTTTCCGGGGATCGAGCTGGCCCTTTCCATCGGCAACACCGCCACGGTGGCGGAGGCGGTTGCCGCGGGCGAGGCCGATATCGGCTTCGTGGAAGGGGTGGTCGATGTGCCGGCACTCAAGCTGCGCAAGATCACCGAGGATGCGCTGATCGTGGTGGTCGGGGCGGATCATCCCTGGAGAGATGGGCGGCGGCTTCAGGCGGAGGATATCGTGGCGGGGAGCCGCTGGATCCTTCGGGAGCGCGGCTCAGGCACACGTTCGGCCTTTGAAGCGGATCTCCGCGCCCGCGGGGTCGATCCTGCAGGGCTCGATGTGGCGCTGGAATTTCCCTCCAACGAGGCGGTGTTGTCGGCGGTGAGGGCGGATGGCTTCGCCTCGGTGGTCTCCGCCTCCGTCGCGGAGCCCTTTCTCGGGCGGGGCGATCTGGTCGCTGTCAGCTACGATCTGCCGGCCCGTGCCTATTCGCTCCTTCATCATCGCGAAAGACGGCTCAGCCGATCGGCTCTGGAGCTGGTCGATCTTCTGTGCGGGGCGGGCTCAGCGGACGGTGATCAATGAGCGCAGGAAGTCCGCGAAGGCCTCCGGCTCCTCCATGTGAGGGGCGTGGCCGGACCGGGGAAACTCGTGAATGGTCGCATCCGCCAGTCGCTCCGCCTGCCATTCGGCGACATTGCGTCCATAGAGGGGGCTGCGGGCACCTCGGGCCAGGTGAACGGGGATATCGATCTTTGCCATCAGGGGCCTGAAGTCCTGCGCGGTCAGCGAGGCCCACATGGCGGCGATCTGGGGCGGGTTCGCGGCCAGCATTTCCCGTCGGTTGAAGGCCAGCAGGTCCGGATCGGGCTCAAGTCCCTCCGCCAGAATACCCTTGGCAACCGCTTCGGCCAAAAGCGGCCACTGGGTTTCGATCGTGTTGATGAGCTGCAGATTGAGGGTGGCGTTGTTGCCGTTCTTCGTACCCAGATGCCATGCGTCGTCGTTGAGCACCTTCGGTGTCATGTCTTCGACAACGAGGCTGGCGAGGCGGCTCGTGCCATGGCGCTCGATCAGCGCATAGGCGACATGGGCTCCCATCGACCAGCCGACCAGTACGACCCGGTTCAGCCCGCGCTCTTCCAGAAGGTCGTTCACCGCATCGGCGGCCGCCTCAATGGTCAGATCGACATCCGCGCCGGTCTTTCCATGTCCGGGCAGGTCCGGCGCAAGCAGCAGCGTTTCATCGCGCAAGTCGCGCATCAGACCTTCGAAAAAGCCGCCATGGCAGGACCAGCCGTGCAGGAGCACCACAGGCAGACGGTTTTCGTGCGGGCTGCCGCCTTGGCGAATGTGAAGCTTGCTCATCTCCCATGCCTCCGGACGTCTCTGATCGGACCTGGAAAGACATAGCCCGTCCTGGCGGAAAAGGCATTGATACGAAAGGACGGGGCGTCACCTGTCCGTTCGCTCAGGTATTGGCATTTGCGACGCGCAATTGCCGGGCGTGCTGGACCGGTTCATCTTGCCTGGTCGCTTCAACTTCGTCGCGGACCCTTTCGGCCAGTTCCGTCAGGCGGCGGATGCCGTCGGCTCCGGCGCAGCTCGCCAGGACCGTCTTGAGGGCGACGCTCGGCGCCTTGCGGCAGAGCTGTCCCGCCGGTTCGGGCCGCCCGATCAGGTAACCCTGGATTTCGTCGCAGCCGTCATCCACCAGCAGCCGGAGCTGCGAGGCGCTTTCAACGCCTTCCGCGACCAGCGTCATGCCGAGGGCCCGACCAAGCTTCAGGATCGTCTCGACAATGGCCTTTGTGTTCGCGCTGGTCTCGATCCCGGCGGTGAAAGAGCGGTCGATCTTGATCGTGTCAAAGGGGAAGCGGCTCAGATAGCCAAGCGCAGAGTAGCCGGTGCCGAAATCGTCGAGCGCGATACGCACACCCAGTTTCTTGAGCGCATTGAGGACGCCCAGCGCGCGCGCGTCATCGTCGATCACCACGTTCTCCGTGATCTCGATTTCCAGAAGCTGTGGGGAGAGCCCGCTCCTGTGAAGCGCCTCGGCGACCGTTTCCACGAAGCTCTTGTCGCGGAACTGCAGCGGGGAGACGTTGACCGATACGTGGCGATCGGGAAACGCCGTCTGCGCGATGCGGCAGGCATTGCTCAGCACCCATTTGCCGATGGGAACGATCTGGCCCGAATTCTCCGCCACGGGAATGAATTCCGTCGGGCTGACAAGGCCGCGTGTGGGATGGTGCCAGCGGATCAGCGCCTCGTAACCGGCAATGGAAGCATCGGACGTCGCCATGCGCGGCTGGAAGAATAACTCGAACTCATCGCGTTCGATGGCTTGCGCAAGATCGGCCTCCAGTTCCCGGCGGATCTTCATTGCCGCATCCATGCCCTCTTCGAAGATGCAATAGGTGCCGCGCCCCATGCTCTTGGCCTTGTAGAGGGCTGTGTCGGCCCGGGAGATAAGGGTTTCGCAGGTGTTTCCGTCGCTTGGCGCGAGAGCGACACCGATGCTGGCGCCGGAACGCACCACGAGCCCGCCCGTGCAATCGATGGGCTGATCGAGAATATGCAACAGCCGATGGGCGAGATCGGCGGCCTGATTGGCGAAGCCGATGCCGGACTGGAGGACGGCGAATTCGTCGCCGCCCAGACGGGCCACCACATCTCCCTCGCGCACCGCCTGGCGCATGCGTTCCGCCGTCACCTGGATCACCCGATCTCCCACCGGATGGCCATGCAGGTCATTGATATCCTTGAAGCGGTCGAGATCCACGAGGAGCACGGCGGTGACGCCTGAAGACTCGCTGACCCGGAGCGTATCGAGGCTCTCCTTCAACCTGTCGGTGAAGACGGCGCGATTGGGCAGATCCGTCAGCGGATCGTGCTGGGCGAGATGGCGAATGCGCGCTTCCGCCTTCTTTCGCTCGCGCAGGTCGACCACCGCGGAGACACAGGTGTGTTCGCCGCGATAGACAATCTCGCGTGTGCGCACCTCCACAGGGATGCGCACTCCCTCCGCGTGAAGCGCCACCATCTCGTAGGGCCCGCTTTCATTTGCGAGAATGTCGCATAACCCTTGATCCTCAGGTGTTTCAGACAGGGCGGACGCAAAGGTCGGGGTGCTGAAAAGCCGGTCGAACTTCCGGCCTTTCAGGCTCTCGATGGAGGTACCCAGCAGGTCCTGAAGGGCGGCATTGCCGTCGACAACGCACCCGGCAACGGTGATGACAATGGCTTCGAAAGTGGCGTTGGCAAGGGCGGAGAGCCGCTCCGCCTCTTCTTCGGAGCGCTTCTTCTCCACCGCGTAGTTGCGGGCCAGTTCCTCGTTCTGGATGGAATCCATCAACTGGTTGAACAAGTCGGACAGACGTTCGGCTTCATTGCCCTGAATGACCGGCAGGCGCAGTGAGAGGTCGGTCTTCCCGCCGATAAGCTGGGCATAGGCATCTTCGACATGACCGATGCCGAACCGGGTGTCGTGTTCCGCCTCATTGAGGCCGAGCTGTTCGCCTTCGCACCCCACGCGAATGCGCATGACCTTGCCGAGCAACCAGAAAAAGGAAAGGCCGAGGGTAAACGCCCAGGCGAAGTTGATCCCCACCCCAAGGGACTGGACCGCGAGCTGGGAAAGGCGCGACCCGGTGGGCAGGTGTTCGAGAGGGGCGAGAAAGGGGATTGCGAGCGTACCGAGGATGCCCGCCACACCGTGAACGCCGATCGCGCCGACGGCGTCGTCGATCTTCAATCGTCTTTCCAGGAAGTTGTTTGACCAGACCGCCGCCAGCCCGCCCATCGCGCCGACAAGGAGCGCGCCGCCGGGCGTCAGGACCATGCAGCCGGCGGTCACCGCGACAAGGCCGCCGACCATTCCTGAAAAGGCCTTTTCCGGCAGGATCAGCCGATCCTGTCTGATCCCTTCCAGATACCCCGCAGCGCCGCCGGTGCCTGCGGCAAGGACGGTGTTGGCAACGATGTGCGCGATCTCGGGAACGGCGGCGGCGGTGGAGCCGCCATTGAAGCCGATCCAGCCGACAAAGAGCAGGAATGCACCCGCTGTTGCCAGAACCGGGCTGTGGCCCTGAATGCGGATCGGTTTGCCGTCTTCGGTGAAGCGACCAAGCCGTGGGCCTATGATGATACAGGCGGCCAGCGCGATCCACGCCCCTGTGGAATGGACCACGGTGGAGCCGGCAAAGTCCACGAACCCCATGTTGCCGAGAAAGGCAGAAGGGTTGTCCGCCAGCGCCGCGCCCCAGCTCCAGTGCACGAAGGTCGGGTAGACCAGCGCCGCGATCAGGATTGAGCAAAGGATGTAGGCGGCGAGCGGCATGCGCTCGGCCACCGCGCCGGAGACGATGGTTGCCGCCGTGCCGCAGAACATCACCTGAAAGGCAAAAAAGCCGATGCCCCACTCGTCGAGGTCCTGAAGCATGAAAAGACGCGGGTCGATGCCGATCCCGTATCCGTTGCCGGAGCCGAAGGCGAACATGAAGCCGACAGAAGCGAACATGATCACCGAGAACACGAAGTCGAGCATGTTCTTCTGTGCGACATTGACGGAGTTCTTCGAGCGCACCATCCCGGCCTCCAGCAACATGAAGCCGACCTGCATCAACAGCACAAGGGCTGCCGCGATCATGAGCCAGATGAAATCGAGATTGCGGTTCGCCACCTCAAGCAGCGAGACCCGTTCGGCGAGCGGGACGAGGGGCTGAGGCATCCCGGCAACCGCGAGCCTGGGAAGAACGGCCACGAACACCAGAAGGGCGCAGCCTCGCGCGATGATGCGGCGGAGGGCGAGACAGCGCGAAAGGGCAAGGGGATGCCTCCCTATTCGCGCCCCAAATGCCCGAGGTTCGCCTTGCCGCGCAACTGCCTTCATCACGCTTGTCCTGCCCACTTGAATCCGGGAAATGCATCGACAGCGTTAGGGAGGGTACCGTTAAAAATTGCATAAATAAAAATGTCAATCATGCCGAAATGAAGGGCAGCGCAACGCATCAAAAGCGAGCTTGTCGGGTCGGGCCTGTCTCTCCTCGCAAGGCGATCTGGCGGAGGAACTGGTTCTTGGTGAGGAAAATAACGCGGCGTAAGGGGCGTTTCTGGTAAAAAATACCGAAATTAAGCGGATATTTTTCCATTTTGTTCGTTTCACCCCTTTCTTGCGCGCAGATTGTTCGTCTATACCGGGCGCTGTGATTTCCGCCCGCCTCGCGGGTCGGGATGACCAAAAAACAATCACAAAATATTTGCCCGTCCGAGCTAATCGGGCGTGTCATCGAGAGGATCGTCTCGTGAAATTCCTCGCCAGTCTCTCCGGCCTTGTCGGCCGGACCTTCGCCTACTGGGTCGTGCTGTTCGCAGTTCTGGGATTCATCCTGCCGGACATTTTCAAGCAGATCGTACCGTATATCGTACCGCTGCTCGCCATCATCATGTTCGGCATGGGCCTGACCATCAAAGGTCGGGATTTCGTGGAAGTTCTGCGCCGTCCGGTGGAAGTGGGGATCGGCGTGGTCTCGCAGTTCCTCATCATGCCGCTGCTGGCCGTTGCCTTGACGACCATCATTCCGATGTCGCCGGAAGTCGCCGCGGGGGTGATCCTCGTGGGCTGCTGTCCGGGCGGGACCTCGTCCAACGTGATGGCCTATCTGAGCAAGGGCGACATCGCTCTTTCGGTGGCCTGCACCTCCGTGACGACGCTTCTGGCGCCCTTCGTGACGCCGTTTCTCGTCTATCTACTGGCGAGCCAGTATCTGCCGGTCGATGCAATGGCCATGTTCATTTCCATCATCAAGATGGTGCTTGCGCCGCTTGCTCTTGGATATGCGCTGCAGAAGGTCATGCCGAAGGCCGTTGCGGCCGCCGTTCCTGCGCTGCCGCTCGTTTCCGTGATCGGCATCGTGCTGATCGTGTCCGCCGTCGTCGCCGTCAGCAAGGGCGCCATCGCATCGTCCGGCCTGATGATCTTTGCCGTGGTGGTCCTGCATAATGGCTGCGGCTACCTGCTCGGTTATTTCGCCAGCCGCGCTTTCGGCCTGTCCCTGGCCAAGCGCAAGGCGATTTCCATCGAGGTCGGGATGCAGAATTCGGGGCTGGGCGCAGCACTTGCCAATGCGCATTTCTCGCCCGTCGCGGCGGTGCCGAGCGCGATCTTCAGCGTCTGGCACAATATCTCCGGCGCGCTCATCGCAAACTACTATGCCGGCAAGACCGATGAGGAAGAGCCGGCGCGTCTTGGGACCCGCAATGCCTGACATATCGCAGCCGATCGGCGCAGGCCATCGGGTTTGCTGAGATCCACCACACCAAAGGGCCGCCTCCCTGATCGGGGGGCGGCTCTTTTGTTTGAACCTGTGCAAGGCAGGACCTTGTGGAGGGGATCTTCCATCCCTATATATTCGCAAGTTCTAATATATTGGGGTTTCAGCGATGCAGGACGCGGTAAAGATCGTGTGCCCGAGCTGCGAGCAGACCAACCGCATTCCCTATGCGAAGCTCTCCGCGGGGCCGAAATGCGGGGTGTGCGGTGATCCGCTTGTCTCGGGCAAGGTGATCGAACTTGATCAGGGCGCCCATGACAAGGCGACGCGCACAGACGAGCTGCCGCTCGTTGTCGATTATTGGGCACCCTGGTGTGGGCCATGCCGGATGATGGCGCCGGAATTCGCCAAGGCGGCCTCGGCGGTAAGTCCGCAGGTGCGGTTTGCCAAGATCAACACGCAGGACTTCCCCCGCGTCTCGCAAAAGCTGAATATTCGCGGCATTCCGCTTTTGATCCTGTGGCATCGCGGGCGCGAGGTCGCGCGCTTGAGTGGTGCGCGACCGGCCTCCGAAATCGAAGCCTTCGTACGCCAGAGCGCGAAGGTCTGAGAGGCACCGGTCGGGTTTCGGGCCGGGCCTGTCTTGAGAGTTTTGGGGGAGCCGCTGCCAGGTGCACCGGCTCCCCTTTTCATGACACCACGGGTTCCGGTCAATGCGCGCGGTCGGGGATGATCCAGGCGAAATCGGACAGGGTCACCCCCTTGAAGCAGGCATCATCCGGTGTGAGGGCCGCCAGCAGGTCCGGGCAGTTGGCATTGGAGTAGCCGGTTGTGCCTTCCGCCGGTTTGCCCTTTCCGCCGGAGGGGTAGCCCGCACGGACATGGCAGTTGCGGCAGTTGGTGCGGATCGGGTGGATGACGCCCTCGATATAGGGGTTCACCGCCTTGGCGAGCTGGCCTGAGGCATCGGGCTTGTAGCTGTTGGCTTCGGTCAGGAGATAGTGCGTCCAGGGACCGACGGCCTTCAGATCGGTGGGCCGGTCCGCGGCATAGGGGCCCTTGTCGGGCGTGTTGGACCACCAGACGCTTTGCAGCGTCCATGTGGGCACCTCCTTGGTCATGACATGCATGGCCACGCTCGCCAGATAGTCGCCTGGTTGGAAGGGCTTGTTGTAGAGCCAGTAGCTGGCGGCATTCAGCATCGCCTTGTCGGCTTGCGAAAACATCTTCCAGTCCGCGTCGCTCACCTTGTGATGATAGAAGCTGTCCAGGCCCACCACCTGCGCGGTTTCCGTGCGTGGTTGCATCGGTGTGCCGTCATGGTTCTCGATCCCATAGAGATAGGTGACTTGCGCGCTCTCGCCGATGCGCTTGCCGGAGGGATCGATCGCGACGACACTGTCCCATGTCTCATAGCCCACATAGCCATTGAAGCTGTCGGGGTAGTTGTCGTTCCACCAGGGAAGTGGCGTCAGGCCTTCGGCCTTGACCGGCCAATACATGTGCTTGGTGGAGACGTAGCGGTCCGGCAGGGAAATGTTCTGGCCCAGTTCATGCGCCCTCTTGAGGGTCGCGGTGAGATAAAGCTCTCCATCGCGGATCGCCCCATAGCCCTCCTGGGAAAGGGATTCCGTCGCCACCATGATGTCGCCGTTGAAGACGAAGAAAGTGCCATCCTTGATCGTGGTGTCCGCACCGCTGCCGGAGATCGCATCCGGGTAAGCTTCGATCACGGGTGTCGGCACCGGATAGATTGGCTGTGGTGTGACGACCGGAATATCCGCGCCCGCCTCCTTTGCCCGCTTGTGACCGGCAACGGATGGTGTCAGCCGAATGCGGATCGGTGGCGCGGCCTTGGCTTGCGGTGCATCGAAAGCCTGGGCGCTCGTCTGCCAACTGAACCAGATCGGCCAGGAGTTCGGATCGCCCGCATCGAGCGGCTGCATCATTCCGGCAAAGAGCGACCATGCGTGACGCCGGGAATAGGCGATATCGCCGGTCTCGATGGCCTTGTTGAGCTCCACATTGTTTTGGAAATAACCGAACTCCGGCGGTATCGGGGTGTAGCCGGGACGCCCCTGGGAAAGGACCGGCGCAGATGTCAAAACAGCGCCTGAGACGGTCATGGATGCCGCGAAAGCGAGTGTATAAAAATATCTTTTCATAACAACCTCGGTCTTGAAGTAAATTATGAATGCAGCTTCCTTCGAATTCAGATCAAAAACAACATCGTGAATTGCTGTAGGTCCCCGATGTATTATTGTATATCTTAAGTTATCAGAGCCCATACTGGCTGTTGGCAAGTGCAGGTGGTCTGTCGGGATGTTAAGGGGAGGCGGTAGAGCCTTGGGTGGGATTCAGATCCTTTACGACGGCCAATGTCCGTTTTGCAGCGCCTATGTGACCATGACGCGCCTGCGTGCCGCCGTGGGCGAGGTGGAGCTGATCGATGCGCGCTGCGATCATCCGCTGGTTCGCGAGGCTCTGGCGGCCGGGTACGATCTCGACAAGGGGATGCTGGCGCGGTATCGCGGGCGCGACCATTTCGGCGCCGACTGCGTGCAACTTCTGTCGACCCTGTCGAGCCGGGAGGGGCTCGCCAACCGGATGATGAGCATCATGCTCGGCAGACGCGCGATGGCGCGGTGCCTCTATCCGGTCTTGCGGTTCGGGAGAAACATGACGCTGCGCGTTCTCGGCAGAAGGCCGATCGGGGGCCGAAAGCCGACCGGGTAAGAAAAAAAGCTCGGGGGAGGAAAAAGCTCGGGTGATTGCCCCGGCCCTTGCTGGCCGGGGCAATGCTTGGGTTTGTGGCCGATCTTACTCGGCTGCGACGCGCAGCACCGCGGCGTCGGCTTCCATGTCGCCGGCCTGAATGGCGGTCAGGGCGATGGTGTAGACGATATCGTCCACCAGCGCGCCGCGCGACAGATCGTTGACCGGTTTGCGCAGGCCCTGAAGCATCGGGCCGACACTGATGACAGCGGCGGAGCGCTGCACCGCCTTGTAGGTGGTGTTGCCGGTGTTGAGATCGGGGAACACGAAGACATTCGCCCGGCCTGCAACATCGCTGTCCGGCGCCTTGGACCGTGCAACGCTCTCCACGGTCGCCGCGTCATACTGTATCGGACCGTCGATCTTCAGCTCGGGCCGTGCCTCGCGGACGCGGGCCGTGGCGTCCTTGACCTTGTCCACATCGGCGCCCTGACCTGAATTTCCGGTGGAGTAGGAAATCATGGCGACGCGCGGATCGATCCCGAAGGTCTCTGCGGTCTCCGCCGACTGGATCGCGATCTCGGCCAGCTGCTCCGCCGTCGGGTCCGGATTGATGGCGCAATCGCCATAGATCACGACCTGTTCCGGCAACAGCATGAAGAACACGCTGGAGACGAGGCTCGCATCGGGCCGCGTCTTGATCAGCTGTAGGGCGGGACGCACCGTGCTCGCAGTGGTGTGAACCGCGCCGGAGACCAGTCCGTCCACGTCGTTCTGTGCCAGCATCATGGTGCCGAGCACGACCGTGTCCTGCAGCGCGTCGTTCGCCTGTTCCGCGGTCAGTCCCTTGGACTTGCGAAGCTCAACCATGGGCGCGACATATTGCGGGCGCAAGATGTCGGGATCCAGGATCTCCACGGAATGCGGCAGTGTCACGCCGATCTGGGTGGCAACGGCGCGGATCTCGTCCGGCTTGCCGAGCAGCACGCACTGGGCGATGCCCTTTTCCGCACAGATGGCGGCAGCCTTCAGGGTGCGGGGCTCGTCGCCTTCCGGCAGCACGATGCGCTTGTTCGCCTTGCGCGCCATTTCCACCATGCGATAGCGGAAAAGCGGCGGTGTCACGCTGCGCAAATGGGGGGCGCGGAAAAGCTCCGGGAACCAGCCACGCATGGCGTCGGCCAGTTTTTCAATGGCGGCTTTGCTCGGCGCGGCTGCAATGTCCTTGTCGATCGTCAGCAACTCGCAGGGGCAGGGCAGGGCCGCACGGTCCAGCGCCTGGCGCAACTCCGCGGCCGCATCGCGATCCGCCGGAGCGCCGACAATGATGCGGACCGGGGTCTTGCCGCGCATCCGCTTGATGCCGTGCAACACGTCGTCGATCCGGTCGATCACGTCTTCGGGCTTGTCGTTGGCGCCACATACGAAGGGCATGATGTCGCCGCTGAGCCCGGCCGCCATGGCCTGGTTCATTTCGCTGATCAGCGAGCGGCCGGGAAGAAGCGACACGCCTTCGACGACCATGATGTCGCGCTCGCCGCGCGTCTCGATGACGGTGGCGACGACGAGATCGAGCAGATCGTCGGTGCGGTCTTCACGGATCAGGCGCTCGGCATGGCGGCGCGGGATCGCGGACACAACGTCGGTATCGCTGACTTCATCGCTCTCGCGCACCGGCTTCACATAACCGACCGAATTGCCGGCTTCGTTGAACAGATGGACCATGCCTTGCGCGATTGCAGGGGTGGGATCGCCGATGGACGTCGGCATAACGAAAAGGGCGCGCCCTTTCGGAAATTCACTCATCGAGCCAACCTTGTTTGTTTCTGTTCGCATTGCAGCAAAACTCTGGAACGATCTCTTGTTAAATGCGAATGGCCGGTTCAGCTGCCGGTTCAGGTCATTGAAGTGCCTAGGACGGGCATGCGGAAAACCATGAGCCCCGCCGCCAACGCATGCTCTGCACCAAACAACGCAAATGCCGCGCATCTTGCGATGTTCCGGCGGTTGTCGTGCTCCGACATCCTTTCCGCCCTACGGGAACTCGGGCCGACAGGGAGGTGCCAGCCGAGTTTGTTGCAGTGCATATCTCGTTGATTTCTAAATGTCGAACAAGGTTACGGGGTTGCCCCATCGGCATGGCAGGTCTGCCTGAATGGCATAGGTGGGCGTTGACGATGGCAGTACGCGAGAGCGGCAAGGATTGCATCTCCCGCAGCGTAAGCCTCCAGAATGTGACGGAAATCAAGGACGCCCGGAGCTGATCCGATCGGTTGGCAGTCCGTCCTCGGCCCGACCGGATGCGAAATACGATGCTGTTGCGGGATGCGGATCGTGGGGCGTTCTGCCGCAGCGTCGCTGCCGGGACATGTCCGGTGGGCGCAGGGCTTGTGTGCGCAGAAGCCCCGAGCCGCGGGTCGAATTATTGCATCGGGATATGTGCTGATGCGGGGAGGCTGCGGTCGAGCGGTCGGCCTCGCGACGCGCCACAGGAGCTTCGCTGGAAACCACTGGCCAGACACGCAGCAATAGTCGGGAAGAAAATGGTGGGGTTGGGGAGAGGGGCGCTTTCCCGCGACGTCCAAGGGCGACCCGAAACGAACCTGAAAGCCCCGGAACCGGACAGTCCCACCGCTTCAGAAGCCAGCCTCTCTGACGAGAACGGCCAGGGCGTTTTGCGCGTAGCGCCAGGCCGGCGATTCCCAGTCGGCGCGGATCGTTACCGTGCCTCGCCAGGTCCGCGTGGAAAGCGCCGGAGATGGTTCGTCCACCTTGAGAACCACGCGGTAGATGCCGGATTCGGGGATTTTCAGGCCGTTGCGGTCACGCGTTGCGATCCGTCCGCCGGCAGAAGCGGCGAGCATTCCGTTGTTCAGGATTCGGCTGGCATCGGCGTCGATATTCGCGACCGTCAACGCCAGCACGGGGCCGGAGCCGGCGTCGATCATGAACTGCCCGCGATCGCCGATCCGGACGCGCTTGACGGACGCTTCGTCGAGATATGTCTCGACCACCTGGTCGCCTGCCCCGACGAGCAGGGCGAGTTTCTCCCGGCCTTCGACCCAGCTCCCCGAGCGCATGTCCGGATCAATGTCGCGGAGGGTTCCGGCAAACGGCGCAACGATGGAATAGCGGGCCAGGTCCTTGTTGACGCCGGCCAGTTCGGCTTCGGCCGTCGCGAGCTCCTCGCGCGCACTCCGCATGCGGGATCTGAATTCCGCGTCGAAGCCGGCTGCTCCCGCCGTCCAGCGCAACTGTTCGACCCGGGCAACGAGGCTGGCCTGTTGCGCCAGCAACTGCGGGGCGACGAGGGTGATCAGCGTGTCGCCGGCATCGACACTGGCGCCTTCCGCAAGGTCGAAGCGCTCGACCCGGGCCGGACCGGGTGCATAGACCTGCCAATGCCCGGACGGGCGAAGGATGCCGCTGGACCCCACGCGTCCCGGCCAGGGCAGGACGAGCAGAATCAGCACGATCAGCAGCAGGAACGCGCTGAAACGGCTTCGGCGCTGCTTGCGGATCTGCGGCCAGCGTTGTTTCCAGGCGCCAAGTTCACGCACGATGGGCAGCATTACGAACCAGACCATCTCCACGAGGAAAAGGACGATGCCGACGGCCTTGATGAAGAAGTGATAAACGAGAACGGCGATGCCCAGATACAGGAATAGTCGGTAGATCCACACCACGATCGCGAAGAGGATGAGGGCGCGTTCGCCTGCGGGCGAAAAGTGCTCGGGCTTTTCCTCGCCGAGGCCGAACATCCATTCGCGCAGCCGCCAGCGGGCAAGCGCAAAACTGCGTTCGTGCAGGTTCGGGATATCCAGCCAGTCGGACAGGATGAAATAGCCGTCGAAGCGCATGAACGGGCTTGCGTTGATGGCCAGCGAAGCCACCCAGCTTGACGTGGCAAGGACGAAGGCCGCCGACCGCAAGGCTCCGTCGGGCAAAAACCCCCAGGCGAGGGTCGCCCAGGCAGCGATGACCAGCTCGCTCGCGATGCCGGCGCCGGCGACATGCAGGCGCTGCCAGCGACTGGCCAGCCGCCAGGCCTCGTTGGTGTCGGTATAGGCCATCGGCCACATCACGAGAAACGCGACGCCCATGGTCGGTATGCGGCAACCGTAATGCTTGGCTGTGAAGGCGTGGGCGAGTTCGTGCAGGAGCTTGACGCCAATAAGCGCCGTTCCGTAAGCGGCAAGTCCCTCCCACGTGAAATTGTCGACAAGGGACGAAACGAACCGGTCCCAGTGACGGGCGACCTGCGACAGGCCGAGCGCACAGGCCATGATCGTCAGGAACAGGAACGTTCGCGTACAGAACAGGCCGGCAAGGCCCGACCAGCGACCGAGCCAGGCATCGGGGCGCACCAGTGGAATACGGAAGAACAGGTAGTGATGCACCAGCCACTTCAGCCGGCTGCCTTGCCGTTTCGCCAACCGGGCCGCCATCTCACGAGAACTGTTGGCTCCCTGCGGTCGCAGGAGTTGGTTCTCGGCAAGAAAGCGAACAACAAGTTCAACGTCGCCGGCATGCGGCTGCAGGGTGGTCCTGCGGTCGATGGCTTCGACGATCGCCTCGGGCTCATCGAGCGACCAGTGTCGCAGGACTTCGCATGAGAGCCAGTCGATGCTGAAGAACCGGTTGCGCGCGGGATCGTGCAACGTCCACGTCGGCTGGCCGTCGCCGCGCGTCGGTCCGGGTATCAGGGCGAGTTCTTCGCGCAGCGCCGGCATCGCCATGGCTAGACGCCCAGCGTGGCGCGAATGCTGGCAAGCGGGCGCCTCAGCACCCAATATGCCAGCGGTGCCCAGCCGCCTTCCAGCTTGGCCGTGCCCCTGAGCCCAACCCGGTGCGTGGTCGGGCTATCCAGGCTGGCACGAAGGCGATAGGCGTAGGTGCCGTCCGGACGTTCGCTGGCGTCGTGCGCCATGTAGCGCAGGCGGGCGACAACCGGCGTAAGCGGGCTGGCGCTCAGATAGAGGCTGACCTTCCCCTTTTCCGCAAGAGGGATGGCGTCGGCCAGCGGCACCCAGGCTTCCACCTCGACGTCATCCGGCGTCGCGATGCGCATGACCCGTTCGCCGATGCTCACCGGACGGCCGATCCACTCGGATGGATCGTCAAAGAGCGCGATGCCGCCCTGCGGGGCGAGCACGCGCGCGCGATCGAGCTGGTCGGCGACGAAGGCAGCCTCCGCGCGCCGTTCCCCGATCTTGCCGGCGAGGACGGCCAGCTGGGCCTTGTAGCGGGCGTCGGAAAGCGCCTGTTGGGCGGTCTGGCGATATTCGGTCTCTGCGGTGGCGAGGGCCTGCCGGGAAACCTGAAGTTGCGACCGGATCCGGGCCTCGTCGAAACCGAACAGGGGTTGCCCCTTTTCGACCCTCTCGTTCGGCTGGACGTGGAAGGCGTCGATAACGCCCTCAAGCGGAGCGCGGATGACGGCCGGCCGGACCGGCACCAGTTCGCCCGGCGCCATGACCGTCAGCCGGACGGGGATGCACAGGACGAGCAGTGCCGCCGTCCAGCGCAGCCAGGCGCGCTGCCACCAGCGCCGAGCGGCGCGGGGCTTGCCAGTGCCGAAGCATTTTTCCTTCAGCGAAGGCCAGGACCAGAAGGACGGGGTCCTCAGCGCCCGCCAGGCGTGGGACCACAGGTCGACCCATTCCCTCAGCGCGGAGATCTCGCGTTCCGTCCACGGCACCTCCCGGGCCAGGAAAAGCGCGCCGGGGCATCGCGGCATTGGCAGCCAGAGACCGTTCGCGGGCAACCATTGCGCCCAGGCGTCTCCCGCCGCTCCCTCAATGTCGCCTCCGGTTACAGGTCCGGATCTGCCTGCCCCCTCCAACTGACGGCAGACCTCTTCAAGCCATTGGACATACGGCGCATTCGCCTCGATCTGGACGATGCCGGACAGACAGCACACACCGCCTTCTTCCAGCCAGACTGCCGCCTGCCGGTAGGGGGCGAGGCCATGGGTGTCGTTGGCCAGGATAAATTCGAGTTCCGCGACCGTCTCCGCCAGGCGGGCGCGATGACCCAGTTCCAGCAGGGTCGCCAGCGGGTTCGGAGCTAGTGCGAGGCTGTCTGCCATTTCCTCCTCCCCGCCATGCCTCAGGTTGCCCGGCTGACGTCACGGACCGCATTGAGCGTCACGAATTCCGGCATGGAAACATGTCCGATGGTATTGAGCTGGGCGCTGAAGGACTGACGACCGCCTGTGATTTCGGAACGCTTCTCGCCGACGGAGAAACGGAACAGTGTGCTGATTTCCCGTCCCTGGCTGTCGCGCGCGGTCACCTTGATCTTCAGTTCGCCGACGAATTCCCGGGGTGGGGTAACCACGAACTTGCCGCTCTGGGCGTCGAAGACGACCCATGACGGCAACCCGCGTCCGTCCGCAAGGTTGGCAGACAGCACGATCCTCTCGGTCGGGTCCGTGTGGGCGAAGGCATCGTAGGGCACGGCAAAGGACGAAGCGCTGCCGCTGTCGGCATACTGGTCCGCAACCCCGCGATAGATCGTCAGGCTGCTTTGGGAGCCATCGATGACGATGATGGGGAACCCGGCAAGGCTGGTGTAGCTCTCGCTGAGGCCGCTTTCTCTTGCCGAAGGCTCCGCCAAAAGCCGGAAGTCCGGGCCGGCGGATGCGAATATGTCTGGCCGCGCGACCGGCGATGTCGCCGGATCGAGAACGGGCGGAAGCGGGCGCGGGTCGCCGCCGGGCTCCACCGGAGGCCGCGGAGGTGGCGGAGGAGGTGGCGGAGCAACGATCCGGTCATCGTCCTTCGGCCCATCATTATCCGTGCCGGTATCGTTGGTCGTCGTTTCGTCGATCGGATCGGTGACCGTCCCGGTGCCGTCATCGAAGATCGAGGCGTACCCCGCCGCCTCGCTCGGCTCTTCGGCATTGACGACAAGCTGGAAGCTCTCCTCGCCTTCATAGACATCGTCACGCTCGGCGGTGATGTCCACCGCGACGAGCACCGGCACCGAGCCCGCCTGCACCGGAGCGCCTGTATAGCGGTGCCACGTCGCCCCGCCATCGAGCGAATAGAAGATCGGCGCGGTGTCGAGCGTGTCGTCGGGCTTTCCTTCGCCGTCGCCCGTCGGTGCCTTGCCGGCGGCGGCCACATCCCGCACGTCGAGGGTCAGCATGCGGCCATTGTCGGCATCGACCGTGAAGATCGCCCGAGCGGCGTCTTCGTTGTAGGACCCGCCCGTGACGGTCGTCGGGCCGAGTGCATCGACGGTCTGGTTTCCGTCGGAACCGTTGTCGGTATTGTTCGCCGTATCGGGATCGTATGTGTCCGAGGTCACGCTGGCGGTGTTGACGATGACCGCCGAACTGGTGACCACGGCCTTGATGTAGAGCGTCCGGCTGGCACCGCTGGCCAGATTGCCGACCGTCCACAGATCGTTGCCGGAGGGATCGACCACATAGTTCGAGGTCGTGCCGTCCGTATCCCAGCTTGTGCCGTCGAGACTGGCGCCGACGAAACTCAGGCCCGCCGGCAGTTCGTCGGTGACCCGAACGTTGCTCGCCTCGCTTGCCCCGTTGTTGGTGACGACCAGTGTATAGACGACTTCGCCGTTGAGTTCCGGTGTGCCGGTATCCACCGACTTGGCAATCGACAGGTCCGCCGATGGCGTTCCGGCAGGGACGATCGAAATCGTCAGCGTGGTGGTCGAGCGCGATCCGTCTGCGTCCTCGATGGTGTAGACGAAAACGTCATTGGCGCTTGCCGCCAGTGCGTTCGAGGCGGGCGTATAGGTGTAGCTGCCGTCTGCATTAAGGGTCAGGCTGCCATAGAGCCCGGCGATGCTCGTTCCGGTGCCCGTGGCGACAGCGCTTGACGTATCGCCGCCCGCCGCGCGCACGCCGACGACCCCGCCGGAGGGGGCCGGTCCGTCGGCGCCGAAGCTGTCGTCGGTGCCGTCGCTCAGCACGTTGCCCGTCACCGCCGAACCGCCATCGGTCGCGCTGTTGGTATCTGCGACCGCGGACGGTCCGTCATCGAGAATGGTGACGGACACGGTGTTGACGGTGCTGTTGCCGAACGCATCATAGGTCAGGATGTCGATCGAGCGGGCGGTCGAGGCCCCGGCGACGTCCGGGGCGGTGGTCAGCGTGTAGGTGAAGACGCCCGCCGTCGTCAGCGTCCAGGTGCCGTAGGCATCGCTGCCGCTCTGGTCGACCGTGCCGAAGGTCTGTCCGCTCGGCGCGCTCAGCGTCGTGCTTGCCGTCTCGCCCGTTCCGCCCGGATTGCTGCCGCTTGAAAGATCGCTCTCAAGCACCGTCGGGCCGGTGAAGGCGGTGGGGGTGAGGGACGGGGCGACGCTGATCGTCAGCGTGGTGGTCGAGCGCGATCCGTCTGCGTCCTCGATGGTGTAGACGAAAACGTCATTGGCGCTTGCCGCCAGTGCGTTCGAGGCGGGCGTATAGGTGTAGCTGCCGTCTGCATTAAGGGTCAGGCTGCCATAGAGCCCGGCGATGCTCGTTCCGGTGCCCGTGGTGACAGCGGTTGACGTATCGCCGCCCGCCGCGCGCACGCCGACGACCCCGCCGGAGGGGGCCGGTCCGTCGGCGCCGAAGCTGTCGTCGGTGCCGTCGCTCAGCACGTTGCCCGTCACCGCCGAACCGCCATCGGTCGCGCTGTTGGTATCTGCGATCGCGGACGGTCCGTCATCGAGAATGGTGACGGACACGGTGTTGACGGTGCTGTTGCCGAACGCATCATAGGTCAGGATGTCGATCGAGCGGGCGGTCGAGGCCCCGGCGACGTCCGGGGCGGTGGTCAGCGTGTAGGTGAAGACGCCCGCCGTCGTCAGCGTCCAGGTGCCGTAGGCATCGCTGCCGCTCTGGTCGACCGTGCCGAAGGTCTGTCCGCTCGGCGCGCTCAGCGTCGTGCTTGCCGTCTCGCCCGTTCCGCCCGGATTGCTGCCGCTCGAAAGATCGCTCTCAAGCACCGTCGGGCCGGTGAAGGCGGTGGGAATGTTGATGGCAAAGCCATCGCTGTCATAGGCGTTGCCGGAGTCCTGGCTGAAAATGGTGAGGAAGTCGGCGCCCGTATATCCGCCCGACGGCGTGTAGCTGAGTGTCGCCAGGATCGCGTTGATTTCGGCTTGCGTGCCGGTAATGACCAGATCGGCCGTTCCCGCTCCGTCGATCGTCCCACCCGACCCGGTCGCCGAAAGTGTGCCGTGGTCGACATGCAGGGTGACGGACTGGAGGTTGCCGTCCACATCGCCCACCGAGACGAGGTTGGCCCCGGTGAAGAGGATCGGCGTGTCGACCGCCCCGGTCACCGATGCCGGATAGCCGTTGACGGGTGCATCGTTGGTGCCGGTCACCGTCACGGTCAGGAGCGCGGACGACACGGCGCCGCTCGCATCTTCCATCTGGTAGCTGAAGGTCTCCGAGGTCGTGGCGCCCGCCGCAAGCGCCTTCACCGCGTCATTGGTCTGATCCACGGCGTAGGAATAGGTGCCGTCGGGATTGATGGTCAGCGTCCCGTAGGTCCCGGTGATGGCGACGGCCCCCGAAACAGGGGTGCCGGGCGTGGCCGTCGTCCCGGCTTCGACGAAGAGGACGGTCTTCGTGTCGCCGGCATCGACGTCGACGTCGTTGTTGAGGACATTTCCGGTCGGCGCGGCAAGGCCCGCCGTCGCCGTCACGCTGTCATTGGCGGCAACCGGTGCATCGTTCGCCCCCTGGATCGTGACCGTGACCACGGCCGTATCAACGCCGCCAAGCGTGCTGTTGCCCACGTCATAGTTCTTCACGACGTAGGTGAAAGTCTCGCTCAGCGTCTCGCCCGAGATGCGCAGCGCCTCGACAGTGGGGTTCGCATTGTCGACGGTATAGACGTAGGAACCGTCCGCGCCGACGGTGAAGGTTCCATACTTTCCGACGACGACCGCCGGACCGGTACCGGTATTTGCGGCCTCCGAGCTTGCTGCCGGATCGCCGGAATTCCCCGTCTCGACCGAGGTCACGCCGCTCACGTACTTGTTCGGAAAGTTGCTTGTGTCCGTCGTGTCGTTGTCGATCAGCCTGTTCGGGCTGGCCGTGGCGGAGGGATCGGAGCCGGCCGTGCCGTTGGAAATGCCGCCCGCCTCGACCGCGGTAATCGCGTCGTTGCCGGCGACCGGATCGTTCGTGCCGGAGCCGACGACTGTGATGTGGAGTGTCGCCTCGCTCTTGGCGCCCAGCGCATCCTGCATGATGTAGGTGAAGGATTCGACGACGGTTTCGCCTGCGTCGAGCAGTGGATTGTTGGCGATGGGCGTGTAGGTGTAGCTGCCGTCGCTCAGGAGCTCCAGGGTGCCGTAGGCGGTGGTGATTGTCGTGTCGCCACCGGTCGGCATCGTGAACGACAACGCGTAGCCGCTCGGATCGGAGGGCTTGGGCGAAAAGTCGTTGGAGAGCTCGATGGACGTGATGTTGCCGCTGCCGTCATGGTTCACCTTCGTGACGACGGTGCCCGATGGCAGGACGGAGGTGCTGCCGTCCAGCGCCGTAACCACCATGCCCTCGTAGATGGAGCCGGACGCACCGGTGATGTCGACCGACACGACGACATCCACGCCGTCGAGAATGAGCGTCCCGCCCTTGGCGCTGTTGGCCGCGACGTTGCCGTTTGCGGCTCCGAACTCGAAATAGCGCGCTCCTGACCCCAGTTGCGCCGTGACATCGGTGAATGCGGTCCAGGCTGCTCCGTTCCAGTAGTGGGTCGGCGTCGCGCTGAGCGTGAAGTCCGTGGTCCCTGCCACCTCGCCATCCGCCTTGGCCGTCACCGTGATCAGCGTGTAGGTCGGGGTCGCCGCACCGTCGGAAACGGCGACCGCGACCTGTTTCGTCCCCGTATCGCTGTCCTGGTCCCAGAAGACGTTTGCGCCGACGCTGACGGAATTGATGTTGGTGCTCGTGGCGAAGGTCAACGTCGTGCTGGCGCCGCTCGCGGTGTAGGTTCCGGCGGTCGCGGCCCCGGTCTCATCGAGGCCCACGATGGTCTTGTCGGCTTCGGAATGATCCAGGTCCGCGTCGTTCAAGGTGACGTCGCCGGTCGCCACCGCGCCGACCGTGTCGCTGCCGGAATAGGCCGTGCTGTCGCTCAGCAGGGATTCCTTGGCGACGTTATAGTCGTCCGCGGCAACAGGGGCGTCGTTGCTGCCCCTGATCTGGACCGTCAGCGTCGCCGACGCCGTGCCGCCGATACCGTCGTCGATGGTGTATGTGAACACGTCCTCCAGCGGCGTGCTGGTCGAAAGAAGCGCCTCAACAGCCGGGTCGCGGTTGTCGATGACATAGGTATAGGTGCCATCGGCATTGAGTGTCAGCGTTCCGTAGCGACCGGCGACCACGCCTGCGGCGGAGGCTGAGACATCCGCCGACTCGTTCGTGCCGCCGCTCGCAATGGCGATCACCTCGAGCGGCGCCAGTCCGTCGGAATTGACGTCGTTTGTCAGGACGTTGCCCGTCGCATCGATGGTATCTGTCAGGTTGCCGTTCGAAGTCAGCACGTTGAGCGAGACGGAATTGTCGTCCGCGCCTTCCTCCAGCGCCGCTCCGCCGGACGTGCCGGGCGATCCGCTGGCGACGTCGTCCGTAGCGACGAGGGCTGCCGGCGTCGTTTCCGGCCCGAGCAGATTGTTCAGCGCGGTGTCCACCCGATCCGATGAAGACTTCACCTGGATGGTGTTGTAGGTGCCGGGCGTCACCGCGCTCCAGACCGGGCTCGCCGAGACGCTCACCGGGGTCATTCCGGCATCGATCAGGCCGTTGAAATAGCTCTGGTCGACAACGAGGATGAAGCCCTTGTTGTCGGTGACGCCCGGATCGCCGGGGAGATCTGCCGTGTCGGTGTCCCGATTGCCGTCGACCTGGGCGCTCGACAGATCCGTGAAGTCCTGATCCGTCCAGAAATAGAAGCCGACGACCTGCCCCTGCACCTTTACCGGGCGGCTTATCCAGCCGAAATAGTCCTGATTTCCGATGTTGAGAGCCACAGCGGAAACGTCGTTGCCACTGAAAAAGCGGTTGTTTGTGGCGTCGTTGACCGTGACGATGCCTACGGAATCGAGACCGCCGTGGTTGATCGACGGATCGCCAACCATCAGGGTGTGGGTTTCCTGCTCCTTCTCTGCCCAGCTCTCGGTGTTGTCGACGATCCCGTCGCCGTCGATGTCGGTGATCATCTGGTAGGCGTTGACGAACTTGAAGGACGCGAACTCCACGTCGTATGTCACGCCGCCGGCAACCACCTGGCCGGTCTCCGTGCCGAGCGAGAATCCCTCGCGGGCATCGATGCCGAGGACTGCCGTGGCAAATGCCTCGCCTTCGTCGCCCCCCGTATCCGCATCCGGGTTGAGGTAGTCGTCCAGGGCGTGACCGATCTCCTCGACAAGGGCGCGCGTGGCGTCCGGGGCGCCGAACATCGCGAACCATCCACTGTTCACGAAGATCGTCGGCGCGCCATCGGGACCTTCGCCTGCATAGGCCGCCATTGCGGTGAACTCGCTGGCGCTCTCCATCTCCACGACCCGCAGCGTGAAGCTGCCGTCGTCGATAGCGGCGCGCAGGTCGCTCATGCGTTGCGTCCAGTCGGCGTCTGGGGCATCGCCGCCGCCGTTGAAGAGCGCGAAAAGCTGCTCATCCGTTGCACCGCGCAGATACTGTCGCACCGTGTCTTGCGCCTGATACGCCACCCCCTGAAGCTGGACGTCGTCCGTGCCAACCTCCAGCAAGGAGGGGTCCATGCCGGTCATGGTCGAGGGCTCCGGGATCGCGGCGTCGGGGGCCGGAGTATCGATCGTGTCGATCGCGTGGTCGACCGCCGCACCGTCGAACATGAAGCGCTGCTCAAGGGCCAGAAGGGTCGGCCTGCGGCGCTGGATGCCGGATTTGGACGATGTCTGCTCGATTTTGGCTCTGTCGTTCATGATCGGTTGCTCGGCTAGGGATCGGATGCTGATTCGGCGCGACTGCGACTGCGACTGAGATTGGGGCCGGGTCAGGGCGGGGAGACGTGGATGCGACCGCTCATTCCGGCGATCAGTTCGGGAAACTCGCCGTCGATCGTCGCCGCGACCTTTATCGATTGGCTGACCGGATCGACGCGCGCGCCGATGCGGACGAACCGGGCCGGATAGGTCGCCTGCGTCTCGTCGATCTCGACTTCGAAACTCTGGCCGACCTTCAGCCAAGCGAGCCAGCTGGACGGCACCAGGAATTCCAGTTCGAGGGAACTGTCGTCGAGAATATCGAGCAACGTCTGGCCGGGCTGAACGTATTGCTGCTCGCGCACCATCTGTTCGGCGACACGGCCCCCAAATGGCGCCGTGACAGAGCACTTGCTCAGCACGACCTCCTGCGCCCGCATGTCCGCGGTGAACTTCGCGACGGCGGCGGCCGACTGTTCCACCTCGATCAGGCCGATGGAATTGAGCTCGGCCAGCCGCCGGTTCGCTTCGTAAGTGCGCTGCGCCGCCGTCAGTTCCGCCTGCGCCTTTTGCAGCATCGCCTGCGGCAGCGCGCAGTCGAAGCCGACGAGAAGCTCGCCAGCCTCGAAGCGTCCGCCCTCAGGAATTGGCAGGCGGCTGATTTTCGCGCCGATTTCCGCCGCCAGGGTGGTGAAGCGGCGGGGCAGCAACTGCGCGCGGATTTCCAGGCGCTGCAGGCCGGAGGGCAGGGCTCCGCCGGCGTCGTCCGAGGCGGCGCCGCCAGTTCCGCAGCCAAATGCCAGCGCGAGAAGAAGAAGAGGACGCAGGAAAGCCCGGGGCGTCATAGCTTGGCGGCCTTTCTCTCCGGGATCCTTGCGCGCGATGCCGACGCCGCCTCCGTCCGGACGCCGCCGCTGGCTGCTATTTCGCGGGAGAGCTCGGCAAGGGAGAGCTCGTCGACGCTGCCGATCGGGGGATCGACGCCGAGGGTGGCCTGAAGCTTGGCTTCAGCTGCCTGCGCCAGCGCCAACGCCTGGTAGCGACGCAGCAGGCTGAGGATAGCCGTGGTCTGGTTGGCGACGCTGTCGAGCTTGCTCTGGGCCTCCACCGCCTCGCGGTTCTTCATGTGCTCGGCGATGCGACGATCGGTTTCCCAGATCGCGTCGGCGCGCGCGAACTGGCGCAGGGCATTGGCATAGTTCTGCCGTGCGAGGTGAACCTGCGCCATCACCGCCATCTGCATGGCGACGCGCCGCTGGTCCGCCAGCGAGACGCCCGCCTTCGCAAGCTTCATCCGTGTCGGCGCGGTCAACAGGTTGAACAGGTTGTACGAAAGCTGCGCGCTCGCATCGAGCCAGTTGTTGTTGAGCAGGTAGACGTCGGTGTCGTGGTTGCCGCCATATTTGAAGATCAGGTTGGGGAACAGCTTCAGCAGCACCTTGCGGGTCTCCACCCGGGCAATGCGCGCGTTGTAGTGTTCCTGGCGCAGGTCCGCGTTGGCAACCAGCGCCGTCTCCTCCATGACCTCCACCGGGATCCTCAACACCTTGCGGTTGGTCGTCGCCCTGGGCGCGATCAGCACCAGTTTCTGGTTGAGCGGCGCATTGATCAGGGAGGCCAGCTCAATCTGGGCGGTCGAGAGTTCCTGGTCGATCGATTCCAGCAGGCGCAGGTTTTCCAGCACCTGGCGCTGATAGCGCAATGAATCGAGGGGGTTGCGCAGCTTTTCCTGTTCCGCGCGTCGCGCGTCGGTCAGTGCGGCTTCGGCCTCGCGCGTCGTGGCGCGCACCCTTGCGCGCAGCCGTTGCGCGCTGTAGGCGCGCCAGTAGGCGGTCCGCACATCCTGCATCAGCAGGTGCATGGCCTTGCGCCGCCTTTCGCTCGCGATCAGGACGCGATCGGCCTGCTGCTTGGCGCTGTAGTACCCGACGCCAAGGTCGAGAATGTTCCAGCTAAGCGCCAGCGAGGCCGTTTCGTGCTCGCGCTCCTGGGAAATGAAGCGCGACGTCGACAATGCGCCAGTTTGCGAGTTGCGACTCTGGCTGATCTTGTCGTTGTTCCGCCAGTCATAACCGGCCTGCGCCACCAGCCGCGGCAGCATGTCGGCCTTCGAGACGTCCAGTTCCTTGAAGGCGAGCGCCTCTTCCATCATCTTGACGCGGCGGTCGAGATTGTACTTGAGGGCGCGCGCCATCGCTTCGTCGAGCGACAGCTTGCCTTCGATCGGCTCGACGCCTTCGCGAGCGCTGACGCGATCCGCGCGCGCCTGGTCCAGAAGGCTTTGTTCATCGATGCCGGACGGCTGTATTGCCGCACAGGCGGAAACGAGAAAAACGGCCGTAGCGACCCCAAACATCCGAGCAATCACGCCAACCGTCATGTCGCCCCCCCCCGCGATTGCGATCCCGTCACTGACATTCCTCCCCGTCTCCACGACGATCGTCGTGGCGATATCCGAGCTGGACGCACACTCAGATCCTGACCGAGGCTGCGCTATGTAGTTTCCGTTACGCGTGAATTTTCCGGATACAGAACTTGTTCATTTTCAACACACGACAATCAATAACTTTGGCGCTCTAACGTAACGTAAAAAATATTGGTAAAGCAAATATTCGAATGTGTCGACGTCTGTACTGGGTTTTAAGTAGTTTTCAGGATGAGCGAACGATTGAAATTCGAATTAAATGTCTATCATGTCAATTTTCTATGGATAGAAGACCCAGAGCGTTGCGGGTTCCCGTTTGAACCAGCTTGACAGAAACCTTGACGATCGGTTTGGCCGTCATGGTGGACTGTCTTGCCTTCTCCGGTGCCTGAGAGCCGGGCCCATTCGGCTCGTCTTGCAAAGCCGTGCCGTCAATAGCCGTGGCGAGAGCCGGACGAACCGCGCCGCTTTGTCAGCTTATCCGGTGCGGCGCCAGCCTCGGGGGGCGAGACACGCCTGCAACGCGTCGCCTTTTCGAAGGGCAGACCTGTTGCTCCTTCCGGCCGGCCCAGACGCATTGGATGGGTGTTCTAGCGAGCAACCCTCGATGCCATGATGCGGCGGTGATCGAAGTCGAGGCACCAGAGCGCTTCGCGGGACTTTGCAAGAGAAGGAATGGCGCGGGCCACGACATGGCGGGCTTGTTGGCGCAAGGCCGCGACCGTTTCGTAGAAGTCAGAGACAACCTGGACTGGCGCATGTTCCGCCTCCGCGAATTCGCCCGCGCTCAAGGCGCTTCTGAGCCTCGTCCACTCTTCGGAACGCGCCTTTCGCAGATCATGCGGCTGCCTCGACACCGGCTTGCAAGCCGTTGTGTACAGCATGAGCTGAGCAGACCCTTGAGATCAAAGGTCTTCTTTGGCGATCAAGATGATATGGAGGAAATGGTGGAGCCGAGGGGAATCGAACCCCTGACCTCGTCATTGCGAACGACGCGCTCTCCCAACTGAGCTACGGCCCCGACCTTTTGGGTGAGGCGCATTTAGTCGCCCGCAGTGAGGGCTGTCAAGGCGAACCTGCGAGGAATTCAGACCAAATTGTCATCCTGTGCATAGGAACCGCCGTCTCACCGTTTGAAACATGGAAAACCCCGCCTGTGGAGTCGCGGGCGAATGTCATCTCAATGCTGTTTGGGCGCTGGGGGAGGCGGGCTTCATTCATGCGTGCCCGGAAGCCGATTCGCATCGTCCGCAGGAATGGGGCGACTGCGCTGCAAGGCGTTTCCGCGCGCCTCACCGGACGCGGTGGCGGGGTGCGATGGCGCGCGCGGCAACGGTTCATCTTGCCATGCCGCCAGCCTGTCGCTACATGTGCTCACCTGTAAACGCCAGAACCCATTGAGACCCCGAACCACGGAAAGATCGACCAAGATGGCCGTCGTCTGCTCCATCGTCCCTGTTATCCTGGTTGCGCTGCAGCTCTATTTCTACGTCATCATCGCATCCGCGATCTTCTCGTGGCTCTATGCGTTCAATGTCATCAACCCGCGCAATCAGGTCGTGGGTACGATCGGTCAGATGCTCTATTCGCTGACCGAGCCGGTCTATCGTCCGATCCGCAACATCCTGCCCGCCATGGGTGGGCTGGATCTGTCGCCGATCGTGGTGATCCTGATCATGATGCTGATTCAGAATCTGATCCGGAATCTCAGCGGCTGCTACTACTAGGCGCCCGGATGTGTGAGGTGATCGGATCGTGACGCAGGATGTTCCCTGGCGCGCGGCCGATGGCGGTGTGCGGATTGCCCTGCGTCTGACGCCCAAGGCGTCCCGCGATCAGCTCGACGGCCTGAACGTCTTGTCCGATGGTCGCGTCGTGCTTGCGGCGCGGGTCCGTGCGGTGCCCGACAAGGGCGCCGCCAACAAGGCGCTTGAAAAACTGATCTCAAAGACCCTGAAAGTGCCGTCCCGCGACGTCTCGGTCGAGGCGGGCCATACGGCCCGTCTGAAGACCCTTTTCGTCCAGGGGGATGAAAAGGACCTGATTCAGGGGCTGGAAGCCCTCGCATTGCCGCGCTCGGGCTGATAAGACGCTGCCGATATCAGCCCCTCATCGGGATCCAGATTCCAAGGACATATCCATGAGCGCCACCCTTATCGACGGTAAGGCCCGTGCGGCCGCCTTGCGTGAAACGGTTGCTGTTGCGGTCGCCCGGTTAAAGGACGATGCGGGCGTTGAACCCGGCCTTGCGGTCGTGCTCGTGGGAGAGGACCCGGCTTCCAAGGTCTATGTCTCCAACAAGATCCGGCTGACCCGCGAATGCGGCATGCGCTCCATCGAGCATATCCTGCCCGAAGCGACCTCGCAGGCCGATCTGATCGCGCTGGTGGAGAGGCTGAATGCCGATCCCGGTATCGACGGCATTCTGGTGCAGATGCCGTTGCCCGCACATATCGATTCCGATGCGGTCGTCCTCGCCATCGATCCGGCCAAGGATGTCGACGGTCTGCACCCGGTCAATGCCGGGCGGATCGTTCTGGGCAAGCCGGGGCTTGTGCCGTGTACGCCGCAAGGATGCGTGATCCTCGCCAAGGAAGCGCTGGCCGAGAAAAACGGCGGCGATCTCTCCGGCCTCAATGCACTGGTTGTGGGGCGCTCCATTCTGGTCGGCAAGCCGGTCGCATTGCTTCTCCAGAACGAAAACTGCACCGTCACCATGGCCCATTCTCGTACGCGCGATCTTGAAACCGTGTGCCGCCAGGCCGATATTCTGGTGGCGGCCGTCGGCCGCGCGCAGATGATCAAGGGTGACTGGATCAAGCCGGGAGCCTGCGTCATCGATGTGGGGATCAACCGGATCGCGGCGCCTGAACGCGGTGAAGGAAAGACGCGGCTCGTAGGGGACGTCGATTTCGAAACCGCTGTCGAGGTCGCGGGCCAGATCACGCCGGTTCCCGGTGGTGTGGGGCCGATGACGATTGCCTGCCTGCTCGCCAATACGGTGCGCGCAGCCTGCCGTCGTCGTGGCCTTGCGGAACCCGATCTGGGTTGATGCGGGGTCTGTCAGCGCGTCGGGGCTGCTGCTTGCGGGTGGCGCCCTGTCGTTAAAACTGGATCTTTCGCCTTCGCGAAATCTTAACTTCCGCCACCCATGGTTTGGCGCAAAGGAGTAGCTTCATGAACGCAATCGCAACAGCCGCTGTCGTCGCAGACCGTTCTCAGGCCGTCTCCACCATGGTCGCTTCTTTCATGAAGCAGGGTGCGGCGCAGGCGCAGGCCATGGCCGCGATGCTCGAAGAAGCTGCGCAGTCCGCCAAGGCGGCCGCGCCGCAGGGCATGGGACAGGCCATCGATATCAGCGCCTGAGCGCGGATTTCTCAGCAGGTTCAAGGACCGCAAGCCTGCCCTGTGACGATTTTCATCAAAATTTAACCGCTCGCTAAACGCGAAATTGAGTATCGTCACAGCTTGATATCGATTCGTTACCAGCCGTTAACGAGATAGAGCGACCCTGCGGTCACGTCCTTGAAACAAGGAGTGTTCTCTTATGCAGATCACCGGAGCCGGACCCACCCAACAGTCGCAATTCGATTTCGATACGAAGATCGAGCGACAGGGAAGCCAGTCCAGCCAGGAACTCCAGTCCGGAACGCCGGCAGGCAATGTTCAGGCCGCCAGCGGCAATGACAGTACGCCGACCAGCCCGCCGGTACAGGCAGCGTCCGACAGTTCCGAAAGCGGAACGCAGGATCGTCCGCCAGCGCGTGAGCGCGGCGTGGGCTCGTCGCTGGACATCTCCGTCTAGGCGTCAGGCCTGTTTGCCCTTTCTGACCGTCGTTGTCCCCCCGCGACAGCGAACGACCATGTCGGCCTCGCGCGTTGCGCGGGCCGACACTCTTTTTTGTGCTCCCCAAAGACGCAGAGCCGGATCAGTTCTGCGCCGTCATGGCGGCCTTCAGCATGGCTTGCGCGTCGTCGGAATCCCATTCCGCCGGACCATACATCGTGCCGATTTCGCAGCCATCCGGCCCCACCAGCATCGTGGCGGGCAGGCCGGTGGCGCGGCCCAGGGAGCGAAGGGCGACGAAGAGGCCGAGCTTGTCATCGCCATAGCGGGTGAGATGCTCCACCCCGATTTCGTCGAGGAACTTCTTCGGCCGGTCGCCGGGGCGCACGTCCACATTCACCGCCACCACCTGGAAATCGTCGCCGCCCATGGCACCCTGCAAGCGGTCCAGCGCGGGCATTTCCTTCCGGCACGGCGCGCACCAGGTTGCCCAGAGGTTCAGCAGAACCGTCTTTCCGGCAAAATCGTTCAGCGTCTTCGCGGTGCCGTCTGCCGTGTTGAAGACGAGCTCGGAGGCATCCAGCGGTTTGGTTGTGGGCAGGAATGCGGCCACCTCTCCGGTGGCGAGCGGTTTGGCGGCTTGCGCGCTTTTCAAGGAAACCGCACATGACTTGCCATTGCCTGAGTTGCCATCAGGCATTCCGATCCCGTATATCGCAACGACACCGATTGCAGCGCCGGCCAGGGCGGCGAGTGCGATCAGTTTTCGGCCGTTGCCACGTCTCGGGGTTTCTTTGGCGGGTTCGGTCATTGTTTTTGGCAACCTTGCTTACAGGGGCTTGAGGATGAGCAATCGCATGTGGGGCGGCCGGTTTGCCGAAGGCCCGGACGCAATCATGGAAGAAATTAACGCTTCCATCGGCTATGACCGCAAGCTCTATCAGCAGGACATTGCCGGGTCCAAGGCCCATGTCGCCATGCTGGCGGCCCAGGGTATCGTTGCGGCAGAAGATGCCGAGGCGATTTCCAACGGTCTAGACACGATCTTGTCAGAAATTGAGGCAGGCACGTTCATATTCTCACGCGCATTGGAAGACATTCATATGAATGTCGAGGCGCGGCTGGCCGACCTGATCGGCGATGCGGCGGGCAGGCTTCATACGGCGCGTTCGCGAAACGACCAGGTGGCGACCGACTTCCGCCTCTGGGTGCGCGACACGATGGACACGCTTGACGATCAGCTTGCTGGACTCCAGCGCGTGCTGGCGGAAAAGGCGGAAACGCACGCAAGCGCGGTCATGCCGGGCTTCACGCATCTACAGTCGGCCCAGCCGGTCACCTTCGGCCATCACATGCTGGCCTATGTGGAGATGATCGCGCGCGACCGAGGGCGTTTCAGCGATGCGCGCAAGCGCATGAACGAGTGCCCGCTGGGCTCTGCCGCCCTTGCCGGTACCTCCTTCCCGATCGACCGTCACGCAACGGCGGCAGCCCTCGGCTTCGACCGCCCCACCGCCAATTCGCTCGACGCGGTTGCGGATCGCGATTTCGTTCTCGAAGCGCTCGGCGCGTCTGCAATCGCGGCGATGCACCTGTCGCGGCTGGCGGAAGAGATCGTGGTGTGGTGCTCGGCGCAGTTCGGCTTCGTGAAGCTCTCCGACAAGTTCACGACCGGTTCCTCGATCATGCCGCAGAAGCGCAACCCGGATGCAGCCGAACTGGTGCGCGCCAAGACGGGCCGCATCACCGGCGCTCTGGTTGGTCTTCTGACGGTGATGAAGGGGCTGCCGCTCGCCTATTCCAAGGACATGCAGGAAGACAAGGAACAGGCCTTCGACGCGCTGTCCAACCTGTCTTTGGCCATCGCCGCCATGACGGGCATGGTGTCGGACATGGAACCGGATGTGCGCCGCCTGAAAAAGGCGGCCGGTTCGGGCTATTCCACGGCAACCGATCTGGCCGACTGGCTCGTCCGTGTTCTGGGGGTGCCGTTTCGGCGCGCGCATCACATCACCGGCTCCATCGTGGGGATCGCGTCGGCGCAGGGCATTGAGTTGCACAAGGTCTCGCTTGCCGAGATGCAGAGCGTGGAAGCGGGGATCACCGAGGACGTCTATTCGGTGTTGTCGGTCGACAAGTCCGTGCGTAGCCGCACCAGCTATGGCGGCACCTCGCCGGTCAATGTGCGCAAACAGGCCCGGCGCTGGCTCAAGCAGCTGGAAAAGAACGCCGCGAAGGGCTGAACCGGCCCTTCCTGCGACAGAATCCGGCGGCGCACAGGTTCGTTTTGGCGCAAACAACAGCTTGAAGCGAACGCGCCGCCGTGCGACACGAATGTGCTTGCGCAATTTGCGCAGGCCCGTCATCTCGCTTTGCGGGCAACCTATCCGGCTCTCGGGGGTATTCTCCCTGAGCCAGGGTGCCCGGATCAGAATCTGGAGATTTCCGTGAGCGCCGTCCGTTCCGCCCGTCTGGCCGTTCTTGTTGCCGCTGTCGTCGCCCTAACCGTCAGCGGTTGCGGGCGTCGTGGACCGCTTGAGGCGCCGTCGGCGGAACGAAAACCGGAAGCAACCGGGCTGAGCGTCATCGTTCCCGGCCCCTCCGGCAAACAGACGTCTGCGACCAAGACGCCTGACCGGCCTTTCATTCTCGATCCGCTTATCTGATTTTTCCCGGAGCTTTAGCCCGTGCACCATTTTTCCTATCGCAACGGCGTCCTGCACGCCGAAGACGTGAGCGTGGCCGATATCGCGCGCGAAGTCGGCACCCCGTTCTATTGCTATTCCACCGCGACGCTGGAGCGTCACTACAAGGTCTTCTCCGGTGCGTTTGACGGGATCGACTCGCTCGTCTGCTATGCGGTGAAAGCCAATTCTAACCAGGCTGTCCTGACGACGCTGGCGCGCCTCGGCGCAGGCATGGACGTCGTTTCGGAAGGGGAACTGCGCCGTGCGCTTGCAGCGGGCGTTCCGGCCAGCCGGATCATGTTTTCCGGTGTTGGCAAGACGAGGGAAGAACTCGCCTTCGCGCTCGATCAGGACATCCTGTGCTTCAATGTGGAATCGGAGCCGGAGCTGGAGGAACTTTCCCGGGTCGCCAGCGGCAAGGGGCGCACGGCGCGCATTTCGCTTCGGATCAATCCGGATGTGGATGCCCGCACCCACGCCAAGATTTCCACGGGCAAGTCGGAAAACAAGTTCGGCATTCCCTGGAAGCGCGCCCGCGAGGTCTATGGCCGGGCGGCGGCGCTGCCGAATATCGAGGTGACCGGCATCGACATGCATATCGGTTCGCAGATCACCGAGCTTGAACCGTTCGATGCGGCCTTTGCGCGGCTTGGCGAACTGATCGAGGCGCTGCGCAGCGACGGCCACGAGATCGAGCATATCGATCTGGGCGGCGGTCTCGGCATTCCCTATCGCAACAACAATGAACCGCCCCCGCATCCGGAAGCCTATGCGGCGCTGGTGAAGAAGCATGTGGAGCGCCTTGGTTGCCGCATCATTTGCGAGCCGGGTCGTCTGATTGCGGGCAATGCGGGGATTCTCGTCTCCGAGGTGGTCTATGTGAAGCATGGGGCGGGCAAGACCTTCGTCATCGCCGATGCCGCGATGAACGATCTGGTGCGTCCGACGCTCTACGAGGCCTGGCACGAGATCGGGCCGGTCAAGGAACCCGCGCCCGATGCTCCGCGCATGGTGGCCGACATCGTCGGGCCCGTTTGCGAGACGGGCGACTATCTCGGGCATGACCGGGATCTTCCGGAGCTGGCCTCCGGGGATCTCATCGCGGTCTATTCGGCAGGGGCCTACGGGGCGGTGCAGTCGAGCACCTACAATTCGCGCCGTCTGGTGCCTGAGGTTATGGTCAATGGCGACACGTTCGCCGTCATCCGGCCCCGGCCCTCCTATGAGGACCTGATCGCGCTCGACCGTGTGCCGGACTGGCTGAAAGACTGAGGCCGGAGCCGGAAGTCGGCTTCGACCGGCGGGCAGCATCTGCCTCTTGAACAGATTGTGAGCCGTGCGGATCACGTCGCGGCCATAATTAGCTTGCCGAATGGCATTCACCGCCACACCCTGTAGGGTGGAAGAGCAGGACCTCCTTCCGCGCCATTTGTGCGGGAGCCTTGGTTCGTCGCCGTTTTCGGGGGGTGCCGGTAATCGGGGAGCTGCAATTTGGCTGAGCAACGCGATCCTTTCGCCCGTGATCAGGCGCGCGCCGATCAGGCTCCCGTGTCAGGGGCTGCGTTCGAACGCAAGCTGAGCCGGTCCCTTGCGCTTGCCCGAGCCGCCCTTTTCTGGGAGCGGCTATGGCCGATTGCCTATCGGGTCCTGATGGTGGCGGGCGTGTTTCTCGCCCTGTCCTGGATGGGCTTTTGGTTGATCCTGCCGAGTGTTCTGCGCTGGGTCGGGGTGCTGGGCTTCATCGGCGCGCTCGGCTGGGCCTCCTATCCGGCGCGCGGCTTGCGCTGGCCAAGCCGGGCTCACGGGCTTGCCCGCATCGAGGCCACGGGCCGGTATCGTCACCATCCGCTTATCGCACTGGAAGACAACCTTGCCACCGGCACGGAAGATCCCGTCGCCAGAGCTCTCTGGGAGGCACACCGCGTCCGTGCCCTGAGGGCTATGGCCTCCCTTCGTGCCGGATGGCCGCATCCGCAGGCGTTTCGAACCGATCCCTGGGGCTTGCGCGTGGTGGTCGCGATGCTGCTTGTGGTGGGGTTCGGTGCCTCTATGGGGGATCGGGGGACGCGGACCCTGTCCGCCTTTGTCGGCGCGGATGAAACGCCGGCAGCCTTCGGGCGCATCGACGCCTGGGTGACGCCACCCGCCTATACACGCCGCCCGCCGATCTTCCTGACCGGCGAGGTCGGGCCGCAGCGCGATCCGAACGCGGTCGTGACCGTGCCGGAAGGCAGTGTGGTGGTTGTGCGCGCCCAGGGCGAAAGCCGGGATCTCTCCGTCATTGCGGCAATGGGCGAGGAGCGTGAGGAGATTTCGCCGGAGACCCCGCGCGATCTCAATGCAGCGTCCGATGCGCCGCTCGAACATCGCGTCACCTTGCGCGGCAATGGCACGGTTGAAGCGCGTCGCGGTGGCTCGCTTGTCGACAGCTGGCGCTTTGCGGTCGAGCCGGATGAAAACCCGGTGATCCGGTTCCTGAGCGAGCCGGAACCCCAAGTGAGCGGTACGCTGAAGCTCGATTACGAGGTTTCGGACGATTTCGGCGTGATGTCGGCACGGGCTGACATCACACCGGTGGAGAATGGCGCCACGGGGCAGGCCTCCCCAGGGCAGCCGCGGCCGCTCTACGAGGCCCCGGCCTTTCCGTTGGCGCTGCCGGGCCGTCGGGCGCATGACGGCAAGGGGGAGACCTTCAAGGATCTGACCGCCCACCCCTGGGCGGGATCGAAGGTGGCGTTGACGCTGGTTGCAAAAGACCAGGCCGGACAGGAGGGGCGCAGCGAGACCAAGGTCATCACCCTGCCGGAGCGGCCCTTTTCCAAGCCTCTGGCGCGGGCCGTCGTCGAACAGCGCCGCAATCTGGCACTTGATGCCAACCAGCAGCCGCAGGTCGCGGATGCGATGGACATGCTCATGCTGGCTCCGGATACCTTCATGGAGGATCCCAAGACGTTTCTCGGCATGAAATTCGTCTATTCCCGTCTGCTGGAGGCATCGGATGATGAGGCTCTGCGCGCTGTCGCCGACCTGATGTGGGAGCTTGCGGGAACGATCGAGGATGGGGATCTTTCGGCCGCCGAACGCGAGTTGCGCGCTGCGCAGAACAAGCTGCGCGAAGCTCTGGAAAACGGAGCTTCCGACGACGAGATCGCGAAGCTCACCCAGGAGCTGCGCGAGGCCCTGCAGCGCTACATGCAGGCGCTGGCGGAGCAGATGAAGAACAATCCGCAGGCCATGCAGCCCATGGATCCCAATTCCCAGATGCTGCGCAGTCAGGATCTGGAGGAGATGCTGCGTCAGATCGAGGAACTGGCAAAGAGCGGCGCCAAGGATGCCGCGCGCGATCTGCTCGCCCAGATGCAGCGGATGCTGGAAAATCTCCAGACCGGTCGCATGCAGCAGATGCCTCAGGGCCAGCAGAGCCAGGAAATGATGAAGATGCTCAACGAGCTGGCGGACATGATCCGGCGCCAGCAGGAGCTGATGGACCAGACGCATCGCCAGGGGCAGGACCAGCGCGGTCAGCAGGGCGAAGACGGCAGCAATGGGGAGCGGATGACCAAGGAGCAGCTCGCCGAGGCGCTGAAGCAGCTTCGCGAGGGGCAGGGAGATCTGGAAAAGCGGCTGCAGGAGCTGATGGACCAGATGGCGGAAAACGGCATGAAGCAGCCGGGTGAGCTGGGCGAGGCGGGCCGCAGCATGGGCCGGGCCGGAAAGGCCCTTGGGCAAGGCGATACGGGCAGTGCGGTCGGCGAGCAGGGCAATGCGCTGGAAGCCCTGCGGCGCGGCGCGCAACAGCTGGGCGAACAGATGATGGGCCCCGGCGGGCCTGGCGGCATGGCCCGGCCGAACATGCGCAATGGCGAAGATCCGCTCGGACGTCCGCGGCGCACCGATGGTTTCGATGATGGAAACCGTGTGCCGGTGCCGGGCGATATCGACATCCAGAGAGCGCGGCGCATTCTGGAAGAACTGCGCCGTCGCTATTCGGATCCCGGCCGCCCGCAGCTTGAGCTGGATTACCTTGAGCGGCTCCTGCGGCGCGAATAGCGCGGCCCATGGCGGCCCATGAGGGTGTTCGGGCGCGCTCTAGTCGGTTTCCGCGCGCGTCCGGCGAACGGCGGTCACCTCGATCTCGATCAGCATTTCCGGTTCAATCATCTCGCACAGGACCATGGTGGCCGCGGGTTGAATTTCCCCGAACGTATCGGCGAGGATCGGTGCGATCCGTCGCACATGGGCGCGATCGCTGACGTAGTAGCGCACACGCACGACATCGGCGAGTGAGGCGCGCACTTCCGCAAGGGTGCGCGCGATATTGGCCAATGCCTTGCGTGTCTGCGTCTCCACCGTGGCCGGCAGGGTGCTTCTCTCATAGTCGTAGCCGGTCGTGCCGGAGACGAAGATCCAGTCTTTCTCCACCACGGCCCGCGCATAGCCGAACTGGCGCTCGAAGGTGGAATTGGAAGTGACGTGGTGACGGGTCATGGGAGGGAGGTCCGTTTCTTCACGAGAATGCCCGTTTTCGGGTCCGGCAGCGGGTGAGGCATGCCGTTGGCGAGGCGGGCAGGTGGCCCCTGATCATTGCGGGTTCCATCGCGGAAGGAAACGGGAAAATTCTAGGCCCGCGCCTTGCGATGCCGTTGGTCGCAGGGCGGGTTTACAGACCGGAAGGCGAGGAGCGGCGGATCAGGAAGCCCAGAATGAGATAGGCGAGGATGCCGAGTATCGGCATGGCCGGAGCGACAATGCTCATGGCGAGAACAGGATCGCCAAAGGACGCGCCGATGATGGAGCCGAGAAAGCCGCTGCCGAACTGGATGAAGCCCATCAACGCCGCCGCAGAGCCTGCAATGCGCGGAAAGGAGGCCATGGCCGCCGTGGTGGCCGCAGGCACGCCCATGGCGATGGAAAAGGTGAAGATGCCGATCGGCGTCATGACCGTCAGGTAGCGCAAGGTGGGCATGTGCAGCGTGATCGCAAGAAGGCTCATCCCCACGACGATGCCGATCATGGACCAGGGCAGCAGGCGCTCTGCCGGAAAGTGGCGCAGGAGCCGGGCGGTGAGGATCGTGCCGCAGAAGAAGCAGGCGGATTGAAACATCATGCCGAGGCCGAATTGCGTCGGCGTCAGGCCCACATGGTCGATCATCACGAACGGGATGAGGGTCGCCATGGTGTAGATGGTGCCCAGCGAAAAGCCCAGAAAGAGCGCAGGGCGCATGAAACCCGGCGCGGCAAGCAGGGCCGCATAGGCGCGGACCAGCGGCTTGGGGCGGGCACGTGCGGGGTCTCGGTAGAGGTTGGTTTCCGGCAGCAGGAACAGCACGGCGGCGCCGAGCGCTATTCCGTAGAGCACCATGAAATAGAAGATTTCCTGCCAGCCAAGGAGGGCCAGGGTAATGCCGCCGATGGTGGGGGAGACGGCAGGGCCGACCGCCAGCATCATGCTGACGGTGTTGAGGATGCGCGAGGAGGCCTGACCGGCATACTGGTCGCGCACGATGGCGCGTGAAACGGAAACGCCCACAGCCGCTCCGACGCCTTGAAACAATCGGGCAATGACCAGCCACTCGATGGTTGGCGCCCAGGTCGCCAGAACGGTTGCGCCCAGATAAAGGGCGAGAAACCATAGCGCCACGGGGCGCCGTCCATAGGCGTCGGTCAGCGGTCCGCAAATGAGCTGTGTGAAGGCGAAGCCTGCGAAATAGGCCGTGAGCGTCAGTTTGATGACCGCGTCGGTGGTGTGAAAGACATGTGTCAACGTCGGCAGCGCGGGCGTGTAGAGTGCCATGGAAATCGGCCCGATTGCCACGAGAGCCCCTCCCAGCGCAGAGGTCCGGCGTTCGCTCATCAGCGGACTTGGGACGGGCATTTGCATCATGCGTCGCTTTCTTTCGCGACGGCGGACGCGTCGGCGCCGCCGCTCAGGTTTTTCTGCAAGGTTTCCAACAACCGGACTGCCTGCTCGATTTCGGCCTCTGAAAGTCCGGCAACCGCTGTCTTGCGGATCTGTCCGACCATGGCGTCGAGCCTGGCGATTGTCGGCGCGGCGGCGGGCGTCGCGGTGATGCGCTTGGCGCGGCGATCCACCGGATCGGTTTCGCGCACGACCAGCCCCGCCTTTTCCAGTTTGTCGAGGAAGCCAACCAGCGTCATGGGCTCGACGCCGAGATATTCGGCGATCACGCTTTGTCGGCGTCCGGGCAGTCGCCGCACGAACGCAAGTGTGCGCGCCTCGCCCAGGGTCAGGCCCAGGCCGGCATCATTCAGCCCTTCCGCAAAGTGCTGGCGGATGAGACGCGCGATGTCGCTGAGCAGGAAGGTTATGGTCCGGTCGGGAGCCTCGGGGATCATATGGCTTTCGTGCAATAGGTCATATGTCGCTCATATAATATGAAGGCCTTATTACCTATCGGTGCGGCACCCTGTGGTCAAGCTGCACACTGATATGCGCGCAGTGCGTTGCACAAACCAGCCAATTGCCTTATATACCCGGCCAATCGCAACAACGGCCCGGGTGGGCCTGCCGCTTTGAGCGTGCAACGAACCGCGGGCCCGATGGGCGCGCGGTGCTTTTTTGGATGGGTACATGAAACTGCGCAATATCGCCATCATCGCGCACGTCGACCATGGCAAGACTACTCTGATCGACGTTCTGCTCAAGCAATCCGGTTCTTTCCGCGAAAACCAGCGGACGGAAGAGCGGATGATGGATTCCAACGACCTGGAGCGTGAGCGCGGCATCACCATCCTTGCGAAGGTGACATCGCTGATGTGGAACGACACCCGCATCAACATCGTCGACACGCCGGGCCACGCCGATTTCGGCGGCGAGGTGGAACGCATCCTGCACATGGTTGACGGCGTGATCATTCTGGTCGACGCATCGGAAGGCCCGATGCCGCAGACCAAGTTCGTTCTCGCCAAGGCTCTGAAGCTGGGCCTGAAGCCGATTGTGGCGATCAACAAGATCGACAAGCCGGACCAGCGCGCAGAAGAGGTGCTGGACGAGATCTTCGACCTGTTCGCCGCGCTGGACGCGAATGAGGAGCAGCTCGACTTCCCGGTTCTTTACGGTTCGGCCAAGCAGGGCTGGATGTCGCTGGAGACGGAGAAGCCGGCCGAGCCCTCCATGGCGCCGCTGTTCGATATGGTGCTGGACCGCGTCGCGCCGCCGGCTGCGGAGGACGGATCGTTCCGCATGCTCGTGACGACCATTCAGCCGAACCAGTTTCTCGGCCGCATCCTGACCGGTCGCGTCGTGTCGGGAACGGCCGTGCCGAACATGGCGATCAAGGCCTTGTCGATGGACGGCAAGACCGTCGAGACCGGGCGCATCTCCAAGGTGCTTTCGTTCCGTGGTCTGGAGCGCGAGGCGGTGGACAAGGCGGAAGCCGGCGACATCATCTCCATCGCCGGCATGCAGACCGCGACGGTTGCGGACACGCTGTGCGCACCCGATGTCACCGAGCCCCTCAAGGCCCAGCCGATCGATCCGCCGACCCTGTCGATGACGTTCCGCGTCAACAATGGTCCTCTTGCGGGCAATGATGGCGACAAGGTGCAAAGCCGCGTCATCCGTGAACGCCTGCTGGCGGAGGCGGAAGGCAACGTCGCACTCAAGATCGAGGATTCCAACGAGGCGGATGCCTTCATCGTGTCGGGGCGTGGTGAGCTTCAGCTCGCCATCCTGATCGAGAATATGCGCCGCGAGGGATTCGAGCTCTGCGTCGGTCGTCCGCGCGTGGTTTACCAGCAAGACGAGGCCGGCAACACGCTGGAGCCGATCGAAGAGGTCATCATCGACGTCGACGAGGAGTTTTCCGGCGCGGTCGTGCAGAAGCTCTCCGAGCGCAAGGCCGATCTCATCGAGATGCGTCCCTCGGGCGGCGATCGCACCCGTCTCGTCTTCCATGCGCCGACGCGCGGCCTTATCGGCTACCAGTCGGAGCTCTTGTCGGACACCCGCGGCACGGCGATCTTCAACCGCCTCTTCCACGGGTACGCGCCTTACAAAGGCGATATTCCGAGCCGCAACACCGGCGTTCTGATTTCCAATTCCAACGGCGAATCGGTCGCGTTCGCGCTGTTCAACCTTGAAGACCGCGGTCCGATGCTGATCGATGCCGGCGTCAAGGTCTATGAAGGCATGATCATCGGTGAACACACCCGCGGTAACGACCTTGAGGTCAATCCGATCAAGGGCAAGCAGCTCACCAACATGCGTGCGTCCGGCAAGGACGAGGCGGTGAAACTGACAACCCCGATCCGGCTTTCGCTGGAAGCGGCGCTGTCCTACATCGCCGATGACGAACTGGTGGAAGTGACGCCGAAGACCATCCGTCTGCGCAAGGCGATCCTCGATCCCAATGACCGCAAGAAGGCCGCGCGCGCGAAGAAGGCTGCGGCCTGATCCAGGCGCCGATCCCGCACTCATGGTTTGCCCACGGTCCGCAATTGACGGGCCGTGGGGGCCATTCCGATTATCCGCCGGCATGGATCCGGCGGTTCGGTTTTGCTCCTCCCCATCTTCCCTCATGCGCAGGCCGGGCCCGTCCCGCAGTCGCGCGAAGCTGATCCTTTTTAGGGCAAGCCGTCTTGTCTGACAGGTCGATTGGGGAAGGTGCCGAGGAGCGTTCGGGAGCCATGACACGAAACAAGGAGGAGGTTCCCCTCCTCCTTGCTGAAATGAATTTTCTTAAAATAACTATTTCAATGGTTTGGCACGGAAATGCCCGTCGGAAACCGCCGGACAGCTCCTCCCGAGAGCCGAAGTCCCGTCTCAGCATTGCTCCGATCCGTCTCCCAATCCGGACGCGGTGTGCTGAGTGCTTTCCAACAGGATGTCAGCATAACATCGTACGTGACGTAACGTCAATCAAGGCGCGCAAAGGCCTGAACCACACGTGATGCGTGTCAGGCCAGGGGGCTTGACCTTCCAGCGACTGGAAGCCCTATCTCGACCGGGAAGCCGCATTGGGCTGAGCAACCGGACCTATCGCGATGAGTACCCACGCCGCAGACAAGCCTTCAGGCGCCGAGCCCGGATCCGTCTCCCGCCCGCAGGACTCCCGCTCCGTGCAACTCGATATCACCGGCATGACCTGCGCGGCCTGCGCGACACGGGTGGAGAAGCTTCTGAGCCGCGTTGCGGGCGTCGATACGGCGAGCGTCAATCTGGCGCTGGAGCGTGCGGATCTGGCCGTCAACGACACTGTGGCGCTGGAGACGCTGGTCGCGGCGGTGGAGAAGGGGGGCTATCACGCCTATCCGCGCGCCGCCAACGCGGAAAAACGCCGTCAGGAGCGCGAAGAGCGTGAAGCGGCGGCGCACAGGGAAGAACGCCGCGCTTTCTCGATATTCCTGCTGTCCCTCATTCTCAGTGCACCGCTGGTCGCTCAGATGATCGCCATGACGGCCGGGCTTCAGTTCCACCTGACGCCGATGGTCGAGCTGCTTCTGGCCACGCCCGTCCAGATCATCGCGGGCATGCGTTTCTATCGTGGAGCGTTCAAGGCGCTCAGGGGCGGCAGTGCAAACATGGATGTGCTGGTGGCCCTCGGCACCTCCGCCGCCTTCTTCTATTCGCTCTATCATGTGATCACGATGGGACCTGCAGCTACCGGGCATCTCTATTTCGAGGCATCCGCCGTCATCCTGACGTTGATTGTTTTCGGCAAGCTGCTGGAAGCCCGCGCGCGGCGGTCCACCACCGCGGCGGTGCGCTCGCTGATGGCCTTGCGACCGGACAGCGCCACCCGGCTGACCGCCACCGGCAGCGAGGTCGTGCCGGTGTCCGCGTTGCGGGTCGGCGATCTGGTTCTGGTCAAACCGGGTGAAAAGGTCCCGGTGGATGGCGTGATCCGCGAGGGGGCGAGCGAGATGGACGAGGCGCTCATCACCGGTGAGAGCCTGCCGGTTCTGCGGTCTGAGGGCGATACCGTCACCGCGGGCACGATCAACGGATCCAGCGCGCTGAGCGTGGAGGCGACGGCTCTTGGCGAGGACACGACCCTTGCGCGGATCATCCGCCTTGTCGAAAACGCCCAGACCGGAAAGGCTCCGGTGCAGCGGCTGGTGGACAGGGTTTCCGCCATCTTCGTGCCGACTGTCGTCGCCATCGCGGCGCTGACCTTTGCAGGCTGGATGGTGTTTGACGGCACTTTCGAACATGCCTTGATAGCAGCCGTCTCGGTGCTGGTGATTGCCTGCCCCTGCGCGCTGGGTCTTGCCACGCCAACGGCGCTGGTGGCGGGAACGGGCGCGGCGGCGCGCTCCGGCATTCTCGTGAAGGACATTCAGGCGCTGGAAGTGGCCGTCCATGTGGATACGGTTGTCTTCGACAAGACCGGGACGCTGACGGAAGGGCGTCCGCAGGTGACCGATATTCTCGCATTTGATGGCAATTCCGATCGGCTGCTTCGCATCGCCGCCTCCGCCCAGACGGCCAGCGAGCACCCGCTTGCCGGAGCCATGGTGCGCGCGGCTCAGGAACGCGGTCTGGAGCTGGCCCGTCCCACGCAGTTCGAAGCGCATACCGGGCGCGGGCTTGTCGCGCACATTGCGGGCCAGAAGGTGATGATCGGCAATGCCGCGCTGCTCGATGAATTCGGGATCGATCATTTTACCGCGGACAACATGCGCCGGGATCTGGAGAACAGGGGTCGCACCAGCGTGATGGTGGCCATTGCCGGACGCACCGTCGGCGTGATCGCCATGGCAGATCAGCCGCGCGCGGGGGCGAAAGAAGCGATTGAACGGCTCAAGGCGATGGGCATCCGCACGCTGATGCTGACCGGCGACAGCCCGGCCGTGGCGCGCACCATTGCCGGCGGCCTGGGGCTCGACGATGTGGAAGCAGGCGTTCCGCCCGATGGCAAGGCGGCGCACATCGAGGCCTTGCGCAAGGCGGGCGGCACGGTGGCCATGGTCGGCGACGGGCTCAATGATGCCCCGGCGCTGGCATCGGCCGATATCGGCATCGCGATGGGGTCGGGCACGGATGTTGCGCTGGAGACGGCGGGCATCACGCTGATGCGGTCCGATCCGCGCATGGTTTCAAGCGCGCTGGAGGTTTCCAAGGCGACCGTCGCCAAGATCCGCCAGAACCTCTTCTGGGCCTTCGTCTACAATGTGGTGGGTATTCCGCTGGCCGCGATCGGACTGTTGTCTCCGGCCATCGCCGGGGCCGCAATGGCGATGAGTTCGGTGTCCGTTGTCACCAACGCGGGCTTGCTTCGGCGTTGGAAGGCGCGGGTTTGAGGCGCGTGCGCCGGGCCTACTGAAGAGATCTCGGCATGTGCTTGTCCGTGAGCACGATTTTCGACGCATTCTTGCCTATGATGAGGTCTTCACCAGAAACGGGAGACGCCATGACCCGCACCTATCCGCTTGACGGCGAAATCCTTGGCCCGGACGATCCCACGACCCTGCGCGGTCGCGAGAGGCTCGACGGCAAGGCGAAGCGGGTGCGCAAATCGTTCTTCAAGACGGTGCGCAAGGCCCTTGGCCAGATCCCGTTCATGGAGGATGTGATCGCGGCCTATTACTGCGCCTTCGATCCGAAGACCCCGGTCAAGGTGCGCGCCACGCTGCTGGGCGCGCTGGCCTATTTCGTTCTGCCGCTCGATGCCGTGCCGGATCTCATCCTCGGCGTCGGCTTTGCGGACGATGCAAGCGTGTTGATGGCTGCCATCGCACTGGTGACCACCTCCATCCGCGAGGAACACCGCGTGGCGGCCCGCAAGGTGCTGGCGGAGTTGAGACGCTAGGCTGCCCGTCTCCTGCGGTCATCCGCAGTCTGTTCGGCCGTCAGTACTCCCCGAGCTTTATTTCTGGCGAATAGTCCACACCGTCGACTTCCTTCGTCACCGCCTGGCCGCAGATCGTCCGGCCCTTGACCGGATCGAAGGTGAGGGTCGGGGAGCCGGAGAGCTCCCAGCCCTTGTTCAGTGCCTGCGTGACCCGGTGACAGAAGGCGGAGTCATCCGGGCCGGTGATGAAGCGGTAGAGTTTCATGATGCGGGTCTGACCTTGTTTCAGCTTGCGCGCGCGGCAATCGCATCGGCGATCGCAACCGTCCGCCGCGCCATGTCCGCATGGAGACGTTCCACCATGCGTCCGTCAAGCTGAATGGTGCCCTTGCCTGCGTTTTCCGGAAGATCGAAGGCCGCGATGATGGCGCGTGCGCGCTCCACCTCTTCCGCTGTGGCGGAGAAGGCTGCGTTGCAGGGCTCGATCTGCTTGGGATGGATCAGCGTCTTGCCGTTCATGCCGAGTTCGACCCCCTGTCGGCATTCCGCGGCAAAGCCCTCCGCATTGCCGAAGTCATTATAGACGCCGTCCAGGATATCGAGGCGGTAGGCGCGGGCTGCCGCGAGGCAGGTCATCAACCAGGGCAGCATGGGCGCCCGGCCTTCAACAAGCCGCGCGCCTGTCTCCTTGGCAAGGTCGTTCGTGCCCATGACGAAGGCCGCAAGGCGCGGGCAGGTATCGGTGAATGCCGCCGCAATTGTCCCGGCATTGAGCATGGCGAGCGGCGTTTCCATCATCGCCCACAGGGCCAGATCCGGCGCAGCGCCCGCCTGTTGCAGCATGCCCTCAATCCCGGCCAGATCCTGAAGGGCGGAGACTTTCGGGATCAGGATCGCGTCTGGGTTCGCCGCCGCCGCCGCCTTCAGGTCGTCTTCGCCCCAGGGGGTTGTCAGTCCGTTGATGCGGATAACGACCTCGCGTGGGCCGTAGCCGCCCTGCCTGACGGCCGCGGCGACCTGGTCGCGGGCCGTCTCCTTTGCATCGGGCGCAACCGCATCCTCAAGATCGAGAATGAGGCAATCGGCTGGAAGTGTCTTCGCCTTTTCGAGGGCGCGGGCGTTGGAGCCCGGCATGTAGAGCACTGAACGGCGCGGTCGGAAAGTCATGTCTGGATCCTTGAGGTCATTCCCCGGAGCGGTTTCTTGGCGATTGCTTCTTGTTGCGATGCCGCAACGGCAAAGTAGCGGGCCCGCGCGCGCCGCGCCAGCCAACTTTTAACAGATATCGCGAGGGAATTGGGGCGCGCGCGCACCTCCGGGCGGGCGCGCGTGCCCGGAGCCGTGGCATGGGCGTCTTCGCCGGTCTGACTTGGCGCAATTATGGCGGGGCCCGGCTGTCCGCCGGGGCTGAGGGATGGCCGGTCCCCGCCGGTACCTTGAACCCTTTCCGACGGAGTCCAAGGCCAGTTCGCTTGAGTTTTCGCTGAGGATCCGTGTGTCGGATCAGCCCTTGGTGTTGATGCCGAGGACCGTGTAGAGCGGGCACCAGCCGACAAGCGCGGTGACAACCGGGACAATCCCGATCCAGCCCACCCACTTCCAGGTGATGTCCGCAGGACCCATCAGCGCAAAAGCCAAAAGCGCGATGCCGACGACGATGCGGGCAATACGTTCCGCAGATCCCATGTTGGTCGAAAATGCAGCCATGAACCTTCCTCCACTTGTGACCTGGCTCATACTGCCAGGCAAATCCCCATCAGAACGCAGGTTCTAATCGGGGAGAGCGTATATGCGCGGGCGTCATGTGACCCGGGCACGCCAAAATGTCGCACTCAGTAGATAGGGCACGAGGGGCGAGTGCGCGCCGCGACGTTTGGACGCATGCGCATAATTGAATTTGTTTTGCGGGCGTCACGAAGGGCGAAAGGCATATCGCCATCCGCGAAACCTGCGGAAAAAATCAGCCGCGTTTGCCGTCAAGCGGCACGATGTTCAATTCATCGAGCGTGTCGGCCACCTTCACCAGCTGGTCGGTTGTGGCCTTGAGGCGCCCGGCCAGTCCATGGTGCATGGCTTGGGCGATATCGGGGTATTCCTGCAGCATCCGCTTGAAGAGCGCGCGGCGGATGCGGATCATCTCCGTGCGTTCAAGGGGGACTGCGGTGTTGGGACGCGTTGTCTCGATGAAAAGCGCCATTTCGCCCAGAAGGGTGCCGGGGCCGACTGTGGCCAGGTCTTCCTTGCCCTTTTCGCCGCCGCGCAGGACCACCTTGCCGCTGACAATCACGTAGCTGGCATCCGACCTTTCGCCTTCGCGAAAGATCACTTCGCCCTCATTGGCGACGACGTTTTCAGCGGAGAAGGCCAGAAGCCGCAATTGCTCGTCGGAAAACTCGCCCAGAAGGGGCACCTGGCGCAGCAGCGGAATATCGCGGGCAAGGCTCATGCAGTGTTTCCGGGCAATCTCAAGTGCGTTGGATGGTGATACGAGACGATCCGCGCGAGCGGAATCACTTCATGCGGAGTTGCGCACTCTAGCATGAAATGCGGCGCCACAGCGTACCGGGGCGCAGAGGGCGTACGCCGACCGCCCCGTCTTGGCTATTGGCTCGTCAAAACGGCGTTCGCGAGCGGCAAATCCACATCCAGCCGCCGTGTGGACGACCCCTTGTCCGCACCGAAGGGATTGCTGTTGTCTTCCTCAGTGTCGGTCGAGAACGGGTTGTCGCTGGCACCGCCATCGGAAAACGGATTGGCGGGCGTGTTGAGATTCCGCTTGCGCCAGGTGCGGGCGCAGTCGAACAGGCGCGACAGCATCCGATTGGTGGTGGTGAGCGAGAACTTCATTTCGTCATTGGCGGCCAGAACCGTCAACTGCCGCCCGTTGCGCACGGCCGAAAAGAGGCGGTCATCGCCCGGAAGCGCAACCTTGACCTGATTTGCGGAGATAACCTCGGCTGTTCCGGAATAGTCGCGGCCCCTGTCCACCCAGTAGCGCACGGGATAGCTCTTGCCGACGTCCAGTTTCCATTTCTTGTTCACCAGCCCAAGGGCCCAGTTGAGGTCCTTGTGAATGGAAAAAATGAGCGTGATGCCGCTCCGGTAGCTGGCTGATGCCGCGCAATGGCTGAATTCGCCGGTCTGGGAATGGGTATAGGCGCCACCTTCCCAGTTGCCGATCTTGAAGCTTGCGATCTTTTCCGCATGGGCAGAGCTCAAGGTGAGAAAACCCGCCAATTGGAGCGCCACCAATCCTGCCAATACCGGTTTGCCAATCATTCTGCCCATCTCTCCGTTCATGCCCCAAAAGCGGGCCGTCGCCCGGAATTTCCGTTTCGCATGGCTCTGCCAACCGCGAAACAGCGAAAACCCCCATGTATCCATGATGCGACGAAGGAGCTTTTCTGACAATGCGCTTGCGTCCGTCATCGGGATTTGAGGCAAGCGGAGGGGGCGTTACGGGCCAGAGGCCAGAGCTGAGGCCAGGGCGGAGGCCCGGGGGCCGGGCCAGCCAGAATTGACGGCCCGCCGTTTCGCGGTACTTACGATGATTATGAGATTTTTCCGCACCCGCTTGAGGCGTGACCTTTGCTGACGTTATCATCAAGCTCTGGCTGGGAGGGTTGGATGTTCGTATTCAGACGACTTTGTCTTGTGGCAGCGATGGCGATGGCCGTCGCGATGCTCGGAACGGGCGGGCCTGCGAGCGCGAGTGCGGAGCAGGTGAAGGCTGTGATCAGCCTGTCCGATCAAAGCATGAAAGTGACGGTCAACGGTTGGCGACGGTATTCGTGGAAGGTCTCCACCGCCCGGCGCGGCTACCGCACACCGCGCGGAAGGTTCCGTCCCACACGCATGTACAAGCGCTATTTCTCCAAAAAATACCACAACTCACCGATGCCCTATTCGGTGTTCTTCCATCATGGCTACGCCATTCACGGCACCAATTCGGTGAAAAATCTGGGTCGGCCCGCCTCTCATGGTTGTGTGCGGCTCCACCCGGACCATGCCCGCAAGCTCTATGAGCTGGTGCAACGTTACGGCAAGGCCAATACCGAGATCGTGGTGGTGCGCTAGCATCGCCCCCTTCGCGCCGCCGCGTGAAGGCAAGGGGCCGGATGCGCGGGGTCCGAATGCGAGGGGGGGCAGCCGGAGCCGTCCCCTTGTCGCTTTGCCGGATCCGGTCTGGTTATTGGGCCGTCCAGCCGCCGTCCATCGGCAGCATCGTGCCGGTGATGGATGAGGCCGCGTCAGAGCACAGGAACACCGCGAGGGCGGCAACCTGTTCCACGGTCACGAAGGCCTTGGTGGGCTGGGCGGCCAGAAGCACGTCGCGCTTGACCTCTTCCTCGCTCATGTTGCGCGCCTTCATCGTGTCCGGGATCTGCTCTTCCACGAGTGGCGTCCAGACGTAACCCGGACAGATGGCGTTGACCGTGATGCCGTCCTCCGCAACTTCGAGCGCCACCGTCTTGACCAGGCCCGCAATGCCATGCTTCGCCGCCACATAGGCCACCTTGTAGGGGGAGGCGACGAGCGCATGGGCGGACGCGGTGTTGATGATGCGGCCCCAGCCCTTTTTCTTCATGCCGGGCAGGGCAGCGCGGATGGTGTGGAAGGAAGAGGACAGGTTGATCGCGATGATCTGATCCCACTTCTCGACCGGGAATTCCTCGATCGGCGCAACGTGCTGAATACCTGCGTTATTGACGAGAATATCCACGCCGCCGAGGTCCTTCTCAACGTCGGCGACCATGGCCGCGATCTCGTCGGGCTTGGTCATGTCGGCGCCGTTATAGACGCAGGTGACACCGAAATCGGCCTCGATGGAGGCGCGCTCCTTTTCGATATCTTCCGGCTTGCCGAACCCGTTGATCACAATGTTCGCGCTTTCGCCCGCCAGAGCACGAGCATAGGCGAGGCCGATGCCGGACGTGGATCCGGTCACAAGGGCAACCTTGTTCTTGAGCATGATATGAACTCCGAAAACAATATCTTATGCCGAAGTCTCCCGCAGGAGGCTTGCGGACCCGGTCGAAGTGTCTCTTCGACCCTCGTTCAGGGTTATGATGCAGTGCAACATCATAACGCAAGGTAAGAGTTCCATTTGCGCGCGCAACCCACCTCACGAACGGGTGAGCATTGGCGGAAGCGGCGTGCGCATGCTAAGCCAGAGCATGTAAAGGCGCTTTTGCGCAGCCTCAGACGAGGAGCACGATTTCGTGTTCGAACATGAAGATCATGATCATGCGCGTTGCGAGAGCGGGGCGCTTCAGCGCGCGGAGGCGACCTGTGCGCGGCGGAAGGTGAATTTCACCGCCCAGCGACGTCGCGTTCTGGAAAAGCTGCTGGAAAGCCATGTGCCTGCCAGCGCCTATGACATCATTGACCGTCTGGCCGAGGACGGGCCGCGGCCTGCGCCGATCACCGTCTATCGCGCGCTGGATTTCCTCGCGCAGCAGGGCTTCGTCCATCGCATCGAAAGCCGCAACGCCTATGTGGCCTGCTGCCATGATCATGAGACCGGCGAGGTTGTCTTTCTGCTCTGCGAAAAATGCGGGGCCGCGGGCGAGGCGACCTCAGCGGACCTGGCCGGACCGATTGCGACCATTGCGGCGCAAGCCGGGTTTGAACCGCGCCGCTCCGTGCTGGAAATCCGCGGGCTCTGCGCAAGGTGCCAGACGCAGGCGGGCGCGACCGCTTGAGCCGTCGCTCGGCCGGTCAAGACAATTGCGCAGCGGGCGATTTCGCATCCGCGTGAATTGCTCTAGAACAGGGCGCAAGCTTGCACTGGCTCGCATGTACTGGCGCACATGGCGATCATGCCCTAAGTGCCACTCACGCCACTGAGCGTCCTTGTCAGCAACCCGATTGATGAGATCGATTTCCGCAATGACCCATCCTGCCCTTCTCAAGCCTCGTCGTCCGTCTGTCGGTGTGCAGGTCGGATCGGTCACTGTTGGCGGAGGCGCGCCGGTTGTCGTGCAGTCGATGACCAACACGGATACGGCGGATATCGAGGCGACGGTGGCGCAGGTCGCCGCCCTTGCGCGGTCGGGCTCGGAGCTGGTTCGCATCACGGTTGACCGGGACGAAGCGGCCGCCGCCGTGCCGCATATCCGCGACCGGCTGATGCTGAAGAACATCGATGTGCCGCTGATCGGCGACTTTCATTATATCGGCCACAAGCTGCTCGCCGACCATCCCGCCTGTGCGGAGGCGCTTGCCAAATACCGGATCAATCCGGGCAATGTGGGCTTTCGCGCCAAGCGCGACACGCAATTCTCGCAGATCATTGAGATCGCACTGAAAAACGACAAGCCGGTGCGTATCGGCGTCAACTGGGGCTCGCTCGATCAGGAGCTTTTGACCCATCTGATGGATGAAAACGCCGCGCTGGCGGAGCCGGCTCCGGCTTCCGATGTCATGCGCGAGGCGATCATTCGGTCCGGGCTTCTGTCCGCCGAACGCGCCGAGGCGCTGGGCATGGCGCGCGACAAGATCATCCTGTCGGCCAAGGTTTCCAACGTGCAGGATCTGATTGCCGTTTATGCCGATCTGGCGGGACGTTGCGACTACGCGCTGCATCTGGGCCTGACGGAAGCGGGCATGGGGACCAAGGGCATCGTCGCGTCTGCCGCATCCATGGGGATCCTGTTGCAACAGGGCATCGGCGATACGATCCGCGTGTCGTTGACGCCGGAGCCGGGCGGCGACCGCACCCGCGAGGTGCAGGTGGCGCAGGAGCTTCTGCAGACCATGGGTTTCCGTTCCTTCGTGCCGGTGGTGGCCGCATGTCCGGGCTGCGGGCGCACGACCTCCACGGTGTTTCAGGAACTGGCGCAGGACATCCAGGACCACATCCGCGATTCCATGCCGATCTGGCGGCAGCAATATCCGGGCGTGGAAGCGCTCAACGTCGCGGTCATGGGCTGTATCGTGAATGGGCCGGGCGAGTCCAAGCATGCCGATATCGGCATATCGCTGCCCGGTACCGGAGAGACGCCGTCGGCCCCGGTCTTCATTGACGGCGAGAAGGTCAAGACCCTTCGCGGGCCCGGCATTGCCGAAGAATTCAAGAAAATGGTGCTCGACTATATCGAGACCCGTTACGGCACGGGCGATGGGCGCTCTGCCGCCCATTCCGGATGAAGTCCGCCGACATGACCGATACGCCCGATATAGAACCCGCCCGGTCGGCAGACCGACCGGGTCAGGAAGTCGCCCGCAAGCCCGCGGTGATCGTTGCCACGTCTCAGGTGGTGCGTGGCGCGGTTGGGGGGCGTTCAACCCTGTTCGCACTGGAACGCCTCGGTTTCCGGGTCTGGCACCTGCCAACCATCCTGCTCGGCTGGAACCCGAAATACGGGCCCTCCACGCGCATCATTCCCGACGAAGCCTCGTTTACCGCAATGGTGGACGATTTGATCGGCTCGCGGTGGCTGGGCGATGTCGGGGCCGTTCTCACCGGGTATCTCGGGGCCGCCTATCAGGGTGCGGCGCTCGCACGGCTGGTCGATGCGGTGAAGGCGAACAATCCGCAAGCGATCTATCTCTGCGATCCGATCATCGGCGATGAGGGCAACCTCTATGTTCCGCCCGAAACGGTGGATGCGCAGCGCAACGAACTGATGCCGCGCGCGGATATCCTGACGCCGAACCTGTTCGAGCTTGGCTGGTTCACCGGACGGCCGGTCGACACCGAACTGGCCGCGCTTGAGGCGGCGCGCAGCTTGCCGGCGCAACGTGTGCTGGTCACCTCCGCCCCGGCGCTGCGCAAGAACTCGCTCTCCACGTTGCTGGCGACGCCAAAGGGCGCACTTGCGGTGGAGCATGCCGAGCTTGAAGGCGTGCCGCACGGCACCGGCGATCTTCTGGCCGCGCTCTTTCTGGCGGCAGAGCTTGAGGGCGCCGATGACGAGACGGCGCTGGCGCGTGCGGTCTCAGGCACGTTCGAGATGGCCGCACGCAGTGCCAAGGCGGGTTCTGACGAGCAAATGCTGACCGAACACCAGCACGCCATCGTACGCCCGGTCGCCATGGTTTCCGCCCGCCATATCCTTGAGCGCAAGGCACGTGCCTGAGGGGCTCGCCCGCCCGCGCGTTGCGGGCGTGGACGGGTGCCCCGGTGGCTGGATTGCGGTCATTCGTGATGTCGCAGGTGATCCGGCCCCGACAGTCCGCCTTTTCCCGCGCTTTGCCGATCTCCTGCGCCTTGATCCGGCTCCGGCGATCCTCGCCGTGGATATGCCCATCGGGCTTGCGGAGCGATCCGGGCTGGGCGGGCGCGGGCCGGAACGGCTCATCCGCCCGCTTCTGGGGGAGCGGCAGTCCTCGGTCTTTTCGGTGCCGTCCCGCAAGGCAGTGATGTGCGAGGACTATGGCGCGGCCTGCCAGGCGGCGCTTGAGACATCCGAGCCGCCGCGCAAGGTTTCCCGTCAGGCCTTCAACCTCTTTCCAAAGATCCGCGAGATCGATGCCGTGATGACGCCGGAGCTTGAGGCACGGGTTTTCGAAGTGCATCCGGAACTGGCCTTCTGGCGGCTGAATGGCGAGATGCCGATGAGCCTGGCGAAGAAGGTGCGCAACAAGGGGTCCATGCCGGGCATCGAGCAACGCCGTGCGCTTCTGGAGGGCTTCGGCTATGCGCCTGCCTTCTGGGAGCAGAAGCGCCCCCGCGGTGTAGGAGCGGACGATCTGGTGGATGCAGCCGTCAATGCTGTGATCGCAGGGCGGATATTCAGGGGCGAGGCGCAATCCTTTCCCGGCGAACCGGCGCGCGACGCCAAGGGGCTTCGGATGGCGATCTGGGCCTGAGGGGTGGGGCAGAGATAGCCGGAGGATCGGCTGCCCCATGGATCTCTCCGGCTCAAATCTTCAATGCCTGTCGTGCGGAACCAAACGGGCCTGAATCGACTTGAAGCATGGTTCCGGTGATCCCACCGGTATCCAACATCCCGGCTCATGGGCTAACCTGTGCCGATATTCTCCCATCCGGATTTCCCGATGAACTACGACCAGATCGTTCTCTTCTCCATTTTCTTCTGTGTCTTTGCCCTGATGCTCTGGGGGCGGTGGCGCTATGATCTCGTGGCCTTCGCAGCCTTGCTGATCGGCGTTGCCCTGAGCGCGGTGCCGCTTGAGGATGCCTTTGCCGGGTTCGGAAACGAAGCGACGATCATCGTGGCGCTGGTGCTGGTGGTCTCGCGCGGGCTGATCAATTCCGGCGCGGTCGACATCATCACGCGGCAGGTGTCGGGCGCGGGGCGGGGGCTTGGCGCACATATTGCGATGATGGGCGGTATCGGTGGCGTTCTGTCGGCCTTCATGAACAATGTTGCGGCTCTGGCGCTCTTGATGCCGGTGGACATGCAGGCGGCGCGCAAGGCAGGACGCGGGCCGGGCCTGACGCTCATGCCGCTCGCCTTCGCCACCATTCTGGGCGGCATGGTCACGCTGATCGGGACACCGCCCAACATCATCATTTCGCAAATCCGCGCCCGCACGCTCGATGCGCCCTTCCGCATGTTCGATTTTGCCCCGGTGGGGCTTTCCTGTGCGCTTGTGGGTGTTGTCTTCGTCGCCTTTATCGGCTGGCGGCTTTTGCCGGGGCGTGTGCGCGATGGGGGCGGCGAGGAGAGCCTTTTCGAGCTGGACGATTACATCGCCGAGCTGGTGGTGGGCGAGGATTCCAAACTCGTCGGCGTCGCGTTCGGAGAGATCGACGCGATTGCGGATGAGGCGGATGTGGCGGTGATCGGGCTGGTGCGGGCCAAGACGCGGTTTTCCGCTTCCTCGCGACATCTGGAAATCCGTGCCGGCGATGTGCTCATCGTGGAAGCCGGGCCGGATGGCATCGACAAGTTCCGTGGTCTCGCCAAGCTGGAGGTGGACGGCGAACAGAAGAAGGGCAGAGCCACCGGCGAAGGCATGGGCGTGGCGGAAGTGGTTGTGCCGCGGGATTCCCGGCTTGACGGCCGCTCCGTTCAGGACGTGCAGCTTCTGCGGCGGCAGGGTGCGACGCTTCTGGGCGTTTCCCGTCATGGCCAGCGTTTTTACGAGCGGCTCGGCAAACTGACCATCCGCGCCGGTGATATCCTGCTGCTTTATGGCACTGCGGACCGGCTCTCGGACGTGACGCGCTGGCTCGGGGCCTTGCCGCTGGCCGCCCGCGGGATCGGGGTTACGCAGCATGGACGTGCGGCGCTGGCGGTCGTGCTGTTTGCCGCGGCGCTGATCGCCGCCAGCACGGGGCTCACGCCTTTGCCGATCGCGCTGGGTTTCGTGGTCGCGCTCTATGTCGCCTTCGACATCGTGCCCATTCGCGAGGTTTACGATCACATCGAATGGCCGGTCGTGGTTCTGTTGGGATCGATGATCCCGCTTGGCCTGGCGCTTGAGGAAAGCGGCGGCACGACCCTGATCGCGGAAGGCATCGTCGAACTGACGCGGGGTCTGCCAGCCGCCGCCATCCTGTTTGTGCTGATGATTGTGATCATGACGCTGTCGGATGTGCTCAACAACACCGCCACAGCGGTGATCGGCGCGCCGATCGCCATCGATATCGCGCACAGCCTCAATGTCAGCCCCGATCCGTTCCTGATGGCCGTGGCGGTTGCCGCATCCTGTGCGTTCCTCACGCCCATCGGCCACAAGAACAACACGCTGATCATGGGCCCCGGCGGCTATGCCTTTTCCGATTACTGGCGCATGGGGCTGCCGCTTGAAATCCTGATCGTGTGCACCGGCGTTCCGGCAATCCTGGTCTTCTGGCCGTTGTGACCCGCGTCAGGTCGATCCGCCTTCGACGGATTTTTCCCGCAGCTGCGTGGCGACAAAGGTCACGATGAAGAGCAGCGTCATGGTGAGCACGATGGTGGGCGCGGGCGCGCTGTCGATGAAGAAGCTCGCATAGATGCCGACAAGGGTGGAGACGACCGCGACCAGGATGGAGATCGCCATCATGCGCCTGAAATCTCGGCTCACCAGATAGGCGATCGCGCCGGGGGCCACCAGCATGGCGATGGCCAGGATGATGCCGACCGCCTTCAAGGCCGCCACGATGGCAAGCGAGATTACCGCCAGAAGTCCGTAATGGAGAAAGCGGACGGGCAGGCCGATGGCTTGGGCATGCTGGGCATCGAATGCGGCAAGCAGCAGGTCGCGCCGCCAGATCAGGACGAACCCGGTCGTCACCAGCGAAATCAGCGCGCTCTGGCCCACGTCGGCCCATGTCACACCCAGCATGTCGCCAAACAGGATGTGGTCGAGATGCACATCCGTTCTGATGGAGACGTAAAGCACGATGCCCAGTCCGAACATGCCGGAGAAGACCACACCCATCACCGTGTCTTCCTTGATGCGACTGTTTTCCTTCAGGAAGCCGGTTGCGAGTGCGCAAGTCATGCCCGCCCCGAAGGCCCCGACGGCGAGCGGAAGCCCCGCGATATAGGCAAGCACAACGCCCGGCAGCACCGCGTGGGAGATCGCATCGCCCATCAGCGACCAGCCCTTCAGCACCAGATAGCAGGACAGAAGCGCCATCGGTACGGCAACGATCAGCGAGATCGCGAAGGCCTGTTGCATGAAGGGGAACTGGAAGGGCATCAGCGCCGTGGCGAGGGCGTCGCTCATTTGTCCGCTCCCGACGGTTCATGGCTATCGGCGGTGAGCATGGCGCGGGCGCGGGCCCGGTTCGCCAGCATTCCGTGTTTGGGCGCGAAGAGGAAGGCGGTGAGGAAAATGAGCGTCTGGGCGACGACGATGACGCCGCCGGTCGCGCCATCCAGGAAGTAGCTGACATAGGCGCCCAGAAAGCTCGTTATCGTGCCGATGGCGACGCTTGTCGCGATCAGGCGGGGAAAGCGGTCGCACAGGAGATAGGCGGTGGCGCCGGGCGTCACCACCATCGCGATGACCAGAAAGGCCCCGACGGTTTGCAGCGCGGCGACGGTGGAGGCGGCGAGCAGGGTGAAGAAGATGACCTTGAGACGTTCCGGTTTGAGCCCGATGGAGCGCGCATGGGCTTCATCGAAGAAGGTCAGCATCAGGTCCTTCCACTTGGCCAGGAGCACGACCAGTGTCACCGCGGCAATCAGGACAAGCTGAAGCGTATCGGTGGGCGTTATCGCGAGAATATTGCCGAGAATGATGGTCTGGACATTCACCGAGGTGGGCGACAGCGAGACCATGAAAAGACCGAGGCCGAAAAAGGATGTGAAGATCAGGCCGATAATGGCGTCTTCCTTGAGCTTGGTGCGCTGGTTGAAGAAGAGCATCGCGCCCGCGGCCAGCCCTCCCGCCACGAATGCGCCAATGGAAAAGGGGAGGCCCAGCATGTAGGCGCCCGCAACGCCCGGCACGATGGAATGGGACAGCGCATCGCCGATCAGCGACCAGCCCTTCAGCATCAGGTAAGCGGAGAGAAAGGCGCAGGTGCCGCCCACCAGCGCCGACACCCACATGGCGTTGATCATGTAGCCATATGTGAAGGGCTCGATGAGCGCGCTCATTCCCCCTCTCCCCCTTTGGCGGCCGCGTCGCCCTCGCGCGCCATGGTGCGCAAGGCGTTGCCATTCTCGCCATACATGACGATGGGGCGTTCATCATCCGTCAGGACGGAAAGCCTGCGCGGATCGTTGTCGTCGTGGAGATCGGCGCCTCCAAGCGTGAATTCCCGCAAGACCCCGCCAAATGCGCGCTCCAGATTGGGGCGGGTAAAGACCTCGGATATTGGCCCCGATGTCAGGATGGTACGGTTGATCAGCACGGCCCGATCGCAGAATTCGGGAACCGAGCCCAGATTGTGGGTGGAGACGAGAATCACCCGGCCTTCGTCGCGCAAATCCTTCAGGAGCGCGATGATCTGGGCCTCTGTCGTGACGTCCACGCCGGTGAAGGGCTCGTCCAGCAGGATGACCTGACCTTCCTGCGCAAGGGCGCGAGCGAGGAACACGCGTTTCTTCTGACCGCCCGACAGCTCCCCGATCTGGCGCTTTCGAAAATCGGCCATGTTCACGCGCTGGAGGGCCGCCTCGACCATCTCATGGTCGCGCCTGCCGGGAATGCGTAGCCAGTTCATGTGGCCATAGCGGCCCATCATCACCACGTCTTCCACGAGAACGGGGAAGTTCCAGTCCACATCCTCGTTCTGGGGCACATAGGCGACGAGGTTCTGTCGCTGCGCATCGCGCCCCGACAGGCCGAGAATGCTGACCGAGCCCTTCGCCAGGGGCACGAAATTCATGATCGCCTTGAAGAGCGTCGACTTGCCGGAGCCGTTGACGCCCACAAGCGCGGTGATCGAGCCGCGGGGAATGGCGAAGCTGGCATCGATGAGTGCGGTGTGGCCGTTTCGATAGGTGACCGTGACGTCGCAAACGGAAAGCCCGGGGGCGGACGCCGGGGTGGTTTCGGGCGGGGTGTCCGAATTGGCTGACTTTCGTGCGGGCGGTGTCCTCATTTTACGCCTGCCTTGCCGGTCAGTCCTTCTGCGATGGTGCGCGAAGTGATGCGGATGAGGTCGAGATAGGTCGGCACGGGGCCGCCCTCATCGCTCAGGCTGTCCACGTAGAGGATCCCGCCATAGGCTGCGCCGGTCTCGCGCGCCACCTGTTGCGCAGGCTTGGGCGAGACGGTGCTTTCGGAAAAGATCACGGGGATGTCATGGTCGCGCATTGCGTCGATCACCTTGCGGACCTGTTGCGGGGTGCCCTGCTGATCGGCGTTGATCGGCCAGAGATAGATCTCCTTCAATCCGAAATCGCGCGCGAGATAGGAGAAAGCGCCCTCGCTGGTCGCAAGCCAACGCCTCTCGGGCGGGATCCTTGAAAGTTCCGCCCTGATGGGGGCGGCAAGGGCCTCGATTTCGGCCTTGTACCGGGCGGCGTTTGCGTCATAGGCGGCGGAATTGGAGGGATCGGCCGCAACAAGCGCCTTGCGGATGTTCTCCACGTAGATCAGGCCGTCGGACGGCGACATCCATGCGTGCGGGTTCGGTTTTCCGGCATAGGGCCCCTGATCAATGCTCATCGGCGCCACGCCTTGCGACAGCACAACGCGCTCCACGCCGGAGAGGTTGCTGAAGAACCGCTCGAACCAAAGCTCCAGATTGAGCCCGTTATAGAGGATCAGGTCAGCGCCTTGAGCGCGGATGATATCGCCGGGGGTCGGCTGGTAATTGTGGATCTCCGCACCGGGCTTGGTGATGGAGACGATCTCGGCATGCTCGCCCGCCACGTTGCGGGCCATGTCGGCGAGAATGGTGAAACTGGTGGCGACCTTGAGCTTCGCCAGGGCGACGTCACTCAGCGCGCCGGAAAAGGCGATGCCGCAGGTCAGACCGGCCAGCGCAATCCATCGTTTCAGGCGGGAACCGACTCTCATTCTTACTCCGATCGGGCTTGCGGCCGAGCGCGCGGCATCAGCGGCAGATTGGAAGCGTTATACAATCAGCTTCCTTCGGAGAATGCAAATGCAAATCGTTTGCAACTGGAAACAGGCAGCGGAGCGCTCAGGCTGGGCCACGGGACAGGACCGAACGACGGTGAAGGGCGGAAGACGGTGAAAGGGCGGGGTTTGGCCGGGATGCGGCCGGGCGGATCGGCACAGGCGGGCATGATGCGCGCGAAAAGGGAAGGCAGCCGACGGATGGCCTTCACAAAATGCAAAAGGGCAGGACTGGAGCAGGGGCGGGGCGCGCAAGTCTGCTGGGGCGCAAGTCTGCTGGGGCGCACACATGCCGAGGGGGGCGGCCGGGCTGCCATTGGGAGCGTGTTTTTGAGGCGAAGATGGTCGAGGCCGAAGCCTGACGGCTTCAGCCTCGTTCGGGGGTGTTCCGACCGATCAGTTCTTGCCGAAGCTGAACCAGCGCGAAACCATCCGGGAGACCTTGGAGCCGGTCTTTTCCTCAGCCTTTTTGGGGGAAGGCTTCTCTTCCGGCGTGATCGCGTCCGCGGTTTGCGTTGCCGGGCCGGAGGGGGCTTGGGAAACGGGCGCGCTTGCCTGGGACGCGCTTGCTTGTGGCAGGGGCGCGTTCGCGGGGCGTTCGGAGGCAGGCGCCACCGGCGAGGCGGCGCGGCTTTCGTTGCCGGTGAAGAGGCTGGAGAAGAACCCACCCTTGCGGGTAGATGCCGTGGTCAGGTCGTCGCGTTCCGGATTGGGGGCGGGCACCGGCGTTCCATCGGGCGCGGTGGCATAGGACAGCACGGGAGACTGCGCCGGTGCAGGGCCGGTCGCCGCAGGCCCATCGGCCGTTGTCGCCGCTTCATTGCCCGGACCGAACAGCTTCGCCATCGCGCTTTCGCCGTTCTTCCACTTTTCTTCGCGCTCGCGCTTTTTCTGAAGACGGGCGACGATCATTGCCGTCTTCTCGTCATCCGCGCGCTGCTTGGCGGCGACGGCAAGGCGCAGGCGCTCCGGCACTTCATACGCCGGACAGGCGCGGGTGGAGACGAATCTTGCATTCTCGTCTTCCGGTTCCGCATCGAAGACATATTGCCGGTCGCAGACATCGATCTTGGGCGGCAGATGGCTGACCTCGAAATGGTCATAGCCGGTCTTCAGCATCTTCCAGAATTCTGTGTGTTCGCTGTCCGCATGCCGGGCCATGTTCTCTGCCGTCATACGGAAAGGGTAGGCCTGTAGCTGGAAGGCTCTCTGGCCGCCCCTGAAGGCTTCGCGCGCCAACGCGTAGATCTCCTGGATCTGTTCGTCGGTCATGGCGTAGCAGCCGCGCGAGGAGCATGCGCCGTGGACCATCAGGTTGCTGCCGGTACGGCCGAGCGCACGGTCATAGGCGTTGGGAAAGCCGGTATTGAAAGACAGATGATAGGAGGAATTCGGGTTCATCTGCGCGGGGCGGATCGTGTAGAAGCCCTCCGGCGCCTGACGGTCGCCTTCCTTCACCTTGGGCCCAAGTTCGCCCGACCATTTGCAGATGTCGTATTCCTTCAAGAGCGCGTAGCGGCCGGAACGCGTCTGCTTCCAGATTTCCAGCTTCGATTCTTCCTTGAAGAGCCGCACCAGAATCGGATCTGACGGCTTCATCTGCTTGGCGGACATCTCCGCCTTGATCGCATGGGGAAGGGGGCGTTCGGCCTTGGCACCATATCCCAGCTCGTCTGCCTGGCACCCCGAGAGCGCGATCAGGCTTGCGGCAAAGACAGCGCGGGTGATTGCGCGCTTGAGCGTATGCCGAGGGGCGGCCCCGTGGGCGCAGGTCTTGTCCGAAGCTGTCATGTTGGTTGAAAATGCCCTGTCAGGAGCAGACATGTGTCCACCTCAACTATCGCCGTCATTCAGCTCGACCAGCGCCATGATGAAAACGGCTGCTGGCGGCCCGGCGAGACGCGTTCCAGGTCCGCATGCGCATGTGCCGGGCGCAAGCCGGAGTGGATATCGAGTGTAGTTTGTTAACCTTTCGAAAAGGTTTACAGGCTCGCTTAGATCAGACTGCCGCCATGGTCCGGCCAGCCTCTGCGTGTCGTTGACCGGGCCTAGCGCAGGGGAATGAACACCCGAAACACGGCAATAAAATGCCCTCGCGCAACGCTCCGGCCGACATGATGACCGACGAGCGCACGAATACGGGAAAGGCCGGAGGCAGAACCTTCAGACCGATCCTTCATTAGCTCAATTATATTTGAATCCGGCGATATGATGACCGACTAGAGATTGCGGCCAATTGCCAGGAATTTTTCGTGGCGTAGCTGCCGGATCTCGTCATGGCTCATGCCATCGAATTCCGCCAGCGCGCTTTCCAGCTTGTTGCCGGCATCGCGGATCGCAATATCGGGCGCGCGATGGGCGCCGCCCATCGGCTCGGGAACGATCGCGTCGATGACGGAGAGCTTGACCAGATCCTGTGCGGTGATCTTCATGCTGGTCGCGGCATCCTGCGCGCGGGCGCTGTCACGCCAGAGGATGGAGGCCGCCCCTTCCGGCGAGATGACCGAATAGATGGCGTGTTCCATCATGATGACCCGGTTCGCCGTCGCGATTGCGATCGCGCCGCCCGATCCGCCTTCGCCGATGATCATCGCGACATTCGGCACGCCGAGCCGAAGGCAGGCATCGGTGGAGCGGGCGATGGCTTCCGCCTGGCCACGTTCTTCCGCGCCAATGCCGGGATAGGCGCCCGCGGTATCGACAAAGGTAACGACCGGCATGTCGAAGCGATCTGCCAGTTCCATGATGCGAACCGCCTTGCGGTAGCCCTCAGGCCGCGCCATGCCGAAATTGTGCTTCAGGCGGGATTGGGTGTCGTGGCCCTTTTCCTGGCCAATCACGGCGACGCGACGTCCGCGAAAGCGACCGATGCCGGTGACGATGGCTGAATCCTCGGAGTACTTCCGGTCGCCGGCCATCGGCGTGAAGTCCTCGACGAGCTGATCGATATAGTCGGCCGCATGCGGGCGATCCGGGTGGCGGGCAACGAGGGTTTTCTGCCACGGTGTCAGCTTCGCATAAATGTCGGCGAGAGCCTGGTTTGCCTTGGTCTCCAGGCGGGCGATTTCGTCGCCCACATCGACGTCGTCGTCGCGGTTCATCGTCCGCAGTTCCTGGACCTTGCCTTCCAGATCGGCAACCGACTTTTCGAATTCCAGATAGCTGGGCATAGAACTTTCCGCTCATGGAGGGTCGGCGTTTCCGCGACCCTGACCGGCCAGGGAGGTTGCCGGCACCTTTGTTCGTTCGTCTTGTCTTGCGGTATCCGCCCGTCGCTCGCAAGCGGCGCCAGAAGTCGGATATCGCAACGCGGCGCGACACTGGCCGCAAGTCCCATGTGTGTCAAGCGCGCTCGTAATGCAAGTGAGATATGGGGCGCGCCAAACGGTGAAAGCGAGTTCGGTTCTTTTCCGCAGTTACGAGCTGTGGGCTGCGCGAGGACGCGGATGTTCCCGCGGGGATGGCAAGGGGACGCCAGGGAAGGCAAGGCGGATGCAAGGGCAGACCGGGCGGATGCGCGGGCAGGCCGGAGCGATGCAAGGGGCCCGGTGCGTTTCCGGTCTTGCTGGCAATTTCCGTCACTGCCCGGTGCTGCGTCCCATCAGCGCGCCGCGCGGCGTTTGTCCATCTCGCGCAGCGTCATTTTCCGCGCTTCCACCACGATGTCGCCGCTCATGGTGCGAAGCGAAATGCGGTAGGGCACCAGAAGCGGTTCGTCTGCCACCGGTGCCAGCCAGATCTCGATGTGCTTGTTGTCGGCCATGTATTGAACCGACTTCTTTGCCGGGCGATGGCCGGCAACCGGTATCCAGCGCGCACCGCACACGATAACGGGGCCATCATAGCCGCGCCCGGAGACGTTTTCCGTGCGCCGATAGGAAAGCTGCACGTCATAGCGCTGCCAACCGTCGAAGATCGGCAGGCGGCGGTTGCAGGCTTCGGGCGACAGGCTGTCCCGCTTGCGCGCGATCGGCATGATGGCGGCGGAGAGCGGGTCGACCACATTGTAACGGTGGCGCTTCGTGACGGGAATGCGATCCGGCCGCTTCTTGAGCTGAGGGCTCACCGCGAAATCCTGCACGTTGCCCTGGCCCATATGGATGGCGACGCGGGAGGAGATCTTCGATTCTTCCGCCATCATCGAATAGCGGGTGGGAACCACGTGGGAGCCACGCAGGCGACCGGTGCTTTCCGCGTTGGACTTGGAAGCCACGAAAACGCCAACCAGACCCGAGGTGCGCATGCCCATGCGGGCCTCATAGGCGTTGCCCTTGATATCCACGGACAGGTCGCCCTTGGCGAAGGTCAGGCCGGAAAAGGAAATGTCGTAGCTGGCGCCAAGCCGGGTGCCGCGGGAGGCCGCATCGGCGGGCGCGGCCGCGGCAAGAACCAGGGGAGCGAGCAGGCCGAGCCCGGCAACTGCGGCCACAAATGGCCGGCATGGGCGTGTGCGTGCGGCATTGAAAACGGTCATGCGATCGGGAATCCTGAACACGCTCAAGTCCTCCGTTCGGACGTTGCTGCGACAAGGTAGCCTTTCCGCCGCTTTGGCGGAATAGGTTTTCACCGTGGCGCAACCCGCCGGGACGGTGTGATTAAGCCTCAATTCTTGCTGCTTATGGTAACCGGAAGCTTAACATTCGGTATCCGGGGCGCATTCGCCATCCATTTTGGCGCGGACCCGCTTTCGGTCTTGACGCCGCGGGGGGGCATCACTATACCGAGGCGACTTTCCGACAGGCCGGACCTGGCGAGATGGACCTCCACGTCCACTCCTGTTGCCCTTATGGGTGGCGCGGCCAATCCGGAGCCTGAACCTTCAGCCGAATTTTCCGGCTTTGACGAGATCATTGCGAAGCGCATGTGTGGCTTCGCGAAGCAATAAAAAGGGTGTTCCCATGGCCCGACGGTGCGAACTCACCGGCAAGGACGTGATGACCGGCAACAACGTCAGCCACGCGAACAACAAGTCGCGTCGCCGCTTTCTGCCGAATCTGTGCAACGTCACGCTCATGAGCGAGACGCTTGGCCGTTCGTTCAGCCTGCGCATCTGTGCGCATGCGCTGCGTTCGGTGGAGCATCGCGGCGGTCTCGACGCGTTCCTGGCCAAGGCCAAGACCGACGAACTGTCGCTGAAGGCCGCTCAGCTGAAGCGCGAAATCAAGCGCAAGCAGCAGGCTGCCACCGCCTAAGTTGGTTCTTTCCCGGCGCGGGCCTGACCGCACGGGGCAGACCTCCAGACCTTCGAAACCCGGTATGCCGGGCGTCGTGGGCGCTGAGGCGAGACGATTGTAAGAGTTTTTGCATGCGGCGGGCGTTCGGTAAAACGGGCGCGCGCCGCATGCGCATGTTCAAAGGAAAGTGGCTCGGATGACCCGGACGCAGCCTTTAACCGTCCGTTCGCTGGCCCTTGGCGTGACCGCCATGGCGCTGGTTGTTCTGGCGTCCAATATTCTGGTTCAGTATCCGTTCCAGATGACCGTCGGCGGCTATGATCTGGCCGACCTGCTCACCTGGGGCGCCTTCACCTATCCTGCAGCCTTTCTCGTGACGGATCTGACGAACCGCCGGTTCGGGGCGGTTGCTGCGCGCTGGGTGGTGTTTGTCGGTTTCTGTGTGGCGGTCGCGCTGTCGGTCACGCTCTCCAACCCGCGCATTGCACTGGCATCCGGCTCGGCCTTTCTGGCCGCCCAGATGCTCGACGTCTTTGTTTTCGACCGCCTGCGCCGCAGTTCCTGGTGGAAGGCTCCGTTTCTCTCGTCCTTCCTTGGCTCCGTGCTCGACACGATCCTGTTCTTCGGGATTGCGTTTTCGATGGCGTTCGCATTTCTGGGGCATGGCGACGCGTTTGCGACCGATCAGGCGCCGCTTCTGGGCCTCTTCAACATCGAAGCGCCGCGCTGGATTTCCTGGGCGGTCGGCGATTTCTCGGTGAAGATGCTCGTCTCCCTGACGCTGCTTGCGCCCTATCGCCTGCTGATGCAGGTGATCCGGCCGATGCCTGCGGTCGTGTGAGGCGCGCTTTCCTTGACGACAGGGCCTGAAAAAAAGGCGCGGGGGCAACCCGCGCCTTTTTTGTAGGTGCTTTGTATGTGCGCGCCCTTCAGGCCGTTTCGTTGCCGGGGAGCCTGACGAGCTCATCGAGCCAGGGGGCTTCAGATCGGCACCATGCCTTGCGCACGGGCTTGATGTCATGGCGTTGGGTCACCAGGCCCCATCGCAGCGCCATCATGCCCGCATCCGCGCCCACCCCGCGCGAATAGACGGGGGCGCCGCATTCGCCACAGAAGGTCTGTTGACGGGGGCGCCCGCTTTCTGCGGTCTTCATGTAGATCTTCGGCTCGCCTGAAAGCGTCACCTTGTCGGCTGCGACCACGATCACGATCCGATACGGAGATCCGCTGAGGACCTGGCAGTCGGTGCAGTTGCAGACATAGACCGCGTCCGGGTCCATGTCCGCTTCAAAGGTGATGGCGCCGCAATGGCAGCCCCCGTCAATACGCATGTCGGTTCCTCCCCGAAGCGGCGCCAGAGGCGCGTCAGGCGCTGTATCAGGCGCCAGGATCAGTTCACGGCGGCGACATTTTCCACCAGCATGGCGATGCCCTGTCCGCCGCCAATGCAGGCCGACGCGATGCCATAGCGCAGGCCGGAGCGTTTCAGTTCGCGTGCAACCGTCAGCGACAGGCGCACCCCCGTCGCGCCCAGCGGATGGCCGATGGCGATGGCCCCGCCATTCACGTTGACCTTCGCCTCATCGAGCCCAAGCTCGCGAATGCAGGCGAGGATCTGCGCCCCGAAAGCCTCGTTGATCTCGATCCGGTCGATTTCGGAAAGCGGGACGCCGGTCAGCGCGCACAGACGGGCAATCGCAGGAGCCGGGCCGATGCCCATGATCTCCGGCGGGACGCCGAGCGAGACACCGGCCACAATGCGCGCAAGCGGCATTTTGCCGGCCTTCTCGGCATAGGCGGACGAGCACACCACCGCACCGGCCGCTCCGTCCACGACCGCAGAGGAATTGCCGCCTGTCTGAACGCCGCCAAAGGCCGGGCGGATCTTTGCCAGAACCTCGATGGGGGAGGGCCTGACGTGGCTGTCTTCCTCCACCGCCTCCACCTTGCGCGGCAGGCGGATGCCGCGGTCGTTGTAGCCCTCTAGCGCGAAGGTCTCGCTGGTAACGGGGGCGATTTCGTCATCGAAGAAACCGGAATCGCGGGCGGCAATGGCGCACTCGAAGGAGCGAACGGCGAAGGCATCCACCTCCTCGCGGGTGATCTGATAGCGTTTAGCGAGATTTTCCGCCGTATCGCCCATGGTGCAGGAGCAGGCGGGGTCGAGCAGGGCTTCCCACAGGAAGTCCTTGAACTCCACCTGCCCCATGCGAAAGCCGCCGCGATGTGTATAGGCGGCGATGGGGTTGCGGCTCATGGATTCGGCGCCGACGCACAGCGCGGCCTCGGCACGCCCGAGAGAGACCGTGTCGGCGGCCTGCATGACCACCTCGATGCCGGTGCCGCAGACCCGCTGGACAAGATGAGCGGGCACCTCCTGGGAAACGCCGCTATAGAGGCCCACATGGCGCGGAAGCATGTAGGCGTCATAGCTCGCCTGCGCCATGTTACCGCAAATGACGGAACCGATGTCGCCGGGATCGATGGCGCATTTCTCAAGCGCGGCGCGTCCGGCCTTGATGCCCAGATCGATGGGCGAGATCAGTCCCAGCGCGCCGTTGTAGTCGACAAAGGGGGTGCGGGCGCCATCCAGCAGCCAGGCATCGGAAAAAGTGGAACAAAGGCCAGCGGCCATCGAAAACTCCTTCGGGAAGTCTCTCGGGATTGCTTGGTCGTGGGATCAGTCTATCTCGATGATGTCGGGTGGGCAGGCGACGTCATAGAGCCGCTCCACCAGCTCGGCACGGCGCGCCAGCACGGCGCGCTGATTGATGGAGCCCTTGTCGGTCACCTCTCCGGCATCGATACAAGGCGGCTCCTCCAGCACCAGGAGACGGCAGATGCGGGTGGAGGAACCGGTGGCCTCACGCGCCATGGCGTCAAGCCGCTCCTTCAGCATTGTGCGCAGGGCGGGGTGGCGCAGAAGGGCCGCGGGTCTTGCCTCGGAGCCGAGGTCCGGCACAAGGGTGCGACAGGCCCCAAGGTCGGGAAAGACCATCGCCGTCACGTCGTCCCGGTTCAGCCCGGCAATGACCACGTCGCGCGCGAAAGGCGCGAAATGGTCGAGGAAACGCGCCCGCAGCGGGCCCACGCTGACCCAGGTTCCGGTCGCCAGCTTGAAGTCCTCCGCAACCCGGCCATCGAAGAGGAAGCCCAGATTGGGGCGGCTCCGGTCGATGAATTTCAGCGCGTCGCCGAGCTTGTAATAGCCCTCCTCGTCGAAGGCCTTTGCGGTGTTCTTCTCGTCACGCCAGTATCCCGGGGTGATGTTGGGGCCTTTCAGGCGGGCCTCCATCTTTCCATCCACCGGCGCGAGCTTCAGCTCCAGTCCGGGAACCGGCACACCCACATGGCCGGACGCCGTGGTCTCCGGTGAGCACGACAAGGCGAAGGGCGCGCTTTCGGTCGCGCCAAGACCGGTCAGCATGACGATCTTCTTGCCCGTTTCTCCAATCGCGATCCGGTCGAACTCATCCCACACAGGCTGAGCAAGGCCGGCACCGGCAAAGAAGGTGAGCTTGAGGCGCGCGAAGAACCGCTTTCGCAGGTCCGGTTCGGTCTTCAGATAGGGAATGAGGGCCTCATAGCCCTTGGGCACGTTGAAATAGACGGTCGGAGAGATCTCGCGCAGATTGCGCACCGTTTCCTCAATTCCCCCCGGCATCGGCTTGCCTTCATCGATATAGAGGGTCCCGCCGTTAAAGAGCACGAGGCCAACATTGTGGTTGCCGCCGAACGTGTGGTTCCAGGGCAGCCAGTCGACAATCACCGGCGGCTCTTCCTTGAGGAATTGCAGAACCGTGTTCAGCATCACCTGGTTGGCGCAGATCATCCGCTGGGTGTTGATGACGCCCTTGGGAAGCCCTGTGGAGCCGGAGGTGAAGAGAAACTTGGCGATGGTGTCCGGGCCCACGGCTTCATGCGCACGGTCCACATCCAGCGTTTCCGGCGTCTCGGTCAGCGTCTCGAACAGCGTGGTCTTCTCATCGCCCTTGCGCGTGACGACGAATTCGCGGTCGTCTGACGCCAGCGTCTGAAACGCGCGCGCGAAAGTCTCGCCATCGGAGGCGAAGATCAGTCCGGGCGTCAGTAGGCCAATGATGTGCTTGAGCTTCGCGTGGTCGGTTGAAAGCGTGGAATAGGCCGGCGAGATCGGCGCATAGGGAATGCCGGCATAGAGGCAGGCGAGGCCAAGCAGCGCGTGCTCGATGTCATTGCCCGACAGGATCGCAACCGGACGCTCCGGGCTCAGTCCCCGGTCGATCAACGCTTGCGCGAGACTGCGCACCAGGGCGCGGGTACGGCCGTAGGAGAGCTCGCGCCAGGCGCCGCCCTTTTCGGGATCGCGCATGGCGATGAAAGTGCGCTGAGGCGCCTGTCTCGCCCAGTGGTCGAGCCTTTCCGTGAGCTTGCCCGGATAGGGGCCGAGCTCGGCTTCTGGCTGAATATAGATTGTACCGTCATCGTGCTCATGGGTGTTGACGGTCAGATCCATCAACGCCACGTCACGATAGTCCTCGGACCGGAAAACCGGTTCGGCAAAGGCTTGAAGCGCCATGGACACGTCGCCCTCCCTGCTTGGTGTCCTGAAAAAATCGGCGGAATCGTTTCCTCCCGTCCGCCGTCAGAGAATGTTATGCGACAGAACAATTATGTGCAATGCCAAACGTGCCTAATCCATACGAGTGACAGGCCGGGGCGGGAACGAAAAAGGCCCGCTCGAATGGCGACACCGGCGTGTCGGATTCGAACGGGCCTTCATGGCGTGAATTAAGGGGCGTAACCCGGGTCAGGCAGCGGGCTCGGAGGCCGCCTTTCCGGCCTCGTCGCTTTCCCACGGACGATGGCACCAGCTCGTCGTGCCGCAGACGGTCTGCACCGGCGGCAGAGCCTGCTGGCACATGGCCGTGGCCTTGGGGCAGCGCGGATGGAAGGTGCAGCCGGGCGGCGGCGCAATCGGCGAAGGCAGCTCGCCGGTGAGCACGATGCGCTCGCGCTTGCCTTCCGGGTTCGCCACCGGCGTCGCCGACAGGAGGGCCTGCGTGTAGGGATGCTGCGGGCTTTCGAAGATCGCGTCCCGCGGCCCCTGTTCCACCGGGCGGCCCAGATACATCACCATCACCTCATCGGCGATGTAGCGCACCACCGACAGGTCATGCGAGATGAACAGATAGGCCAAGTTGTAGCGCCGCTGGATCTCGCGAAGCAGGTTCAGAACCTGCGCCTGGATCGACACGTCCAGTGCGGAGGTCGGCTCGTCGAGGACAAGGATCGACGGGTCGAGCATCAGAGCGCGCGCAATGGCGATACGCTGCCGCTGGCCGCCGGAGAACATGTGCGGATAGCGATCGTAATGCTCGGGGCGCAGGCCCACCTCGGCCATCATGGCGCGGGCCTTCTCTTCTCGTTCCTTGCGCGACAGGTTGGTATTGACGAGAAGCGGCTCCTCCAGCGCGGCGCCGATCTTCTGGCGCGGATTGAGGGAGCCATAGGGGTTCTGGAAGACGATCTGGACCTTGGAGCGCAGCGCCGAAAGCGCGTCCTTCGACGCACCCACGACATCGGTCTTGCCGATCTTGAGCGAGCCGCCGCTGGCGGGTTCGATCATGGTGACGACACGGGCGAGCGTGGACTTGCCACAGCCCGATTCCCCCACCACCGCCAGCGTCTTTCCGCGTTCCAGCGTGAAGCTCGCACCATCCACGGCTTTCAGCACCTTCGGCTTGCCGAAGGCGCCTTGCGGAATTTCGTAGTGGCGCTTGATGTCCTTTGCGACAAGGACCGTTTCACCCCGACGGGTTTCGCTGCGGGCGGTTTCCTGTTTCATGTCCGTTTCTGCCATCATGCAGCCTCGCTGTCCGGTTTGCCGTCGGAAAGCGGCGTGTGGCAAAGCGCGTAGCCAAGCTCGGCGCCAGCGCGCGGCGGCTGTTCAAGGCGGCACTTGTCGGTTGCGAACTTGCAGCGCGGGGAGAACAGGCACCCGGTCGGGCGGTCGAACTGTCCCGGCACCACGCCCGGAATGGAGGGCAGGTGATCACCTGTCGCGCGCTCCGGAAGGGCTGCGAGAAGCGCGGACGTGTAGGGATGATGCGGATCGTGGAAGAGACCCTTCACCGGCTGTTGCTCGACTTGTTGTCCCGCATATTGCACGACGACGCGGTCAGCGGTTTCCGCCACCACACCCATATCGTGGGTGATCAGCACGAGGCCCATGTCGTTCTCTTCCTTGATCTTCAGCAGAAGCTCAAGGATCTGGGCCTGAATGGTCACGTCGAGCGCCGTTGTCGGCTCGTCCGCGATCAGAAGCTTGGGATCGCAGGCGATCGCCATGGCGATCATCACGCGCTGGTTCATGCCGCCGGAAAGCTGATGCGGGAAGGCGGAGATCCGGCGCTCGGGCGCGGGAATGCCGACGAGCCGCAGAAGCTCGATCGCGCGGTTCTTGCGCTCCGAACGGCTCAGGTCCGTGTGCATCTTCAGCGTTTCGGTGATCTGATATCCGACCGTGAAACACGGATTGAGGCTCGTGGTCGGCTCCTGGAAGATCATCGAAATGTCGCGGCCGATGATCTTGCGCTTTTCCTTGCCGGGCATGGACAACATGTCCCGGCCCTGAAAGGTCATGTGATCGGCGGTGACATGGGCGGTCCAGGGCAGAAGGCCCATGACTGCCAGCATGGAGACCGACTTGCCCGATCCGGACTCGCCCACGATCGCGACGACTTCGCCGGGATTGACGGTCAGCGAGACCTTGTCGACGGCGCGGAAAACGCCGTTCAGCGTCTCGAACTCGACGCTCAGGTTTGAAAAATCGAGGAGGGACATGGTCACGACCTCTTCAGCTTGGGATCGAGCGCGTCACGCAGACCGTCGCCGAACAGGTTGATGGCGAGCACGGTCAGCAGGATGGCGATGCCGGGGAAGGTGACGACCCACCATGCGCGCAGAATGAACTCACGGGCCTCGGCCAGCATCGTGCCCCACTCCGGGGTGGGCGGTTGTGCGCCGACGCCCAGGAAGCCGAGGGCGGCCGCGTCGAGGATCGCGGTGGAGAAGGACAGGGCCGCCTGAACGATGAGCGGTGCCATGCAGTTCGGCAGCACGGTGACCAGCATCAGGCGCAGGCCCTTCACGCCGGAAACGCGCGCCGCCATCACGTAGTCGCGCGACATCTCGCTCATCACCGCGGCACGCGTGAGGCGGACGTAATGCGGCTGCTGGACAATGGCGATGGCGATCATCGCGTTGGTCAGAGACGGGCCGAGAATGGCGACCAGCACGAGGGCCAGAAGCAGGCTGGGAAAGGACAGGATGATGTCCATGACGCGCATGATTAGCGTGTCGACCCAACCGCGCATCGCGCCAGCCAGAAGGCCGAAGCAGATGCCGGCGATCAGCGCGATGGAGACCACCACGCAGCCGATGAACAGCGAGTAGCGGCTGCCATAGATCAGACGGGAAAGAATGTCCCGGCCCACGGCGTCGGTGCCGAGCAGGAAGCGGGCGTCGCCGCCTTCGGTCCAGGACGGGGGAACCAGAAGCGCATCGCGGTACTGCACGGAAGCGCCGTGCGGAGCGACGTAGTTTGCAAAGAGGGCAATGATGATGATTGCCAGGAAGAAGAACAGACCTGCGACCGCTCCACGGTTGGTGGAGAAGTACTGCCAGAACTCCTTCAGCAGCGCGATGCGGCCCGTGGCACGCTCCGGCTGCGAGGTGGTGAGGGTCGTTTCCGACATGGCTTACCTCGTGTGCCGGATTTTCGGGTTGATCAGACCGTAGGTCACATCGACCAGCAGATTGACCAGCATGATGATCACCGCGATGAGCAGAAGGCCGCCCTGCACGGAGGGGTAATCCCGGCGGAAGATGGAATCGATCATCCACTTGCCGATACCCGGCCACGAGAAGATCGTCTCGGTCAGGATTGCACCGGCAAAGAGCACGCCGATCTGCAGGCCGATCACGGTGATGACCGGGATCATGGCGTTGCGAAGCGCATGCAGGCCGATGACACGCCGCGGCGGCAGGCCCTTGGCCCGCGCGGTGCGGACATAGTCCTCGTCGAGAACTTCCAGCATGGCGGAGCGCGTCTGGCGCGCGATCACGGCGAGCGGGATGGTGCCCAGCACGATGGTGGGCAGGATCAGGTGGCTGACCGCGGAGGTGAAGGCGCCGGGTTCACCGGACAACAGGCTGTCGATGAGCATGAAGCCGGTTACCGAATCAAAATAGTAGAGCAGCGAGATGCGACCTGAGACCGGGGTCCAGCCCAATGTGCCGGAAACCAGAATGATCAGCAGCAGGCCCCACCAGAAGATCGGCATGGAATACCCGACAAGCGCGGTGGTCATGACGGCGTGATCGGGGGTCTTGCCACGATAAAGCGCGGCGATGACACCGGCCGGCAGTCCGATGACCACGGCGAAGATGATCGCGCAAAGCGAGAGTTCCACCGTTGCCGGGAACAGGGAGAAGAATTCATTCAACACGGGACGGCGGGTGGAAATGGAAACGCCGAGGTCACCGTGAAAGATCCCGACAAGGTAGTCGAGATATTGTTGCCACAATGGTTGGTCAAAGCCGTATTGGTGCAACAGCTTGGCGTAGCGGTCCGGGGTCAAGCCACGCTCGCCCGCAAGCAGCAAGACCGGATCACCCGGCAGCAACCTGATGAAAAGAAACGAAATTATGGTCACGCCGATAAACGTCGGTATCAGCAGACCGATCTTATTGAGGATCAGACGAAGCATGGGGTAACCGATGAACTCTTGGTCCTGCCGTGGCCAGTCAGGCACGGGAAATCCCGGCCGTATACACGACCGGGATCAATTTGTTAACGGGTCTTTTACAACCTACTTCAGGTCGACGTCGTCGAAGCGGTGGTAACCCAGCGGGTCCTGCACGAAGCCGGTCACGTTCTTGGCAACGGGCATGAAGACGGTAGAGTGGGCAATGGTCGCCCACGGCGCCTGCTCCTTGAAGACAACCTGCGCCTCTTCATAGAGCTTTGTACGCTCAGCAATGTCAGACGTGATCTTGGCCTTCTGGATCAGGTCCTCAAACGGCTTATAGCACCACTGCGAGCGGTTTGAACCACCCACACCGTCGCAGCCGAGCAGGACGGCAAGAAAATTGTCCGGATCGCCGTTGTCGCCGGTCCAGCCGAGCAGCGCCGCACCGTCACGCTTCACGTCGGAAGAGCGCTTGAGGTACTCGCCCCATTCATAGGACACGATCTCGACCTTGACGCCGACCTTGGCGAAATCGGACTGGATCAGTTCGGCCATGCGACGCGCATTCGGGTTGTAGGGGCGCTGCACCGGCATCGCCCAGACCTTCATGGACAGATCCTTGACGCCAGCTTCCTCGAGCATCTTCTTGGAGGCTTCCGGATCGTACGGATCGTCCTTCACGGCGTCATTGTAGGACCACATGGTCGGCGGGATCGGGTTCTTGGCCGCCTGGCCGGAGCCCTGGAACACGGCGTCGAGAATGGCCTGCTTGTTGATGGCCATGTTCAGCGCCTTGCGGACCTTCGGATTGTCGAAGGGGGGCATCTGCGTGTTGTAGGCCATGTAGCCGACGTTGAGGCCGGCCTTTTCCATCAGGTTGATGGAGTCATCGGCCTTCATGGCTTCCAGATCGGCCGGGTTCGGATAGGCCATGATCTGGCATTCACCCGCCTTCAGCTTCTCGTAACGCACGGAGGCGTCCGGAGTGATGGCGAAGATCAGATTGTCGATGGCTTCCTTGCCCTTCCAGTAGTCCGGGTTCGCCTTGTAGCGAATGACCGCGTCCTTCTGGTAGGCGACATACTGGAACGGGCCGGTTCCCAACGGCACCTGGTTCAGCATTTCCGGCTTGCCTTCGGCTTCCAGCTTGTCGGCATATTCCTTCGACACGATCGACGCGAAGTCCATCGCGAGGTTCGCGAGCATCGGAGCTTCGGGGCGGTTCAGGACGAACTTCACCGTGAGGTCGTCAACCTTCTCGATCTTCTCGATCAGGTCCGGCATGGACATGCCGTTGAAATACTCCCAGGAGCCGTTCGAATAGTCGAACCAGGTTCCTTTGGTGGCAGCCTGACGCTCGAACGAGAAAATCACGTCGTCGGCGTTCAGCTCGCGGGTCGGGGTGAAGAAATCCGTGGTCTGGAATTTCACGCCCTTGCGAAGGTGGAAGGTGTATTCCTTGCCGTCAGGCGAAATGTCCCAGCTTTCCGCGAGGCCCGGTTCGATCTCCGTACCGCCGTGCTTGAATTCGACAAGACGGTTGTAGACGGCGCGACCGGAGGCATCGAAGGTCGTGCCAGCGGTATAGAGGGCCGGATCAAAGCCTTCGGGGCTGCCTTCCGAGCAATAGACAAGTGTCTTTGCCATGGCCGGTGCGGCAAGGAGCATCGCAACGGACGCGACCGCTCCGAAGCGCATCGTCTTCTTTAGTAACATGACTGTTCCTCTCTTCTGAAAATACCGGAAAAATATTCCCGCCACCTCCATTGGCGCAAGGGGGGAATGGACGGTATTCAGGAGGGGGATCACACCTCTTTTGCGAGCAAAACACAAGCATCAATACTGATGCGGTCAAGGCTTTTTGACGCAATAGGCGGATGCTGTCGCGCAGCGAAAAGGATAACCTTCCCGACAGGCAACAGGCTGGTCAGCTGACCTCATTCTCTTTGCGAAGTATATATTCAGGCGGAGAAGCCGCCTGTATCGAGATAGACCTGCTCTTCGGGGGTCGTCATGCGTCCCAGCGCGGGGTTGCGGTGCGGAAAGCGCCCGAAGCGCCGGATGACATCCATATGTATAAGTGCATATAGGTAGCCTTCTTGTTCCCCAAGTTGTCGAAACAGATCAACACTCGTCTGCTGGGCTTCGATGTCTTCCGCGTGTTCGAAGGGCAGGAAAAAGAATAGCCGGGCCTTCTTGGGAAAGGCCCTGTGGAAACCGTGGGAAAGTGACATGCGCGCAATCTGGAGCGCCTTGGCGTCACTGGCGAAGGCGCGCGGATCATCGCGAAAGAGGTTGCGGGGGAACTGGTCGAGCAGGAGAAGGAGGGCGAGTGTCCCGTGCGGGGTCTCCGCCCAGCTGTCGAAGCCGCCTTCGGCCGCAATGCGCTGGATATCCGAAAAGCGCTCGGCGATTTCCGCGTCAAAGGCATCATCGCGGGCGAACCATTTCTCAGGCCCCGCCTGCCACCAGAAATCGAGGATCTCGTACGGATCTGCAAAACTCGTGGACATCGGATCCTCCCGCAAACCGTTTGTCGTCAGGCAGTTCCGGGCAGTTCAACGCGAACCCCGCCGCAACCCGTCCCAGCCTGTCCGCTTTGTTCGCCTTGTGCAACCGTCTTGAGGACAGGCCCCCTTCGGGGAGCCTGCGGGCAAAATGTCTTTGCGCGCGCGACGCGACGTGCTTTTTTCCCGCCATGACATCGCAGCGATCATCTACGGACACCGCCAACGCTTTGCCTGCCACTGCCCCCCTGCCCAGGGATGGCGACGGAGAGGGGCCGGCCATTTCGCGCGAGCTGGATCTGCGCGGGCTGAATTGTCCCATGCCCGTTCTCAAGACCGCAAAGGCGCTTCAGGGCGTGGAGGCAGGCGAACGGATCGCGGTGCTGGCCAGCGATCCGCTTGCCGGGCTCGACATTCCTCATTTCTGCAATGAGCAAGGCCATGTGCTGGAGGATAGCGCCCGTGAAGATGGCTGGATGCGTTTCGTGATCCGCAAGGGCGCCTGATCGCGGTTTGGCGCCGCGCCGCCGGGAGCCTGATGTCAGGTTGTGGCGGCGATGGCCTCCATGGCTTCGGCCAGAGCGATGTCGCGGGCGGTTACGCCGCCAGCGTCATGGGTGGAGAGGGTGACCTCGACCTTGTTGTAGACGTTGGTCCATTCCGGGTGGTGATCGTGTTTTTCCGCGACCAGCGCCACACGCGCCATGAAGCCGAAGGCCTCATTGAAATCGGCGAAGCGAAACGTCCGGGTCATGGCGTCACGGCCATCGGGCGTGGTCCAGCCGTCCAGCCGGGCCAGGGCGGCGTCGCGCTCGGCCGGGGTCAGCACTTGCGGTTTTTCAGTCATGAGACATGTCCTCCCTCGCGCTCTCAATGTCAGAGTCATTCGGTGATCTAGAGGGCTCTTGCCAGATCTCCACCACACAGGCTCGTCATGCGAGGGAGGAAACGTCCCCGGATCGGACCATGACGGATCAGATCACGACCTTTTCAAAGAGCGGGCGATTTTGCGCAATGCGCTCATAGCCGAAGATGGAAAGATCGAGGCTCTCATAACGGCCAAGCGCGATCCATTCGGCAATGGCGCGGCCGACCGCGGGGGCCTGTTGCAGGCCGTGGCCGGAAAAGCCGTTCGCGAAGAGAAAGTTCGCGATTTCCGGGTGAGGGCCGATAACCGCGTTCTGGTCGAGCGTGTTGTAATCGTAATGTCCGGCCCAGGCGGGGCCTGGTCGGATCGCCTCGAAGGCGGGCACACGATGGGCAAGCGCGGGCCAGATAGTCTCTTCGAATAGCGACCAATCGGGATCGAAATCGTCGTCGGCGGCACGCGGATCGTTCTCGGCGGCCGGGGAGACGCCGCAAATGAAGGTCTCGCCTTCCGGGCGCACATAGACGCCGGATGTGTCGACCATCAGGGGCAGTCCGGGCGCGGCGTCCTTGCAGCGGAAGGTGAAGACCGAGCGCTTGCGCGGCTCCACCGGCAGGTCGATATCCGCAAGGGCTGCCACATCGCCCGCAGAGGGCCCGGCCGCGTTGACCAGGGTGCCGCAGGCTATGGTTTCGCCGGAGGCCAGCGTTGCGCCGGTCATCCGGTTGTCCTCGCGGGTGAGGCCGACGACCGTGTCGGTGAGAATTTCCACGCCATCTTCCCGGCAGGCCTTGCGCAAGAGCGCAAGCAGCAGATGCGCGTCGAACCAGCCTTCGCCGCTGCGGCCCCAGGCGCCTGCCGCCAGGCCTTCCGTATTGAGCCAGGGAAACCGTGCGAGCAGATCCTGCGGATCGTCAAGCGCGATATCGGCGCCTTCCGCGCACTGGACCTCGTGGTTTTCACGCAGGATCTCGGCTCCGGCCTCGCCCGCCAGAACCAGATAACCCCCTTCCTTGAAGCCGATATCTGCATCGGCGCCGAAGCGGTCCTTCAGGGCGCGGAAGAAGTCGCGGCCATAAAGCGACAGACGGACATTTTCCGGGGTGGAGAACTGCTGGCGGATGGAGGCCGCGGACAAGGTGGTGGCGGCCCGCGCATAAGCGGGGTCACGCTCCACGACGGTGACGGTTCCCTGGAAATTCAGGTCACGCTTGAGGAAATGGGCGATGGACAAGCCGACGGCGGCGCCGCCGACGATACAGACGTCGCGAACGAGCACGGGAAGAACCTCCGGATGAAAAGGTGAAGTCTTGTTATTCAGTCTTTTTGTGTGCGCGTTTGAACCGGCGCACGCGGGCATCGAGATAGGCAAATCGGTCCTGCAAGGAAAAACCGATCCGTGAGAAGGCAGCATCGAGCGAAGATGGCGTCACCCATGCGGGCTGCCAGATGAAGAACAGATGGTAGAACAGGGCGATGAGGAGCCCGTTCAGTGTCCAGGCGAGCACCGTGTCTGACAGGAAATGCCCGCCAAAGGCCACGCGATTAACGGAAACCAGCACGCCGATCGTTGCCGTTGCCCACAAGGCGGGCTTGCGCCAGGCAAGCGGCAGAACCAGCGCCAGAGCCAGAAGCCAGGCGCCCGATGATCCTTCTCCGGAAACGAAGGAGCAGTTGGACTTGCAGTGGTCGGTGAAGCGCCAGACGTCGACATAGGGCAAGTCGCCGCCAAAAACGTCGACATTGCGCGGGCGCGGGCGACCGGAATGGGCTTTCAGGATGCCGTTTGCCAGCAGGCCGGGGCCCAGCGCAAGGGTGATCAGCAGGAAGAGCGGTTTTCCCAGCGGGACCAGCGGCGGCTGTTCGGGCCAGATGACCTTGACGACCAGGATCAGGACACTGCCGAGCGCGATCAGCCACACCAGATAGGGGCCAAGCGAGCGCAGGCGTTTCAGGACTTCGTTGCTTGCGGCGGGAAAATTGCCGGAAGCGGGATCGAAGAACAGGCCGGAGACCCACAGGTCGACGCCGGGGAAAAGCAGGAAGAAGCCGCTCGCGATGACCGTCGCACAAATCAGGCTGACGACCGGATGGCGTGGGGCGGCCCTGGCGATGCTGCGCAGGTGAGACACGGCCCGCATCAGGGTCGGGCTGTCTTTTTCGGGGTCGGACATCATTCGGGCCGGCAGCTGTGTGCGTCTTGCTCCGGGAAATTCCCGGTCGCATCTCGGTGGAACAGCGCACAGTCAATCTATGTTCGTGCTGCGATGCAAGACCTTGTTCGTCGGCGAAGCCGTGGCCGCGTCTCTGGACCGGGAGGCCTCATGGTGAAATAGTCTGGCCGCTTCGCAGGGGAGAAGAGAATGGCGCTGAGTTTCTGGTTCGAGTTTGCATCCACCTACAGCTATCTGGCTGCGATGCGCATAGAGGTGGAGGGGCGACAACGTGGCATCGACGTCGTATGGGAACCTTTCCTGCTGGGGCCGATTTTCAGGCGGCAGGGCTGGGAGAAGTCGCCTTTCGACGCCTATACCGACAAGGGTGCCAACATGTGGCGCGACATGGAGCGCCATTGCGAGCTTTACGGCTTGCCGCTCATGCGCCCGGAGATCTTTCCCCAAAACGGGGTGATGGCGGTTCGGCTGTCGCTTCTGGGGCGCAAGGAGGGCTGGACGCCCGCCTTCGTGCGCGCGGTCTATCACGCGGAATTCGGGGAGGGGATGGATATCTCGCAACAGGAACTGCTGGCGGGCATCCTGATGGATCTGGGTCTTGATGCGGATGCGCTGCTGGAAGAGGCGCGGGGGGAGGAGATCAAGGCCGTCTTGCGCGCGCGCGGAGCGGAGGTGGACAGGTTGCGCCTCTACGGCTCACCGAATTTCGTCACGTCCGATGGCGAGTTGTTCTGGGGAAATGACCGGATGGAACAGGCCTTCGACTGGGAAGCCCGTCACGGGCTCGGCTAGCGGGCGGCGGCCTGTCGCTGATCTCGGGCCAGATAGGTCGCGCCGACAATCGGGCCGGGGTGGCCTTTTCCGTCTTCGCCCTGAATGAGAATGGCGCATCCCTGCATGCCGGCCTTCACCAGTTCGCCACGCGGCATGGAATAGCTGGCCGGTTCGCCTTTCCAAATGCCAATGGCCTGCATCCGGCGCACGACATTGTGATACGTGATGGTGCGGCCACCATTCTCGCCCCGTGCGATCGGCACTTTGCGTTTGTAATCGAACAGCACGAGCCAGACGGTCGCCATCATGCCAGGCGTCTTGCCCCCGCCGACGTGAATATCAAGCGCATCGGTTCCCATTTCAGCGCTCACCGAAACAGGCAGCTCACCTGCGCTCTTGATGGCGTTCAGCAGGGCGCGCTTGTCGGAGCCGATCGCGTGGCGCCGTCCATTGACGACGGCCTGCGGCGTGTAGACGGCGCGGTCGCCGCGCAAATCCGCATAGGCGCGCTGGCGGGCGCTGTTGTCGGTGCTGGCGAGGGTGTCCTTCCAGCCGAGATAGTCCCAGTAGTTCACCGGCAGCGAGAGGACGATCAGATCCTCCTGCTTGGCCAGTTCGCCAAGAAGTTTGTCGGCGGGCGGACAGGACGCGCAGCCCTGACTGGTGAAAAGCTCCACAACGGCCTTGGGGTCGGCTGAGGCGGGGGCTGGAAGAAGCAAGGAGAGCGCCAGCGCGAGCATCGAGCACAGCGCGGCAACGCTCTTGTGCCGGGCGGGTTCGCGCGGGTTCAACGGATTGTCCGTTCCGAGCATTCTTCGTCCTGTTCCTGAGGGGTGCCGTGACCCGAGGCATGCGCTTCCGAAGAAGGCACTCTCTTTTGCCGAGAAATGTGAGGCGACCTTAGTCGCGGGACGGGTCAATTAAAAGTCACGTTGGGGTGACATTCGTTTGTACGGCGAGGGAGGGGCGCGCCGGATCCCGGAAACGACAAGGGGCGGCCTTTGCGAAGCCACCCCTTGTCATCAGTCTGTCCTGTCGACTGCGCTCAGTTGCCCGCAAGGGCTTCCTCAATGCGCGGGATCAGCACCTCGGTCATGGCTTTCGGGCTCAGCGGACCGATGAACTTGTACCGGATGCGGCCTGTGCGATCGACGACGAAGGTCTCCGGCACACCGTAGACGCCCCAGTCGATGGCGGCGCGGCCCTTCTCGTCCACACCGATGGCCTCATAGGGATTGCCGAGCGATCCGAGGAAGCGCAGCGCATTGGCGCGCTTGTCCTTGTAGTTGATGCCGACCAGCCGGACATCGGGACGTTTGGCGAGTTCCTCCAGAAGCGGATGCTCTTCGCGGCAGGGGACGCACCAGGAGGCGAAGACATTCACCAGCGTCACCCGGCCCGTCAGATCAATGCCGGTGTCGCCGGTTTTGAGGTCGGCGGTCGAAAGACCCGGCACCTGTGCGCCGTCACGCTCAAGACCCGCCAGCGCAGGGAGATCGAAATCGGGGGCAGGGCGGTCGATCAGTGCGGAGGGGATCTGGTTCGGGCTGCGCCCGACGGTCAGCTGCACGAGAAAAAGGGCCGCGAGAGCGACGAATATGATCAGCGGCAGAAGCACGAGCACCGAAACGCGGCGGCGTGGTGGTTCGCCCGCTGAGGGATCGGTGTCGGGGGACACTCCGCTCATGACTTTGAATCCGTATTGGCTGAACGGCGGCGGATGCCGCGTGCGTCGAGATCCGCCAGGATCGACTTCTGACGGGCGTAATCGGCAACGATCCAGAAGATCATGCCGCCGATAACCGCAAGTGTGATTGCGTAGGATGCGATGATGAAGCCGGCATGATTGCCGAGATCTGGCAGCATCAGGACTGTGCCTCCGCCTGTTCCGTTTCAGAAGCGGTGGATGGTGCCTCCTTGGTGACCTGCGTGGCCGTTGCAACACCGGCTGCGCCTGCCGCCTCGCGTTGGCGCAGCGCACGGATGCGGCGGCGCAGGATTTCGCTGCGCATGGCCATCATGTGCAGCGTCACAAAGAGGAGCGTGAAGGCCAGGGCCATGGTCAGGAGCGGCGTCAGCATGGAGGACGGCATGGCCGGCCCATCCATGCGCATCACCGAGGCGGGCTGGTGGAGGGTGTTCCACCAGTCGACCGAGAACTTGATGATGGGAATGTTGATGTAGCCGACAAGCGTCAGCACGGCCACGGCCTTGCCCGCGCGAATGGGCTCTTCGATCGTGCGCCACAGGGCGATGATGCCAAGATACATGATGAAAAGCACAAGCACCGAAGTCAGCCGCGCATCCCACACCCACCAGGTGCCCCACATGGGCTTGCCCCAAAGCGAGCCGGTGACCAGGCACAGGAAGGTGAAAGCGGCCCCGATGGGGGCCGCGGCGCGGGCGGAGACATCCGCCAGCGGGTGCTTCCAGACCAATGTGCCCAGCGCGGCGATTGCCATGACCGAATAGGAGAACATGGCAAGCCAGGCGAAGGGCACGTGGATGTACATGATCTTGACGGTCGCGCCCTGCTGGTAATCGTCGGGCGAGACGAAAAGGGCCAGGTAGAGGCCTGCGGTCATGGTCAGCACGGTCGCGCCGATGAGCCAGGGCAGCAGCCGGTCGCTCAGTCGAAGGAAACGGGTCGGATTTGCGAGGTCGATGATTGCCATGGAACGGTTCTAATCGCGCAAGGTTGCGGCATCAATGCGGCGTTGGGTCAATCCGAGGAGAATCGGAGGGCGGTCGCAGCAGCAAAGGGGCCGATGACGGTCGAGATCAGGGTGAGCGCGCACAGGATCGCAAAGGGCGTCGCAAAGGGCAGCGAGACGTCAAGCGCCGCATTGGACGCACTCACCCCGAATATGAGGGTCGGGATTGCAAGCGGCAGCACGAGAATGGCGAGCAGCAACCCGCCCCGGCGAAGGGAGACGGTGAGCGCCGCGCCAATGCCGCCGATCAGGGTGAGAGCGGGGGTTCCGGCCAGAAGCGTTGCGGTAAGCGCGGCTGTGGCCGTCGGCTCCATGTTGAGGAACATGGCCAGAACCGGCGCGGAGATGACCAGCGGCAGGCCGCTGGAGGCCCAATGCGCAAGGCATTTTGTGAAGACAACCATCTCCAGCTGGGTATCGCTCATCAGGAGAAGGTCGAGAGAGCCATCGTCGCGATCTGCCTGAAACAGCCGGTCGAGGCCAAGGAGAGACGCCAGAAGTGCGCCGATCCACAGGATGGCCGGGCCGATGCGGGCCAAAAGGTTCAGGTCCGGCCCGATGCCGAAGGGAACCACCACCACCACGCAAAGAAAGAACAGAACCCCCATCCACGCACCGCCGCCGACACGCACGGCGAGCCGCAATTCGCGCAGGAAAAGGGCGGGAAGAGCATTCATGCCGCAATCTCGGCTGGCTGGAAGCGCAGGTGGCGGGCGGGTTTGACCGGCAGATCCTGGTGCGTTGCCGCCACGATCAGTCCGCCATGCGCAAGGTGGGCGTTCATCAGGTCCACAAGCTTTGCCTCCGATGCGGTATCCAGCGCGGAGGTCGGCTCGTCCATCAGCCAGAGCGGACGGTGCGAAACCAGCAGGCGGGCAAGGGCCAGCCTGCGGCGCTGTCCTGCCGAGAGATAGGCGGCGGGAAGATGGGAGATGAAGTCGAGGCCGACGGTCTCCAGCGCCTCATCGACGGTTGCCGCCGGACTGTCATTGAAGCGCCGCCAGAAGGCCAGATTTTCCGCCACCGTCAGCGGGGCTTTCAGCGCGTCGGCATGGCCGAAATAGTGACTTTGGGCGGAAAGCGTCTTGTCCACATCGCCCCCCTGGAGCGTGACGGAGCCTTCCGCACTGGCGACCAGACCGGCCAGAACGCGCAGCAGGCTGGACTTTCCCACGCCGTTGGGCCCGGTGACGATCAGCGCTTCTCCGGCGTCGAGCTTGAAGGAAAGTTTATCGAAGACGCGGCGACCACCGCGTTCGCAGGCGAGATTTTCCGCGATCAGCTTCAAAGGCAAGGCCTCCCGATCCCCACAGGTCGCGCAGGCACTTAGGCTGTTTTCACACCTGCGATCAAGGAGGAATGCGGTTTGCGGCAGGTCGTGAGCTGCTTTGACCGCGCAAAAGCGGCAGGGGCGGCAATTTGCGCGGTCTGCGCAATTCGGGGATGACTTTTGTATACCATTGTATATAAAACGCGCGAGCCGAGAGTGTGGCGGTGCGGAAAGATGCTGTTTGACGCACGCCGCACTGGTGCCGCTCCGCAAGATTCGCTATGACGAGCCGCGCTATGCAAGACGCGGTGCCGGAAGGTCACTCGTTGGGGGGACATTGTATTTTCCCGTATCCGTCGCCGGAGGTTGAGGCGGCGGGAGAGTGACGACGGCGCTGTCCTTGTGAAGCCGGCAGAGAACTATCGCCAGGGGACGGTCTTTCGTCGGGTCGCAAGACCTGATCGGATCCGGACCATGCGACAAGATTTGGGGTTCGTTTCCCTTCTCCGGCAGGCCCGGAGGGACCGGACCCGGAATTCCTGCTGCGGGCCTGCATTGGTCAGGCCGCCAACAGGGCGCTGCGCCGTCGGCGAATGGCGATGCGCCCTCGAATGAAAGGGGATCGCCAGCCGTGACAAAATCGCTCGACACCTTCAAATGCCGCAAGACGCTTGCCGTCGGCGACAAGAGCTACACCTATTTCTCGCTTCCCGACGCGGAAGCGAACGGCCTTGAGGGCATCTCCCAGCTGCCCTTCTCGCTGAAGGTGATTCTGGAAAACCTGCTGCGTTTCGAAGACGGTCGGACCGTGACCGCCGATGACATCCGCGCAGTTGCCGGGTGGCTGAAGGAGCGCAAGTCCTCCCACGAAATCGCCTATCGTCCTGCGCGCGTGCTGATGCAGGACTTCACCGGCGTGCCCGCGGTCGTCGATCTGGCCGCCATGCGCGATGCGGCGACCAAGCTTGGCGGCGACCCGAAAAAGGTGAACCCGCTGGTTCCCGTCGATCTGGTTATCGACCACTCCGTGATGGTCGACCACTTCGGCAATTCCACCGCTTTCACGCAGAACGTGGAACGCGAATATGAGCGCAACGGCGAACGTTACGAGTTTCTGCGCTGGGGCCAGTCAGCCTTTGACAATTTCCGTGCGGTGCCGCCGGGCACCGGCATCTGCCACCAGGTGAACCTGGAATATCTGGCCCAGACGGTCTGGACCAAGGACGAAGACGGCGAAACGATCGCCTATCCGGATACGCTGGTCGGCACCGACAGCCACACCACCATGGTCAATGGCCTTGCCGTTCTCGGCTGGGGCGTGGGCGGCATCGAGGCGGAGGCGGCCATGCTCGGCCAGCCGATCTCCATGCTGATCCCGGAAGTCGTCGGCTTCCGTCTTGACGGCGAGCTGCCGGAAGGCGTGACGGCGACCGACCTCGTGCTGACCGTCGTGGAAATGCTGCGCAAGAAGGGCGTTGTCGGCAAGTTCGTGGAGTTCTACGGCCCGGGCCTCGACAACCTGTCGCTGGAAGACGCCGCGACCATCGCCAACATGGCGCCGGAATACGGTGCGACCTGCGGCTTCTTCCCCGTGGACGGCGATACGCTCAATTACCTGACCTCGACGGGGCGCGCCGATGACCGCGTTGCGCTGGTGGAAGCCTATTCCCGTGCGCAGGGCATGTTCCGCGACACCCACTCCGAGCCGGTCTTTACCGACACGCTGCAGCTGGATCTCTCCACCGTCGTTCCCTCCATTGCCGGCCCGAAGCGTCCGCAGGACCGTGTCGCGCTCGACGTGGCGCCGGAAGGCTTCGCCAAGGTGATGGACGAGGAATTCAAGAAGGCGGACGAGCTTTCCAAGCGCTTCGCCGTGGAAGGCCGCAACCACGATCTCGGCCACGGCGACGTGGTGATCGCCGCGATCACCTCGTGTACCAACACCTCCAACCCCTCGGTGCTGATCGGCGCGGGCCTTGTGGCGCGCAATGCGGTCGCCAAGGGCCTGAAGGTGAAGCCGTGGGTGAAGACCTCGCTGGCACCGGGCTCGCAGGTGGTGACCGACTATCTCAACAAGGCCGGTCTTCAGGACGATCTCGATGCGCTCGGCTTTGATCTTGTCGGCTATGGGTGCACCACCTGCATCGGCAATTCCGGCCCGCTGCCGGAGGAGATCTCCAAGTCGATCAACGACAACGATCTGGTGGCCTGTTCGGTGCTTTCGGGCAACCGCAACTTCGAAGGCCGCGTGAACCCGGATGTGCGCGCCAACTACCTGGCTTCGCCCCCGCTGGTGGTGGCTTACGCGATCGCCGGTTCGTTGAACGTCAACCTTGCCAAGGACCCGCTCGGCGAGGACAAGGACGGCAAGCCGGTGTTCCTGAAGGACATCTGGCCGACCAGCGCCGAGATCGCGGAGCTGATCCGCACCTCGATCACGGAAGAGATGTTCCGTGAGCGTTACGGCGACGTCTTCAAGGGCGACGAGCACTGGCAGGCGATCAAGGTTGAAGGCGGTCTGACCTATGACTGGCCCGCGACCTCGACCTACGTACAGAACCCGCCCTATTTCGAAGGCATGACCATGGAGCCGAAGCCGCTTCAGGATGTCGAGAACGCGGCGGTGCTGGGCCTGTTCCTGGACAGCATCACCACCGACCACATCTCGCCGGCCGGTTCCATCAAGGCCGACAGCCCGGGCGGCAAGTACCTTGTCGATCATCAGGTTCGTCCGGTGGACTTCAACTCCTACGGCTCGCGCCGCGGCAACCACGAAGTCATGATGCGCGGCACCTTCGCCAATATCCGCATCAAGAACCAGATGGTTCCGGGCGTCGAAGGCGGCGTGACGATGAAGGACGGCGAGCAGAAGTGGATCTACGACGCGGCGATGGAATACCGCGACGCGGGCCAGCCGCTCGTGATCTTCGCCGGCAAGGAATACGGCACCGGTTCCTCGCGCGACTGGGCGGCCAAGGGCACGCGCCTTCTGGGCGTGCGGGCGGTCATCGCGCAGTCGTTCGAGCGTATCCACCGCTCCAACCTCGTCGGCATGGGTGTGCTGCCGCTCACCTTCAAGGAAGGCGAGAGCTGGCAGTCGCATGGCATCACCGGCAAGGAGAAGGTGTCGATCAAGGGCGTGGCCGACCTGAAGCCGCGCCAGATGGTGAATATCGACGTCGAATACGAAGACGGCACCAAGAAGGCGATCGAGGTGCTGTGCCGGATCGATACCGAAGACGAGCTGGACTACATCAAGGCCGGCGGCATCCTGCACTACGTTCTCAGGAACCTGGTGGCGTAGGGACCGGGTTCAACCTGTCCGAGAGATGAAAGGGGCCGCTCCGACTTGGGGCGGCCCCTTTTTCATTATCGGGACATGGCAATTCAATTGCCGCCAGGCTTTTTGATAAGGGTGGAAGATCGCCGGGCGATCCCGTAAAACGCGGGACTCGGACAACTTGGAAGTTCTCGCTGATGAGGCTGGCTTATCGCCCTGAAATCGACGGTTTGCGGACGCTGGCCGTCGTGCCCGTGGTGTTGTTCCATGCAGGCCTTGCGCCCTTCAAAGGCGGCTTTGTCGGCGTAGATGTGTTCTTTGTGATCAGCGGCTATCTGATCACCAGCATCTTGCTTGCCGATCTTTCCAAAGGCTCCTTCTCGCTACTCAGGTTCTACGATCGGCGTATTCGAAGGATCATCCCCGCCCTTGTCGCGGTCGTGTTGGCTTCGTTCGTGATGGCCTATTTGTGGATGCCAACGGATCAGCTGCGCGAGTTTGCCAAGGATGTGGTGGCGGTTTCGCTATTTGGCTCGAATATCAGGTACATGGCGGGTGGTGGCTATTTTGATGCTGCCGAGCAGCTGCGGCCATTGCTCCACACGTGGAGCCTCGCCATTGAAGAGCAGTTTTATGTGGTTTTTCCGCTTCTGCTTTTCGCGCTCTGGCGCTGGTGGCGTCCCCATCTACTGACAGTTTCGGTTATCCTTCTGGCAATCAGTCTCGCCTTCGCGGAATACATGTCGCGGACTGACAGTCTGCTGAATTACTATCTCTTGCCGACACGGGCCTGGGAACTTCTCGCCGGGTCTGTGCTCGCCATGAAGGGCGTGAGGCCGGGGGCCGTTTCGCGGTGGAAGGCGGAAGCCGGGAGTGCGCTGGGTGTCGGCCTTATTCTCGTGTCGGTGTTTCTTCTCGGCGAAGAGTTTCGTTATCCGAGCCTGTGGACGGTCATTCCCGTTATCGGTGCGATGCTTGTGATTGCCTTTGCCGACGTCCGCAGCCTGGCAGGGCAAATGCTCGGAAGCCGTTCTTTCGTTGGTATCGGGCTGCTCAGCTATTCGTTCTATCTCTGGCATCAGCCGGTTTTTGTTTTTGCGAGGCTGCGTTTCGGACAGGACAGTCTCTCCACCGGCGATTACCTGGCCCTTGTCGGCCTGTCGCTTGCGCTGTCCTGGGTGACCTATCTTGTGCTGGAACGCCCGATCCGTCGTCAGCGTTTTGCCTCACCGATCAAGATCGCGACTGCTGCCCTCGCGGCCACTGTCTTCATGATCGTCGGCGCGCGCTACACGGTCATTCAGGGCAAGCATTGGTTGCCGCTTCGCAATCCATTGATCACTCAGCTCAGTGAACGCCTGAAGCCAGCCTATGGTCTGGCGGAGGCCTGTGACGGCGCGGTCGACATCCCCGATTGCAAGACAGATGATCAGCCGGTCATCGCCGTTTGGGGGGATTCCCATGCACGCCATCTCGTGGACGGCCTGAAAGCCGCCAGACCGGATATCCGGATGATCCAGCTGACAAAGTCAGCCTGTACGGCCATGCTCCATGGTGCTGGCTTGAAATACAACTCAGGTCCGGATCTGCGTGTGTCGAGAGAGTGCCTGGCTTTCAATGATCGGGTGGTTGAGTGGCTCTCGCACAACGAGAGTGTGGAATTCGTTGTGATTGCATCACTCATGAGCCAGTTTTCAGTCGACCGTGGCATGCTGGATGCTGCGGGCAACGTTGTTCCTGGAGGGCCGGAGAAGGCCGTTGAAGAGCTTCGCAAGACAATCGACTGGGTCAAACGGATCGGCAAGACGCCGGTTCTCATCACATCCCCACCAATCAACGGCAAGGACTTCGGCGATTGCTTCTACCGGCACGAGGTGTTTGGCACGTCGCTCGATGCCTGTGGCATCACGCGTGAGGAAGATGCGACTTTCCGCAAGTCGGTCTACGGGATCTACAGCGCGCTGGAGCCCTTCGCCAAGGTCATAAGGCTGCGCGATCTGCTTTGCGAGGGCGAGACGTGTCTGACCCATGTGGGGGACATGACCATCTATCGGGATACAACTCATCTCTCCAGGGAAGGCTCCGTCTATTTGAGCCGGGAGTTTGATCTATATGGCAGGATCACTGGCGAGGAGACGGGGCGTAGGGTGTCCGGCGGCCTAAACAACGCTGCGGTCACGAACTGAAACTGACTTATGGTCAATACGCCGCCGGCGGGCTACAACCTCATCCGCAAAAATGTGGAGGAGGTTTCGTTCATGCTCGTTTCAAGCCGCGTCATCCAGATCGAGTGGGGGGATTGCGATCCGGCGGGGATCGTCTGGTATCCGCGCTATTTCGGCATGTTCGATGCCTGCACCGCCGGGCTGTTTCACAAGGCCACCGGCCTCAAGAAGATCGAACTGATCGAGAAATACGATTTCGTCGGCTTTCCCATGGTCGATACCCAGGCGAAATTCATGATCCCGTCGGCCTTCGGCGATGAAATTCGCATCGACACGAGCGTCACAGAACTCGGACGATCTTCGTTTCACATCCTTCACAAGGTGATGAAGGGCGACCAACTCGCCATCGAGGCAACGGAAAAGCGGGTCTGGGTCGGCAAGCATCCCGATGATCCGGCCAAGATCAAGTCGAAAGCGATCCCCGAGGAGGTCGTTGCCGCACTCAAGGGGTGACAGGGTCGACAGGCCAAGGTTTCGCATTTCCCAAATTCAGCCGCAAAATAGCGCGATGCGAGAAGGCTGTGCGTTGCGGGAATCACCGTCACACGGCACAGTTGGCCGGCCAAAATCGTGCCGGTCGGTGATGCGGCGGACGGTAGACGGCTGTCCGCGCTTCCGCCCTGCGAACCGACTGATGGACCTGACCGTGATCCCAATGCTTCGTCTCTTCGCCGTTCTTGCCTGTCTATTGGTCACGCCAGGCCTTGGTTCGGCATGGGCTCAAGATGCGTCACAGCTCCCGCACTCGGGCGGGGCTGACACCGCCGCGGAGACGTCCGCGAGTGGCGATGAGAGCGGGGCTGACACCGCCAAGCCCGAGGCGGCGCCAAAGGCGCCCGTGGTTGCGGCTGAACCGGTTCAGCTCGATCCAACCCTGCAGGCCACGCTGGACACCAACCAGCGCAAGATCGACATGTGGGGACGCCAACTCGATCAGGCCGAAGCCGATCTCCAGCTTCAGACGATCGATCCCACCCGGCTCGACAATCTTCGCTCCGCCATAGTCGATATGCGCACCGCGAGCGAGGAAGTGCGCAGCACCTTGCGGCCGCGAGCGGAGGCCGTGGAGCGCCGTGTCCAGGAATTGCAGCCGGCGGAAGGCGCGCAGGAGGCGGTTTCCGCCGCAGTTGCGGCCCAACTGGAGGAGCAGCGCGCGCAACTCAGCGCAATCAACGGCCTCTTGAAGCAGGTGCAGGTCATCCAGCTGCGCGCCGATGAGCTTCTGACCCGGATCGTGCAATATCGACGCGATCAGCTGACGCGCCGTCTCTTCACGCCCACGCCCAGCGTCCTTGATCCGAATTTCTGGTCGCGGGTCGTCGAAGATCTGGGGCCGTTGATCTCGTCGGCGGGCCGTCTCGTCAGCAACTGGTTCCGTGCGATCTACGCGATATCCGGCGCCTGGGCCGTGATGCTCGTGGTGATGGCGCTTGTGGGAACCTACGGATTGATCTGGCCGCTGCGCCGGTTGCTGCTCGACAGGGCTGCCCGTGATCCGGACGTCACGCCCGCGCCCATGCATCGTTCCACGGCGGCATTGGCGATCACCATTCTCGCAACGGTGGTGCCGGCGGCGGCCATGGTGATCCTGTTCCGCGGTCTGGAAGCTTTCAACCTGGCGCCGGATCAGGTCGGCCGTGTACTCGGCGCCATTTTTCGCGGTGCCGTTTTTGCATCCTTCGTGCAGGGTCTTGCATGGGCCTTGATTGCTCCCTCCCGTCCGAACTGGCGTCTGCTGCCCATCAGTGACGATGCTGCCGGGCGCTTGATGCAGTTGGCGACGGCGGCGGGCATCACCTTCGCGATGTCGCTGATCTTCAATGACGTGCTCGATGTGCTGACCGCGCCGGTCGATCTGATCCTGGCGCTGCAATCCGTCATCGCCATCATTCTCGGCTTCATCATCATTGCTGCCCTGAAGGCGATCGCGGGGTCCGGACAAGCGGAGGCGGAGACGATCGATGGGGGCGGCCTCAGCCCGATCGCGCGCTGGTTGATGCCGGTATTCTGGCTGGGAGCCCTGATCACGCTGTTCGCCCCGGTCATCGGCTACATGCAGGTCTCCTCCTTCGTGGCGCAGCAGATCATATGGTCTGTCTCGGTTTTCGGCATCACGCACCTGTTGCTGGTGGTGGTCGATGACGTCGCCCTTGCGATGTTTCGCGCCGACAGCAGGCTCGGGCGCGCTTTGCGCGAGACACTGGCCTTCGAGCCGGGAACCATCGAGCAGATCGGCGTGCTTCTTTCCGGTGTGCTGCGCATCCTGCTGATCGTCGGCGCGGTGATTTCGCTGCTGGCCCCGTGGGGCTTTTCCACCGGAGACGTGACCAGTCTGGTGCGGCAGGTGATCTTCGGTTTCGAGATCGGCTCCTTCCACTTCTCGCTGTCAGAGGTTGTTCTGGCGCTGGTGATCTTCGTCGTCGGGCTCACGGTCACGCGCGCCCTGCAACGCTGGCTTGAGATGAGCTATCTGCCGCATACGCGGCTCGATGTGGGGTTGAAATCCTCCATCCGCACCGGTGTCGGCTATGTCGGCGTGATCGTTGCGGGCATGATCGCCTTCACCTTCATGGGGCTGAGCCTTCAAAACGTCGCCATCGTCGCCGGTGCATTGTCGGTCGGTATCGGCTTCGGCCTTCAGTCGATCGTCAACAACTTCGTGTCCGGCCTGATCCTTCTGGCGGAACGCCCGATCAAGGTGGGCGACTGGATCGTCGTGGGCGAGGCGCAAGGCTATGTCCGGCGCATCAATGTGCGCGCCACGGAAATCGAAACCTTCGATCGCCAGACCGTGATCGTGCCGAATTCCGACCTGATTTCCGGCGTCGTGAAGAACTGGATGCACGACGACACGTCGGGCCGGATCATTCTGGGCGTGGGCGTTTCCTACGATACGGATCCGGAACTGGTGCGCGATATCCTGATGGAGGTTGCCCGCGAGAACTCCCAGCTGCTGGCCTATCCCGCACCTGTCGTCTATTTCATGGAGTTCGGGGCCTCGTCGCTCGATTTCGAATTGCGCGCCTATCTGGCCCAAATCGACTACGCGCTGTCGGTCAAGTCGGACATGCGTTTCGAGATCATGCGCCGCTTCCGGGACGCGGGCATCGAGATTCCCTTCCCGCAGCGCGATCTCAACATCCGCGACATGGACAGGCTGGAAGCGGCTTTGCGCGGCCGGGAAGAAACCAGCCGGAACCTGCAACACACGACTACGGCGAGCGAGCCGACCCACACCGGACCGCATGAGCCCTCGCCCCCGGTGGCCGAAGCTCCGGGCGAAGCCGATGCGGATGGAGACAATGTATGATGATTTCGGGCCGTCACCTCGCGCTCGCCGTGGGCGCGTTCTTGCTGCTGGGGGGCTGCGCCGAACAGGTGAGCGAGACCCCTCCCTTTTATGTCGATCTGGGGCGTCGCGGGGTGAGTGTGGATGAAGCTTCCGCACGAACCATGATCTCCACCTATCGCGAGAAACACGGCGCGCCCGGCCTCACGCTCGACCCGGCCCTGACGAAGGTGGCAGAGGAACAGGCGCGGGAGATGGCCGCGGCGCAGTCGGTCGATGTCTCGCTTGCAAAGGGCAAGGCGGCACGTCAACGCCTCGATGCGTCGGGTTACCCCAAGGGGCCGGTGGTGGCCAATGTGTCCGCAGGCTATCGGCGGTTGGCGGAGGCCTTTTCCGGCTGGCGCGACAGCCCGCAGCACAATGCCAACATGCTCGACAAGCGCATGACCCGGATGGGCATCGCGACGGCCTATGCGCCGGGCAGCAAGTACAAGGTGTTCTGGTCGCTGGTTCTGGCAGGCCCCGAGGAATAACAGGGCTTTGCGAATTACCGGCCCATTCTCCCTTCTGTGCGATTGCAGGGTTCCGTAACGGAGCCTAATGTGGCGCGGAACCAATAAGGAGCGGCCGACCATCGGCCGTCGGAACCGGCGACCCGGCCGGTTCGGGGGGAGATATGCTGACCAGATCCGATACGTATGACGGGCTCATTGCCGGTTTTCGCTGGCAGGTGCCTGATTTCTATAACATCGCTGCCGATGTCTGCGACCGCTGGGCGCTGGCTGACCCGACGCGCGTCGCGATCCAGAACCGGCATCGCGACGGCACGGTTGAGGAAATCACCTTTCAGGAGCTGCGCCGGCGCGCCGACAGGCTTGCCAACGCACTGGCCGCGCTCGGTGTCGGGCGTGGAGACCGTGTGGCGATCCTGCTGCCGCAGATGCCGGAAACCGCGCTCACCCATCTTGCGACCTACAAGCTCGGCGCGGTCGCCCTGCCGCTGGCGGCCCTCTTTGGCGTGGAGGCGCTGGAATACCGCTTGGCGAATGCCGGGGCGAAGGCGATCGTCACGGACAGGGCAGGCCTTGAGAAGATCGCGGAAATCCGCGAATGCCTGCCTGAGCTTGAGACAGTTCTGAGCGTTGAAGAGGGGGGAGACGAACCGTTTGCGGGTGTGCTTCGGCTTGCGGATGTCATGGCGAAGGCCTCCGACCGTTTCGAAACGGTGGTGACGCGGGCCGATGATCCGGCCCTGATGATCTACACATCGGGCACCACGGGCCCCGCCAAGGGCGCGCTTCATGCGCATCGGGTGTTGCTGGGTCATCTGCCGGGCGTGGAGATGCCGCACGAGTTTCTTCCGCAGCCGGGAGACAGGTTCTGGACGCCGGCCGACTGGGCCTGGGCCGGGGGACTGTTGAACGTCCTCCTGCCATCGCTGCATTTCGGCATTCCGGTCGTGGCTTACCGGGCGGACAAGTTCGATCCCGAAGAGGCGCTTGCGCTGATGGCGGACATGAAGGTCGCCAACGCCTTCATCCCGCCGACCGCCCTGAAGATCCTACGCACGGTGGAGCGCCCGCGCGAGCGGTTCAATCTGGCGATACGCTCCATCGGGTCGGGGGGCGAATCGCTTGGACGCGAGGTCTATGAATGGGCCCATGAGGGGCTGGGGCTGACGATCAACGAGTTTTACGGCCAGACAGAGTGCAATCTCGTGCTCTCCTCTTGCGCAAAGATCGGCGTTTCGCGGGCAGGTGCGATCGGCAAGCCGGTTCCCGGGCATCATGTGGCGGTGATCGGGGCTGAGGGCGAGGTGTTGCCCGCCGGTGAAAAGGGGCAGATCGCCGTGGCGCGGCCGGATCCGGTGATGTTCCTTGAATACTGGAAGCGACCCGAGGCGACGGAACAGAAATTTGTCGGTGACTGGATGCTCACCGGCGATCAGGGCGTCATGGACGCGGATGGCTATTTCCATTTCGTCGGTCGCGACGACGACGTGATCACGTCGGCTGGCTATCGTATCGGGCCGGGTGAGATCGAGGATTGTCTCATTGCGCATCCCGCGGTGGCGCTGGCCGCCGTGGTGGGCAAGCCGGATGCGGTGCGCACCGAGATTGTGAAGGCCTATATCGTGCTGAAGGAGGATGTGGAGGCGACGCCGGAACTGGCGCAGGAAATCCGCCACTATGTGCGCATTCGACTGGCCGCGCATGAATATCCGCGCGAAATCGCGTTTGTCGAAAGCCTGCCCATGACGACGACGGGAAAGGTCATCCGCCGGATCTTGCGCGAACAGGCCCGCGCGGAAGCGTGAACCCGTCCGCTGGTCCGGTCGGGCTCAGCTCGGGCCGTGCAGCATGAAGGCGGCCACGAGGACGATCGCGATCGTCACGGCCTGCGCGATGACTCGGGCGCGCATGAGTTTCTGCGAGGTGTTGGCCGAACCGCCCCTCAGCATGTTGAAAAGGCCGGCTATCAGGATCAGTCCGACAATGCCGACGCCAACCGGAATGAGATTGTAGAGAAATTGTGCCATCAAGGAGCCCCCCGGACCGGCGCATCCTCCCTTTTCAGGCTGCCGCCGGTTTCTTGATCAGACATTCCTTTTAATTGATGATCGAAATCTGCCGCAACGTCCAATTTCATTGTTCGCGGTCAGAAGCTCCGCCGAGGACACGGTCCAGAACGCGACCGGGCAGCAGGCGGCGGGCGATGGCGGCGACATGGGCGGGTGTCGTCACGCGGTATCGCAGTTTCGGGCGCGGGGCTTCCAGCGCCTGTTCGATGCGCCGGACCACGGCTTCGGGCGGCAACTTGAAGCGTTTCGCCCCGCCGCGTTCCAGCCGCGCCCTGCGCCGGACATAGGCATCGCGGTGAGGCGAATTCTCCGCATCGATGGTCTTGCGGAAATGCTCCGCCGCATTGATCGAGAATCGTGTGGCAATGGGGCCGGGTTCCACCAGAACCACATGAATGCCGGTGCCTGCGAGTTCCAGACGCAGTGTGTCGCTCAAGCCTTCCAGGGCAAACTTGGATGCGATGTAGGCGCCACGATATTTCATGGCGATCAGGCCGAGAACAGACGAGACCTGCACGATTCGGCCCTCGCCGCGTGCCCGCATGGCGGGGATCAGGCGGCAGGTCAGATCATGCCAGCCGAAGAGATTGGCCTCGAATTCCGCGGCGAGCGCTGCCCGGGGGACATCCTCCACCGCGCCGGGCTGGCTGTAGGCGCCATTGTTGACGAGCCCGTAGAGGGTCCCGCCGGTTGCCGCCAGAACGGCTGTCGCGGCCTCGGCCACACAATCGGCATCCGCATAGTCGAGGTGGAAGGCCTCAAAGCCGTCGGCCTGGAGTTTGGCCACATCGGCCGGTTGACGGGCGGAGGCGAGCACACGGTAGCCGCGCGCGCGCAGGCCGGTGGCCGCCGCTGCCCCTATGCCGGATGAACAGCCGGTAATCAGGACCGCCCGTCCCTTGCCGGGAAGGCGGGTGTCTCCCGACACCTTAGATCGCCTCGCCGGTGAGAAGGCGCGGCACGGTTCCGGTGAGCCCGGCGGCCTCGCGAATGAACATCTGCTTCAGGCCGGGCAGGCGATCGACGACACCGAGGCCGAAGTCGCGCGCCGCGCGCAGCACGTCCGATTCGTTGGAGAAGAGCCGGTTCAAGACGTCCGTCACCACGCCCATCTGGAACGTGTCGTAGCGCCTCCAGCGCTGGTACTTCTCCAGAACGTCGAACGCGCCGACATCCTGGCCGTACCGGCGGGCCTCCACGATCACTTCGGCGAGCGCGGCAGCGTCCCGGAAGCCGAGATTGAGGCCCTGACCGGAAATCGGGTGGATGCCATGGGCGGCATCGCCTGCCAGCGCGAAACGCGGCTTCACGAAATCGCGCGCCAGCGTCAGGCCCAGCGGATAGGCATGGCGCGGGCCTGCGACCTTGACCTCTCCGAGGTGGTAACCAAAGCGGCGTTCCAGCTCCAGATCGAAGGTGAAATCGTCTCCCTTGACGAGGGTATCGGCAACAGAGGTCCGTTCGGCCCAGACGAGCGAGGAGCGGTTTCCGGTGAGCGGCAGAATGGCGAAGGGGCCAGCGGGCAGGAAGTGTTCTTCCGCGCGCCCCTCGTGCGGGCGTTCATGTTCCACGGTGCACACGATGCCCGACTGGCCGTAGGACCAGCGCACGGTGTTGATGCCCGCCAGATCGCGCAACCTGGAACGCACACCGTCGGCGGCGACCAGAAGGCGTGCGGTGCGGGTCGTGCCGCCGGAAAGCTCGATCGAAACCGATTCGCCATCCGCCTCGAAGAAGGACACGCCCTCCGGCGATATGATCTCGACGCCGGCCGCGGCCGCCGTGTCGTGCAGCGCGCCGACCATGTCGGAATTGGCGACCATATGCGCGAAAGGCTCGCCGGGTGCGACCTCGCCGGAAAAGGTGAGGAACACCGGACGCACCGTGTCGCGCAGCTTGCTGTCGGTGATGATCATCTCATTGATCGGCTGGGCGCGGTCCGCGAATTGCTGCCAGACGCCGAGATGGGTGAGCATGCGCTCGGCGGCGGACGCGATTGCCGAACAGCGCAGGTCTTTCTCGATGGCCGCGCGCGGTCGCATGTCGACCACCGCGACCTTGATCGCGGGATCGGAAACCTTCAGCGCCAGAGCCAGCGACAGCCCGACATAACCGCCACCGGCGACCAGAACGTCCAGCACCTCGTCATCCTTCCGGATAATCGACATATCCACTCCTTGCAGCTAATGGGCACCGGCTGAGACTGTCTGTCCGGCGCCATTCCGGTTGCCGCTCAGTACAGCCCCGACTTGACTTGCGCATCCCGCCTGCGCAGGGTTCCGCCAACAACGACGTGATGGCATCTGGTATCCCTGCCGCATTGTCTAACGTATTTCCCGCCTTTTGGAAGCCGGGCTTATTCCCGGTTGGTCCCTGGAAACAAACGCATATGAATACGGCTGTCGAGACATTCCTGGAAATCCTCGAACTGGAGGATGTTGAACACAATCTGTACCGGGGCCGCAATCCGGCAAGCGGCTGGCAACGGGTTTTTGGCGGCCGCGTCGTCGCGCAGGCGCTGGGCGCGGCGATGAAAACCGTGAGCGTCGGCCATCACATCCACTCCATGCACGGCTATTTCATGCGCCCGGGCGATCCGTCGGTGCCCATTCTATACGAGGTGGACCGCATCCGCGACGGTCGTTCCTTCGCGACGCGGCGGGTCGTCGCCATCCAGCATGGCGAAGCGATCTTTTCCATGGGGGCCTCGTTCCACATCCCCGAAAACGGTCTCGATCACCAGATGGAGATGCCGGACGTTCCGCAGCCGGAAGACCTTCCGAGCGAGGAGGAACTGAAGGAGAAATTCCTGAAACATGCGCCGGAATCCGTGCAGCGCTACTGGGAGCGCAAGCGCCCGCTTGAGCTGCGGCCGACGGACATGCGGCACTACGTTTCCAACGAGAAACTGCCGCCGGAGCAATATGTCTGGATTCGCGCCACCGATACCCTGCCGGACGATCCGAACATCCATTGCTGCGTGCTGGCCTACGCCTCCGACATGACGCTTCTGGACACCTCGTTGTTTGCGCATGGCCTGTCGGTCTTCTCCGATCAGATTCAGCCCGCCAGCATTGACCATTCCGTCTGGTTCCACCGGCCCTTCCGGGCCGATGACTGGTTGCTCTATGCAACCGACAGCCCGTCTTCTTCCGGCGCGCGCGGTTTCAGCCGGGGCCGGATCTACTCCCGCGACGGACGGCTAGTCGCCTCCACCGCGCAGGAAGGTCTCATCCGCCAGAAAAACCAGTGGTTCTAATCAGCGCCGCAGGTGCGGGAACCTTACTCAAGGTCATGCGTTGATCCGGAGCATCCTGCGCGATCCGCAGGACGTTCCGGGGACCGACCGCCGTGCTGGAAGAACTCGACAAACTGGCGCCTGCCGAGATTGACCGGCTGCCCGATCCCATTCTGGCGGCCGGATTGATCCTGTTTGCGATCCTGATCGGATATCTGGCCCATCGCGTCGCCATCGGCATCTTCAACCGGACCTTCGGCAAGGTTTATCCAAACCTCACCCTCATTGCGAAACGAATCCGGCCGATCACGCGGCTCGTCTTCTTCATCGTGGCGCTGGCGCTCGCGGTGCCGCTGCTCGATGTGCCCTTCCGCTTCATCGGCGACATCTATCACGCCATGTTCGTGCTGATGATCCTGCTGGTGGGGTGGGCGGCGGTCCTGGTTCTGGGCGTTGTGGCCGACCGCTATGCGCGCCATTTCCGGCTGGATGTGGAGGACAATCTTCAGGCGCGGCGCTACATCACGCAGATCCGGGTGATGCGGCGGGTCATCAATGTGGTGATCGTCATCCTCACCATCGGTCTTGCGCTGATGACCTTCGAACCGGTGCGCGAATATGGCGTTAGCCTGTTCGCCTCCGCAGGCGTGGCGGGCCTTGTGGTCGGCTTTGCGGCGCGCCCGGTTTTGTCCAATCTCATCGCGGGCATCCAGATCGCGCTGACCCAGCCGATCCGTATCGAGGATGCGGTGGTGGTGGAGGGCGAATGGGGGTGGATTGAGGAAATCGCGGCGACCTATGTCGTCATCCGCATCTGGGACTGGCGGCGGCTGGTGGTGCCGCTTTCCTATTTCGTCGAAAAGCCGTTCCAGAACTGGACGCGCGAATCCGCCTCGATCATCGGGTCCGTCTACTGGCGGGTGGATTACACGGTGCCGGTTCAGGAAATGCGGGAGAAGCTGGAAGAGTTGCTCGACCAGTCGAAGCTCTGGGACCGCAACGTCGTGAACCTTCAGGTGGAGGCCTCCGATGAGCGTGGTCTTCTCGTTCGTGCGCTGATGACCGCATCAACCTCGCCGAGGGCGTGGGATCTTCGCTGCGAAATCCGCGAAAAGATGATCGGCTGGCTGCAGGACGCCTATCCCGAATGCCTGCCACGCATCCGGGCGGAGCTGCCGGGTGCGGGACGTTCGCCGGAACCCGGCATGGGCGGCGCGGCGGTGGGCGCGCAGATGGCCCAGGTTCAGAAGTAGGGGCTTGGGATCCGTTTCGAGCAAGCGGCCCATCCTTCGAGACGCGCTCGATGAGCGCTCCTCAGGATGACGTTGCATATGTTGCGCATCTCAAAGCATCCCCACCCACGATGTCATCCTGAGGAGACGCGAAGCGTCGTCTCGAAGGATGGGCGGCAAGCGCGCATGTCGGCGACAAGATCCGCTGGTCAGGCGGGGAGGGCTTGATCGGGTGCCCTCGTTGCCTCTCTTCAGCCTTCCAGTGTGGTCAGCACGGGGGCGTGGTCGGACGGCTTTTCCCAACCGCGGGCTTCCTCGATCACTTTCACATCGACGATCTTGGGTGCGAGCGGTGGGGTGACCCAGACATGGTCGAGCCTGCGGCCCTTGTTGGCGGCCTTCCAGTCGCGGGCGCGGTAGCTCCACCAGGTGTAGAGCTTTTCTTCCATGGGGATGTGAGCGCGCATGGCATCCACGAACGGACCTGCCTTGCGGACATCCTCCAGACGTTCGCGTTCAAGCGGTGTGTGGCTGACCACCCGCGAAAGCTGCTTGGTGGACCACACATCCTGCTCGTAAGGCGCGATGTTCAAGTCGCCGACGACAATGCAGGGAAACTGGGTCGCGCCAAGGAGGTCCTCCATCTCGTCGAGGAAATCGAGCTTGTGGCGGAATTTCTCGTTGATGTTGGCATCCGGCTCATCGCCGCCCGCAGGCACATAGAAGTTGTGGATGCGCAGATTGCGATCGGCGAAGGGGATGTCGGTCGCGATGTGACGGCTGTCGTCCTTGTCGCAAAAGCGCCTGCGTTCGGTACCCGTCAGCGGGCGACGCGAGAGCGTGGCGACGCCGTGATAGCCCTTCTGGCCGTTGATCTCGATGTTCTGGTAGCCCGCCTTGCGAAGAGCGGCGAAGGGGAAGCTCGCATCCGGGCATTTGGTTTCCTGAAGGCACAGGACATCGGGGGCATAGGTTTGCAGGAACCGTTCCACCAATGGCAGGCGAAGCCGCACGGAATTGATGTTCCAGGTGGCGATCTTCAGTTGGTCTGTCATGGCGTTCCGGAAGTGTTGGAGAGGAAACGGTATCGGCACAGATGTGCGCGGGGCGGGCAAGACATTACCGCGACATTCACGCCCTTACCAGATGGTCCGCCGCGATTGAAGCATCGTCCACGAAATGCAGATGGAAACGTCTTGGCACTGTGCAGGAACCCCGGCTTGATATAAGAGATCGATCCTGCTGTTGGCAGAATCCGCTACGGCAGTTCGTCTTTTGCGACGCCCGGGATGCTCCGCATGTCACCACCTCACGAAACGGAGCCGTCTCACGGCGCGCAATCCGGCGCGGACCACAAGGCGTCACGCTGGCTCGCCTTCACCCATTCCGCCTATCGCCGGTATTGGGCCGCCCGCTTCGGGGCCACCTTCGCGGTGCAGATCATTTCCGTCTCGGTTGGCTGGCAGGTCTATGACATCACCCGCGATCCGCTGGATCTGGGCTTTGTGGGGCTTGCCCAGTTCCTGCCGGCCTTTCTGCTCGTTCTCATGACGGGAACGGTTGCCGACAGGTTCGGGCGGCGCACGGTGATGGGGGGGGCGCTGGTGGGCGAGGGGGTGATGGCGGCGGCCCTTCTTGGCTTCACCCTGTCGGGTTCATCCGTTGTCTGGCCGGTTTTTGCGTTGTTGCTGGGCTTCGGTACGGCGCGGGCCTTCTTTAATCCGGCGGCGTCTGCGCTCGTTACCAATCTCGTTCCGGCGGAGCATCTGGCCAACGCGATTGCCTGGAATTCCTCCGCATGGCAGGTGGCAAGCATTGTTGGGCCGGTGGCGGGCGGGCTCCTTTACGGCGTATCGCCGCTTGCGAGCTATATCGTGGCGCTGGCGATGCTGGCCGGTGCCGCCATATCCGTCTTCTTGATCCCGAAACCGGCGCAGCACACCGCAGTGGGCCGCGTGACCTTCACCTCCGTGATTGACGGGTTTCGCTATATCTGGCGCGAGAAGGTGGTGCTGGGGGCGATCTCGCTCGATCTCTTCGCGGTGCTGCTGGGCGGCGCGGTGGCGCTTCTGCCTGTCTATGCGCGCGATATCCTGGAACTGGGCCCGTGGGGCCTTGGGCTCCTGCGCGCCGCGCCCGGCATCGGCGCGATCATGGTGGCACTTTGGCTGGCCGCCCATCCCTTGCGCGATCACGCGGGGCTTTTGATGTTCGTCTTTGTCGGATTTTTCGGGGCTTTCACGATTGTCTTCGGGGTCTCGACAATGCCGTGGCTGTCGATTGCGGCGCTCTTGCTGATGGGCGGTTTCGACATGGTGTCGGTCTATGTGCGCGAGACGCTGATCCAGCTGTGGACCCCCGATGCGCTGCGCGGCCGGGTCAATGCCGTCAACATGGTGTTCGTGGGAGCTTCGAACGAGCTTGGCGAATTCCGCGCCGGTGTCATGGCCGCGGCCATCGGCACGGTGTCGGCGGTCGTGGTGGGCGGCGCAGGCACGATGGCGGTTGCCGTGCTCTGGGCGAGGATGTTCCCCGATCTCAGGAAAGCGCGGCATCTGGACGGTCGCGTATGAAGGAACCTGCGGCTCTCAGTAGAGACGAAGATCTCTCATGAACTCCGCTTTCGGATCGCATGCGCTCACCGGGTTTTCGAGCAGGATTTCCGGATTATGAACCCGATCCCATGCAAATCCTCGCGGGGACCAGTTGTATACTTGTCTGCCCTCTTTTGCATTCACGATCAGGACACCATGAAAGTACCAGTGCGAGCTTCTCTTGTAACCGGAAGACGTTGTGAAGAATGAGAAATATCTGAGTTCAGAGAACGACCTGACGGGTTTGCCTTCGCGCGAATGGAAGGCAAGGCAATACGGGCGATCTCCTGCGATGGCCGACGCGCTGTAGCTGATCCAGATCATCCCGGCCAGAGACCACACGGCGATTGCAGCGGCGATGCCGATCATCGTCCAGGCAAGCCGGGACGATGGGGCGGGGGGGGGCGCAGAAGTCAAAAGGCGGAGCAAGGCCAGGGACGACAAGGCAAGGGCCAAAGCACGGAACCAGATGAGAGTGGCTCCCGGTGCAGCAAGGGCTGCGGCCCCCATAACCCAACTCAGGAAACCGAAAAGCACGGCGAGCGCCAGAAGCCACGCGATGACCCTGTTTAAGCGCCAGTTGGTGAAAGCCGCCAAGAGGCCTGAAAGAACAAGAAGAGGCGGGAGTGCAAGTCCCGCCGTAATGATCAGATATGGTAAGTTGAGTCTGATTTCATGCTCAAATAGAAAATATTTATAAACATCAAGAGTCGGGATGAGCCCAATCGTAATGACCAAAATCAGGGCGAGAAGTATTATTCTTTGACGCATGATCTATCTCTTTGAACCAAGAGGCCGAGATTTGGATCATGCGTCTCTTGTGTCTTTACGCCGCCTTCACTGCCTGTGCGTCCACAATCCTGACGATATCGGCCATGATGTCGGTGAGCTGGAAGTCCTTCGGCGTATACACGGCGGCAACGCCGGCGGCCAGCAGGGATTTGGCATCCTCTTCGGGAATGATGCCGCCGATGACAACCGGCACATCGTCGAGACCTGCGGCCCGCATGCGGTCCATCACGTCGCGCACCAGCGCCAGATGCGAGCCGGAGAGGATCGACAACCCCACCACATGCACGCTTTCTTCCAAAGCTGCGTTGACGATCTGGGCAGGTGTCAGGCGGATGCCCTCATAGACCACCTCCATGCCGCAATCGCGCGCGCGCACCGCGATCTGTTCCGCGCCGTTGGAATGGCCGTCGAGGCCGGGCTTGCCGACGAGGAACTTCAGTCGACGCCCCAGCTTTCGCGACACCGCCTCAACCGCTGCGCGCACACCTTCCGTCTCGCTGCCGTCCTCGCGTGCGGACCGTCCGACCCCGGTGGGGGCGCGATACTCCCCGAAAATCTCGCGAAGGGCCGCGCCCCATTCGCCGGTGGTCACACCTGCCTTGGCCGCGGCAATGGAGGGCTCCATGATGTTGCGGTCTTCGGCGGCGGCACTCTTCAGGGCGGCGATGGCTTGCGAAACAGCCGCGTCGTCGCGCGCCGCGCGCCAGGCCTTCAGCGCCTCGACGGCTTCTGCCTCCACATGCTCCGGCACGGTCAGGATGCCGCCATCGGCGCCACCGGCCAGCGGTGAGGGCTCGCTTTCCGTCCAGCGGTTCACGCCGACAACGGTTTGCTCGCCGCTCTCGATGGCCTCAAGGCGGCGGGTGTTCGATTCCACGAGCTTCTGCTTCATGTAGGAGGATTCAACGGCCGCCACCGCGCCGCCCATGGCGTCGATGCGGGCCAGTTCCTCGCGCGCTTCCGCCTTCAGGGCCTCCACCTTGGCGGTGATTTCCGCCGAGCCGTCGAAGATGTCGCCATATTCCAGAAGGTCGGTCTCATAGGCCACGATCTGCTGCATGCGCAGCGACCATTGCTGGTCGAAGGGGCGCGGCAGTCCGAGCGCTTCGTTCCAGGCAGGCAGCTGCACGGCGCGGGCGCGCGCGTTCTTGGACAGCACCACGGCCAGCATCTCGATGAGGATGCGGTAGACGTTGTTTTCCGGCTGCTGTTCGGTCAGGCCCAGCGAGTTGACCTGCACACCATAGCGGAAGCGGCGGTAGCGTTCGTCCTCCACGCCGTAACGTGTCCGGCAGATCTCATCCCAGAGTTCCGTGAAGGCGCGCATCTTGCACATCTCGGTGATGAAACGCAGCCCGGCATTGACGAAGAACGAGATGCGGCCGACCGCCTTGGGAAAGTCGGCTTGCGCGATGGCGCCGGACGCCTTCACATTGTCGAGCACGGCCTGCGCGGTCGCGAGCGCGAAGGCCAGCTCCTGCACGGGCGTCGCGCCCGCCTCCTGCAGGTGATAGGAGCAGACATTCATCGGGTTGAATTTCGGCATCTCCCGGTAGGTCCAGGCGATCATGTCGGTGGTCAGCCGCATGGAGGGCGCGGGCGGAAACACATAGGTGCCGCGGGAGAGATATTCCTTGATGAGATCGTTCTGCGTTGTGCCGGACAGGAGAGAGCGGTCTGCCCCCTGTTCGTCGGCTGCCGCCACATAAAGCGCCAGAAGCCAAGGCGCGGTGGCGTTGATCGTCATCGAGGTGTTCATTTTTTCAAGCGGGATCTGGTCGAAAAGCGCCCGCATGTCGCCCAGATGCGCGACCGGCACGCCGACCTTGCCCACTTCGCCACGCGCAAGCGCGTGATCCGGGTCATAGCCGGTCTGCGTCGGCAGATCGAAAGCCACGGAAAGGCCGGTCTGTCCCTTGGCGAGGTTGGAGCGATAAAGCGCGTTGGATGCCGCTGCCGTCGAGTGGCCCGCATAGGTGCGGAAAATCCAGGGCTTGTCCGCCCCTGTCCTGATATTTGCCGACATCGCGCTGTTCCTCCCAAGAATGATGCAGTGCCGCAATTTCGTTTTACGGCTTTTCATTCCGCCTGTCACCTAAACCAAGGAAGAGGTCTCCTAGAGGAAGCGGGAGGTGGCCCGCGGGCATCAGGATTTTCAAAGACGCACAGGATCCAGCGTTGAGGGCTTCGGTGAACTATTTAATATTTATAATGATTTTTGCGCCGCGTGTGAAAGTACAAAAGAAATGCGGGTATTTCAGATCTCACGCAGGCGTCAAAACGTCAGAACCGGTTCCGTTCAATCCGGTCAATAATATTCTCTTATATGACATAAGAAATACTACTCATGAGGAATGAATTTAATCATAAGTAAACCCGACCTAAGCGATATGAATGCTATGTCAAAGAAAAGGTTCGGAAGCATGGTGAAAGCACTCGTATCCGGTTGTCTTCTTGCGGTCGTCCTGCAGGCAAGCGCCATTGCCGGTGACGTTGCCGCGCCAGCCACCGCACCCGAGCCGGGGCGGTTGATCTCTGCTGACGTCATTTCCACCCTTCGGGCCATTTTGAAGGATGAGGTGATCCAGATTTCCGTAAAGGCGCAGAACAAACGTCTGGCCGGAATCGATCAGGCGCGGATCGATGAGCTTGACACGACATGGCGTGCCCAAACGAAAAGCGACGGCAAGCAGCCGATGATCGCGCGTGTCATGTCCAACCCGACCTCGTCGCAGTTGTCGCGCATTCAGGCCGCGTCGCTTGGCCTCTATTCGGAAATCTTCGTTGTCGATTCCTACGGCCTCAATGTGGGGCAGAGTTCCATCACGTCCGACTACTGGCAAGGTGATGAAGCGAAGTTCCAGAAGACCTTCCCGATGGGCGGCGATGCTGTCTTTATCGATGAGGCTGAATGGAACGAGGCGACAAAGACGTGGCGCGCGCAGGTCAACATGACCATTGCGGATGTCGATACCGGCACCCCCATCGGGGCAGCGACAATCGAAATCAACCTGACCGAGTTGCAGCGCCGCCTCGGCGTGTGATTGCGGCCTTCCAGAAGGACTGAGCTAAAATGAACATTCGCAAGCTCTCCGTCACCGGAAAGCTGGCCGCCATCTTTGCCTGCATCCTCATTGCAGGCCTGGCGGGGGCCCTGGTGACCTATAATGCGATCGGCGCTGCACAGAATTCCGTGATGAAGATGACCAGTCTCATGAAGACGCTCGACACGGTGAACGGCTACGAGAAGCATTTCGCCGATGCGCAGGCCTATATCCGCACCTACCTTCTGACGGGCGATGAGAGCCGGGTCGCCAGCTATCGTGAGGCGAACGAGCGTCGGGCCGAGGCCTATTCGAAGCTTGAGAGCGAGACGGAACTGGACAAGACCCTTCTGACGGACGCCGAGGGGCATGCAAAGGAGTGGCAGAGCGCCTATGCGGATCGCCAGATCGCGTTGATGGAACGTCCGATGACGGTCGACGTGGCGCGGGCGCTGGAGGTGACCGGCGAGATCGAGGATCTGACACGGGAGCTTCACACCGCTCTGGCCGGCTACAAATCCACGCTCTTGACCGAAGTCCGCAACGCGGAGACGGCGCAGGCGACACAGCTTCAGAATGTGAAAGTGACCGCCATCGTCTCCGGTGCGGCCCTTTGTGTTCTGTCCATCTGCGCGGGGCTGTTCGGCTATCGCGGCATTTCGCATCCCATGCGTGTGATCGCGCGTGAGACGGGCGAAATCGCGCAGGGCGCTCTGGAAACGAAAATCGATTATGCGAGCCGCGGGGATGAGGTCGGGGATCTGGCCCGTGCGCTCACGGTGTTCCGAGACAATCTGGCTCAGAACCGGCGTCTGGAAGAAGAGGCGCGCGAGACGGAAGAACGCAACCGCGTTCAGCGCAAGCAAGAGCTGGAAGCATTGGCGCAGGAGTTTGAAAACTCGGTCATGGCGCTGGTCAATCGGTTGGGCGAATCCGCCAGTACGCTGACCAGCAATGCGGAGCGGCTCTCAGACCTCGCCGACAGTACGTCAGGCCGCGTGATCGAGGCGTCCAGTGCCTCTGAGCAGGCATCGGCAAATGTGAATTCGGTGGCCGACTCCGCCGAGCAGCTGGCTGAATCGGTCCGCGAAATCAACGGCCAGCTTGAAAACAATGCGCGTCTGGTGGTGGAAACGGCGGCGGAAGCCGCCCGCACCAGCACCTCTGTCGGCGAGTTGAGCGACGTGGTTGCGCGTATCAGCGAGGTGATCAGCCTCATTCAGGATATCGCCAACCAGACCAACCTTCTGGCGCTGAACGCGGCAATAGAGGCAGCTCGTGCGGGCGAGGCGGGCAAGGGCTTCGCGGTCGTGGCCTCTGAGGTCAAGGCGCTGGCAAGCCAGACGGCCAAGGCGACGGAACAGATCGAAAGCCAGATCGAGCAGATGCAGAGCGCGGCATCCGCGTCGATGACGGCGGTGAACACGATCAGCGGCCGCCTTGAGGTCATGCGCGAGACGGCTTCCTCCATCGCGGCGGCAGCAGAAGAGCAGGGGCTTTCCGTTCAGGAAATCGCGCGCAACGTGTCGGAGGCCGCCAGTGGCACACAGCAGGTGAGCCAGGCTGTCGTCGTGGTGCGCGATGGCGCGACCCAGACGGGCGAACTGGGTGGGGATGTGAAGTCCTTCGCCGAAGCGCTGAGCGGGGACGCCACGTCCCTGCGCGGAGAGGTGGATGCCTTTCTCTCCCGTGTTCGGGCTGCCTGAACCCGCCATTCCGTCGGGATATGATCGATGGGGCCGCGCGACATGTGTCGCGCGGCCCTTTTCATTTCCGGGTTCTGTTGCGGCGCAGCAGTCACCATGGCGCGATTATAGGCACTATCTCTGTTTTTCTCGCGAATATACTCCACCTTACGCAACATCATGCCGCGCTGCGGTCTGATACTTTTCAATGCTTGCGACTAAAGAACCATGTAAGGCTCTTGCATCCACTCGATATTGCAGCGCAATATTGATGTCTGTCCGCGAGGGAGGGCCCGGCTATCCGGGTGGCCGCCATCTTGTCTTGTCGACGCAGGGAAGGGCGTTTGGCAACGGGTGAGCGACCGAGGTCGGAGAGAAGCAAAAATGGGAAGAGACAAAATGGCTGTCACCGCTGAAATCGAGGCTGCGCCGCCGCAGCCTGCCGCCGAGTACAAGGACCTCTACGAGGTGGGAGAGATCCCGCCATTGGGTCATGTGCCGAAAAACATGCACGCCTGGGTGATCCGTCGCGACCGTCACGGTCCTCCGGAAGAGGCGATGCAGAAGGAGGTCGTGCCGACCTGGGAGATCGGCGATGACGAGGTGCTCGTTCTGGTGATGGCGGCGGGTGTCAACTACAACGGCATCTGGGCAGGTCTCGGCGAGCCGATTTCCGTCTTCGACGTCCACAAGCAGCCATTTCATATTGCCGGCTCCGACGCGTCCGGCATCGTTTGGGCCGTCGGCTCGAAGGTCCGGCGCTGGAAGGTGGGCGACGAGGTCGTGATCCACTGCAATCAGGATGACGGCGACGACGAGGAGTGCAATGGCGGCGATCCGATGTTCTCCGCCACGCAGCGCATCTGGGGCTACGAGACCCCGGACGGGTCGTTCTCGCAGTTCGCGCGCGTTCAGGCCCGTCAGCTCATGCACCGTCCGCAGCATCTGAGCTGGGAGGAAAGCGCCTGTTACACGCTGACGCTCGCCACGGCCTATCGCATGCTGTTCGGGCATCGCCCGCATATCCTGCGGCCCGGTGACAATGTGCTTGTCTGGGGCGCCTCGGGCGGTCTCGGCGTTTTCGCCGTGCAGCTGTGTGCGGCCGCCGGTGCGAACGCCATCGGCGTCATTTCCGAGGAAGACAAGACCGATTTCGTCATGAGCCTGGGTGCGAAGGGCGTGATCAATCGCAAGGACTTCAAGTGCTGGGGGCAACTGCCGAAGGTCAATTCCGAGGAGTACAAGGAATGGTTCTCCGAGGTCCGCAAGTTCGGCAAGGCGATCTGGGAGATCACCGGCAAGGGTGAGAATGTCGATTTCGTCTTCGAGCACCCGGGCGAGCAGACTTTCCCGGTTTCGACCTTCGTGGTGAAGCGAGGCGGCATGGTTGTCTTCTGTGCGGGAACGACCGGCTTCAACATCACCTTTGATGCGCGCTATGTGTGGATGCACCAGAAGCGCATTCAGGGGTCGCATTTCGCCCATCTGAAGCAGGCGGCGGCGGCCAACAAGCTGATGGTGGAACGGCGCATCGATCCGTGCATGTCGGAGGTCTTTCCCTGGGAACAGATCCCGAAGGCCCACACCAAGATGTGGAAGAACCAGCATCAGCCCGGCAACATGGCAGTTCTGGTCAACTCGCCGGTGCCGGGTCTGCGCTCCTTCGAGGATGTGCTGGAAGCCACGGGCCAGTAGGCCGGTCGATCGACCGGCTTGCGATGGAATTCGGGACGGGGGAGGTGGCCGGTTGCGCTGCCTTCCCCGCTTTCACGTCTGGCGACGGTTTGCTTTGCGCTCACGGACTTTTCGCGGCGGCAAGTCTGGTCTACGGTCCGCGCGCAAAATGGGCGCCGATTCAGGTGCCGGGCACAGGGGTGGAGACGGTTGCGATGGTGGTACTCAACAAGATCTACACGCGCACGGGCGACGACGGAACAACGGCGCTCGGATCCGGTGAGCGCCGGGCCAAGCATGACCTGCGGATCGCCGCCTATGGAACGGTGGATGAGACCAACGCCACGCTCGGCCTCGCGCGCCTGCACCTTGGCGATCATCCCGAGCTCGATGCCGCGATGGCGCGTATTCAGAACGATCTCTTCGATCTGGGGGCGGATCTGGCAAGTCCGGAAACGGAGGAGCCGCCTGCCTATGAGCCTCTTCGTGTGACCGACGAACAGGTGAAAAAGCTTGAGGCGGAGATCGACCGTTTGAACGGGGATCTTCAGCCGCTGCGCTCCTTCGTCCTGCCGGGGGGCACGGCGGCGGCAGCGCATCTGCATCTTTCGCGCACCGTTGCGCGGCGCGCGGAACGGCTGATCGGCGAACTGGCGGAACGCGAGGCCATCAACGCGGCTGCGCTTCGCTACATGAACCGACTTTCCGACTATTTCTTCGTGGCCGCGCGCTGGGTCAATGACAAGGGGGCGGGCGACGTCCTTTGGGTGCCCGGAGCGAACCGCTAGGTTCGCTCCTCTTTTGTATTGGTTATGGGCGAACCGCTAGGTTCGCTCCTATCTTTTAGATTGGTTGTGGGCGAACCGTCAGGCGCGCTCACGTCTGCAATGTGGGACGGGAGCAATCTCCTGTCGACCTGGATGGCTTCGATCCCCCAACCCGGCCTTCGACCAGACCTCCCCCTCGGGTGAGACGATCTTGCGCTTTCCTGTCAGGGTCTGATCAGCACCCCGGAACCTGTTGGCATCGTGAGGACAGAGCAGCCCTTGGAGGTGGCGAATTCGTCCCACATCTCGTGCTGGTCTTCATGCTTGGCAAAGGCGTAGTCATCGATCAGCACAATTGCCGACGGCGACAGGCGATCCCACAGCTCGTTGATAACCGCCTTCTCAGTTCCCGCATGGTTCAGATCGACAGAGAGATAGGCAATCCGATCAATCGTCACATCCTCCAGCGTCTTAGGCAGTCGACCTCGCACCAGCTTCGCGTTGGGGAATGGTTCAAAGTTCTTGCTCGCCTGATCATAGCAGTCGAAATACGAACCGTTGCGACGCGCTGTCTCTGTGCTCCCATCGTCCGGAATGCCATCGAAGGTATCAAAGAGATAAAATGTCTTGGGCACAGTCGCGAAGTTGAGCGCATGGCATATCGTCATGGACAGAAAACCGAGGAAGACCCCGCACTCAACGAAATCGCCTTCCAGCTTCAGTCCGTGCCGAGCAGCCCAGACAGCAGTGTGAGCGCGCCACCGCACATCCTTGCGTCTGCCACTCCAGGCAATCGCATTCCCATCAGCGGCTTGTTGCCATGCCCTGGCAAAATCAGGATTTCGCAAAAATCCGAGGTTCTTTTTGCGCACCGCGAGGTTGTCGGCCTCGTACTCGTACGGTTGTGCCTTGGCCTTGCGGCTTTTTCCGCGAAGGGCCCGCCCGATCCCAAATGCCATAAATGTCACTCGCAATTATTTGAATGCTCTGGTTTGAAATATCACTGTCCAGAAAGTGACGCTAGGGCAAGATGCCTTCGTGCATGATCGGACGCCACTGTTACGCAATGCGACGCGAAATCAAAAAACAGGCCCTCGACGGCCGACGACCAGTCCGAAAGGCTGGTTTCCGCGATTCAGGGGGCAATCTAGAGGGGCGCTCCAATCGCAAATCCATCGACCTGAGCATTTGTTTGCGCTGTTGAGGGCTGCGGGGCAGGTTCCGATGTTTCGGATCTACATCGTCCCCCACGATCTTGAGGCCGCTATTGGCCGGCCCGGCCCTATCTGAAATCCCCCTTGAAACCGGTCACTGCCAGCGGGTTTTCGAGCATGGCGGTTGAATCCGGCGTGTCTGGCTGTGCGGTGTCGGTGAAGGCTGCGAAAAGCCCCTCCACGAAGCCCTTTGGCATGTCGCGGGTGATGCAGACCAGCCGGGTGCCGTGATCGTCATCTGGCCAGGCGGGCAGCCGTGCGGGTGGGTGGAAGACGTGCTGCACCCCATGCAGAACCACCGGATGGTCGGGGTCTTCGGCGATCGCGACGATGCCCTTCAGCCGCAGCAGGTTGGGCCCATGCGCCGAGCGGATCAGATCGAGGAACATGTCCAGTCCCGCTGCCGGGATCGGCTTGTCGCTTCTCAATGTGAAAGCGCGGATGTGATTGTCGTGGCGGTTCACGTCGTGATGATGATCATGCCCATGATGATCATGCCCGTGCCCGTGATGATGCGCGTGGCTATGCGAGCCGGCCTTGTCGGCGGCGGCTTCCTCGCCGAGCCAGCGGCGGACATCGGGGATTTTCGTGTCGGGATCGTAGAGCCCGCAATTGAGAAGGCTGGCAGGCGTCGCTTCGCCCGCGGCCGCATCCAGCACGGGGGCTGTGGGGTTCAGCCGGTGGATACGCTCATGAAGGGCTTCCAGCGCCGCGCGGGATTTCTCGTCTGTCGCAAGATCCGATTTGGTGAGCACCAGCCGGTCGGCAACCGCGACCTGTTTCACGGCCTCGGCATGCTGATCCAGGGTCGAGGCGCCGTTGATGGCGTCGATGGTGGTGATCACGCCGTCGAGCCGGTAGCGCATGACGAGGTAGGGATGAAGCATGACCGCATGCAGAACCGGGGCTGGATCTGCAAGTCCGGTCGTTTCGATCACCACGCGTTTCAGGGCATCGATGCGGCCATTGTCGAGACGGCGGAGCAGGTCTTCCAGCGTGTTGATGAGATCGCCGCGAATGGTGCAGCACAGGCAGCCTGAGGAGAGTTCGATCACACCCTCATCAGCCGCCTCGACCAGGAGGTGATCGAGCCCGATATCACCGAACTCGTTGACGATGACAGCCGTATCCTTCATCGCCGGGTCGCTGAGAATGCGGTTCAGCAGCGTGGTCTTGCCGGATCCGAGAAAGCCGGTGACCACGGTCAGCGGCACGGGTTCGGGTGGTCTCCGGCGAGGCGTGTCATTCATTTTTGAGGCAGATCCGGTTGCGCCCGGACCGCGGATCAGCGCGGCGCGGGCCTGGGTGTGGGGGTGCCGTCACTGGCGCGCGTCGGCACAGTGACGATGACAGGGACCGCATTCGTATTCGTATCTGCGGGCTGTGTCGCTGGTCTTGAATCCGGTTTGCCGCGCGGTGGCATGACGATGCCGAACGCGTCGGCGACGTTCTTCGAGGCGTCATCCGCGCTTGGCGCGCTGAGCGGTACCGCACGTTTGGCGTTCGGATCAATCGCCAATGTGATGCGCACGAGATTGTCGCTGCGGCGCTGTGCGCCGATAAGCCGATCCATCACCACGCCCCAATCCACCTTCTTGTCGCGCGTCCGGGGGATCGTGGTGTCGGCGCGGGAAGTGGCGATGCCCGCAGCCCGTGTGCGGCCGCTTTCGCGCGCAAAGGCTGTCCTTACGCCCGGAAGGCCGGAATTGGCCGCGCGCATGGGGGCGGAGCCGGCATAGTCTGCCATGAGCTTTTCAAGCTTGGGCTTGGCGTTGCGCCGACAATAGCCGTCGGGCGGCAAGCCCTTGACCGAGCCCGGACGCTTGAGGTTGTCGAGCTTTGGGTGGCTCTTGAACACTCCGCCACCATCGAAGCCCTTCTCGATCAGGGCGCTTGCCTTTGCTGCGCGCTCAAGCCCTGAGGCAGCGCCGAAGACGATGGCGACCATGGTGCGCCCGCCGCGCGTGGCGGACACGGCGACATTGTAGCCGGAATTGCAGACATAGCCGGTTTTCAGCCCGTTCGCGCCCCGCACGCGGCGCAGATATTCGCGGTTCGCGGACCGCAGCAACCGCTTGCCGTATTGCACACCCGTATAGCCATAGAGCCTTTTGTATTGCGGAAAGTCGCGCAACAGCGCGCGCGACAGGAGCGCCATGTCATGGACGGACGAATAGTGGTTTGAGGCGGGCAGGCCGTGCGGATTGACGAAATGCGTGTCGCGCATGCCCAGCTCGCGGGCGGTCTTGTTCATCACGTCGGCAAAACCGGCCTGCGATCCGCCGATGGTTTCTGCGACCGCGACCGAGATGTCATTGGCCGACTTGACCAGCATGACCTTGAGTGCCGCGTCGAGGCTGAGCGTCGAACCGGCTTTCAGGCCCATCTTGCTCGGGGGTTGAGCTGCGGCATGGGCTGAGACCATGACCGGAGATTTCAGCGTGATGCGCCCCTGCTTGATCGCGGAAAAGGCGACATAGGCCGTCATCAGCTTGGTCAGGGATGCCGGATACCAACGCCGGAACGCTTCATGCTGGTCGATCACTTCGCCGGAACCGACTTCAAAAACCATCCAGGCTGCGATCTCGGCATGTGCGGGCCGGGGTATAGCACTCAGGACAAGAACCAGCAGCGCCATGATCCCGCTCGGAAGGACCGGCGAATTCCGGGCATGTCGCAATCGGCGTCCGTCTCGCGAATATGCTGAATTGGGCAATGCAACCTCGCCGGTTTTCCTAGCGTCACTGTGGTGGGCATGCCGGATCTTGCGTCTGGTATCCCGCATCAATAACCGATCAGGCCCCCGGATTGCAAAGTCTTCGCCGCCGCGATGCCTTCACGGCTGCGCGAACCTTCCCCAGCATATCCGGATGCGCCGTCTGTGTCGGTACCACCCTATCGACTGAAACGCACAAGAATCGGGCATTTGCCGCAGATCTGGTCAAAGCCTGACGGAGTTGTCACAATTGCGGCGGAAAAACAGGCGGCTTCGGGATTGGCCCGCGCCTTGCTCGTAAGAAATCTCATCTGCGGCACCACACAGTATTCGGCCCCTCATGCTAGCGCCCACCCTCCCAGAGACACCAAGCCCGGCAAGCGGCCCCGATGGCAGCACGCTTCAGCGCGCTCGTGGCGTGGCGCATGTGGGGTTCGCGGTTTGCGATGGCAAGACACGGCTTGCGGATCTCTATCAGAGCGGTTCGGCCAAGGTGCGCTTGCCACGGGGGAGCGGGGAGCGTCAGGCGGTGCTCCTGAATACCGCAGGCGGCATCGCGGGCGGGGATGAACTGGATTATTCCGCCACGTGGGGAGCGGGTGCCAGGGCGACGGTCACCAGTCAGGCGGCGGAGCGGGTCTATCGCAGCCTCGGCGCGGCGGGCCGCGTCATGAACCGGCTTGAAGTGGGCGAAGGCGCGCAGGCAAGCTGGCTGCCCCAGGATACCATCGTCTTCGATGGCGCAAACCTGCAGCGTCGGCTCGACGTCGATCTGGCAGGCGGGGCGCGTCTTTGCGCGGTGGAAGCGGTCGTTCTGGGGCGCGCCGCCATGGGGGAGACCGTGAGGCGGGCGCATTTTCGCGATCACTGGCGCATCCGACGTGACGGTCGCCTCGTCTATGCCGATGACGTGCGGCTGGTGGGGGATCCCGAAGTGATCCTGGCCGGGCCGGCGACGGGCGATGGGGCGCGTGCCTTTGCCACCATTCTCGACGTGGCTGAAGGAATTGAAGGCGACGTCGAGCGGGCGAGAGACCTGCTTGAGGCGGCCCGAACGCATCCGCGCGCCGAAGGGCTTTCATGCGGGGTGAGTGCGTGGAATGGTGTGCTGGTCGTCCGGCTCCTGTCGCGCGATGCGCGCGCCTTGCGCGAGACGATCATGAAATTTCTGCAGGGCTGGCGCGGTGAGGATCTGCCGCGGGTCTGGTCCTGCTGACAAGACGGGCACGGGTGATGAGAGTTGAGGACCAGGCATGAATCTGACGCCCAAAGAGAAGGACAAGCTGTTGATCGCCATGGCTGCGATGGTCGCCCGCAGGCGGCTTGAGCGGGGCGTGAAGCTCAATCATCCGGAGGCCATCGCGCTGATCTCCGATTTCGTGACCGAGGGTGCGCGCGACGGACGGACGGTGGCCGAACTGATGCGGGACGGGGCGAAGGTCATCACGCGCGACCAGGTGATGGACGGCGTGGCGGAGATGATCCACGACGTGCAGGTCGAGGCGACGTTTCCCGACGGAACGAAGCTCGTGACGGTTCATGAGCCGATCCGCTGAGCGGGGCTCAGAGCCGATTTGCCGGGGCGGCGATCGGCAGCCCTGCGAACGGGACGCAATCGAGGAGTGATCGGGATGATCCCCGGAGAAATATTGCCCGCATCGGGCGAGATCGAACTCAATGCCGGTCTGGAGGCGCTGACGCTGGAGGTTGCCAATACAGGAGACCGGCCCGTTCAGGTCGGCAGCCATTATCATTTCGCCGAGACCAATCCGGGGCTTTCCTTTGACCGCGAGGCGGCGAAGGGCATGCGGCTCGATATACCGGCGGGAACTGCGGTGCGTTTTGAGCCGGGCCAGACCCGCTCCGTCACGCTGGTACCGTTTCGCGGCGCGCGGACCGTTTACGGGTTCAACCAGGCGGTGATGGGAAAACTGTAGCGCGGGGCGTCCGGCGCTAGGTTCTGTCGGATGACGGCGCGGCGACGAGCCCCAGAAACCGGTCGATGGTTTCACCGATGATCGGGTCGCCACCGCCGCGCGCGGCCTCGGTCAGGTCGAATGCAAGCCTGTCCGCGCCGAAGCCGGGAAGATGGAGTTGGGCTGGTGCGTCGGTCGTCATGCGGTTGAGGGCATCATTTTGGGGGGCCTGGTATTCCGGGCTCAAGGGGCCACCCGGCGCAATCGCGAGATAGGTGACGGCGACCGCCGCAATGGCAAGAAGAAGCCAAAGTCGTCTCAACGCTCGGGGCATGGCTTTGTGTCTCTGTGTGTCATCGGGCCATGGGAAGCCAGGGGCCGGGGGTAAGTTCGCGGATGGCATATGGGCGGCAAAAGATGGTCAGGGACTGACCGAAGCGGGTTCATTTCTGGGCAATCTTGAGCCCGCTTTGCCCGAAATATGAATACGCACAGAGGAACGCGGTTGCGGGCGGATCAAGGCCCCTGTGTTCCGGCGCGATGGTTGTGAGAGGAGCTGTTCCAGATGCCCTACAAGATGCCGCGAGCGGCCTATGCCGACATGTTCGGACCGACGACCGGAGACCGGGTGCGGCTTGCCGATACCGAGCTCTTCATCGAGGTGGAGAAGGATTTCACCACCTATGGCGAGGAAGTGAAATTCGGCGGAGGCAAGGTCATCCGCGACGGCATGGGACAATCGCAGGTCACGCGGGCGGGCGGGGCCGTCGATACCGTCATCACCAATGCGCTGATCGTCGATCACTGGGGCATCGTGAAGGCCGATGTGGGCCTCAAGGACGGCCGCATCGTCGCCATCGGCAAGGCGGGCAATCCGGATGTTCAGCCCGACGTGGACATCATCGTCGGGCCTGGAACGGAGGCGATTGCCGGTGAAGGCAAGATCCTGACCGCGGGCATCATCGACTGCCACATTCATTTCATCTGCCCGCAGCAGATCGACGAGGCGCTCTATTCCGGTGTCACCACGATGATCGGCGGCGGCACCGGGCCTGCCACCGGCACCAACGCCACGACCTGCACACCCGGCCCCTGGCACATCGCGCGAATGCTGCAATCGGCGGAAGCCTTCCCGATGAATCTCGCTTTCGCGGGCAAGGGCAATGCGGCGCTTCCGGCTGCGCTGGAAGAGCAGGTACGCGCAGGCGTCATGGCGTTGAAACTGCACGAGGACTGGGGCACGACCCCTGCGGCCATCGATTGCTGTCTCTCGGTTGCGGATGCCTATGACGTGCAGGTGATGATCCACACCGACACGCTGAACGAATCCGGTTTCGTGGAAAACACGCTCGGCGCCTTCAAGGGACGCACCATCCACGCCTTTCACACCGAAGGAGCGGGCGGCGGGCATGCGCCGGATATCCTGAAGGTGGTGAGCCATCCGAACGTCATTCCCTCCTCCACCAACCCGACGCGGCCCTATACGCGCAACACCATCGATGAACATCTCGACATGCTGATGGTGTGCCACCACCTCGATCCGTCGATCCCCGAGGACGTGGCCTTCGCCGAAAGCCGCATCCGCAAGGAGACGATTGCGGCGGAAGACATTCTCCATGACATGGGCGCGCTATCGATCATCGCGTCCGACAGTCAGGCGATGGGGCGCGTGGGCGAGGTGCTGATCCGTACGCTTCAGACCGCGCACAAGATGAAGGTGCAGCGCGGGGCCCTGGCGGAAGAGACCGGTGACAACGACAACATGCGCGTGAAGCGCTACATGGCCAAGGTGACGATCAACCCGGCCATCGCCCATGGCATGGACAGCCATGTCGGATCGGTGGAAGTCGGCAAACTGGCGGATCTGGTTCTGTGGGATCCGGCCTTTTTCGGCGTGAAGCCGGATCTGGTTCTCAAGATGGGCACAATCGCCGCTGCCGCGATGGGCGATCCGAACGCCTCCATTCCGACGCCGCAGCCGGTCCATTACCGTCCCATGTTCGGCGCCTTCGGCAAATCGCTTCAGGCATCAGCGGTGAGTTTTGTCTCCAATGCGGCCTATGAGGCGGGGATCGGCGCATCGCTTGAGCTCGGCAAGCTCATCCTGCCTGTCAAGAACACGCGCTCTGGTATCTCCAAGGCTTCCATGATCCATAATTGCGCGACGCCGCAGATCGAGGTCGATCCTGAAACCTACGAGGTGCGGTGCGACGGCGAACTCATTACCTGCGAACCGGCGGAGAGCCTGCCCATGGCTCAACGCTATTTCCTGTTCTGATCCGATCTGAAACCCGCAAAAGGAGGGGCGGCCCCGTGAGCCTGGAAATCGAGATGGCGAGTGAGCCCACGATGGGATGCCCGTGCTGCGATCCGGAGGCCGCGGCTCCGCAAGGCTATATCAGCCGGAACGGGGAGCCGACGGCGGTCTATTTCGCGGACTGGATGCGAACCCCCGTGCCCAATGCCGACCTCGTCATCTCCCTCGGGCGCTGGGACGCCTTGTCGAAGCCGGAAGACCGTCGCGCCATGGCGTTCCGGCTGACGCCCGGTGCGGACGGGGTCGTGATGAAACTGGTGGATGCGCGGAAATCGCGTTGGGGCTCGGTCGATTTTGCAGGCACGATGCTGGACGAGCCGACGGCGGAACGCGACCCCGATCTGGCGGAATTCCGGTCACTGGCGCTGGCCATTGCGGAAAGGGACGCGCGCATTGCCGATGCTCTGGCCGGTCCGGCAAGCTGCTCTTTGCGCTTGAGCCGCCGACCCGGCACGGTGCAACGGTTTCAAGTCGAGGCGGCGGAGTGGCGCTAGGCCAGTGCTCCGTCTCGATCCAAGAATAACAGGCGCGCGGCGGGAAACGTCGCCAACATGTGAGGAAGAATGATGATCCGGGCAACGAAGGTGCATGACGCCGGGGCGTGGACGGGCTCGCCTTCAGACAAGGTCGAACTCGACCACGATGACCGTCACCGTCGCCGCATGGCGATGACGGGGGACGGCGGGCTGGAATTCCTGCTCGATCTGCCCAAGGCGGTGGCCTTGCGGGCGGGCGATGCGCTGGAGCTGGAGGATGGTCGACTGGTGGAGGTGGCCGCCGCGCCGGAAGCCCTGGTGGAGATCGCCGCCCACGACATGGGGCATCTGGTCAAGATCGCCTGGCATCTGGGAAACCGCCACCTGCCGACCCAGTTGCTGGGCGACCGGCTGCGGATCCGGCGCGATCATGTGATCGAGGATATGGTGGTCAAGCTCGGCGGCGATGTCGCGGTCATCAACGCGCCCTTCGATCCCGAAGGCGGCGCCTATGGCCACGGCGCCGTGCATGGCCACGATCACGGGCACGCGCATGGCCACGAGCATGGGCATTCGCATGATCACGCGCATGGTCATTCCCACGATCACAATCACGATCACGGGCACCATCATCATCACCATGACTGACGCTTCCAGACGAGACGCGGCGCTTTACCGTTTGCTGGCCTGGATGTCGCCTTCCTTTCCTGTCGGGGCCTTCACCTATAGCCACGGGCTGGAATGGGCGGTGGAGGAGGGCACGGTCGCGGATGCGCAGGGTCTGCGAGCCTGGATCTCGGACATGATGCGCCACGGCTCCGGGCGCAGCGATGCGATCCTGCTGGCGCGGGTGCATGAGGCTTTTCTGGCGGGGGATCTGATCGCCGTGCGCGAGATGGCGGACCTCGCCGTGGCCCTCCAGCCCTCCAGGGAGCGCCATCTGGAAGCGACCGCGCAGGGCGCGGCCTTTGTCGTCGCGCTGGAGGCCGCATGGCCGGCCGGTGAGGCAATGGCAGACCGGCTCTTGGCCCTGAAGGGCGGCGATGGTATTGACCGCTGGGCCTATGCGATCGCTGTCGGTGTCCACTGTGCGGCCCATGACATCGATGCCGAGCTTGCCGTTTCCGCCTATCTGCATGCCTTTGCCGCAAATCTTGTCTCCGCTGCCGTAAGGGCCGTGCCGCTTGGTCAGAGCGACGGCCAGCGGGTGCTTGCCGCCCTTGAACCCGTTATTGCGGATGTGGCTGGCGAGGCGCTGGTGGCGTCGCTCGACGATCTCGGATCGGCCTCCTTTCGCGCCGACATCTCTTCTCAGCTCCACGAAACCCAGTACACGAGGCTGTTTCGCTCATGACGTCTCCCAATGGACCCCTGCGCATCGGTATCGGCGGGCCTGTCGGCTCCGGCAAGACTGCGTTGATGGATGCGCTGTGCAAGAGCCTGCGCGACACGTTCCAGATCGCGGCGATCACCAACGATATCTACACAAAGGAAGATGCGGAGTTTCTGACCCGCTCCGGCGCGCTGGAACCGGAACGCATTCGCGGGGTGGAGACGGGGGGCTGCCCGCATACCGCGATCCGCGAGGATGCCTCGATCAATCTCGCCGCCATTGCGGAACTGAACGCGGCCTTTCCCGATCTCGACATCATCCTGATCGAATCCGGCGGGGACAATCTGGCGGCGACGTTTTCGCCGGAACTTGCGGATCTGACGATCTATGTGATCGATGTCTCGGCGGGCGACAAGATCCCGCGAAAGGGCGGGCCGGGCATCACGCGCTCCGATCTCCTCGTCATCAACAAGATCGACCTCGCCCCGCTGGTCGGCGCGGATCTTGCCGTCATGGACCGGGATGCAAAGATGATGCGCAAGGCGCGGCCCTTCGTTTTCGCCAACACCAAGGCGGGGGAAGGGGTGCAAGAGGTCGTCGACTTCATCCTCGCCAAGGGCGGACTGGCGCGCGCCGCCTGATTTTGTGTGCAGTCCCGGTGGCTGCAATCGCGAAGCCGTGACCATGGCAAGCATGAAGGAGTGGCAGGTTCAGGTCCGCGCTCCATATGCTCTGTATGGGTCCAGCTTTGGAATTGCGGGATCGTTTTCCGTCTAAACGGACGGAGGTGATTTCCTACCAAAGTTGTTGGCACGCGATATGGACGCCATTTGCTTGGGCAAGCATAATGCCCACGATAGACAGCATGCCGTCGAGACAGGAGCATGCAAGACGCAATTGGGAGGTTGCCGATGTCCGATACCGTATTTCCGGTCCCCGCAGACATTGCCGAGAACGCACTGATCGACAAGGACGCCTATCGCGACCTCTATCAGCAGTCCGTGGAAGACCCGGAAGGCTTCTGGGGCCGCCATGGCAAGAGGATCGATTGGATCAAGCCCTACACGAAGGTGAAGAACACCTCGTATGACCCGCATAACGTGTCGATCAAGTGGTTCGAGGACGGCACGCTGAACGTCTCGGCCAATTGCGTTGACCGGCATCTTGAAAAAAAGGCCGATCAACCGGCGATCATCTGGGAAGGCGATGATCCGTCCGAGCACAAGGTGATCACCTATCGCGAGCTTCATGCGGAGGTGAACAAGTTCGCCAACGTGCTCAAGGACGCGGGCGTCAAGAAGGGCGACCGGGTCACGCTCTATCTGCCGATGATCCCGGAAGCGGCCTATGCGATGCTGGCCTGCGCGCGTATCGGCGCCATTCACTCCATCGTCTTTGGCGGGTTCTCGCCCGACAGCCTTGCCGGTCGTATCGAGGGCTGCGAATCCTCGCTGGTCGTGACCGCCGATGAAGGCTTGCGCGGTGGACGCAAGGTGCCGCTGAAAGCCAATGTGGATGCGGCTTGCGAACGGCTTTCCTGTGCGCAGCCGAAGGTCATTGTCGTCAAGCGCACCGGCGGCGACATCGCCATGAAGGATGGCCGGGATATCTGGTACCACGACGCGGTCGCCAATGTGTCCGGCCGCTGCGAGCCGGAGGAGATGAACGCGGAAGATCCGCTCTTCATCCTCTACACATCCGGCTCGACGGGCCAGCCCAAGGGGGTGCTGCACACCTCCGGCGGTTACCTCGTCTACGCCTCGATGACCCACCAGTATATCTTCGACTACCATGACGGCGAGGTCTACTGGTGCACGGCGGATGTGGGCTGGGTCACGGGCCACAGCTACATCGTCTACGGTCCGCTCGCCAATGGCGCGACGACGCTGATGTTCGAGGGTGTGCCGACCTACCCGGACGCCTCGCGCTTCTGGCAGGTGGTCGACAAGCACAAGGTCAACATCTTCTACACCGCGCCCACCGCGATCCGCGCCTTGATGGGGGCGGGCGAGGAAATGGTGACCAAGACCTCGCGCAAGTCGCTGCGCATCCTCGGGTCGGTCGGCGAGCCGATCAATCCGGAAGCCTGGATGTGGTACTACAACGTGGTTGGCGAAGGGCGTTGCCCGATTGTCGACACCTGGTGGCAGACGGAGACCGGCGGCATCCTGATCACGCCGCTTCCCGGTGCGATCGATCTCAAGCCCGGCTCCGCGACCTTGCCCTTCTTCGGCGTCCAGCCCGCGCTGGTCGATGCGGAAGGCAACATCCTGGAAGGGGCGACGGAAGGCAATCTGGTTCTGCTGGATTCCTGGCCCGGTCAGATGCGCACCGTCTATGGTGACCACGAGCGTTTCATGCAGACCTATTTCTCCGCCTACAAGGGGATGTATTTCTCCGGCGATGGCTGCCGCCGCGATGAGGATGGCTATTACTGGATTACCGGTCGCGTCGATGACGTGATCAACGTGTCCGGCCATCGCATGGGGACGGCGGAAGTGGAATCGGCGCTGGTCGCGCATCCGAAGGTCGCAGAGGCCGCGGTTGTGGGTTATCCGCACGATCTGAAGGGGCAGGGCATCTATGCCTATGTCACCCTGATGGAAGGCGAGGAGCCGACCGACGAGCTGAAGAAGGAACTGGTGACGTGGGTCAGGAAGGAGATCGGTCCGATCGCCTCGCCGGATCTGATCCAGTTCTCGCCGGGCCTGCCGAAGACCCGTTCAGGCAAGATCATGCGCCGCATCCTGCGCAAGATCGCCGAGGACAGCTTCGACAATCTGGGCGACACCTCGACGCTTGCCGATCCGGGTGTGGTTGGCGATCTGATCGATAACCGCCAGAACCGCGCCAGCGCCTGAGGACTTCACCGCGCCAGCGCCTGAGCCGGTTCAGGAACATGTGAAACGAAAAGGGGGCGCAGCCGATGATCCGGCTGCGCCCCCTTTTGCGTGTCGGCTGCTTTGATTTATTTCGACAGGTAGAGCTGCTGGATTTCCTTGGCGTATTTGACGAATGTCTGGGTCAGCGCCTGACCGTTTGCAGCGTAGGTGAACTTGGAGTCGCTGCTGGCGCAGTCACTCATCGTTGCTTCGGCCGCCGCGTTCGACGTCGGGTTGAAATAGACGGAATAGATCGCGATCCCCTCGCCCTGGTTGGCGGCCGATGATTTCATCGCTGAGCAAAGATTTTTTGCGCGGTTCGCTGAGTCCCAGTTCTGGTCGTAGTGCTCGTACCACCAGGTCTTGGTCGTTGTTGTACATCTGAAGGGATAGTACCAGGTGCAGTGCCTTTCCGTGATGTCGATGGTCTTGTAGACGTCGTTGAATTCACCATCCGTCATCAGGATCATGTATTTGAGCGTTTCTTCATTGCCGTAAGGGAGTGGTTCGCTGGCTGTCGGCCAGAGATTGTTCCAGTTCGGAGACAGAGTGTACCAGCCCCAGGCAATTCCGGTCTGCCCCGCAGTGCCGCCGACCGCTGATATGGCGTCGATCGTGTCCAGCAACGTCTGACGGTTCTGCGTCAAAGGCAGAACCTCTTGTGATGGGCAGGCACCAAAGCTGGCTCCGCGGCGATCATAGTACTCCGGAACGTCCTCCGGTTTCATATAGTCGGGTGACCGGTCGATCATGTAGCCAGAACCCCCACCGATGAATTCCGCGGTGTAGGGAGCGTCGGTGTAACGTTCGCTGCCGACGCGTTCGGTCACGCAGCGTGCCGAATAGCCATTCGTGACGGTGGAGGCATCAGACGAACTCAGGCGAACGCCCTGGCTGTAGGGAATGATGGAGATGCGCACACGGTCAGAGGTGTCGTCGGGAATAAGCGTGTCGATAAGCGCCCTTGCGGCCTTCTTGAGCGATGCGAGGCGCGTCGATCCGCTGCCGTCAGAGTCCAACATGGATCTCGTCACGTCGATGACCAGCGCGATTTCCAGATATTTGTCGGCATAATTGGCTTGCGATGTGACAGAGACGTCCATGGTCTCGATGCCGAGCACTTTCATGAAGGCGGTCCGGACTTGTCCCCTCACCGTGGCGGTGATTGTTCCTTCGGTCTCGTTGATGGTCACATCGGCAGGTGAAATCTCAAACTTCGCCGCGTCTCCGATGGCGAGGGCTGCCGTCTGGGTGAATGTGTCGACGATATGCTGCTTGGAAGCCGCGATGTTGGTGGAGCTTGCGAGAAAACGTGCCCCGGCGAGCACCGCGCCGTCGAGTTCCATCGTCATCTCTTCCTTGACGTTGACGGTTCGCGAATAGTCGATTGCCGCGCCAACCATGCCCACAACGACGATTGAGGCCAGCGCCCATACGATGGCGATCGCGCCTGACGTATCATGGGCAAACCGCCTGAGCAGGGCCGTAAACGCAGTCGAATTGCCAGAGCGCATTGTCGTCCTCTTCCAGAGCTGCGCCGTCCAGAGCCCGAAGGTTTCCGCCAAACCTAGCGTCAGCGCGGCGGCGGGCCGCTGGTTCTCGCGTGCTGTTGGGAAAAACGCGGGGCTCTGTAACGGTCAGAATGAGTGGTTCGCCAAGTCTTCAACGTTGTCTTCGATGAAAACTGTCACACAAACCCCTTCATTGCCGTTAAAACCGGCAATGGGGGAGACGCAGAGCGTGGTTTTATCTATCGAAATCTGACCATCCCCTTCGCGCGCCCATACTCCCTGCGCGGAAACCGGGCTTTGGGGGCGGCTGTGGTCGTTTCCTAGGGTTCCAGTTCGGTATCCCAGTAGAGGAAGTCCAGCCAGCTCTCATGCAGGTAATTCGGCGGGAACAGGCGGCCGTTTCTGTGCAGGTCCTGCACGGTGGGGCGATAGGGGGGGAGGGCCGGAGACATGCCGATTTCGCGGCAGGACTTGTGCGACTTGCGCAGGTTGCAGGGGGAACACGCGGTGGTGATGTTTTCCCAGGTGGTCTGTCCTCCGCGACAGCGCGGAATGAGATGATCGAAGGTGAGATCGTTGCGGGAGCCGCAATACTGGCACTGGAAACGATCGCGCAGGAAAACGTTGAAGCGGGTAAAGGCGGGGTGTCTGGTCGGCCGGATGTAATTCTTCACCGACACGACGCTTGGCAGGCGCATCTCGAAGCTCGGACTTCGGATCATGACGTCATATTCGCAGACGATGTTGACCCGGTCGAGAAAGACAGCCTTTATCGCATCCTGCCACGCCCACAGCGACAGGGGATAATAGCTCAAGGGTCTGTAGTCCGCGTTGAGCACGAGAACCGGATGGGCTCCCGTCGGCACGGCGATATTCACACCCACGCTCCTTTTTCCGGCATAAGCCGCCCTAAAGGCGCAGGGATAGTGTAAGGCCAGCGTGACGCTGTTGTGAAGCCACATAGGGGTGAGCGCGCGTGGCGGCGACGTCGCTGTTTTACCGCGCGCTTGTGGCTTGAAATCCTGAGCGAATCCGAATTCGAAAATTCGGCGCTTTGTGCGCTGCCGGGCGGCGCGCATGAAAAACGGGCGCCCTAAGGCGCCCGCAAGTGTCGTTTTGTGCTGTCAAAGCAAGCGAATCAGGCCTTCGGCCACTCGCGAACATCGACGAAACGGCCGGCAATCGCAGCCGCTGCCGCCATGGCCGGAGAGACGAGGTGCGTACGGCCCTTGAAGCCCTGACGGCCTTCGAAGTTGCGGTTGGAGGTGGAGGCGCAACGCTCACCGGGAGCAAGCTTGTCGGCGTTCATGGCAAGGCACATGGAGCAGCCCGGCTCGCGCCATTCAAAGCCCGCTTCGATGAAGATCTTGTCGAGACCTTCCGCCTCGGCCTGCGCCTTCACGAGACCGGAGCCCGGCACCACCATCGCGCTGACGCGCTCGGCAACCTTCTGGCCTTTTGCAATCTCCGCCGCGGCGCGCAGATCCTCGATGCGACCGTTGGTGCAGGATCCGATGAAAACACGATCAATCTCGATGTCGGTCATCTTCGTGCCTGGCGTCAGGCCCATATAGTCGAGCGCGCGATGCTTGGAGGTGCGGCGGCCCTCATCCTGGATGTCGTCCGGGTTCGGCACGACGCCGGTGATGGACACAACGTCTTCCGGCGACGAGCCCCAGGTGACGGTGGGCGGCAAGTTGGCCGCATCCAGATGCACCTCCCGGTCGAACTTGGCGTCCGGGTCGGAATAGAGCGTTTCCCAATAGGCCTTGGCCATGTCCCAGGCCTGACCCGTGGGGGCCTTCGGGCGACCCTTGATATAGGCGTAGGTGGCCTCGTCCGGCGCGATCAGACCGGCGCGGGCGCCCGCCTCGATGGACATGTTGCAGACCGTCATGCGGCCTTCCATGGACAGCGCGCGAATGGCTTCGCCCGCATATTCCATCACATGGCCGGTGCCGCCGGCGGTGCCGATCTCGCCGATGATGGCGAGGATGATGTCCTTGGCGGTCACGCCGTCCGGCAGCTTGCCGTCGACGGTAATCCGCATGTTCTTCGCCTTTTTCTGGATCAGCGTCTGGGTGGCGAGAACATGTTCCACCTCCGAGGTGCCGATGCCGTGGGCGAGCGCGCCGAAAGCGCCATGCGTGGAGGTGTGGCTGTCACCGCACACGATGGTCATGCCCGGCAGGGTGAACCCCTGTTCGGGACCGACAATGTGGACGACGCCCTGACGGCGGTCGGTCTCCGAATAGTACTCGACGCCGAATTCCTTGGCGTTGTCGGCCAGCGTCTGGACCTGCAGCGCGGATTCCGGATCGTCGATGCCGTGCGAGCGGTCGGTGGTCGGCACGTTGTGGTCGACGACGGCGAGCGTACGGCCCGGCGCGTGGACTTCGCGACCGGTCATGCGCAGGCCCTCAAAGGCCTGCGGCGAGGTCACTTCATGGACGAGATGGCGGTCGATATAGAGCAGGCCCGTTCCGTCTTCCTGCATATCGACCAAGTGGTCGTCCCAGATCTTGTCATACAGCGTCTTGGCTTCACTCATGGGTCTTTCTCTCCCGGAAAATTCTGAATGCACGGCATCCACTGGCAGCGCGGTTCGGGCCGCGGCGCTGATGAAAAGGCGCAGCCCGGCAAAAAGTCAGCCGATAAGGATGCCGTTGGAGACGTTGAGAAGGGCGTGAAAACGCCAGGGCAGGCGTGCGTGATCGTGAAACAGGGCGAATGCCGACGGCGCACACGCACCCGGGCAGGCGCATTGGCTCGCCCGCCTCGCATTCAAGCTCTGTGTCATGACCCGGTTCATGGGGCTGCCCATTTGAGATACTGGCGGGCAATATGACTGTCCGGCGCAGCAGTTTCAAGGATAACCGCGTGTCTGTGGCCCGCTGCGCAAGGCTGGCGCGCCAAAGCTTCAGGCGGTGAGCGAGCGCATCATGCGTCTCGCCAAAAACAAAGCGCCCGCGCCTCGGGTGAGGGCGGGCGCTGGTGCGAACCGGGCCGTGGCCCGGCTCAAACCTCAAACGGCGCTTATTCCGCGCTCGTCTCTTCCGCAGCGGCCTTCTTCGCAGCTTCGGCGGCAGCCTTGGCTTCGATAGCGGCGTTGCGCTGCTCTTCGTTCAGGCGCTTGGCGCGAACGTTGGTGGCTTCCGCGATGCGGGCGGACTTGCCGCGGCGGCCGCGCAGGTAATAGAGCTTGGCGCGGCGGACCTTACCGCGGCGCACGACCTCGACGCCCTCGACGAGCGGCGAGTAGATGGGGAAGACACGCTCGACGCCTTCGCCATAGGAAATCTTGCGGACCGTGAAGCTCTCGTTCAGGCCGGCGCCGGAACGGGCGATGCAGACGCCTTCATAGGCCTGCACACGGGTGCGCGTACCTTCGGTAACGCGGACATTCACGCGGATCGTGTCGCCGGGGGAAAACGCCGGGATCTGGCGCTTTTCGGCGATCTCCGCCATCTGCTCGGCATCGAGCTGTTCAATGATGTTCATGACAAGTCTCTCGTTCTTCGTGTCACGATAGGATTGGCCCCCAACGTGAGAACACGGCGGGGCTCAAGGCGCGTCGTATACAGGAGCTTTGTGCCAAAGTCATGCGGTTTTTCGCGGAAAACCGCCTAGAGCAGCGCTTTTCGAATGGCGTTGGCGAGCAGCTCGTCATCCAGTGCGCCATGAAGCAGCGCGCGGTCGTCGGAAAGGCGGATTTCCGATGGCTGATGCAGGGCATCCGAAAACCCGTAATGAACATGGGCCTGCCTGCCGTCCACCTCCAGCGGCTGGGGATCCTCCAATGTCGTCAACCCATTGAAACAGATGGAATGCAGGGTATCCAGATCATCCTGAACGATGTTGTCCCCGCTGGAATGAAAGTGGTTCCTGAGGGCGAGGGCGAGGGCAATGGAATCGACGAATTTCTCCAGGAATGCACGGGAAAAACCGGGGAAGTCCGGGGCGTCGTGAATGATGGGCATCGCAGTATCCTTGAGAAAAATGTCCTTTGCCGATGCCGGGGAAAACGCCTTGGCATGGGCGAAAGCGCCTTGTCAGAGCATCATGGGCGCAAAAGGATAAGAAAATTCTCTCAAGATCCCGTGTCTTGGCGGACCGGGCAGGCTCTATTTGCGTTTCTTGCCGGTTTGAGGGGGTGCGTAATTCTGCCACAGGTCCGGGCGGCGCTGCCGGGTCAGATGCTGAGCCTTTTCCAGCCGCCACTTGGCAATTCGGCCGTGGTCGCCGGAAAGGAGAATGTCCGGGATTGGCCGATCCTCCCAGACTTGCGGCCTCGTATAATGAGGGTGTTCCAGAAGGCCCGTCTCGAAGCTCTCCGTCTCGCCGGATTCCGCATTGCCCATCACACCGGGCAAGAGGCGCACGATCGCATCCAGCAACACCATCGCACCGAGTTCGCCGCCGGACAGGATGTAGTCTCCGATGGAGACCTCTTCCAATCCGCGCGCCTCGATCACCCGCTCGTCCACGCCCTCAAACCGTCCGCACAGAATGACCGCTCCTTCCCCCGCGCCCAGTTCGCGCACACGCGTCTGGTCAAGGGGCTTGCCGCGGGGGCTCATCAGGAGGCGGGGGCGGGTGTCGCCATCCGGGCAGGCGGCATCGATTGCCGCGGCCACGATGTCGGGCTTGAGCACCATTCCGGCGCCACCTCCGGCGGGCGTGTCGTCGACCGTGCGGTGACGGTCGGTCGCCACATCGCGGATGTTGCGGGCCTCAAGCGACCAGGCGCCATTTTCCAGCGCCCTTCCGGCCAGGCTGAGACCAAGAGGTCCGGGGAACATTTCCGGATAGAGGGTGAGGACGGTTGCGCGGAACATGGCTCAGGCAGGTTCCCCTTCGTCGGTCTCATAAGCGCGCAGATTGCGCGCATAGGCTCCGAGTTCTTCAAGGGCTTCCCGCCACACCTTCATGTGCTGGGTCTTGAAATGGGCGGCCAGCGTCTCGCGGTTCTCCCATTCCTCGTAGACCCGGATGAGGCCGGGGTCTTCCGCGTCATGGGCGTAGGAATAGACGCGGCAACCGGGCTCGGCTCGCGTTGCGGCCAGCATTGCCGATGCGTGGCAACGCCAGTCTTCGATCCGTTCCGGATCCATGCGAAACGTGCCGGATACGATGATCATGACGCAGGCGTTCCCGCATCGTCCGCCGCTTCATCGCCCTGCATGCCATCCTGCGGCTCCGGCTCCCCGGGGGCGAAAAGGCCTTCGGGCGGGACGGCGAGGATGCGTCCGTTCGCCAGATCGATTTCCGGCACGGCCTCGCGCGTGAAGGGCAGAAAGAAGCTGGTGGCACCGATGGGGCGGATTTCCAGAAGATCGCCTGCGCCGAAATTCGCGATGGTCGCGACCTTGCCGAGAAGCTCACCACTTTCGTCATAGACCGGCAGCCCGATGAGGTCGGCGTGGTAGAAGTCGTCCTCGTCCGGCTCGGGGAGCCTTTCGCGCGCCACATAGAGCTTCGTGCGCGTCAGGGCTTCGGCAGCGTTGCGATCATTCACGCCCTTGAAGCGGACGATCAGCATGTGCTTTTGCGGGCGCAATGACAGGATCTCGAAGCTGCGGGATCCGTCTTCGGTCTCCAGCGGCCCATAGTCCGCCAAAGCCATCGGATCGTCACCGTGAGGCTTGACCCGGACTTCGCCGCGAATGCCGTGGGCAGCACCGATCTCGGCCATCAGGACACGGTCGGAAGAGGCCATGGGCTGTGTTTTCCCGTTCAAGGCAACAACGCCCGCGCCGGTCGAATGCCGGACGCGGGCGCCGTCTCAAATCGTGCAGTTATGAAGAGCCGCTTAGCTGGCGGCAGCTTCCTCACCACCCTCTTCGGCCGGAGCCGCGGCGGCTTCGGCAGCAGCGGCAGCCGCTTCTTCCTCGGCCTGACGCTTGGCTTCGAGACGCTCCTGCGCCTTCTTGCCCGGCAGGGCCTTCTTCGGGTTGTTGCGGGCCGGACGCTTGGCAAGGCCGGCAGCATCAAGGAAGCGCAGGACGCGATCGGTCGGCTGTGCGCCGTTGTCCAGCCAATGCTGGATGCGCTCGGTCACCAGCACGACGCGCTCCGGGGAATCCTTCGGCAGCAGCGGGTTGTAGGAACCAACCTTTTCCAGGAAACGGCCATCGCGCGGGGAGCGCGCGTCGGCAATGACGATACGGTAGTAGGGGCGCTTCTTGGAGCCACCACGGGCGAGGCGGATTTTGAGGGCCATGGATATCAGTCCTTCTTGAGATCGTTATCTGTGTCTTGTTTCGGTATTCACGTGCCGCCCTGTCACGATCGATCGCGACAGGGCGGAATTTCCAAATCGGGCTATTTCTTCTTTCCGATGCCGGGAAGGCCGGGAAAGCCGCCTCCGGGCATGCCAGGCAGCCCGCCGGGAGGCAGGCTTGGCATGCCGCCGGGGCCGCCCATCTGCTTTGCCAGGCGCTCCATCTCGGCCGGATCCATCTGGGGCATGCCGCCGCCGCCCATCATCCCGCCGAGCGCGCCCATCATGCCGCCCTTCTTCTTGCCGACGGCCTTCATCATGTCGGCCATCTGGCGGTGCATCTTCAGCAGCTTGTTGACGTCCTGCACCTGGGTGCCGGAGCCTGCCGCGATGCGCTTCTTGCGGCTGGCATTGAGCAGCTTCGGGGCCTGACGCTCCTTCTTGGTCATTGAGGAGATGATGGCGCGCTGCCGCTTGAGGACGCTGTCATCAAGATTGGCGGCGTCGAGCTGCTTCTTCATCTTGCCGATGCCGGGCAGCATGCCGAGCATGCCGGACATACCGCCGAGCTTTTCCATCTGCTGGAGCTGGTCGGACAGGTCGTCGAGGTCGAATTCGCCCTTCTTGAACTTCTTCGCCATCTTCGCGGCTTTTTCCGCGTCGATGGCCTCGGAAGCCTTTTCCACCAGCGAGACGATGTCGCCCATGCCGAGGATACGGTCGGCGATCCGGCCGGGGTGAAACTCTTCCAGCGCGTCGGACTTTTCGCCCGTACCCACAAGCTTGACCGGCTTGCCGGTGACAGCACGCATGGAGAGGGCCGCGCCGCCGCGCCCGTCGCCGTCCATACGGGTCAGCACGATGCCGGTGATGCCGACGCGTTCGTCGAAGCTGCGCGCAAGGTTCACGGCGTCCTGACCCGTCAGGCTGTCGGCCACCAGCAGGATTTCGTGCGGCTTGGCGATCTGCTTGATCTCGGCCATCTCCACCATCAACGGTTCGTCGATGTGGGTGCGGCCGGCGGTATCGAAGATCACGACATCATAGCCACCGAGGCGGGCGGCGGTTTCGGCGCGCCGGGCAATCTCGGTCGGCGACTGACCTGCAATGATCGGCAGGGTGTCGATGCCGTTCTGCTCGCCCAGAACCTTCAGCTGTTCCTGGGCGGCGGGACGGCGGGTGTCGAGCGAGGCCATCAGGACCTTGCGCTTCTCACGGTTGGTCAACCGGAGCGCGATCTTGCCCGAAGTCGTCGTCTTACCTGAACCTTGAAGGCCGACCATCATGATGGCGACCGGAGCCGCGGCATTCAGATCGATGGGAGCGGCTTCGGAGCCCAGCATTTCCACGAGCTGATCGTGGACGATCTTGACCACCATCTGGCCCGGGGTGACGGATTTCACCACTTCGTGGCCGATGGCGCGGTTGCGGACCTTGTCGGTGAAGGAGCGGACAACATCGAGCGAGACATCGGCTTCGATCAGCGCGCGGCGAACTTCGCGCAGCGCCGTTGTCACGTCCGCATCGCTCAGCGCGCCGCGGCGTGTCAGGGTGTCGAAGATACCGCTCAGGCGGTCTGACAGGCTCTCGAACATATCCGTCTCAAGTCTTTGTCTGGTCGATCGCTCTTCAATGGCACGCTGTGTTTCGCGTGAGGTCCGTCAAAGAGCCGGTCGGCTGTTTCAGGAAGGCGGGAGGCCCGCATGCCTGAATGTGGTTCCCTGGAAGAGACCTGCAACCAGCCACGGGGTTTTCGCCGCAAGTGCGTGTCCGACGATCCGGGCATTTCCCGGACGCGACAATGCACAAACGACGACGACATCCGCGGGCGAAACTCGCTGGCGGATGTTGACCTCCGGGCTCTGTTTATACCTGAGCGGGCCCCGGTCGGCTGGTCGAATTGTCTCTCCATGTGAGGAGTTGCGCGGAAAATACGGGCAGGGCGGCCCGGAGTCAAGCCAAAGGGCGGGGTGAGGGACACGGCGCGGGGCGCGCGCCGGATCCCCGTGTGTTTCCTTGCCGCGCCCGTCAATTTCTCGCGTCCCGGGCCATCATATGTCGAAACGGGCGGGCGGGGAGACTGAAGGGGCCGAAACAGAGGGGGCGTTTCATCTGAATCTGTACGGACAACGCGCATGAAGAGAAAGATGAAAACCGACCTCATAGATAAGATCGCAAACTATCGTCCTTATGACGTTGCTCGGTAATACTTCTTAAGGTTCTTGTGTCAGCCTCGCGATGAATTGCGTGAGCGTGCTGTTGCGCTCCGTGCTTGGAACGCTGGCAGTCTTGCAGGATTTCTGCCGGATTTATCTTTAAAACCGCACCCGACCTTTCTTTGGGAAAGACGGGCCGCCGAAAGCAGCAGGTTTGTTCGATGTCGCTCGTCGTAATCGTTGACGATCAACCGATCAACCGACCAACCGGCAGATCTTCACCCGAATTGCCGCCTCGATCGAGGCGGGAACCGAGGTGAAGGCTTTTGCCGACCCGCGCCTGGCGCTGGAATGGCTGGGCGAGAATACGCCCGATTTGCTTATCACCGACTACAACATGCCGCACATGGACGGGGCGGAGTTCATTTCGGCCATGCGTCGGATCTCCGCTCTTGTCGACGTGCCGGTCATCGTCATCACCGTTTTCGAAGATCGTGCCTACCGGATCGCCGCGCTCGATGCGGGCGCGACCGATTTCCTGCAAAGCCCGGTCGATCATCGTGAATTCGTGACGCGGGCACGCAATCTGCTGAAATTGCGTCAACAGCAGCTTCTGTTGGCGGACAGGGCGAACAATCTGGAACGGGAGCTGGAAGTCAGCGAGCAGGAACTGGCGCGCACCATCCGCGACAGCCGCGATCAGCTGGCCCAGGTCATCGACACTGTGCCCGCGTTGATCAGCGCAACCGATTGCGACGGCAAGTTTCTCTTCGTGAACGCCTATCACAGCAAGGTCACCGGTCTCGATCCGGAACGCGTGGTCGGCCACGATTCGTCCCATGTGCTGGGCGAAGAGGCTGCCAGCCGCAACAAGGCGCTGGACCGCATGGTCCTGACCAGCGGCAAGCCGCTCAACTCCTATGAGGAAGAACTCAACGACGCGCAGGGCAAGCGGCGGGTGTTCCTGACCACCAAGTCGCCGCTCAAGGACCAGAGCAACACGATTACCGGCATCCTGACCTCCTCGCTCGACATCACCGATCGCAAGGCGGCCGAAAACCATCTCCAGCATATCGCGCGTCATGATGCGCTGACGGGGCTTCCCAACCGCACGTTGATCCGCGATCAGCTGCGCAAGGAAATCGCACGGGCGCGGCGCGGCGATCGCAAGGTCGGTCTGCAGATGCTCGACATCGACCGCTTCAAGAGCGTCAACGACGCGCTCGGCCATTCGGTCGGCGACCGGCTCCTGAAGGCGATCGCGCAGCGTTTGCGCGTGACGGTTCGCGAAGGCGACATGGTCGCCCGGCTCGGCGGAGACGAATTCGCCATTCTGATGGGCGACGTGAAAGGGCCGTCGGAGACCACGCAACTGGCCGAAAAGATCATCGACGTAATCGGCCAGCCCTTGTTCTTTGAGGGGCACGAAATCAACCCGACCGCCTCGATTGGCATTTCCATGCATCCCGATGACGGCGGGGATGTGGATTCGCTCATGAAGAGCGCGGATCTCGCGATGTACCGGGCCAAGTCGAATGGCGGCAACGGATACGAGTTTTCCTCCGCGGGGATGGCCGACCGGGCACGCGATGCGATCGTGCTGGAGGCCGACCTGCGCCGCGCGCTTCAGCGCGAGGAATTCCGGCTTTTCTACCAGCCGCAGGTCGATCTGGCGACGGGAGAGATCGTCGGCGCGGAGGCGCTCTTGCGCTGGCAACACCCGACAAAGGGCCTGATCTCGCCCGGTGTGTTCCTGCCGCTGGCCGAGCAGAACGGACAGATTGTTCCGATCAACGAATGGGTGATGCGCGAAGCCTGTCGGCAGGCGATGGCGTGGACCGATGAGGGACTGCCGCCGCTTCGTATTGCGGTCAACCTGTCGCCGGTTCAGTTCCGCAAGCAGAACATGCGCGCGCTGGTGATCGAATTGCTGGAGACCAGCGGCCTTCCGGCGGAGCGGCTCGATCTGGAACTGACGGAAAACATCCTGATGGAAAACTCCGACGTGGTGACCGAGGACCTGCTCTATCTGCAGAAGCTCGGCGTCGGGTTCTCCATCGACGATTTCGGCACCGGCTATTCCTCGCTCGGCTACATCAAGCGGTTCCCGGTCGCCCGGCTCAAGATCGATCAGGGTTTCATTCGCAATCTTGAGACCGATCCCAACGACGCGGCAATCATCAAGGCGATTATCGGTCTTGGAAAGAGCCTCAACCTGTCGGTGACGGCAGAGGGCGTGGAGACCGAGGAGCAGGCCGACTTCCTACGCAAGGAAGGCTGCAACGAGGTCCAGGGCTACTATTTCGGAAGGCCTCAGCCGTCGGAGACGTTCGTCGAGCTGTTCAGGCCCAAAGCCCGGCTCGTCCATTCCGCCTGAGGAGAAACGCGCTTTCACACCGTGTTGTTGGTGGGGGAGCTGAGGATACGAGTAGCATGTCTTCGGATCGCAGAAAATTCGACAGGCGCACAGCCGGCGTTGCAATCGTGTGTTGTGCCCGCATGAGGGCCCTGTGGGCGCGATTGCGTTCCAGTGACGATCGCGAACATGAGATGGCCTATAATCGCGTGGCCATCTCCTCGCTGATCGGGCTCTATCTCGCTGCCACCAAGACGCTCTACGATGTCGATCTGACCGGGCCGGTAATCACCAATATTGTCTATGCGGTGGCGTCCTTCGCCCTGCTGGCGCATCTGGTCCATCACCCGAAGCGGCACGAGCCACGCCGGATCGTTGCGATGCTCTGCGATCTGGGGGGCTTGAGCTACGGTCTCTATGTGGGCGGCGAGGCGACCGCCGCGCTTTATCCGATCTACCTGTGGGTCATTCTCGGCAACGGTTTTCGTTTCGGCGTGCGCAGCCTGCGCATCGCGATGGCCATCGGAGTGCCGTGTTTCATCGTCGCGCTGGTGAACTCACCATACTGGATGGCGAATACCGGGATCGCGGTCGGCCTTCTGCTGGGCATCATCGCCCTGCCGCTCTACGCCAGCAAGCTTATCCGGGATCTGTCGCAGGCCAAGAAGGCGGCGGAACAGGCGAGTGAGGCGAAAAGCCAGTTTCTGGCCGCTGTCAGTCATGAGTTTCGGACGCCGCTTCACGGCATCCTCGGCATGACGGACATGCTTCAGCGCACGCGCCTGGACGATGAACAGAAAGACATGGCGGCCACGGTTCGCAACTCCGCCAATTCGCTTCTGACCCTCATCAACGAAGTGCTCGATTTCTCGCGAATCGAGGCCGGGCAGATGCCGAGCACGGCAAATGACTTCGAGCTTTATGACGTGCTCGCCAAGGTGCGTTCCACGGTGGCGGTACAGGCGGAGGCCAAGGGCTTGCGCTTTTCGATCCACATGAGCGCGCGCACCCCCCAACGCCTGAGCGGCGATGCGCGGCATCTGTCCGACATTCTGATCAATCTGGCCGGAAACGCGGTGAAGTTCACCGATAGCGGTTCCGTCGATGTCGCCATCTCGGTGCTGAACAGAGAACCGATCTATGCGCATGAGCGCCTGCGGCTCCGATTTGAGGTGACGGATACGGGCATCGGCATCGCCAAGGAAGCGCAGTCGCGGATCTTCGAGCATTTCAGTCAGGCCGACAACACGATCATCAACCGCTTCGGGGGCACAGGGCTGGGGCTTGCGATCGTTCGGCGCCTGATCGAGTTGCATGGTGGCGCCATCGGGGTTGAAAGCGCGCCGGATTGCGGCAGCACCTTCTGGTTCGAACTGGAGTTCGGGGCAACCAAGAACGAAGCCGTCTGGCTGCCGCGGTTGCGGGACGGGCAGGTCATCGCCCTGAGCGAAGATGTCGGGCTGCAGGATCTTCTGAAGGAGCAGCTCAGCGAATTTGGTGTTGGCGTTTCCCTGACGGACCGGGCGGCCGATCTGGTGGGGTTGATGCGACAGGCGGCGCAGGAGGGGATCCGTCGCTGCATCGTCTTCCTCGACGAGCGGGACCTGGGCGACGATGCGCGCAGCCTGGCCGAGGCGATGGCGGGGCAAGATCCGATGATTGCGCCCACGCTGGTCCTGATCTCGGACAAAATCGACGATATTCCTGCGGATTGGCGGCGCAGCGCATTTGTCACCATTCTTCCGCGAGAGCCGGACCCCGCGCTGGTGCGCCGGGCCTTGCAGATGTCCGTTGTCACGGGGGTCAGCCGCAAGTCCGGCGACGAGAACGCGCCGCTGATCTCAAGTCGCCGGCGCGCGGTTCTGGTTGCTGATGACAATCCGACAAACCAGAAGGTCATCGCCAAGATCCTGGAAAAGGCCGGTCATGATGTGGAGATCGCCGAGAATGGCGAGGTGGCGCTCGATGCGCTGAGCCGACACAGCTTCGACATCGTGTTGATGGACCTCAACATGCCGGTGATGAACGGGATCGAGGCGATGAAGCTCTATGCCTTTGCCTCGCTGGGTCGCAGGGCGGTGCCGGTTGTCGGGCTGACGGCGGATGCGACGCCGAGCGCGCGGGAGCGCTGTCTGGAGGCGGGAATGGTGGAGTGCATCACCAAGCCGGTCGAACCGGCCGTTCTGCTGAGCAAGATGGAGCAGATCATTGCCGACGATGTCGGACATGTGGACTCCATTCCCGATACGGAGGGCGAAAATGTCGCGAGACTTTCGGCGCACCCGAAATTCCGCGCAAGCGGTCGCGCCGTGGTTGACCTGCATACGCTGGAAAACCTCTGGGAGCTTGGCGGGGCCGAATTCGTCGAGGAAGTTGTCGGCGGTTTCGTCAGTGATACGGAAGAGACGTTGAACCAGCTGTCCGCCCTTTGCGAGGAGAGCGATCTGGAGGGCTTCCAGAGCCAGGCGCATGCCATGCGCAGCGGGGCGGCCAATATCGGTGCGCAGGGCATCTACTCGATCTGCTCCCGTCTGGAAGTGATCGACGAGGACGAGTTCATGCGTCACGGCTTTGAACGCCTGCGCGAATTGCAACTGGAGGTCTCCAGTGTGCGCGAGGTGCTCAACGAACGCCTGCGCGACACGAGCCAGTCCAACCTCGGCGATTGAGCGCGCGCTGCGCGCGAGGCCTTCGGTTTTCAGACCCTTGAGAGATCTGGGCGCCTGTTCAGACCGCCTCTGCGGCGTGGGTTTCGACAGCCGACCGACGACGGTCCTGCGCCATGGTGAGGCGCATCATCTTGCGCAGGTCCGGTTCGCTGAGGCGCAAGGCGGTGTCCACCCAGATATCCGTGATGTCGCGCAACTCCTCATAGGTGATCGGATTGACACGCCGACGGGTGCGATAGATTGCGCTGTGGGAATTCTGCCGCTTGGTGTTGCGGCGGATATATTCCTCCGCCGCCAGTCGGCCTTTGCCGTCCTCGGCCAGAATGTCGATGAGCCCGAAGTCGAAAAGCTCCTGCGCGGTGTAGAGTTTGCCGCTCATGATCATGCGTTCCGCCTGCACGCTATCCAGCCGACGGGCGAGGAACGAATAGGCTCCCATGCCGGGAAACATGTTGAACAGGACTTCCGGAAGGCCGAATTTCGCGCCGCGCTCAGCCACGATGATATCGCAGGACAATGCCGCCTCGAAGCCGCCTCCCAGTGCGTCGCCCTGAACGAGCGCGATCGTCACGATGGGCAACTCGTAGTTGACGGCATTGTTGTAGACGACGTCGATGCAGGCGCGGGCATAGGTGGACAGGTGCTTGCGGTTTCCCTGCCGTATGTGATGGGCGAACAGGGCCAGATCTCCGCCCAGATTGAAAATTCCGGGAATTCGGGACCCGACGACGAAATAGCGCATCGGCTCTTCGCCGGAGCGTGCGTGACGGGCAAAGAGCCTGGGAATGGAACCCTGCATGCGGCTCAGGTCGGCCAAAAGTCCGGGCGTATAGCTCGGACGCCCGTCCGGACGCATCATGCACCAATAGGTCTTGGTGCGTGGATCGAGCCGGACGTCGATCTCGTCGTAATGCTCAGCCGCGACGTCCTCTTCCATCGTGCTGCGGGGAAACGCAGCCACGTCCGGAACAGGAACGGCATCTGCGCCGTCAGGACGGTAAGGGGGCGTCATCGGAACCTCACACCCAACATGATCCGGCCCGATCCGGGTCGGTACTGAATATAAACGCGCTGCGCCCCACAGGCGGACCGGTCACGTCACCGAATGGATAATCTTGCCGGTTGGCGCCACACCTCCTGTCCCCATACGCCCTCGGGCGCCGTCGAACAGTCTCCGGCAGTCACGATTTATGGTGCACGAAAGGTTAATAAAAGCAAGTGGGAGTACTTGTTATGAAATCGCAGTGTCTGGTCAAAACATGTGCATACGACTATCTGACGGAAAACCACCTAGAGTTACGTCGTGACGAATATGTTGCAGAGAAGCCGTGGGTAGATCAGAGGTACGACTTTGTCAGAAAAACAGTGTAAGATGTTGTTATTATTAAATTTTAAACGCGTGTTTAGTTTTATTCCGGAAATATCCTTACCCTCGATCTTGCGCGTTTCCAGTGCGGCAGTCGCAGCGATTGGGGTTGATTGGTCCGGTCAAATTCATCGTCAAGGGCGGGGCTTGTGGCCGTGATGACTGATCTTTCCGCGCGTTAACCTTGAATCATTTTTCCCCTCATGATGGTCGGAAGGGAACGCATGCGGGCCTTATGTGGTGAAAGAGGCTGGTGGGGAGGCGCGGGGGGTGACGTGGCAGTGTCTTCTGGCGCATGCGTATAAGAAAGGCTGCTTTGCATTTCTGGTGTTTATCGCAAGCCCTTGAGGATAGTATCATGTTGGATGAGCGGTCTCGTTCGCGGACAGCGCGCCGACGGGGCCTGTCTGGCTTGAATCCTCGATATTTCGGGATGGGTTGACGGTGAAGCCTCCTGGCCGAGGCGCTGAAGGCGGCCGCTTGGCGGGTAATACGTCAAGGGCGCGTCAGGACGGGAGGAGCATTTGCGAACCGTCTCATTCAACCCGCGGTGTCCGGATATCTTGCTCAGGTTCAAAGCCGGGTGGCGGGTGTGCTACGACAGGAGCCAGGATAGAGGGCGAGTTGTGGTCCTGTCCTGACCGACGTCGCAGAACCGCGCGGGGCGAGGGACGTTTGGGGCGGGCGGCCCGGTCGATGATCTGATGCGGGATCAGGCCGAGGATCGGGGCAGACCCGCTCAAGGACATTTTGCCAATGATTGGTAACGGTAGGTGATTATGCAGGTCGCATCCGAGGCAAACGCGGCTTCCGGGCCGGAACATGCCGATGATCTCGTTGTTTACAGGTGTGAATCCGATTGTGTGCGTTTGACGCTGAACCGGCCCGAGCGCGCGAACGCTCTGGTGCCGGCGTTGATTATGCGATTCCGGGATGCACTCGCGAAAGCCGCGTCTCAGTCTCCGCGTGTCTTGATCCTTGATGCGTCCGGCAAGGCCTTTTCGACAGGCACGGACATTTCCGGTCATCTCCAGCATGCCGATGACCCGGACCGGCTGCGCGCCTATGCCGATCAGCTCGTTGGGCATTTGAACGGCGCAATTCTCGACCTCATGGCCTTCCCGGCGCCGGTTGTGACCGCCGTACGCGGGCCAGTGACCGGCGGGTCGATCGGCTTTCTTCTTGCCAGCGACATCGTGGTGATGAGCGAGGGGACCTTTGCGCAGCCCTATTGCGCGGAGATGGGCTTTGCGCCCATCGGTGGATGGACGGCGATCCTGCCCAAGCGAATCGGGGAAGCGCGCGCGCTTGAGATCCAGCTCCTGAACCGGAAAGTGGAAGCGTGGCGGGCCCATGCGCTGGGATTGGTGACGGCGGTTCCCGCGCGCGAGGAATTCAATGCGGAGCTTCGCCAGCAGGTGGAGACATTGCGCGCCAAGGAAACTGGCGCGCTGGTCGCTGCGCGCGCCCTGATCCGGTCTGAGGACAGGCGCCTGGAAATCGCCCGCGGGCTGGAGGCGGAGCGCGTGAAATACGTGGAGCGAATCGCCTTGCCGGAAGTGATCGCGCGGATGCGGGCCTTCTCCGCCGGTTGAAGATCCCGCGCAGCGTCAGGCGGCAACAGCGCCCCGGACGCCCGTCAGTAGGCCCCGCGCAACTGTTCGCGCTCGAACCACGCCACCAGGAAATCGACAAAGGCGCGCACCTTGCCCGACAGGTGCTTGCGATGGGGGTAGACGACCCAGATTGCGGCATCGTTCGACTGATAGTCCTCCAGCATGGAAACCAGTCGTCCGGCTGAGATGTCGTCGCGAACCATGAAATGGGGTGTGCGGGCGAACCCCAGTCCGGCAAGGGCCGCCTGTCTTGCGGCTTCCGCGCTGTTCACCTCCACCCGACCCTTGATCGTGACGGATGTGCGTTCGCCTTCGGGCGTGCGAAAGGCAAGGTTGGCGCGAAAGCGATAATTGGTGTCGATGATACAGGGCAGATCGGCGAGATCGGTCGGCTCCTGGGGCACACCATGGATCGCCAGCAATTGCGGTGAGGCGACGGTCACTTGCCTGAACGGGGCGAGCTTGCGGGCAATCAGGCTCGAATCGGACAGCTCCGTCAGCCGGATGGCGACGTCGAACCCCTCCTCCACCAGATCGACGAATCGGTCTTCCAGTTTCAGATCGACGGAAATGTCCGGGTTCTCGGAGAGAAAGGCCATGACGGCGCGCGAAAGATCGTGATCACCGAAGGCGCGTGAGGCGGAGACGCGCAACAGGCCGCGAGCGGTCTGGCTGGTGTCCTGCATCGCGTTCTGGAGATCGTCGATGCGCTGGAGAATATCCGAAACCTCACGGTAATAGGCCTGGCCAGCTTCGGTGGTGGAGATCTTGCGGGTGGTGCGGTTGAGCAGACGAACGCCGAGTTCGTCCTCCAGCTCGCCGACATATTTCGAAACGAGCGCCTTGGAGCGCCCCATTTCACGGGCAGCAGCGGAAAAACCGCCGGCATCGACCACCTGAATGAAACAACGCATGCGGGTCAGTTGGTCCATGGGTGTTGCTGCGCTCTCCTTGTGTTCCGGCGAATCATCACATCACGCCGACGAAATGCATCCAGAAACCAATACTAACAATGGAGGTGGCCGTCGTCAGGCTGATCGTGTTGGCGGAAAGCGCATGGCCGGTGCCGAAGCTTGCGGCGAAAAGATACCCGTTCACGCCGGTCGGGCAGGCGGCCGTCAGGGTCGCGACCTGCACCCACAGCGCGGGCAGGTGGAACACATAGGTGGTGGAGGCCCAGACCATGGCCGGCATGACGATGACCTTGAGGGCGCTGACCAGGATGGCAGGCGCCACATTGCCGCGGATCCCGTATCGACGCAGGCTCATGCCGAGGGAGAACAGGGCGACGGGAATGGTCGCTCCGGCCAGTTGCCTGAGGACGTTGGCGGGCAATTCGGGGATGGGCTGTCCGGTTAGCCGCCAGGCCACCGCGCAGATGATTCCGATCACGATGGGGTTGGTCAGGAGGTTGTGCGCGATGGCAACCAGCGTCTGGCCGAGGGGAGCCGCAGCCTTCGTTCCGTCCGCGACCGCCGCGCGCTCCATCAGCAACGTGCTGGCGATCGTCATCGATGGCAGATGAACCGACATGATGACGAAAAGCGGCACGAGACCGGCCTCGGAAAAGCTCGTGGAGATAATGGGAATTCCCACAAGCGCGGTGTTGGAGAAGGCGGACACGATCCCCGCAATGACGCAGTAACGCGCCTCACGACGCAGGAGCTTTCGGCTCAGGACGGTCGCAACCGCCCAGACGAGCCCTGCTGCGGAGAAATAGGCTCCCCAAAGCGCCCATGGGGACGCCCCGTTGAAGGACGCCGTTGCCAGTGTGCGAAAGAGCAGAACCGGGATCAGGATCGTGTTCACGAACTTGCTGAGGGCATCTCCGACAGATACGTCGAGCACGCCACTGAACGCAGCCGCATAGCCGACCGCGATCAACAGGAAGATCGGCAAGACGATGGTGAGGATATCGAACGAGAACATCTTGGGCCGGGTCAGTGGGGCTTTGGGAAAGCGCGCCTGTCTTGAGGGTGCCTACTGCACGAACAGCGATTAACAGCCCGGTGCCGTACGCCTGGCGGTTGGGCAAAATGTCCATTTTATCAATTAAATGGATTAGGTCAGAATGTAACACGCGTCAAATAAGGCATACCACGGTGTGTGGCCTCGCAACGAAGGCCTTGCGCTGGTACGATTCGCGCAGATCTCAAATCAGAAAAGGCCGGGCATCCGTGCAAGAGGGCGAAACCGGATCAAACGAAACGACGTTGGCGCCGGAGGACGAAACCAAGACCGCGCTGGCGCTGGCCGTCATTCTGCATGATATCCGCACTCCGCTGGGGGCCGTTTCGGCGACGGCTGACCTGTTGGCCGCAACCGAGCTGGATCAGTACCAGCGCGCCTATGTGGATACACTGCAGCAGGCCGCCGCCGCTTTGAACCAGCTGACGACGGAACTGCTCGATCAGGCGGGCGAGGTTCCACCGGAGCCGACCGGGCTGCTGGTGTGGAACCCTGCAGAAGCGCTCACGGGTCTGGCAGCATTGTTCCGCCCCCTTGCAGACGAACGCAATGTGGAGCTGAAGCTGACCCTTGCCGATGGGCTCGACGGACCTGCGACGGGAGATCCGCATGCCGTGCGCCGGATTCTCACCAATCTCATCGACAATGCGATCAAGTTCACCGGAAAGCCGCGCGGCGAACCGGGGGGCGGCAAGGCGGGGGGCAGGCGGCCCGATGGCCGCAAGCCGCATGTGAAGGTGAATGCGCGCTATCTGGGCGACGAAGAGCGCCATCTTCTGGTGACGGTCTGCGATGAGGGGCCAGGGATTGACCCGCAGGAGCTTTCGACGCTTTTCCTGCCCTACCGGCAGGGTGCGTCCGGACAGCGCCTGCGGAGCGGATCGGGGCTGGGGCTCTGGATCTCCAGGACGCTGGCGCAGCGCCTCGGCGGTCGCCTCGACGTCGAGAGCGACTACGGCCATGGCACGACCTTCACGCTGGAGGTGCCTTGTGTGCCTGTCGGGGATCTCGTCAAGGACGCGGACGCGATTGCAGATGATGACGTGGCGCCGGAGCTGGTCAGGCTCAAGGTCCTGGTGGTCGACGACAATTCGGTCAACCGGCTCCTGATCACGACCTTTCTCGATTCCTTCGGCATGTCCTTCAAGGCGGTCGACAGCGGTGCTGCGGCGCTTGAGGCTGCCGGTCAGGAGGCTTTCGATGTCGTGATCATGGACCTTCAGATGCCCGGCATGGACGGCATCGAGGCGGCCATGCGGCTGCGCGAAAGAACGGAAGACGGCGATATTCCGATCGTTGCGTTGACGGCGGGTATGCGGCCTGCCGACACAGCCCGCAGCCGCAAGGCGGGCTTTTGCTGCGTTCTCGGCAAGCCCTTCGCTCCGGCGGATCTGTTCAAGGCGTTGACGGCAGCGGCGGCGTCACGGGCAGGGAAACAGCCCGCAGGCTGACGCGCCCTTAGCGTGTCAGCGTGGCTGCAATGCGCAGCGCGAAGGCGCCCATGATCCCGGCAAAGGTCCAGTCCATTACCCGCATGGCGCGCGGCGAGCGCTTGAGAGCCGCGGAGAACCTTTCCGAAAGCGCGATGATCGTGATCGTGAAGGGCAGGGACAGCACCACGAAATAGAGACCCAGAAAGACAAGCTGACTGCGGGCGTTTTCATCGTGGGCATTCACGAACTGGGGCAGGAAGGTCACGAAGAACAGCACGATTTTCGGGTTGAGCAGGTTGATGCCGAGGCCCGTTGCCCATGACCGCGCAAGTCCCCCGCTTGACGTGGTGTCTGCCGTCTCAAGGGTCAGGGCCGAGCCATGGCGCAGCGTCTGGAAGGCCAGCCAGGCCAGATAGACCGCACCGGCGATGGTGACGAGCCGGAACGCCGTGGCCGAGGCTGCCAGAAGGGCGGAGAGGCCATAGGCCGCCAGCAAGGTGTGAATGATCAGCCCCGTCGAGGCCCCCGCAAGAGCGGCAAAGCCAGAGCGCCGACCGTGAATGAGCGCGCGGCTCAAAAACAGCGTCATGTCGGGTCCCGGCGTCAGCGTCAGGGTGATCGCGGCAGCCGAAAAGGCAAGCAGAACGGTCGTGTCGGGAAGAAAGTCCATGGGGGCGCCCGCCCTTCTTTCACGATTTTCCAGGATATTTGCGGAAGCGGAACATACGCTCCACCGACAGGCGGTGCAACGCGGCTGTGATCGTGGGCGAGGGCTCTCAGGCGCGCCCGAGAAAGCAAAAAGGCCCGGGCTTGAGAGCCCGGGCCAGGTGATCGAACGAACTGGTTCGATTCGCTTGGAGAGAACGTTACATCCGCTGGGATCCGGTCCCGAACTCGGGATAGGCTTCCACGCCGATTTCAACCTTGTCGAGGCCGAGGGCTTCTTCTTCCTCGCCGACGCGGATGCCGACGGTGGCCTTCAGGATGAGCCAGACGATGACGCTGGCCACCGTGGTGAAGGCGCCAATGGCGGCAATGCCCACGATCTGCGTACCGAAGGAGGTTTCGGCGTTGGACCACGGCACGATGAAGGTGCCCCAGATGCCGGCAAGCAGGTGAACCGGGATTGCGCCGACGACGTCGTCGATCTTGAGCTTGTCGAGCATCGGCACGGCGAAGACGACGATCACGGCACCGACGCCGCCGATGATGACGGACTGCAGCACGGTCGGGGCTAGCGGCTCGGCGGTGATGGAGACCAGACCGGCCAGCGCACCGTTGAGCGCCATGGTCACGTCGACCTTCTTGTACAGGATCTGCGTCAGAACCATCGCGACGACGACACCGGCGGCGGCGGCCATGTTGGTGTTGGCGAAGATGCGCGAGACGTCGGAAACGTCACCGATCGTGCCCATGGCAAGCTGCGAAGCGCCGTTGAAGCCGAACCAGCCGAGCCACAGGATGAACGTGCCGAGGGTCGCCAGCGGCATGGAGGAGCCCGGGAACGGGGTCACCTGGCCACCGGGGCCGTACTTGCCCTTGCGCGCGCCGAGGATCACGGCACCTGACAGAGCCGCCCAGCCGCCAACGGAGTGCACCAGCGAGGAGCCGGCGAAATCGGAAAAGCCCATCTCGGACAGCCAGCCGCCGCCCCACTGCCAGGAACCGGTGATCGGATAGAAGATGCCGGTCAGGATGACCGTGAAGATCATGAACGGCCACAGCTTGATGCGCTCGGCCAGCGTACCGGAGACGATCGAGGCGGTCGTGGCGCAGAACACCATCTGGAAGAACCAGTCCGACGCGGTCGAATACCCGGTATCCAGCGCGTTGCCGCCGACGGGATCGAAGGAATAGGGGCCGAAGGAGCCCATGTAGCCGCCGTCGACGCCGGTATACATGAGATTGTAGCCGGTGATCCAAAACATCAGGCCGGCGACGGAATAGAGGGCGATGTTCTTCAGGCACTGCATGGACACGTTCTTGGAACGCACCAGGCCGGCTTCGAGCATCGCGAAGCCCGCGGCCATCCACATCACCAGGAAGCCACCGATGAGGAACAGCAGGGTGTTGAGGATGTAGGCGACTTCAGGGCCGACCGCGGGCGCGGCTGCGGCCTCGGCGGTGGTGTCCTGGGCAAAGGCGGCGGAGACGCCGACAAGGCCGGCAATGGCTACGGCCGAAGCGCTGGCGGCAAGTGCCGACGCGGAGCGACCGAATGAAATGGAGGTCTTCATGACTGTTTCCTCGTTGAGCGATTACAGTGCTTCGGCGTCGGTTTCGCCGGTTCGGATCCGGACGGCCTGGTCGATCGAGTAGACGAAGATCTTGCCGTCGCCGATCTGGCCGGTCTTGGCCGCGCCGGAAATGGCTTCCAGCACCTGGTCGACCATGCCGCTCGCAACCGCGACTTCGATCTTGAGCTTCGGAAGGAAGCTGACCGCGTATTCCGTACCGCGATAGATTTCGGTGTGGCCCTTCTGGCGGCCGTAGCCCTTCACTTCGGTGACGGTGAGTCCCTGCACGCCGATTGCCGTGAGGGCGTCGCGCACCTCGTCCAGCTTGAACGGCTTGATAATGGCCATGACGATTTTCATGATTGGTTCCCGTTACTCTCCTGCTGCCGCCCGCAGCCGCTGCGGCCTGTTCCGGATGGTGTTCCCTTGGTCGTCTTCATCCAGGACCAGTGCCCCCTGACACCGCCCCCCCGGGCTCCAGCCTCGCGGCTGTTACCGTCCCTTCTCTAACAAGGTCCGTGCCAAGTCGGATTCCCGTACGGAAATCCGTCGGAATGGGCACGGAAAAGCAGACCCAAGTCTCTGAATGAAAAGAGAAATGGATGAGTTTTGCGGAGAGGGGGGATGGGGGGTGGCCAAAAAAGCGGCAGGGCCTGCGGGCTGCACGAAAAATATGCAAAATGCGCTTTGGCGTGTGATTAAAAACTGGGCGATCGCAGGATTTGCATCGTGATATTCACGAATGTGCGGGGTGCATCGCGAAATCCCCGGCGCGGAGCGCGAAAAAAAACGCCCGGACCGAGGTCCGGGCGCTTCGCACTCAAAGCGTATCGGTGTGGCGGAGCGGACACCAAGGTGGCAATCGCGCCCGCTCGCAGTCGGGGTTTACGGAAAGGTCAGTCCAGCAGCTCGTTCAAGGTCGCGCGGAATTCCTCGCCGATATCCTCTCGGCCCAGCGCATAGGCGACATTGGCCGCGAGAAAGCCGATCTTGGAGCCGCAATCATAGGTCTTGCCTTCGAAGGCGAGGCCGCTCATGCCCTGCGTTTCCATCAGTTTCAGCAGCGCATCGGTGAGCTGGATTTCGCCGCCCGCACCGGTTTCCTGGTTTTCGAGGAACCCGAAGACTTCCGGCTGAAGAATGTAGCGCCCGGTAATGATGAGGTTGGAGGGTGCCGTGCCGGGCTTCGGCTTTTCCACCATACCGCGCACCTCATAGAGGCCGTCCTTGCCTTCGCCTTCGATGTCGATGACACCATAATGGTGGGTCTGGTCTTCGGGAACTTCCTCCACCGCAATGATGTTGCGGCCCGTCTTCTCATAGGCGTCGATCATCTGGCCAAGGCAGCCGCGTCCGGCTTTCACCAGCACATCCGGCAGCAGCACCGCGAAGGGCTCGTGTCCGATCATCTCGCGCGCGCACCACACCGCGTGGCCAAGGCCGAGCGGTTCCTGTTGCCGGGTGAAGCTGGCCGTGCCCGGAGCGGGGCGGATTTCTTCCAGAAGATCCAGCGCCTCCTGCTTTCCACGGTCGCGTAGGGTCTGCTCCAGCTCATAGGCCATGTCGAAATGGTCGGCGATGACGTGCTTGTTGCGGCCCGTGACGAAAATGAAGTGTTCAATCCCGGCTTCGCGCGCCTCATCCACCACGTACTGAATGATCGGGCGGTCGACCACGGTCAGCATTTCCTTGGGCACGGCCTTGGTGGCGGGCAGGAAGCGCGTGCCGAGGCCGGCAACGGGAAAAACGGCTTTGCGGATGGGTGCGGGCATTAGAATGTCCTGACTAATTCGGTGTTGGACCACCGGTTCAGCGCAAGCTAATCAGGCGGCTCAAGAATAACAAGCGGCAGGCCATACCGTTCCGTGGGACAAGCTGGCAACTGCCGATTGGCGGGAAAACCGTGCTAAGGAAAAATACGGGCCGAGTTTGGGCCATCGGGAGAATGAAATGGCAGTACTGGTGACGGGCGGTGCCGGCTATATCGGCAGCCACATGGTTGTGAACCTTGTCGAGGCCGGCGAAGAGGTTGTCGTTCTCGACAATCTGTCCACCGGCTTCGACTGGGCCGTTGCCGGTGCGGCCCGGCTGGTTGTGGGGGATCTGGCCGATACTGACCTCGTGCATCAAGTGCTTGCTGAGGGCGTGGATGCTGTCATCCATTTCGCCGGGTCCGTGATCGTGCCGGAATCGGTTGCCGATCCGCTCAAATATTATCGCAACAACACGTCCAACACGCGCAGCCTGATCGAGGCCTGCGTGGAGACGGGCGTGAAGAACTTCATTTTCTCCTCCACGGCGGCGGTCTATGGCGATCCGCAAACGGTGCCGGTGGCCGAAACCGCGCCCTTGCGCCCGCTCTCGCCCTATGGCTCGTCCAAGCTCATGAGCGAGATCATGCTGGCGGACACTGCCGCTGCCCATGATTTCGCCTATACCGCGCTGCGCTATTTCAATGTGGCCGGGGCCGACCCGGAGGGACGGACAGGCCAGTCGACCGCGAAGGCCACCCATCTGATCAAGGTTGCCTGCGAGGCGGCCCTTGGCAAACGGGAGCGGCTGTCCATCTTCGGTACCGACTATGACACCCCGGATGGCACGGGTGTGCGCGACTACATTCATGTGGCCGATCTCGTCGAAGCGCACCGCCTCGCGCTGGCCCGGCTTCGCGCCGGTGGGTCGAGCGTCGTCTTGAATTGCGGATATGGCGAAGGCTATTCCGTGCGACAGGTGATTGATGCGGTCCGGCGTGTATCGGGCCGCGACATCGAGGTTCTGGAAGAACCCCGCCGCGCGGGTGATTCCTCAAAGGTCGTGGCGCTTGCCGAAGCGGTGCGGCATGAGCTCGGCTGGAGCCCGCGTTACGATGATCTCGACACCATCGTAAGCCACGCACTGGCTTGGGAGAGGCATCTTGCGCAACGCAACAAGGCTTGCTGAAGCGGAAACGCCGCATGTGCTGCGCTGTCTGCGAGCGCGGGTGCGGATTTGAAGACTTGAAAGAGGCTCCCGCCAGAGCTTAGGTTCGCTGCTTGCGGCGGGTCTGCGCCCTGGCGCCCTTGCGGGCCCGAAAACACTGGAGCGAGAGTGTCTTGACGCTCGAAAAGACAGAAACCCCGACCCCCTCGACGTCTGCCGGAGCAGACGGAACCCCCATCGGAAAACGCGATGTGGCCGCGTTGTGCGATGTCGCGATAGCGGCCGGTGCGGCGATCATGAACATCTACAAGGATGCGATTGACGTTACCGAGAAGGGAGACGGGTCACCTGTCACCAAGGCCGACACGGAGGCTGAGGCGATCATTCTGGCAGGGCTTGCGCGGCTTGTGCCGGATATTCCGGTCGTCGCGGAGGAGGCTGTTTCCGCGGGCCGCGTGCCGCCGCCCAGCGATGCCTTCTTTCTTGTCGATCCTCTGGATGGCACGCGCGAGTTCATTTCCCGCAATGGCGAGTTCACGGTGAATATCGGCCTGGTCGAAGGCGGTACGCCGATGGCGGGGGTCGTTTATGCCCCGGCGCTTGGCGAGATCTTCTGGGGTGTTTCCGGCGAAGGGGCCTGGCGGGCCCGCGTTGCGGACGGGGTGTGCGGGAAAGCCGAACAGATTTCGGTCCGCGCCGCGCCCAAAGCCGGTCTGACGGTTCTGGCCAGCCGCTCGCATATGAGCCAGCAGACCTCCACCTATATCGACAGCCTGCACGTTGCGGATCTGAAATCCGCCGGATCATCGCTCAAGTTCTGCCGTGTCGCGGAAGGTGCGGCTGATCTTTATCCGCGTTTCGGGCGCACGATGGAATGGGATACGGCTGCCGCCGATGCGGTTCTGCGGGCCGCGGGGGGCGTGGTCGTTACCGAGGATGGCGCGCCGCTCAACTATGGCAAGCGCAATCAGTCGCATGACAGCGACTTCGCAAATCCATACTTCATTGCCGCCGGCGACCGGGAAATTGTTTCTTCCTCGTGAGAAACTGTGCCGTTTCGCATCCTTTGATACAGGCACAATGGTCACTAGGATTACGAATTGAACAACGTGGTCATGTCGTATTTCGCCGGAGCTCCGGTGCACGCCCCGTCCTCGCGCTTTCGTGAGGGGGCCAAGAAAACAGGTTTGTTATCCCGTGTCGGTTGATCGCAGCTCGCATTTGAAGCGTCTCGAAAACGAGAGCATCCAGATCATGCGTGAGGTGGCGGCAGAGTTCCGCAACCCGGTGATGCTCTATTCCATCGGCAAGGATTCCAGCGTCATGCTGCATCTTGCCATGAAGGCCTTCTATCCTTCCAAGCCGCCGTTTCCCCTTCTGCACGTGGACACCACGTGGAAGTTTCGCGAGATGATCGCGTTTCGCGACGAAACGGTGAAGCGCCTGGGGCTGGACCTGATCGTGCACACCAATCCGCAAGGGCTGGCCGACAACATCAACCCGTTCGATCACGGTTCGTCCTTCTATACGCATGTGATGAAGACGGAGGCGCTCAAGCAGGCGCTCAACGAACACGGTTTCGATGCGGCCTTTGGGGGCGCGCGCCGCGACGAGGAAAAGAGCCGGGCGAAGGAGCGCGTCTTCTCGTTCCGCTCCGCGTCGCACGGCTGGGATCCGAAAAACCAGCGCCCGGAACTGTGGCGGCTCTATAACGGGCGCGTCGCCAAGGGGGAATCGATCCGCGCCTTCCCGCTGTCCAACTGGACCGAGCTCGACATCTGGCAATATATCCTGGCGGAGAACATTCCCATCGTGCCGCTCTATTATGCGGCGCGCCGACCGGTGGTCGAGCGCGACGGCATGCTGATCATGGTCGATGACGAGCGCCTGCCGATGAACCCGGGCGAGGTTGCCCAGGAGCGCATGGTCCGCTTCCGTACGCTGGGGTGTTATCCGCTGACGGGGGCCATCGAATCGGAGGCCACCACCTTGCCGGAAATCGTCTCCGAGATGCTGATCGCCCGGTCGTCGGAGCGGTCCGGTCGTCTGATCGATCACGATGAAGCGGCCTCCATGGAGAAGAAGAAGCGCGAGGGGTATTTCTGATGGCGACGCTCGACACCATCGCGGCGGCGGAGCCGGAAGCCTTTGCCGAATTCATCGCAGGCCAGGAAACCAAGGGTTTGCTGCGCTTTCTCACCTGTGGCTCGGTCGATGACGGCAAGTCCACCCTGATCGGGCGGCTGCTTTATGATTCCAAGCTGCTCTTTGAGGATCAGCTCGCCTCCTTGAAAAAGGACTCCGCCAAACACGGCACCGTGGGCGAAGACATCGACTTTGCCTTGCTGGTGGACGGCCTTGAGGCCGAGCGCGAGCAGGGCATCACCATCGATGTGGCCTATCGCTTCTTCGCCACCGAAGCGCGCAAGTTCATCGTGGCCGACACGCCGGGCCACGAGCAATACACCCGCAACATGGCGACCGGCGCGTCGACCGCCGATCTGGCGGTGTTGCTGGTCGATGCGCGTCACGGCATTCAGGCCCAGACGCGTCGCCATGCCTTCATCGCCTCGCTGCTCGGCATCCGTCATGTGGTGCTGGCGGTGAACAAGATCGATCTGGTGGAGTTCAGCGAAGCGCGCTTTGAGGAGATTCGCGACGAGTTCTCGCATTTCGCCGCCTCGTTCGATTTCGACAGCCTTGTCGCGGTGCCGATTTCGGCGCGCTTTGGCGACAATGTCACCCGGCGCAGCGAGAAAACGCCCTGGTATTCCGGCCCGACGCTGATCGAGCATCTGGAGACGGTGGAAGTCGCCGACGATCTCGACCGGCGTCCGTTCCGCATGTCGGTGCAGTGGGTGAACCGACCAAATCTGGATTTCCGCGGTTATTCCGGCACGATCGCCTCCGGTGTGGTGCGTCCGGGCGATGACGTGGTGGTGGCCGAATCGGGCAAGACCAGCCGCATCGACCGGATCGTCACGATGGATGGCGATCTGGAAGAGGGCCGAGCGGGCGAGGCGGTCACGCTGACCCTTGCCGATGAGATCGATATTTCGCGCGGCGATATCATCGCGTCGGCTGCAAGCCGTCCTGAAGTGTCCGACCAGTTCGCCGCCCACATCATCTGGATGACGGACAAGCCGCTTTATCCGGGGCGCACCTATCTGTTGAAGTCAGGATCGCGCACGGTCACCGCGACGGTGAGCGAGCTGAAGCACCGCATCGACATCAATTCCTTCGAGCATCTGGCGGCGAAGAAGCTCGACCTCAACGAGGTCGCCTTCTGCAACTTGTCGCTGTCTGCCCCGATCGCCTTCGATCCGTATGAATCGAACCACGACACCGGGTCCTTCATCCTGATCGACCGGTTGACCAACGCGACCGTGGCGGCGGGCATGATCTGGTTCGGCCTGCGCCGCGCCACGAACATTCACTGGCAGGCGCTGGATGTCGACAAGAACGCGCGTGCGGCGCTGAAGGGGCAGAAGCCGGCGGTCCTGTGGTTCACCGGGCTTTCCGGGTCGGGCAAGTCGACGGTCGCCAATGCGGTTGAGCGCAAGCTGCTGGCTTCGGGCAACCACACCTATCTGCTCGATGGCGACAATGTCCGCCACGGTCTCAACCGCGATCTCGGTTTCACCGATGCGGACCGGGTGGAGAACATCCGCCGCGTGGCGGAAACGGCGAAGCTCTTCGTCGATTCCGGCACGATCGTGCTGGTGTCTTTCATCTCGCCGTTCAAGTCCGAGCGCCGGATGGCGCGCGAGTTGGTGGAAGAGGACGAGTTCATCGAGGTCTTCGTGGATACGCCGCTGGCCGAATGCCAACGGCGCGATCCGAAGGGGCTTTATCAGAAGGCCGCCGAAGGCAAGATCAAGAACTTCACCGGCATCGATTCGCCTTATGAGGCACCGGAGAACGCCGAGATCCGCCTCGACACCACCGGGACCGATCCGGAGGTGCTGGCCGACACGATCATCGAGGAGCTGAAGGCACGGGGCATCATCAACTAGCCGCGGGCTTCATTCAGCACCGATCGAGAATCAGGCCGCCGGATCGATGGGTCCGGCGGTCGCTTCGTATCTGCGCCGTGCCAGGGCGTAGGCGACGGTGATCACGGAGAGAAGCAGGACGGTGATGATGATCTGCTCAAGTCCCTTGAGCAGGAGGAACTGGATCACCACGAAAAGCTGGGGCAAGCCTGCGCCAATGGTCGCCAATATCCAGAGAATGGCGAGATCCAGCAGGACGAACGGGATCAATAGGCAGATGCTGGCAAAGGTCATGGCCCAGCCCATGCCCTGTCCGAAGTGGTAGGCTCGCACGGGACCCATCGGTTCATCGACGGCTGCTGCGGGCAGCATGAGGCTCACGCGGGCCCAGATCGGAACCATGAAGAGGCAACTCAGGATCATGGCGATCCCCAAACCGGTAAATGCTGTGCTTTCCAGATTGCCACCACCTGTGAGCATTGCCACCAGGCTGGCAAACAAGAGGAAGACTGCTGACATCGCAAATACGCAGAGCAGGAACAGGAGGTAATACAAAGCATAGCGAAACTCGGACTTGCCGAACCTGACATGGAAGGTGGCTGGGGCTTCTCCAAGCAATGCAAACCGGTGCCAGGCAACCGCGATCGAGGACGCCGCGACAACCTGCAACAAGAGCATGGGCAGGGTCTGGATGAGGGATGCCCCCACGTTCCGTACCATCATGGTGTCATTTGCAATCGGGCCGCCAATGGACCCGAGGGCTCCGAATGCCAATCCGCCGAGAATCAGGATCACGGTCCATGTGCCTGCCGCCTTGATGAGATTGTCGAAATTGGAAAGGCAGAGCTGAACACTCCCCTTCAGAATGGCCTTGAACATCGGTCCCCCGAGGCATGATTCCTGTTGCGGCTGCATCATCGGTGAATAACCGGAGGGCCGCAATGGTGCCGGAATAGCCGCCCACACAGGAGGTGCCGCAACAGAACGTGTGGGCAGTTTCTTTCGGAAAGACGCTTTTGCCGCTGGAGGTGATTTCACTCGCACGACGCATGCTCTAGCGTGTGCCGAAACACATTTCGGGAGAACCTTCATGCTTTTTGCGCTTCTGTGCACCGACAAACCGGACAGCCTTCAGATCCGGCTCGATACCCGCCCCGACCATCTGGCCTTTCTGGAAAGTCTTGGCGATGCGCTGAAATTCGCAGGCCCTTTCCTCGGAGAAGACGGCAAGCCCTGCGGCTCACTTGTTATGGTGGAGGCGGCCGACAAGAACGCGGCGCTGGCCATCGCCGACAGCGATCCTTACGCCAAGGCGGGACTTTTTTCCGGCGTCGAGGCCCGGCCGTGGGTCTGGGCGGTCAAGAACCCGGAGGCCTGATCCATGGCGTATTGGCTGTTCAAGTCAGAGCCCTTCAAGTGGTCGTGGGAAATGCAGAAGGCCAAGGGCGAACAGGGTGAGGAGTGGGACGGGGTCCGCAATTATCAGGCGCGCAACAACATGCGGGCCATGAAGATCGGCGACAAGGGCTTCTTCTACCATTCCAACGAGGGCAAGGAGGTCGTCGGCATCGTGGAAGTGTGCGCCGAAGCGCACCACGACAGCACCACCGACGACCCGCGCTGGGAATGCGTGGACATCAAGGCCGTGTGTGACATGCCCAAACCTGTGACCCTGGCCGCCGTCAAGGAAGAGCCGCGGTTGGCGGAAATGTCGCTGGTCACGTCGATGCGCCTCTCGGTGCAGCCTGTTACAGAAGAAGAGTGGAAGATTGTCTGTGAGATGGGTGGACTGACGGAGGCTCCATGAATGGCGTTCTGGGAACGATTCGAACCGCGGAAGACCGACGCGACTTCATTCTTGAAAACACCGAACTGCTGACCCCGCCTCTGGTGCCGGAAATTTCCCTGCATCTGGCAACCGAGGTGGTGGAACTTTGGGAGAAGACTGAGGCGGAGCTGGAGGATATGGCCCTGCCGCCTCCGTTCTGGGCATTCGCCTGGGCCGGCGGGCAGGCTCTCTCGCGTTACGTGCTCGACAATCCCGGTCTGGTCAAAGGCCGCCGCGTGCTCGATTTCGGCGCCGGATCGGGAATGGTCTCCATTGCCGCGGCAATGGCAGGCGCCACGGAGGTGACCGCCGTCGATATCTGCGCCTTCGCGCAGGATGCGATCCTGCTCAACGCGAAAATGAACGGCGTGGATCTCGTGCGCGAGACCCGCGATATCCTCGATGAGGATCCCGATGTCGATGTGCTGTTGTGCGGCGATGTCTTTTATGAGCGTCCGCTTGCCGAAAGGGTGCTGGCGTGGATCGACAGGGCGCAGGCCCGAGGCACCGAGGTGCTGGTTGGCTGTCCGGGGCGCAGTTACCTTCCCAAGACGCGGCTTGACGAGATTGCCGTCTATTCGGTGCCGGTGACGCGGGTACTGGAAGATGCCGAAATCAAGCGCACCGCCGTTTATCGGCTGAAGCCGGTCAGGGCGGGCCAAGCGTAGCTTAAGGAACGGGCAGGGCAGGCCAAAAAAAATGCGGGCGCGAGGCTTGCGCCTTATCGCGGCGCAGCGTGAAATGCGCGCCTTGACGTGGCGAGACGTCGTCTCCGGCCTCCTGCCCGTTTCCCGCTTCATGTGCCGAGGTATCCGATGCCGATCATCAATCGATTTGCCGAACTGTCCGATGAAATCGCCGCCTGGCGTCGCGACTTCCATCGCAATCCGGAGCTGCTCTATGACACGGTTCGTACTGCGGGCATCGTGGCGGACAAGCTGCGGGAGTTCGGGGTTGATGAGATCGTCACCGGGATCGGGCGCACAGGCGTCGTCGGCGTCATCAAGGGCCGCAATGGCGGTGGCGGCAAGACCATCGGGCTCCGCGCGGACATGGACGCGTTGCCGATCACGGAGGAAAGCGGCAAGGACTATGCCTCCGAGGTGCCGGGGAAGATGCATGCCTGCGGTCATGACGGGCACACCGCGATGCTGCTGGGTGCTGCGAAATATCTGGCGGAGACCCGCAACTTCGACGGTACAGTGGTGGTGATCTTCCAGCCGGCCGAGGAAGGCGGTGGCGGCGCGCGCGCGATGATCGACGACGATCTGATGCCGCGTTGGAACATCGATGAGGTCTATGGCATGCACAACTATCCGGGCATGCCGGTTGGCGAATTCGGCATGTGCGTCGGGCCGATCATGGCCTCTGGCGACAAGTTCGAGATCACGCTCACCGGACGCGGCGGCCATGCGGCCAAGCCTCATCTGGGCGTGGATCCGGTGGTGATCGCATCCCAGATCGTGGTGGCGCTGCAATCGGTGGTTTCGCGCAATGCCGATCCGCTCGACAGCGCGGTTCTCTCCGTCACGCAATTTCTGGCGGGTACGGCCTTCAACATCATTCCCGATCGGGTCACCTTGCGCGGAACGGTGCGGACGCTGAGCCCTGCCATGCGCGATCTCGCCGAGGAGAGAATCCGTGCCTTGGTGACCTCCATCGCCCAAGGATACGGCGCAACGAGTGAAATCCAGTATTGGCGCGACTATCCGGTCACCGTGAACGACGCCAGATGCACGAATTTCGCCGCCGATGTGGCGCGTGCGGTCGCCGGTGAGACGAAGGTCAATTCGGAAATCGAGCCAATGATGGCGAGTGAGGATTTCTCCTTCATGCTGGAAGAACGCCCCGGCGCCTATGTGTTCGTCGGAAACGGGTCTTCCGCCGACCTCCACAACGCGAAATATGATTTCGACGACGGCGCCATTCCGCATGGCTGCTCGTTCTGGGTTTCGCTGGTCGAAAAGGCCCTGCCGCTGGCGAACTAGGCCGCGAGCGGGCGTTGGCTATCTGTTTCCGCCAAGGGCGCGATATATCTTCGTGCCCGGGCGGCCCGTCGGTTCCATGCCAAAGCGGATTTCAGCCTTGCGGATTGCATCCTGCGTGACGGGCCCGATGAGCCCGTCCGCCCTGCCGATATTGTAGCCGTTCAGCAGCAGACGATTTTGCAGATCGAGGCGCTGAGCGCGCGAGAGGCCCGGATCGTCGGTCGGCCATTTGGCTTCCAGCGGGCCGTGGCCGCGCAGACGGTCCGACAGGTGGCCAATGGCGAGCGCATAGGATTCCGCGACATTGTAGGAATAAAGCGCATCGAAATTCTTCGTCACAAGAAAAGCCGGTCCGTTGCGCCCGGCCGGCAGGAGCAGCCCGGCGGAATAGGCGCCTCGCACCGGCGTGCCATCGATGTGGGTAATTCCGCGCTTTGCCCATGTCGAAAGCGACGCGCGCTTCTTGCGCCCGCTCGGCCCGCTGTAACCTTTCGGCAAATGCACCTCGAAGCCCCATGGCAGGCGGTTGTTCCAGCCCGCTTTCTTGAGGTAATTCGCGGCGGAGGCCAGCGCATCCGCTTCGGAGTTGACGAGGTCCTTGCGTCCGTTGCCGTCGAAATCGACAGCCAGCCTGCGATAGGTCGAGGGCATGAACTGGGTCTGGCCGAAGGCGCCCGCCCAGGAGCCTTGGAGATCCTTGAGGTGCAGATCACCTGCCGCCACGATCTTCAGGGCCGTGATCAGCTCGCCCTTGAAATAGGACGCGCGTCGTCCCGACAGGCACACCACATTGGCCAGAGCGTGGGGGATGAAGAAGTCGCCCTTCTTGCGCCCGTAATCCGTCTCCACGCCCCAGAGGGCGGCCACGATATGGCGATCCACGCCGACCTGCTTTTGTACCTGCGCAAGCAGCGTCTGGTGTCGTTTCATCAAGGCGCGACCGTCCCTGATGCGCTTGGCGTCGACCAGAAAGGCCATGTAGTCCCAGATCTCGGTCTTGTATTCCGGTTGGGTGCGGGAAAATCGAACAGCCTTCTCGTCGTATTTGACGCCACCGAGGGCCTGATCGGCCAGCTTTTGGGGTACGCCGGCGGCGACGGCATCGCGGCGGATGTCGCTGACGCAGGCCTCCAGCGCGACAGCGGAGGCTGCGGAAGCGGGCTGGGGCAATGTCGCCAAGCCGCCCGCAAAGGTGGCGGCAAGGGCTGCAATGGGGGCAACAAGGCCGGATCGGATTGCGGTCATCACCTGCTCTTCCTTCGAGGGGACTGCTCATATGCGCGCAACATCGCGCCACACCAAGGGTTACCGTCCATTGCGGCTGAACGACGGCGAAAGGGACGGCGTTCACGTTCCGGTTCCGTGTTTTCCCATCATTAGGGGCCCTTCGCACGTTTTTCCTCTTTCATGCCGGGTGCGGTCGCCCGGACCCGGTCGCCGTCCAGAGCCGTGTGGCGCTGGCATAAAATTTGTTCAGTGCGTTAACAGTATTTTGCATTTACAATCGTGGCGAAACGGGCGAGGGAAAGGCCGTTCGGGGCAAGTGCTCTTTGCGCCTGCCGGGAGAGCCTGAAACAAATGGGAGACTGATGCCAGATGGCGAAGATCGGGATGGCTGAGAAGGCCGAAGTCGCATGCGAACCTCTTTCCGTTCATGTGGAGGAGGGCATCGCGCATCTGACCTTGCAGCGTCCTGAGAAGCGCAATGCGCTCAACGATACGCTGATTGAAGCTCTGCGGGCTTTCTTTGCCGCGCCGCCTGAAGGCGTGGCCGTTGTCTTGTTGTCGGGCGCAGGCGGGCACTTTTCCGCCGGGCTCGATCTTTCCGAACATGTGGAGCGGCCCGCCGAGGCGGTCATGCGCCATTCCCGGCACTGGCATTCGGTGATGGATGTCATCCAGTTTGGCGGCCTGCCGGTTGTCGCCGCGCTTGAAGGGGCGGTCATGGGCGGCGGGCTTGAGCTTGCGGCGGCCTGCCATGTCCGGGTCGCCGATCCGGGCACGGTGTTCCAGCTTCCCGAAGGCCGACGCGGCATTTTTGTCGGCGGCGGAGCGTCCGTGCGCATCGGGCGTATCCTGGGGGCGGACCGGATGGTGGAAATGATGCTGACGGGGCGCAAATATGGTGCGCAAGAGGGCGTCTCACTCGGCCTTGCGCATTACATGAGCGAGCCGGGCGGCGCGCGGGCTCAGGCGCTCGACCTGGCGCGTACAATCGCAGGCAATGCGCCCCTGTCCAATTACATCGTGATTCAGGCTCTCTCGCGCATTGACGACATGGCGCGCGGAGACGGCCTTTTCACCGAAAGCCTGTGCGCGGCCTTGTCCCAGACGAGCGATGATGCGCGCGAGGGATTGAAGGCGTTTCTGGAAAAGCGCAAACCGAGCTTCACCTGACTTTCAACGAACCCGAAAACACTGTGCACCTAGGCGGAAAAGCGGACCATGGCCGGAAAGACGGATAATGCGGGCAGCGAAAAGCCCGCAGGGAACAAGCTCAAGGATGCCGGTTCCACGGAACCGGGCAGTGTTGAGCCCGGCGTTCTGGGCGAGTTCATCGGCTATGTCATGAAGCGTGCCTATCTGACGATCCATGGCGACTTCCTTGCCAGCCTTGATCATCTGGGCCTGCGGCCGGGGACATTCTCGGCGTTGTCCATCATCGTGGACAATCCCGACATCAGTCAGAGCCAGCTCGCGCGCGCGCTTGAAATCGAACGTTCGGGTGTGGTGCTGATCGTCGATCATCTGGAGGGACGGGAGCTTATCGGTCGTCATCGCGTGCCGGGAGACAGGCGCGCCTATGCGTTGCGGGCGACGCTTGCGGGCAGGCGCCTGCGCGACAAGGCGGCCACGGCCATCCGCGAACACGAAGCGCGGTTGCTTGGGAGCCTCAGCGAGGAAGAGCAGGCGCAGTTGCGCGGCTTGCTCATGCGCGTGATCTGAGGCCTGCACAGGCTGGGACGGGGCGTGTTTTCACCCGGTCGAACATTCTCCATTAAAACTGTTAACTGGCAGAACAAACTTCGCTACAGTGAAGGCACACCGTGCGCGGGGAGGCGCGCGGATACCGGATCGGTCGTTTGCGTTCGTGTTTGCCGGTTGCGGTTCTTTGGGAGGATAACATTATGACCATGCCATTCATGCGCGCCGGGCTTGCCGGTGCCGCATTGCTGGCGCTCACCCATGTGGCGAGCGCTCAGGAAGTCACCCTCAAGCTCCATCAGATGCTGCCCCCTCAGGCGGCCATCCCGGCCAAGGTACTCAAGCCATGGGGCGACAAGATCGAGGCGGAATCGGGCGGGCGCATCACCGTCCAGCATTTCCCCGCCATGCAGCTCGGCGGCAAGCCGCCTGCTCTTTACGATCAGACCAAGGATGGGGTGGTGGAGCTGACCTGGACACTGTCGGGATATGCACCCGGACGGTTCGCCAAGTCGGAAACCTTCGAGTTGCCCTTCATGACGGCCCAGAATGCGGAGGCGACGTCCGCAGCCGCCTGGGAGTTTTATGACAAGCACCTGCGCGATGAATATGCCGATACCCATGTGCTTGCCGTTCACGTCCATGGTCCGGGCGTGTTGCATATGCGCGGTGAGCCCGTGGCGCATCTGGCCGATCTTAAGGGCAAGCGGCTGCGTGGCCCTTCGCGGATCGTCAATGAACTCCTGGGGGAACTCGGTGCCTCGCCGGTCGGAATGCCGATCACGGCCGCTCCCGAGGCGCTCTCGAAAGGCGTCATCGACGGGACGGTCGTTCCCTGGGAAGTGACCCGGCCCCTGCGCATCACCGAACTCGTGGACGCTCACACCGAATTTTCCGGGCCCCGGGGGCTCTATACCGCCTTCTTTGTCTTCACCATGAACAAGGACGCCTATG